>NZ_JBSGGG010000001.1:0-539707 GCF_053603795.1 Nocardia sp. NPDC004123
TCGATTCTTCCCTCCTCCGCTCCTCCGCTTCGCTCCCCCGCTCCAAGGCGGAGGTCTATTCCAGCCGCAGTCCAGAATCGAGACGGCCGCGAACCTCCGGGATGATCGGATGCAACAGCGCCCGCCCCGATTTGTGGGGGCGGGCGCGGTCAGGTGCTCTAGCGGGAGCTCAGTGCTCGCCGCCCTTTTCCTGCTTCGCGGGCTCCTGGCGCGGGTTGTTCGGGCCGGCGTCGACGGGAGTGTTGACGACGACGGTGCCGCCCTCCTTGAAGACGAAGGTCAGCGGGTAGGTCAGGCCCGGGGTGACGTCCTTGGTGAGGCCGGTGACCTCGATCAGGACGGGCTTGGCGTTCGGGTCGGTGACCTTGTCGGAGGCGGGCTCGCCGGCGTTCTGCTCGTGCACGGCGGCCGCGGCGGCCGCGTCCTTGGCGGTCGGCTTGTCGGCTACGACGGTGCTGGACGGCTTGATCTCGATCTTGTCGGCGATCTTGACCTGGCCCAGGTCGGTGCTGATGCTGACCAGTTCGTCGGCCTTGCTGTCGCTGAGGTTGACGGCGCTGAAGGCCAGCACGGCCTTGCCGCCCTTGGCGTTGTTGTACTCCTCGGTCTGCGGGAGCAGGAAGCGCACGTCGCGCAGCGCGATGGAGCCGACATTGGCAGTGTTGCCGTTGACGGCGGCGACCTGGGTGGCGGTCTGCGAGACCTGACCGGCGCCGCAACCCGACAGCGCGAGCACCGCACCCGCAGCGAGTGCAGCAACTGTCACGGCACGCCGCCGCGACTTCGACGCAGTGGTGGCTTTCAGGGCAGTCACGGGGTCCTCCATGTCGACCGGGCTAACTCCACTATGGAGAGTAGTAGTCAAAGAGAGTAATGCGTCCCTCCCCCCGCTCTACACGCGGGCGGTGTCGCGTGCGCGTGGCGTGCGCCCGCCGCGACGGCCCGGCGCGAGCGCGGCATCTCACAGAACGACCGGGCGGGATGTGTCAGGGGCCCTGACAACGATTCGGAGACGACTTCTGGAGTGATGCATTGATGTTTATGAGAGGGCGCTCGGTCGCGTATGCGAAGTACGCACTCGCATATGCGCGCGAACGATGCGATGCGCTATCCCCTTATGCCACAACGGGATGCACACGATTCCCGTTCTGTCAACCCCCGCCGCCGCTCCGTTGTGGCCCTGACCTGCGCCGTTGATCGCGCCGTTACCGAGTCGCATGTTAAACTGTGAACATCGAAAGGGGCACGGGACACATGATTTTTAAGGTCGGAGACACCGTCGTTTACCCCCACCACGGAGCGGCGCTGATCGAAGCTATCGAAACCCGCACCATCAAGGGTGTACAAAAGGAGTATCTGGTCCTGAAGGTCGCACAGGGCGACCTGACCGTTCGGGTTCCCGCGGAGAATGCCGAGTATGTCGGCGTCCGCGACGTCGTTGGGCAGGAAGGCCTGGACCGGGTCTTCCAGGTGCTGCGGGCTCCGCACACCGAAGAGCCGACCAACTGGTCCCGCCGTTACAAGGCCAACCTCGAGAAGCTCGCCTCCGGCGATGTGAACAAGGTGGCCGAGGTCGTCCGCGACCTGTGGCGTCGTGAGCAGGACCGCGGCCTGTCCGCCGGTGAGAAGCGGATGCTGGCCAAGGCCCGCCAGATTCTCGTCGGTGAGCTCGCGCTCGCGGAAGGTACCGACGACGTCAAGGCCGAGACCCTGCTCGACGAGGTTCTCGCAGCGGCCTCCTGACCGTGAAAACTACACCCGGCGACGGCAGTCGTGTCGTCGCTCTGGTTCCTGCCGCCGGCATGGGCGTGCGTCTCGGTGAGAACAAGCCGAAGGCGTTCGTCCACGTCGGCGGCAGTCCCATGCTCACTCGGGCGGTCCAGGGACTGATCGATTCCGGGTCGGTCGACGACGTTGTGGTTATGGTGCCCGCCGAACTCGTCGCCGAGACCCGCGCCCTGCTGCCCGCTTCCGACGTGCCCGTGCACGTCGTCGCGGGCGGGGCCGAGCGCACCGATTCGGTGCGGGCCGGTCTCGCGGCCGCGCCCGATGCCACCCTGGTGCTGGTGCACGACGCCGCCCGGGCCCTGACTCCCCCGGCGCTCGTCACCCGCGTGGTGGAGGCGCTGCGCGCGGGCGCGCGGGCCGTGGTGCCCGCGCTGCCGGTGACCGACACCATCAAGTCCGTGGACACGACCGGCGCCGTGACGGGTACCCCGGATCGATCCGGGCTGCGTGCCATCCAGACTCCGCAGGGCTTCGATGCCGCGCTGCTGCGCGCCGCCTACGCTGTGGGTACACAGGCGACAGATGACGCGGGGTTGGTGGAAATGCTGGGTGCGACCGTTCACACGGTGCTCGGTGACGCCCTGGCTTTCAAGATCACTACGCCGTTGGACCTGGTCCTCGCCAATACCCTTGCCGCGCGCCGTGATACGGCGGACACCGCAGGTGGGCTGGACACGACACGCGAAGCGGTGATCGCCCCGTGATGGATCCCATGGCCCTGCGCACCGGCATCGGCAGCGATGTGCACCCCGTCGAATCCGGCCGGCCCTGCTGGATGGCGGGCCTGCTGTTCGAGGGCGACAGCGGCTGCGCGGGACATTCCGACGGTGATGTCGCGGCGCACGCGCTGTGCGACGCGCTGCTGTCGGCCGCCGGACTGGGCGATGTGGGTGCGGTTTTCGGCACGGGTCGCCCGGAATGGGCGGGCGTGTCCGGCGCGGCCATGTTGAAAGAAGTCCGCCGTCTGCTCGACGAGGCCGGATTCACAATTGTCAATGCGGCTGTACAGGTAATTGGGAATCGCCCGAAAATCGGCCCGCGACGGGCCGAGGCGCAGCAGGTGCTGGGCGAGATTCTGGGTGCGCCGGTCTCGGTGTCCGGCACCACGACCGACGGATTGGGCCTCACCGGCCGCGGCGAGGGTGTGGCGGCGGTCGCCACCGCGCTGCTGTGTTGTCGCGCCTGACGCACCCGTCATCCGCCCATTTCCCAACAGCTAGGATGCTCTGTCGTGACTCTGCGCCTTTTCGACACCGAGACGCGGACCCTGCGTGAATTCACGCCGCTGGTCCCTGGCAAAGCCTCGGTGTACCTGTGCGGCGCGACCGTTCAGGGGGAACCCCACATCGGGCACGTGCGCAGCGGCGTCGCCTTCGATGTGCTCCGACGGTGGCTGGCCGCCAATGATTTCGACGTCGCCTTCATTCGCAATGTCACCGATATCGACGACAAGATTCTGAACAAGGCCGCCGAGCACGGCCGCCCGTGGTGGGAGTGGGCCGCGACCCACGAGCGCGCCTTCGACCGCGCCTACGAGACGCTGGGCGTGCTGCCGCCGTCCGGCGAGCCGCGCGCCACCGGGCACATCACCCAGATGGTGGGGATGATGGAGCGGCTCATCGAACGCGGCCACGCCTACGCCTCCGAGGGCAATGTCTATTTCGACGTGCTGAGCTTCCCGGACTACGGAAAGTTGTCCGGGCACAAGCTCGATGACGTGCACCAGGGCGAGAGCGCGGGCCAGGGCAAGAAGGATCCGCGCGACTTCACGCTGTGGAAGGCCGCCAAACCGGGTGAGCCCAGCTGGCCGTCGCCGTGGGGTCCGGGTCGCCCGGGCTGGCATCTGGAATGCTCCGCCATGGCCGAGTTCTATCTCGGACCGGAATTCGATATTCATTGCGGCGGAATGGATCTGGTTTTCCCGCACCACGAGAACGAAATCGCGCAGTCGCGCGCGGCCGGGGACGGATTCGCCCGCTACTGGCTGCACAACGGCTGGGTGACCATGGGCGGCGAGAAGATGTCCAAGTCGCTGGGCAATGTGCTGTCCATTCCCAACGTGCTGGAACGGGTCGGGGTGCGCGCGGTCGAGCTGCGCTACTACCTGGGCAGCGTGAGCTACCGGTCCATGATCGAGTATTCCGATCAGGCACTGACCGAGGCGGCCGCCGGGTACCAGCGGCTGGAGGCCTTCGTGCTGCGGGTGGCCGAGCGCACGGGCCAGGTTCCGGTCGGCACCTGGACCCCGGCCTTCGGGGACGCGCTGAACGACGACCTCGGAGTTCCGCAGGCGCTGGCCGCGCTTCACGGCGTGGTGACCGAGGGCAACAAGGCGCTCGACGCGGGTGACCTCTCGGGCGCGCGCATGCTGGCCGGGCAGGTTCGGGCCATGCTGGGCATCCTCGGTGTGGATCCGCTCGACGAGCACTGGGCCGCGCCCGCGGACAATTCCGCCGCCATCGCCGCGCTCGATGTGCTCATCGGCGCGGAACTGCAGCGGCGGCAGCAGGCGCGCGCCGACAAGGACTGGGCCACCGCCGACGCGGTCCGCGACCGGCTCTCGGCCGCGGGCGTCGAGGTCACCGACACGCCGCAGGGCGCGGAGTGGTCCCTGGCCAAGGAGAAGAAGTAACCGGTTCCGCATCGGCGGAACCCGTATAGCTCGAATACCGCGTCGGGTCGCCCGAATACCGCGCGGGCTCGCTCGCGCGGTGTGGCGGAGCGCACCGAATTCGGGGCGGCGACCCAGCGTGGGGCACAATTCGTAGCGTCCCTCCGGCAATGCCGCGCGGCTCGTGGCCGGCCGGAGGCGCTGCTCTTGGGCAGCGCGAAAGTTCAGACAGGGGCGCAGCCGTTCGCTGCGCCGACCGGAGGCAGGTTTCCCGCATGATCGACCGTGAGCGGGTTCGTCCCGCGGCCGGGCCGAGGCGGGATACCCGCGAAATACGGAAGGCGAAGTGATGGCAGGCAATTCCCAGCGACGCGGGGCGACGCGCAAGTCAGGCACCAAGAAGGGGCAGACCGTCGGGTCGGGCGGGCAGCGCCGCCGCGGGCTCGAGGGCAAGGGCGCGACGCCCAAGGCCGAGGACCGCGTCTACCACCCGGCCGCGAAGCGCGCCAAGGCGAAGGCCAAGGCGCAGACGTCGGCCGCCACCACCCGGTCGCGCAATGCGGCCCGGCCCATCGCGGGCCGCAAGGACAACGAGGGTCCGGAGCTGGTGCTCGGCCGCAACCCGGTGGTGGAGTGCCTGCGCGCGGGTGTGCCCGCCACCGCGCTCTATGTCGCCAATGGCGCCGAGAACGACGACCGGCTCAGCGAGGCGGTGAAGACGGCCGCGGAGATCGGTATCTCGATCCTGGAGGTGCCGCGCACCGACCTGGACAAGATGAGCCACAACGGCATGCATCAGGGCATGGCGCTGCAGGTGCCGCCGTACCGGTACGCCCATCCGGACGATCTGGTCGACCGGGTGCACAACTCGGGCGAGCCGGCGCTGCTGGTGGCGCTGGACAATATCTCCGATCCGCGCAATCTGGGTGCGGTCATCCGCTCGGTGGCGGCCTTCGGCGGCCAGGGTGTGGTGATCCCGCAGCGGCGCAGCGCCAGTGTCACCGCGGTGGCATGGCGCACCAGTGCGGGTGCGGCAGCGCGGCTTCCGGTCGCGCGGGCCACGAATCTGACTCGCACGCTGAAGGATTGGGCGAACAAGGGCTACCAGATCGTCGGCCTCGACGCGGGCGGCGACACCACCCTCGACGAATTCGACGGCAGCGCACCGACGGTCATCGTGGTCGGCTCGGAGGGCAAGGGCTTGTCGCGCCTGGTGCGCGAGACCTGCGATTCGATCCTGAGCATTCCGATGGCGGGTCCGGTCGAGTCGCTCAATGCCTCGGTGGCGGCGGGCGTGGTGCTGGCCGAGGTGGCGCGGCAGCGCCGGGCCTGATTCGGTCACTCGACCACCGCATATCGGGGCTATCGAGCCTCGATATCCAAGCGGCGCAAGCGAACACCGCGCGTCAGCCTGCCGCCGCGGGGCTTCCGCCCGTAAACTCGGGCGGTGGTCTTCGATCAGCCGCCCCTCGGATCCCCTGTCGAGCATGAGCATGCGACGGCCGTCCTGCTGCTGGGTGCGCTCAGCGTGTTCTGTTGCGGCGCGCTGGGTCCCGTCGCCTGGGCGCTCGGACGGCGCGCGCTGAACGAGATCGAGGAGGGCGGGGGCCGCTTCGGTGGCCGGGTGCAGGTCCTGGTGGGCTATGTCCTCGGCGTCATCGGGACCTGCCTGATGGTGGTCTTCGCCTGCATCTTCCTGCTGATGGTCATCAGCGGGCGCGCCTAGCCGAACGGCCCGCTCAGGTCCGGCCGAACGGCCCGGGTCAGTCCAGACCGGGCAGGCGCTCGCCACCGGTCACGGCATCCCAGGCGGGCCATTCGCCACTGACGCTGCCGGTCCACTTGGGCGGACGGCGGTCCTTGAGGGCCGCGACGCCCTCACCGCCGTCGGTGCTCTTGGCGACGTAGCCGTTGAGCTCGCTTTCCAAGCGGCCCACGGTTTCCGGGGCCATGGTGGGGGCCTCCCACAGCAGGCGCTTGGACAGGGCCACCGGGAGCGGGGCCGAACCGTGGGCGATGTCGTGGGCCACCTCGAGGGCGGTGGGCAGCACCTCGGCGGCGTGCAGGCAGGAATTGGCGATGCCCAGCGAGTACGCCTCGTCTCCGTCGAAGGTGCGGCCGGTGAGCAGCAGGTCCGCGGCGCGGGCGCTGCCGATCAGGCGGGGCAGGGTCCAGTGCGCGAACCCGTCGGCGAGCGCGCCGCGGCGAACCTGGTTGAGCGCGTACACCGCGTCGCGGGCGACATAGCGCAGGTCGCACTGCAGCGCGATCTCCAGGCCGATGCCCACCGCGTGCCCGTTCACCGCCGCGATGACCGGTTTCCGGATCCGGAACGGCGGCGGATCGATCAGGCCGTTGACCTCGCCGACCTTCAGCGACAGGTCCGCGCCCGCGCAGAACGCGGGCGGGGTCCCGGTGATGACGACCGCGCCGATCGCGTCGTCTTCGTCGCAGCGGCGCAGCGACGCACCGAGTTCCGACGCCATGGCCGGGGTCAGGGCGTTCTGCTGGGCGGGCCGATTGAGCGTGAGCACGGCGACGCCGCCGGAGACGTCCACGTGCAATTCCGAACTCATGCTGGAAGATTATGCCCTCTGTGTTTGATCTGCCCTCCGCTCCGCTCCGGGCGGGTTCGCGGCGCTGGAGGTCTCGTTCTTCCCTCCCTCCGCTCCTCCGCTTCGCTCCCCCGCTCCAAGCGCGGGGAGGCGGAGCGCAGTCCAGAACGAGACGCGCCGCGAACCATGGGGGTTCGCCCACCGAAGGCCGGTCCGACTGGGCAGACCGGGCTTTCAGCCGCGCAGGATCTGCCGCCCGATGGCGTACTTGTGCACCTCGGTCGGGCCGTCGTAGAGCCGGAAGGCGCGCATGTCGCGGAAGATCATCTCGACCACGGTCTCGTCGGAGATGCCGATGCCGCCGAGCACCTGGACGCAGCGGTCGGTGACCTTGAACAGCTCCTCGGAGACGTAGGACTTGGCGATGGAGGATTCGTGGCGGGCCTTGTGGCCCTGATCCATCAGCCAGCACGCGTGCCAGATGGTCAGGCGGCACTGGTGCAGCGCAATCTCGTTGTCCGCCAACATGAACGACACGCCCTGATGCTCGCCGATGGGCTTGCCGAAGGCGGTACGGGTCTTGGCGTAGTCGACCGCGATGGCCTGCGCCCGCTCGGCCGCGCCCAGCCACCGCATGCAGTGGGTGAGGCGGGCCGGGGCCAGCCGCAACTGGGCGTAGCGCAGCGCCTGGCCGGTCTCGCCCAGCACGGATTCCCTGGGCAGCACCAGGTTGTCGAAGCGCACCACTGCGTGGCCGCCGACGTAGTTGCGGTCCATGGTGTTCATGACGCGTTCGATCACGATCCCGGGCGCGTCGCCGTCGCAGAGGAACAGGGTGGGGCCCTCGGGCAGGTGCGGGTTGGCGGCCAAGCGCGCCATGATGATCCAGGTCTTGGCGCCGTCGGCGCCGGTGATCAGCCATTTGCGGCCGTTGATGGTGAAGTTCTCGCCGTCGAAGGTGGCCTCGGTGGCGAGCTGGTTGGGGTCGGAGCCGGCGCCGCCCGGCTCGGTCATGGCGAAGACGCTGCGCTGGTGGCCGTCGATCACCGGCTGCAGGAAGCGTTGCGTCTGTTCCGGATTCGCGATCTTGGAGAGCAGGAACATATTGCCCTCGTCGGGCGCGGCGCAGTTCATGGCGACGGGGCCGAGGGTGGACCAGCCGGCCGCCTCGTACAGCACGGCCTGCTCGAGGTGGGTCAGGCCGCGCCCGCCCAGCTCGACCGGGGCCTGGATGGTGAGCAGCTTCTCGGCGCGGGCCAGTTCGACCAGTTCCTGCCGCAGCTCGTCGTCGGGGCCGTGCGCGGTCAGGCGCGGATCACGCTCGAAGGGCACGATCTTGTCGATGACGAACCGGCGAACCCGATCGCGTTCGGCAGCAAGGTCGGCGGGAATCGAGAAGTCGATCATCGTTGGTCACCATCCGTCAGGAGTCGGGGTCGAGCCGAGCATACGACGACCACCCCACCCGACTGAAGGCACCCGCCATCAAACGAGGACGCGGCGCAGGAAATCCTCGACTTCGGCCCGGTAGGCGGCGGGTTGATCGTCGTGAACGAGGTGACCGGCGTCGGGGATGACGACGTGGCGGGCATCCGGGTGGAGCTCGGCCATCTCGCGCATCTGCCCCGGCGGGGTGATGCTGTGCTCGCCCTCGATCAGCAGGGCCGGGACGGTCACGGATTTCCACTGCGCCCAGAAATCGCGCGCGCCCCATTCCTCCGAGATGTCCCGGAAGGTCGGGACCTCACCGTGCAGGCGGTAGCCGTCGGGGCCCTGCCGGAACGAGTCGAGGAAGTAGCGGCCCGCGACCGGGCCGAAGAATTCCAGCACGGCCCGCTCGTCCGGAAACGGTTGCGGCCAAGCCGAAATCACGGCCGCCCAGTTCTCCGCGGTGCGTCCCTGGAAGTCCGGCGCCATGTCCTCGACCACCAGTGCGCGCACCCGCTCCGGGTGCGCCGCGGTGAACATCCACCCGTGCAGTCCGCCCATCGAATGCCCGATCACCACCATGGGTTCGGCGATGTCCGAGGTCGCCGCGGCCAGATCGGCCACGAACGCCTCGGTGGTGAGCTCGGCGGGCGCGGGGCGTCCGTGCCCGGCGGCATCGAACGTGTACACGTGCCCGAATTCGCGCAACCACGGCAGCTGCGCCCGCCAGGTCCGGGCGCTGCCCATCAATCCGTGCAGCAGCAGGATCGGCGCACCCGCGCCGCCTTCGTCGTACAACATCGCCTCGACCATGTGTTCCGAGTTGGTTATTGCCTCGAACGATACGTCGCGGGCACGGAGTACATTCGCACCCATGGCAGTCGTCAAGATCAACGCAATCGAGGTTCCGGAGGGCGCGGGCCCCGAACTGGAGAAGCGCTTCGCGCACCGTGCGCACGCGGTGGAGAACTCGCCGGGTTTCCTGGGTTTCCAGCTGCTCCGCCCGGTCTCCGGCGACAACCGGTATTTCGTTGTCACGCAGTGGGATTCGGAGGAGTCCTTCGCGGCGTGGCGGGACGGCCCGGCGCGCGAGGCGCACGCGGGCGAGGCACGCAAGCCGGTCTCCACCGGCGCGTCGCTGCTGGAGTTCGAGGTCGTCCTCGATGTACCGGGCAAGAACGCCTGATCAACGCCATCGTCCACAACCCCGGCCCGCGCCGGGTCCCGGCTGACGACAGCGTCAGCCGGGAACTCGCGAGTTACGCCTCGAAGGTGGCGGCCAGCTCGATGGTGTCGACGCCGGCCAGCGCCTTGGACACCGGGCAGCCCGCCTTGGCGGCCTCGGCGGCGGCCAGGAAGCCGGCGTCGTCGATGCCAGACGCCTTGCCGGCCACGGTCAGCTTGATCTTGGAGATGCGGAAGCCGCCGGCCGGGTCCGGGCCCAGGGTCACGTCGGCGGTGATGTCCAGGCTCTGCACGGTGCCGCCGGCATTGCCGATCTCAGCCGACAGCGCCATGGCGTAGCAGGAGGAGTGCGCGGCCGCGATGAGCTCTTCGGGGCTGGTGGTGCCGTCGGCCTCGTCGGCGGTGCGCTTCGGGAACGAGACGTCGTACTTGCCGACACCCGAGCTGACCAGCTCGACCTGACCGGAACCGTCCTGCAGGCCGCCGGACCAGGCGGTACGCGCGCTACGTGTAGGCATCACTGTCCTTTCGTGAGAGGGGAGAACTCAACTCTCGAGGCTCTCAGGGGCTACGCCCCCGAACCCCGGGAAATCGGTACGGGTCGAACCTACTCCGCCCGAAAGCGGGGCGGGCTCACGATCATTCGGTGTTCATCCCTCAGACGGCCGCGGCCGTGCGGTGGTCCCAGTCCTCGAGCACCCGCGGCCACGACTTCTCGTGCCGCTCCCGGGTCACGTCGTTCGGGAAGCCGGCGTGGGTGAGGAGTAGGGCGGTGCCCGCGCCGTGCGCCGAAAGTTCCAGGGTGAGCACGGTTTCCGTGCCCTCGGTGCCGCCGGTGACCCAGGTCAGCTCGACCAGGCGGTCGGGTTCCAGGCGCAGGAATCTGCCGTAGTGCGGGTGGCCGCCGCCCGCGGTGAAGAAGAACGGCTGGTTCACCACCGGGCGCATGAGGATCGAACCCGGGTCGGCGAACCAGAGTCCGAACTGCTGGGTGCACTGGCGGTAGAGCTCGGCGGGCGAGGCCGCCATGATGCGTTCCGCGACCAGGAAGAACGGTCGCGCGGCGAGGTCGGGTGGCCGCAGGGGCGCAACGTCCATAGGGCGCGACGATACCGCCCCGGCCCGCGCTCACCCGGGATTGGTGACCCGGGCCAGCACGATGCCGCCGATGATCATCGACAGCGCCAGCACCCGGCCCGCGCTCACCGGGTCCTTCTGCACCACGATGCCCAGCCCGATCGCGCCCACCGCGCCGATGCCGGTGAAGATGGCGTACGCGGTGCCCACCGGCAGCGACTGCATGGCGTGGGACAGCAGGTACACCGCGACCGCCGCGAGCACGAAGCACAGCAGGGTCGGCAGCGGCTTGGTGAAATTCTGGGTCGGCTTGATGGACTGCGACCACGCGATCTCCACCACGCCGGCCAAACCCAGGACGAGCCAGTTCATTTCAGTACTCCTTACCCAGGGCGCGGGCGGTGGCGAGCGCGGCGGCGTAGGAGGCGTCGTGCTCGTCGCGCAGGTGGGCCAGCGCCGGATCCTGGCGCGAGTTCACCAGCTCGGCATGGACGAAAACCGTGTCGTCGACGGCGAAATGGCCTGCGAAGAAGTCGCGGAGGTAGCGCTCCTGATAGTCGTAGATCGCCTTCGGCGCGCCCGGCGAGTACGCGCCGCCACGCGCGGTCACGACCACGAATCGGGTGGGGGCCAGCGACATTCGCGGAAAGGTGATCTGATCCAGCCACGCCTTGAGGCTCGCCGGGATCGAGTAGTTGTACATCGGCGTGCCGATCAGCACGACATCGGCGGCGCGGATCTCGGCCAGCAGTGGCTCGACGATCTCCCAGGCCCGCTGCTGCGCAGGGGAATCCGCCAGTTCGGCCAGGCGGTCGAGATCGGTGCGACCGCGGGCCAGCACCCGGTCGCACAGTTCGGTCCAGCCCTCGCCGATGAACGGGATCGGCTCGGCGGCCAGGTCGCGGTGAACGTAGGTGGCGCCGGGGTGTTCGGCGCGCCAGGCAGTGGCGAAGGCGCCACTCAGCTCGCGGCTGACCGAGGTACGGCGGGCGCTGGCGTCGAGGTGCAGCAGGGCGGTCATGGTCGAGGCTCCAATCAAGTGGACGTTGTGTCCGTTTACTTCTCCGACGGTAGGCCACAACCGGACAAATTGTCCACTTATTCCCCGAGGGCTACAGTGAGCTGCATGAACACCCCCGGCCTGCCACTGCTCAACGACCGGTCCGCGCCCGCCGAGCGCGCCGACGCCGCCCGCAATCGGGCCAAGGTGCTGGCCGCAGCCGCGGAACTGTTCGCCGGGCGCGACCCGCGCACCGTCACCATGGACGACATCGCCAAGGCGGCCGGGGTCGGGCGGGGAACGCTGTACCGGCGCTATCCGGACGTGGGATCCATCGCCGTCGCGCTGCTCGACGAGCACGAGCGGGCACTCCAGGAGCAGCTGCTGCGCGGCGAGCCACCACTGGGACCGGGCGCGCCGCCCGCCGAACGACTGGCCGCGTTCTACGCGGCGATGGTCGAATTGCTGGACACCCATGCCCATCTGGTGCTCGGCGCGGAGACCGGCGGTGCGCGTTTCCGCACCGGGGCCTATCAGTTCTGGGCGGTGCACGTACGCGCCCTGCTCACCGAAGCCGGTGTGGCCGAACCCGATTCACTCGTGGACCCGCTGCTCGCACCGCTCGCCGCCGAGGTGTACCGGCATCAGCGCGAACGCGGGCTCGGGTCCGGGCAGATCGCCGCGGGCCTGGCGAAACTCGCGCACGGCGTGCTGGATCCGGCGGGCTGACCCGACGACACGGCCGCTCACCGCGCGGGTGAACGGCCGCATCGCGCGGTATTCGCCTGTCTCACACCATGTCACGGCGCCGAATCAGCCAGATCGTTCCGGCTGCGAAGACGACGACGTACCCGGCGAGCACCAGCAGGGACTCGCCGCGGCCCAGGACGTCCAGGACACCGGGGGTCGCCGGGCCGCTCACCGTGCGCAGGGAACCCGCCAGGGAGCCGGCGGCCGTGCCGGGCAGGTGGTCGGTGACGGCCCGGATGGGCGCGAAGATCGCCGCGACGCCGCGCAGCAGATTCTCCACCACCAGCACCCACACCAGGCCCAGGCCCACCGCCAGCGCGGGACCCCGGGCGACCGCCCCGATCAGCGCGCCCGCCAGCGTCCACATGCCCAGAATGGCGGCGCCGGAACCGATTCCGAGCAGCATCCGGCCGGCCGACGGCAGCGCCAGGGACTGGCCCTGGGAGCCGGCGATGAGCGCGGCCACGCCGGTGTCGATCACGAAGGCGGCCAGCACCAGCCCGACCACCGTCACCGCCAGGCTCAGCACCACCGCGCCGATCACCTGCACCCGCGAAGGCCCCTGTGTGAGTGCGGTTTTCCAGCTGCCCCAGCCGTAGCCGCTGCCCACTGCGAGCGCGCCCAGCACCAGCATGAGCGCCCCGCCGAACATGGCCATGCCCTGCGTGAACACCTCCGGCACGGCCGCCGGCAGCATCTGCTGCAGGAGCAGCTCACGCGGCAGGCCGTTGGACATGCGGGTGGTGCTGCCGGTGGTGTAGGCCAGGTAGTTGAACAGGTAGGCGAAGGTGAGATTCAACAGGATCCAGGTGCCGAGCACGATCCAGAAGGCGGGCCACTTGCGCAGCCGCAGCAGTTCGGCCCGGGTGCTGGCCAGCAGGTCGGTCATTTCGCCGTCTCCGTCATCTCGAAAAAGACTTCTTCCAAGGACTTTTCGTCGGTGCGCAGCTCGAGCAGCTCCGCGCCCGCCTCGATGACCGCGCGCGCCACCACGGGGGCGTTCGCGGCCCCGGCGTCGACACGAATACCGTTGGCGGTCACCAGCGCCGACCGCTCCCCCACCACCGCGCGCACTGCCGGGAAGGCCACCTCCAGTGGCTCCGCGCGCACCAGAAGCGAGGCCGTGCCGCGCAATTCGCGCACCGTCGACTCGACCAGCAGTCGCCCGGCGGAGATGACGCCGACGCGATCACAGATCTCCTGCACCTCGCTGAGCAGGTGGCTGGACAGCACCACGGTGTGCCCGTCGCCGGCGAGTCCGGTGATGAGCTCGCGCATCTCGGCCATGCCCGCCGGATCCAGGCCATTGGTGGGTTCGTCGAGAATCAGCAGGTCGGGGCGGCCCAGCAGGGCGGCCGCGACACCGAGGCGCTGCTTCATGCCGAGCGAATAGGTGCGGAACCGGTCCTTGCCGCGGGCGCTGAGGGCCACCCGGTCCAGGGCGTCGGCGACCGCGTCGTCGCCGACACCCCGGTAACGGGCCAGGACGCGCAGGTTGTCCCGGCCCGACAGGTAGGGGTAGAAGCCGGGGCCCTCGATGAGAACGCCGGTGCGGCGCAAGGTTTCCGGATCGCCGGGCTGCCGCCCGAGCACGGTCGCCCCGCCGGACGACGGACGGATGAGACCGACCAGCATGCGCAACGTGGTGGTCTTGCCCGCGCCATTGGGCCCCAGGAAACCGTAGATCTCACCGCGGCGGACGCTCATGCTCACGGCGTCCACGGCGGTGTGGGAGCCGTAGCGCTTGGTCAGCCGATCGGTGACGACGACCGCGATCGGTGTGTCAGGCCCGGAGGAGGCAGCCTGCGTCACCATGGAGGGCCCGCGACGGCCGCCATCGGATACTGCTTCGTTCATGGGCTCAACGATCCGCCGCCGCGCACGGGAAATAATCCGTCGCAACGCGCGATCCGGCGTACGTATCTGGACGTATTTGGCCGCGACACAGTGCCGCTGCCCGCGGACGGCGCTACGGTGCAGCTATGGACACACGCGGGGGAAGGCTCGGGCGGCGCGACGTGCTCCCGGCGCTGGCGGTGGGGGCGATACAACTCGGCTTCGGAACCTTGGCCAATCATCACCAGCCGGTGGTGCGCCAGCTCGATGTGTACGGATATGCACTGCTCATCGCCGGTCCGGTACTGCTGGTACTACGTCGGCGCCGCCCGCTGGAAGTGTTCTACGCGACGCTGGCCGTGGCGGTCGCGTACCTACTGCTCGGTTACGGCTACGGGCCGATCTTCGTCTCGCTCATCGTCGCCTTCCTGACCGCCGCCGTCCTCGAATCCCGTTGGTACACCTATCCGTTCGTGGCCGCGGGCTACCTGCTCATGGTGTGGCCGGTGCCCGGCTGGCGCGGGTACCACACCGGCACCTGGCAGGAATTCGGTTTGCTCGCCTGGCTTTTCGTGCTCGCCGCGGCGGCCGAGGGCATCCGGCAGCGACGCGCCGCCGTCATCGCCCGGCGGCAGCGCGGCGAGGCGGCCCGCCGCGAGGAACAGGCCGAGCGCGAACGCGAACAGGCCCAGCGCGCACTGGAATCGGCCGAGCGGGAACAGCGGGTCACCGAGGAGCGCCTGGCCATCGCGCGCGAACTGCACGACGTGCTCGCGCACAGCCTCTCCCTGATCAATGTGCAGTCCTCGGTCGCGCTGGAACTGCTCGACCGCAAGCCCGAACAGGCCGCCACCGCGCTGGCCGCCATCAAATCCGCCAGCAAGGACGCGCTCGGCGAGGTGAACGCGCTGCTGCGCTCCATTCGCGGCGGCACCGCCACCGTGACCGCACCGACCGCACCCACCATCGGCATCACCGACCTCGACAAGCTCACCGGACCGGCCCGCGCCGCCGGGCTGGAGGTGCACACCATGGTGACCGGTGGGCCGCGACGGCTGCCGGCCGTGGTCGACGTGGCCGCCGCGCGGATCGTGCAGGAGTCGCTCACCAATGTGGTGCGGCACGCGCCCGGCGCGAGCGTGCTCGTCACCGTGCACTATGCCGCCGAGCGGCTGCAGCTCACCATCGACAACACCCGGCCCACCCGCCAGCCCGCGCCGCAGTCGCCGACCGGCGGCCACGGCATCACCGGCATGACCGAACGCGCCCACGCCCTGGGCGGGCAACTGTCCGCAGAACCGAAGGCCGACGGCGGATTTCGGGTGAAGGCCCGGCTGCCCACCCACCTCGTGCGGAACGAACCGATTGAGTGAGCACGGAATTGGAGGACGCGTCATGCCCATCCGGGTGGTGATCGCCGATGATCAGGCGCTGGTGCGAGCGGGCTTCGTGGCGCTGCTCGGCGCGCAGGAGGACGTCGAGGTGGTGGGCGAGGCCGACAATGGCGCCCAAGCCCTCGACCTGGCCCGCGAACTCGTGCCCGATGTCGTACTCATGGACATCCGCATGCCGGTGCTGGACGGCCTCGCCGCCACCCGCGCCATCGCCGCCGATCCGGTCCTCGCCGCAGTGCGAGTCGTCGTCCTGACCACCTTCGAACTCGACGAATACGTCTTCGAGGCCATGCGTTCCGGCGCCACCGGCTTCCTCGTCAAACACACCGAACCCGCCGACCTGGTCAAGGCCGTGCGCGTGGTCGCGGGCGGTGACGCGCTGCTCTCCCCCAGCGTCACCCGGCGCCTGGTCGCCGAATTCGCCGCGCACGCCAAACCCGCACCCGCGGCGCAATTCTCGGAACTCACCGACCGCGAACGCGAGGTCATGATCCTGGTCGCCGAGGGCCTCACCAACGCCGAGATCGCCGATCGGCTCTACATGAGTCCCGCCACCGCCCGCACCCACGTCAGCCGGATCCTGGTGAAGCTGGGTGCGCGTGACCGCACCCAGCTGGTCGTCATGGCCTACGAATCGGGTCTGGTCAGACCGGGCTGGCAGTAGCGCCGAACTCGGCGGCCGCCGGAATCACCTCGCGGCCGAGCACTTCCAGCGCCGTGAGGTCGTCGACACCCGCGACCCGGCCGATGACCAGGTCGATCCCCATGTCCGCCAGCCACTTCAGCTGCCCCAGCACCTGGCCGACGCCCCCTCCGCCCGGGCCGGGATCGAAGGCGAAGGCACAGCTCTTGCGGATCTCGCGCGGATCGCGGCCGATCTCCACGCACATCCGGTCCAGCAGCGCGATCTTGGCGGGCAGGTCCGGGCCCGGGCGCAGGCTCGCCACATCCGCGTAGCGCGCCACCAACGGCAGCGTGCGGCGCTCGCCGTCCCCGCCGATGAGCATCGGCGGATGCGGCCGATACCCGCCCTGCGGCGAGTTCCGCACGGCCTGCGGCGCGTTCAGCGGACGCTGCACCTGAAAGTGCTTGCCGAGCACGGATTCCGAAGCGCCCCGCTCATCGGTCCACATGGCCAGGCAGATCCGCAGCGCCTCCTCCAGCATCTCGTAGCGGTCGCGCAGCGGCGGGAACGGCAGGCCGTAGCCCTCCACATCACCCGTGGAGGTGCCCGCACCGATCCCCAGCCAGGCCCGGCCGCCGGACAGCACATCCAGGGTGGTGACCAGCTTCCCGAGCATGGCCGGATGCCGATAGTGCACCCCCGACACCAGCGCTGTCAGCTCCACCCGCGAGGTGTGCGCCGCGATGAACGACAGCGTCGAATACGCCTCCAGCACATTCTGTTCCACACGGCCCAGCCACGGGCTCTGCCAGAGATGGTCACCCACCGCGATGACCGAGAACCCACTGTCCTCGGCCGTGCGGACCACCTCCGCCAGCCGCGATCCGATCCGTTCCGAAGGAGTGTCCAGGGCGAAGTTCGTCAGATGCAATCCGAGTTCCATGACTTCACCCTCCGCCCGGCGGCGGCGCGAAACATCCGTCCGGAGAACACATCCCGGCTACGCCTCGGCGCGTAGTCAGTGCGCGGCCCCGAGCGCCAGCCCGCGCCGGATGGCCCGTTCCACCGCTGAATACGCGCCGTCCGGGCGGTCCAGCACGCACGGCTCGCGCAGCAGCAGCGGCGGCTGGGCCATGAACTTCGGGCGGCCGACACGATTGGGCTGGGCGGCGTGCACCAGGAAGGGATGGCAGAGGTAGACGTCGCCGGCCCGGCCGGTCGCGACGGCCTCGGGGAGATCGGCCGTGGCGGTGTAGAACTCGTGGAGGTCGAACATGGTGGTACCCGCCTCGCCGAGCGGCTCCAGCACCGGCGCCAGCCGCAGGTGCGAGCCGACCCGGATACGCGTCGGGGCGTCATCGACGCCGACATCGGAGAACAGGAACAACATCAGCAGGGCGCGGCCCTTGGAGTGGATGTTCACGCGCCAGCTCAGGTAGTCGTCGCGGGCGGCATCGCCGGGAAAGCTCACGTCGACGTGCCAGCCGTCGTCGCCCGGCGGCTCCGGGCTGGGGAATCGAATCGGCCAGCTGCCCAGGGTTCTCCGGGGGAACCAGCGGCCGGGACCGACCAGTTGATCGAAGGCGGCGAGCAGCGGCGGCGCGGTGACCGCCCGCGCGAAGGGCTCCTGGGCGTGGTCCCACAGCCGGATGACCGGCTGGGTCCAGGTCGACGGATCTTCCGGGTCGCAACCGGTTGCGCGCCAGAGGATCTCGCGGCCCGCGGCGGCCGTCTCGGCGGAGAAGGCGCCCTCGACCTTCACGAATCCCTCGGTGATGAAGTCCTCGATCTGTGTCTCGGAGAGCATGCTGCCGCCCTTTCCGCGCCCGGTCCCTCCGGACAGCTATCCGAGCATGGGCGATACCGGGATCGCGCCGCCACCGAATTTCCCGCCCGGGCAAACGAAAAGCCCCGCCCTCCCGAAGGAGAACGGGGCTTTCGTTGTCGCTGAGGCCTATTCGACCCGAGGCTGAGCCTTTACTCGCCCGAGGAGGAGGCCGGAGCCTCACCCGCGAGGGCGGCGACCGGCTTGTCCTCGACGCCGGAGTCCGACTTCTTGGTCAGCTTGGCCTTCGGCGTGAAGGTGAACTTGGCGTTCTCGCCCTGGCCTTCGCCGTCCCAGCCTTCGACGTCCACGACCACGACCTGACCGGCGCCCAGTTCGCCGAAGAGGATCTTCTCCGACAGCTGGTCCTCGATCTCGCGCTGAATGGTGCGACGCAGCGGTCGCGCACCGAGCACCGGATCGAAACCGCGCTTGGCCAGCAGGCTCTTGGCCTGCGGAGCCAGATCGATCTCCATGTCCTTGTTCCGCAGCTGATTGGCGACGCGGCCGATCATCAGGTCGACCATCTCGATGATCTGGTCCTGGGTCAGCTGGTGGAACACGATCACGTCGTCGATGCGGTTCAGGAACTCCGGGCGGAAGTGCTTCTTCAGCTCGTCGTTGACCTTGAGCTTCATCCGCTCGTAGTTCGAGCCCTCGGCATTGCTCTGGGCGAAGCCGAGGCCGACCGCCTTCGAGATGTCGGAGGTGCCGAGGTTAGAGGTGAAGATCAGCACGGTGTTCTTGAAGTCGACCGTACGACCCTGACCGTCGGTGAGCCGGCCGTCCTCGAGGACCTGCAACAGGGTGTTGTAGATCTCCTGGTGGGCCTTCTCGATCTCGTCGAACAGCACCACCGAGAACGGCTTGCGGCGCACCTTCTCGGTGAGCTGGCCGCCCTCCTCGTAGCCCACGTAGCCCGGAGGGGCACCGAACAGGCGCGAGGCGGTGAAGCGGTCGTGGAACTCGCCCATGTCGATCTGGATGAGCGCGTCGTCGTCGCCGAACAGGAAGTTCGCCAGTGCCTTCGACAGCTCGGTCTTACCGACACCGGACGGACCGGCGAAGATGAACGAGCCCGACGGACGCTTCGGGTCCTTCAGACCGGCGCGGGTGCGGCGGATGGCCTTGGACACGGCCTTGACCGCGTCCTCCTGGCCGATGATCCGCTTGTGCAGCTCGTCCTCCATGCGGAGCAGACGGGTGGTCTCCTCCTCGGTGAGCTTGAACACCGGGATACCGGTCCAGTTGGCCAGCACCTCCGCGATCTGCTCGTCGTCGACCTCGGCCACGACGTCCAGATCGCCGGAGCGCCACTGCTTTTCGCGCTCGGCCCGCTTGGCGACGAGCTGCTTCTCCTTGTCGCGCAGACGCGCGGCCTTCTCGAAGTCCTGCGCGTCGATCGCGGACTCCTTCTCCCGGCGCGCCTCGGCGATCTTGTCGTCGAACTCGCGCAGGTCCGGCGGCGCGGTCATCCGGCGGATGCGCATGCGCGCACCGGCCTCGTCGATGAGGTCGATCGCCTTGTCCGGCAGGAAGCGGTCGTTGATGTAGCGATCCGCGAGGGTAGCGGCGGCGACCAGAGCGCCATCGGTGATCGAAACCCGGTGGTGCGCCTCGTAGCGGTCGCGCAGACCCTTGAGGATGTTGATGGTGTGCTCGACCGTCGGCTCGCCCACCTGGACCGGCTGGAACCGGCGCTCCAGGGCGGCGTCCTTCTCGATGTACTTGCGGTACTCGTCGAGGGTGGTGGCGCCGATGGTCTGCAGCTCACCGCGAGCCAGCTTGGGCTTCAGGATCGAGGCCGCGTCGATCGCGCCCTCGGCCGCGCCCGCACCCACCAGGGTGTGCAGCTCGTCGATGAACAGGATGATGTCGCCGCGGGTGTTGATCTCCTTGAGCACCTTCTTCAGGCGCTCCTCGAAATCACCGCGGTAGCGGCTGCCCGCGACCAGGGAACCCAGGTCGAGGGTGTACAGCTGCTTGTCCTTGAGCGTCTCCGGCACCTCGCCGTTGACGATGGCCTGGGCGAGACCCTCCACGACGGCGGTTTTACCGACGCCGGGCTCACCGATCAGGACCGGGTTGTTCTTGGTACGGCGGCTCAGCACCTGCATCACGCGCTCGATTTCCTTCGAGCGGCCGATGACCGGGTCGAGCTTGCCCTCGAGGGCGGCCTGGGTCAGGTTGCGGCCGAACTGGTCCAGCACCAGCGAGGTGGACGGAGTGCCCTGCTCGCCGCGCGAACCGGAACCCTCGACCGGCTCCTTGCCCTGGTAGCCCGACAGCAGCTGGATGACCTGCTGGCGCACCCGGTTCAGGTCCGCGCCCAGCTTGACCAGCACCTGCGCCGCGACGCCCTCACCCTCGCGGATCAGGCCGAGCAGAATGTGCTCGGTCCCGATGTAGTTGTGCCCGAGCTGCAGCGCCTCGCGCAGCGACAGCTCCAGCACCTTCTTGGCACGCGGGGTGAACGGAATGTGGCCGGACGGGGCCTGCTGGCCCTGACCGATGATCTCCTCGACCTGCGAACGCACACCCTCCAGCGAGATGCCAAGGGACTCCAGCGACTTCGCCGCGACGCCCTCGCCCTCGTGGATCAGGCCCAGCAGGATGTGCTCGGTGCCGATGTAGTTGTGGTTGAGCATCCGGGCCTCTTCTTGGGCCAGGACAACGACCCGCCGCGCGCGGTCGGTGAACCTCTCGAACATCGCTCCCTCACTCTCCTGCTCCGCCATCACTGGCATCCGGCGCTTCAGACCCTGTGCTGCCCTTCTGGTCGCCAGCCTGCCATGAAGCCCTGGGGTTGCATCCCCCGACTCCACTCTAGTTGCCGGGGGTCACGCACGTCGTCCGTCCACCCTATTGCGAACCGGCGACAGTACGACTCATTCAGTCATAACGGGGCAGTTGCGCGGACCGTTTCCGAATCGGCTACGCCCACAGCGAACAGTCGCGTTCGGGGTTCCTCAGGCCCCGGTGACGGGCGGAACGAACTCGCACGGCACCGGCTGGGCATGCTCCGGATCGAGCGCGTTGAGGGCCATCATGGCCGCGCGGCGACTGCCGGCGATGGCCATGTGATCGGAGAAGTCGACAGGGCAACCGTCCTGCATCAGATCATTGGTGACGTTCGGGGCCGGGACCAGCGCGATGGCGGGCCACACCGCCTCGTCGAAGTTGGAGGCCAGGTTGGTGTAGGTGACCGACGGGTCGTAGACGCCGTCGGCGTTCAGGGCATTCATGAACGAGGAGTTGCCGAGCATCTCCGGGCACGCCTGGCACACGACGCCCATCGCGGCCAGATCGTCCACCTGGTCGGCGCTCGCGCCGAGCTGCCGCCCGAAGGCGCGCACGACGTTCATCTGGTCGCCGAAAATGCCCAGCCACGGGGGCGCGATGGCCACGAAGCGGTTGACCTTGCCGGAGCCGCCGAGCCGCTTGATGTAGTACTCGCCGACCGTGTTGCCCTGCGAGTGGGCGACGAAGTCGACCTGCGCCGCACCGGTCGCGGCCAGCACGCGGCCCACAAAGGCGCCCAGCTGCGCGGCGCTCTCGGGGATCGGCTTCATACCGCCCAGCGCGGACAGCGGCCACGGCACGTCGAGGGCGCCGTAGGTCAGCGCGTAGACGCAGTAGCCCTGATTGGCGAGCAGCGGCGCGTAGGCGCCCCAGTTGGTCTGCGCGCCGCCCGCGGTGCCGTGCACGAGGACCACCGGATCCGGGTGCGCCGCACTGGGTTTGCAGGACCAGTCATTGGCGCCGGGCAGCGAACCACCGGGATTGGCGAGCTCGTTGGGGATGCCCGCGAAGAAGTTGAAAGTGACCGGGTATTCCGCTCGGGCGGTACCGCTCGCACCGATCCACAAGACCGCCAGAACCGCCATGATCAGCAGTGATCCCGGCGTTCCTCGTCTGGGCATCCTTCGCATGTTCCCTCCCAAATTAGAACGCGTTCCGCATACCTAATCAGGAAACAAGCACGAGGGATGGATTACTGGCGAGTAAGTTCTGAAACCTGTTTCAGTACAGGAAAACGGCGACGGCCGGGCCCCGCAGGCGGCTTGTGAGGCCGCATCCAGGGTCCCGGCCACCGCCGGAATCGGACCGAACTACTGCTGACCGGAGACGAATCCGGGCTGGGCCGGGAAGGGCTGCTGCGCCGGAGCGGACCACGCCGCCGGAGCCGAATACGCGCCGGGCGCCGGCGGGAAGCCCGGCTGCGCGGCCGGCGCGACGGTGGCGACCGCGCTCGCCTTGGCATGCTGCATGCCGGCCACGAACAGCGCGCCCGTCAGCACCAGGAAGGCCAGCGTGTGGAGCACCGCGCGGACGATATTCCAAGCCACCCACGAGCTTTCGAACTGCGAGCGCACCGCCGCCAGATCCGGAATCTGCCCGACGTCACCGGCATTGGCCAGCTGATTGTTGAGCGGCACGTTCAGGCCCGAGGTGACGCAGAAGGCGATCACATTGAGGGCCAGCGCGGCCCCGATCCAGATCAGCGTGGTGCGGTTGTCCTTGCCCAGGTGCAGGGCCGCGGCCAGCACGGTGAAGCCGACCGTGCCCATGAATCCGAGCATGAACCACGGATTGATGATGACCACGTTGATCTTCTGCATGACATCGATGAAGGTGCGGTCGTCGGACTGGCCCAGGGCCGTCATCACCGAGGTCGCGTAGGCGTAGAACACCCCGGCGATCAGTCCGGTGGTCAGCGTCGCCGCCACCAGCGCGGCGATGCGAAATGCGAACATGGTTCTCTCCTGACTGGATCTGCCACCCGTGTTCTTCCCGGGTGATCGACTACATCCAGTCAATCGCCGGCGGGCACGGAAACCCATGGCTCAGAAGCTCGCACGCATGCGCAGGGGTCCAACAGGCACGGGCAGTACCAGGATCGGCGAATCAGAGGTCGCGCTCGGAGATGACGCCGGACTGCATGGCCAGGTTGGCGAGGCGGACCCGCTTCTGGTTCTGCGGGAGGTCCTCGACACCGAACTTCGCGAACAGCGCGCGGAGGTGGGTCTTGATGGCGTCGACGCTGAGGAAGAGTTCCGCCGCGATCTGCTGGTTGGAGGCGGGTGAGGCGAACCCGTCATTGCTCCGGAGCGGCCGGCAGAGCGCGACCAATACCGACCGCTGGGTTTCGGTGAGCGAGCGCAGCGTCGGCAGCCCGCCGGTCGAGGTCTGCGTGACATCGCCTGCGGCGCCGCTGAAGTCGTGGAAGGTGACCCGCGAGGTGCCCATCCGGATGACGTCCCCCGGTTGCAGGCGATGACGGCCGACCAGGCGATCCCCGTTGACGAAAGTGCCGTTGCGGGAAAGGCCGTCGTCGACGATGGTCCAGTGCGCGCCCAGGTACTCGGCGGTGGCGTGCAGCCGCGACACCTCGACGTCCCAGAACAGGGACAGGTCGGCCTGAGGCGATCGCCCGATGGTGATTCGCGGCTGGTCAGGGGACAGCATCAGCTCATGCTGACGTCCCTCTTGATCCTTGACCCGGAGGAAGGAACCGTGGAAAGCGGTCACTGCGCCGATACCTCTTCTCTACTTCCAGCCAGTGACATCGTCCGCACGTTTCAATGGTGCCTGGCCTCCCCGGCACTAGCAAGATCGCAGTCGGTCCCCCGGTTATACGCAAAGCGTATGAAGAAAACCACTGCCGCCCGGGCACGCACGAAACACCCGGACGGCAGTCGAATCGGCGACTAGTCGGACAACTAGTTCTTAGCAGCGGCCTTGTTGTAAGCCTCGGTGATGTCAGCGGAGATACGACCACGAGCGGACACCTTGTGACCATTCCGGCGCGCCCATTCGCGAATGGCCGCGCTTTGTTCGCGATCGATCGACACCCGGTTCTTCGGGCCCGCGGCCGGAGCACCGGCCACCTTGGTACGACGCCGGCCACTCACACGCCGAGCGGCCGAAACCCAACTGTCCAGACCCTCCCGCAGCTTGGCCGCATTCTCCGTCGACAAGTCGATCTCGTAGGAGACGCCATCGATAGCGAACTCGATGGTCTCCTCCGCGATGGACTCACCGTCGACATCGTCGATCAAGCTAACGGTGACCTTCTTTGCCATGAGATGAACGTCCTCTCGAAATCGTGCGACCCGCATAGTCAGGCCGATTACCCGACGCCAGAATACCGCTAATTCCGATAGTCCCAGAACAGGCCCCGGAAATGCAATCCGGAGAACTATCGGGCTACCGGACGCACAATTGGAAAGAGTATCGTTTCCCGGATTCCCAGGCCAGTCAGGGCCATCAGCAAACGATCGATACCCATACCCGTTCCGGTTGTGGGAGGCATACCGTGCTCCATCGCGGTGAGGAAGTCCTCGTCCAGGCGCATGGCCTCCTCGTCACCGGCCGCGGCCAAACGCGCCTGATCCATGAAACGGTCCCGCTGGATCACCGGATCCACGAGTTCGGAATAGCCGGTGGCCAGTTCGAAGCCGCGCACGTACAGGTCCCACTTCTCGGTAACCCCGGGCTTGCTCCGATGCTGGCGCGTCAGCGGCGATGTCTCGACCGGGAAGTCCCGCACGAAAGTCGGCGCGTACAGCTTGTCACCGTAGACGTGCTCCCACAGTTCCTCGACCAGTTTGCCGTGCCCGTAGCCCTTGCCCTCCGGAATTTCCAGACCGACCCGGTCCGCGAGTGCCAGCAATTCCTCGACCGACGTTTCCGGGGTGACCTCGGTACCGATCGACTCCGACAGCGACGGGTACATCTCCACCGTCGCCCACTCGCCGGACAGATCGTATTCGGTGCCGTCGGCGAGCGTCACGACCTGCGTGCCGTAGACCTCCTGCGCGACTTCCTGGATCAATTCCCGCATCATCGTGGCGGAATCGTCGTAGGTGCCGTACGCCTCGTAGGTTTCCAGCATTGCGAACTCGGGCGAATGGGTCGAGTCCGCGCCCTCGTTGCGGAAGTTCCGGTTGATCTCGAAGACCTTCTCGATGCCGCCGACCACGCAACGCTTCAGGAACAGCTCCGGAGCGATGCGCAGGAACAGCTCCATATCGAGCGCGTTCGAGTGCGTGGCGAACGGACGGGCCGCGGCGCCGCCGTGAATGGTCTGCAGCATCGGGGTCTCGACCTCGAGGAAACCTCTGCGCTCCAACGCATTTCGCAGCGCGCGCACGGCCGCGACGCGGGTGCGGGCCATCTCGCGGGCCTCCGGGCGCAGGATCAGGTCGACATAGCGCTGGCGGACGCGCGACTCCTCGCCCATCTCCTTGTGGGCCACCGGCAGCGGGCGCAGCGACTTCGCCGCCATCTCCCACGTATCGGCCATCACACTCAATTCGCCCGTGCGCGAGGCGATCACCTCGCCGTGCACGTACACGAAGTCACCCAGGTCGACATCGGACTTCCAGGCCGCCAGCGACTCCGCGCCGACGCCATTGAGGCTGATCATCGCCTGCAGCTTGGTGCCGTCGCCCTCCTGCAGGGTGGCGAAACACAGTTTGCCGGTATTTCGGACGAAAATGACGCGCCCCGCAATCCCGACCGTCTGACCGGTCTGGGTATCGGCGGCCAGATCCGGGTACGCCTCGCGAATTTCACCGAGGGTGTGGGTGCGGTTCACCACCACCGGATAGGCCTCACGGCCCTCCTCGAGCAACCGCTCACGCTTCTCGCGGCGAATCCGCATCTGCTCGGGAACGTCATGCTCCACGGGGGCCGCCGCGGCACGCTTTTGCCCAGCAGGAACGGGGTTGCTCGAGGGAGAAGAAGGAGTGGAGGTGCTCACGGGTCTCAAGACTATCCTGCGGCGGAATTTCTTTTTTCCGCCGCCTCCCCGCCGCTTCGGCTACAGCCAGGCGAGGGTCGCGACCTCGCGTTCGAAGTGCGGGGCAGTGGCCGCGGCGGTCAGCAGGCCCGCCGCTTTCAAGGCCTGATATCCGCCCTCGAGGTCGGTGGCGCGGCGCAGTCCCAGCTGTTGCAGGGAGGCGGCGGCCAGGCTCGAGGTGTATCCCTCCGAGCAGACGATGATCCATTCCATGTCGTGGTGCTCGGCCATGGCCAGACGCGCGGAACTCGACGGATCCAAACGCCATTCCAGGACATTCCGCTCGATCACCAGCGCGCCCGGCAGCGTGCCCTCGCGCATCCGCTGCGCCTGCGGGCGAATATCCACCAGAATCGCGCCACGGGCGATGGCCTGCGGGATTTCGATCGGAAGCAGGCGACGCAGCTGCCCGCGGGCCTGGGCGAGCATGCCGTCGATCGTCATGTGGGTCATTCGAGTTCGCCTTCGGGCTGGTCGGTGAGGACGGAACGGGTGCGCCGCAGGGTGCCATGGCCGGTGACCTCGTAATAGGACATGGCCGTCAGCGGCGGGGAATAGGCGTGCACGCTCAGAGTCGGATTCAGCGGGCCGGTGATGCCGGCCTCCGCCTCGGGGGCACGCACCACGTCGTGCACCCAGCCGAGCGGGAAAGAGGCCTGATCACCCGCGGTGAGGGTGCGGCGACGCAGGTCCCGGCCGTTCCAGCGATATTCCGACAGCGCGCCGGAGAGCACGGTCAGCGCTCCCAGCGAGCCGGCGTGGTCGTGCAGTTCGGTGTACTTGCCCTCGACCCAGCTGATCAGCCAGATGTCCACCTCGTCATCGGCGACAAGCCTTGTGGCCCAGCGGTTTTCGGTGGGCCACAGGCCGCCGTCGGGGAGCAGGTGGTCGTAACGGCCCTCCAGCACGTCCTGGGCGCCCTCATCGGTCAGGCGCAGCAGGTCGGCCGGACGCAGCCGGGTCGGCAGGGCGGAGGCGGTGGCCCGCTCGGTGACCTCGGGCAGGAGCGGCGAGGCGGCGGCGCGGGTATCGACAGGAAGGGAAAAAACAGAGGAACGCATGAGCGAAACTCCAAGAAGTGTGTTTGTGGCCGGGGGCTATACGAAGCCTCGACGACCGTCGAGGCGAATCAGCCTCGACAACACTCCTGGGTGCTCACGCGGAAATACACGTCGGCGAGTCTAACAGCGGTTCGCCGGGAATCACCAGGGCTCCCGGCGACGACTGCGTCACTTTTATTCCAGCCGGCCTGTTCAGGGCCGGGCGGCGCTGGGCTCGGGCCGGGTCCGGCGCTGCTGATTGCGCTCGTAGACCAGGCGCAGGCCGTCCAGCGTCAGATGCGGCTCGTGATGCTCGATGGTCTCCGACTCCGGCACGATCAGCGGCGCGGTCGCGCCCGTCGCCACCACCGCCACATCGTCGCCGGAGAAGGCGTCGATATCGCGAATGCGATCGATCAGGCCGTCCACCAGGCCCGCGAAGCCGAAAATGGCGCCCGACTGCAGGCACTCCATGCTGTTCTTGCCCACCACCGACCGCGGGCGGGTCAGCTCCGCGCGGCGCAGCGCACTGCGGGCGATCAGCGCCTCGGTGGAAATCTCCACCCCGGGCGCGATACTGCCGCCGAGAAATTCCCCCTTGGCCGACACCAGATCCACACAGATCGCCGTCCCGAAATCCACCACGATGGCCGGCGAGCGGAAACGGTGATATGCCGCAAGACAATTCACGATGCGGTCCGCACCGACCTCCTTGGGATTGTCCACCAGCAGCGGAATACCCGTGCGCACACCGGGTTCCACCAGCACGTGCGGGACATGAGCCCAATAGCGGGACAGCATTTCACGCAGCTCGCGCAGCACCGGCGGCACCGTGGACAGCGCCGCGACGCCCACCACCTGTTCGGCGTCCGCGCCGATCAGGCCGCGCACCTGCAGCGCGAACTCGTCCGCGGTCAGCAGCGGATTGGTGTGCATCCGCCAGTGCCGCACCAGCTTCGCGTGGTCTCCGCTGCCGGAGAACAGGCCCAGCTCGATGCTGGTGTTGCGGACATCGATGGTCAGCAGCATGGCCCGCCGCTCAGGCCAGCGAGAGCGAACGCGGCGAGATCAGGTCGGACCCCTCCGGGGCGTGCGCCGGATCGGTGCCCAGCTCGATCGGGCGATTGCGCTCGTCGACGAAGACCACGTGCGGGGCGTAGTTCGTCAGCTCGGCCTCGTCCATCATGCCGTAGGCGATCAGGATGACCAGGTCGCCGGGATGCACGAGATGCGCTGCGGCGCCGTTGATTCCGATCACGCCGGAACCGCGCTCACCGGCGATCACATAGGTCTCGAGGCGGGCCCCGTTGGTGATGTCGACAATGCTGACCTTCTCGCCCTCGAGCAGGTCGGCGGCATCGAGCAGGTCCTGGTCCACGGTCACCGAACCCACGTAGTGCAGATCGGCGTGAGTCACCGTGGCGCGGTGGATCTTCGACGTCATCATGGTGCGCAACATCGTCGTCGCCTTCCTAGAGAGCTGCCTGGGCAGGCTGATCGGGGGCAGTGGGGTGGCCATCGAGCGGCTTGCCGATGGAGACGGGCATGTTGTCGATCAGACGGGTGGTGCCGACCCGGGCCGCGACCAGCAGCCGGGCATTGCCGGTCGGCCACTGCTCGGAGAAGTCCGCAGCCCGCAGGGCCAGATAGTCGACCTGGATGTCCGGCGCGAGATCCAGCACCGACTGCGCGGTCTCCAGCACGGCCTCCGGACCCCGGCCCGCCGCGTGCCGGCCGGCCAGCAGCGCCGCCGACAGGGTGGCGGCCAGCTCGCGCTCCGCCGCGCTCAGGTAGCGGTTGCGGGAGGACTTGGCCAGACCGTCCGCCTCCCGGACGGTCGCCGCCGGCACGATCTTCACATCCATGTTCAGATCGACGACCATCTGCCGGATCAGCGCCAGCTGCTGGTAGTCCTTCTCGCCGAAGAACGCCTCGTGCGGCATGCAGATATTGAAGAGCTTCGACACGACGGTCAGCACACCGGAGAAGTGGCCCGGGCGGGTCGCGCCCTCGAGGATGTCGCCGTAGGGACCGGACTGCACCGTGGTGCGGGTGCCGAACGGGTACATGTCCTGGGCGCTCGGCGCGAACACCAGCTCCACGCCCTCGCCGCGCAGCAGTTCCACATCCGCGTCCAGGGTGCGCGGGTACTTGTCGAGATCCTCGTTCGCGCCGAACTGCAGCGGGTTCACGAAGATCGACACGATGACCGTGGTGTTGGTCAGCTTCGCCAGCCGCACCAGCTCCAGATGGCCCTCGTGCAGCGCGCCCATGGTCGGCACCAGCGCGATCCGGCGGCCCACCGACCGCAGCGCCTTCACGACCTTGGTCATGACGGCCGGATCGTGCAGCACGGTCAGCTCGCCGCGCTTGTACGTGCCAATCAGCTTGGGGTCCATGGGCGTCAGTGTCCTTTCTCCAGCAGATCGATCAGGGCGGGATTGGTCTTGGCGCGCTCGGCCGAACGCAGCGACAGGGCGCGATAGCCCGCGGCCAGCCGGGGATCCAGGGCTTCGAGAGCGTCCAGATGCGCGGCCACCGCGGCCACATCGCCGCGCGCCACCGGACCCGTCAACGCGGCGGGGCCGCGGCGCAGGGCATTGTCGAGGGCGGCCGAGGCGAGCGGCGCCAGCATGCGCTCGGCCAGGCCGTTCGGCTGATCGTCGACCGTCTGCTGACCCAGCAGACCCGGACCGGACAACGCGGCGCGCAACGCCTCGACCGCATCCACGATCAAGGTCACCAGATGGTTGCTGCCGTGTGCCAGAGCCGCGTGATACAGGGTGCGGTTCTCCTCCGCGACCCGCACCGGCTCGCCGCCCATCTCGATCACCAGCGACTGCCCGATGGCATAGCCGATGTCGTCGGCGGCGGTCACACCGAAGCAGGCATTGGCCAGACGGGCCACATCCTCGTCGTGTCCCGTGAACGTCATGGCCGGATGAATCGCCAGCGGCAGCGTGCCCAGCGCGGTCAGCGGCGCCAGCACGCCGACCCCGTTCGCACCGGACGTGTGCGCCACGATGGTGCCCGCGCGCACCGCCGTCGCGGCCGCCAGACCCGCGACCAGACCCGGCAGTTCACTGTCCGGCACCGCGAGAATCAGCAGCTCACTGCGGGAGGCCACCTCCTCGGCGGGCAGGATGCGGGATTCCGGCAGGCGCGTGGTGGCACGACGCACCGAGGCATCCGAAATCGCGGAAACCCCGAATACGACATGACCGGCACGCTCCAGTGCCACACCCAGCGCGGATCCGACGCGTCCCGCCGAGACGATTCCCACCGTCAAGCGTGCAGGCGCAGGATCGGTCCCGCAGACATCCTTGTCCGAGGTCACTTTGTCCTCTCGAAAGTCGTTCCAGTCCCGCCTTGCGGGTACCGGACGTTACTCGAGCGAGGATATCGCCGCCGATTCGCCAGAGCTACCCACTGTGGGATAGGCAACTCTCGCGGCTCTCAGGGGCTCCGCCCCCGAACCCCCTCGCGACTCTCAGGGGCTCGGCCCCCGAACTCCCTCGGGATTCTCGGGGGCGCTGGCCCCGAATGCCCGGTGGACTTGCGGTCAGTTGCTGTTCTCGGACTTGAGATTGGCCATGATCTCGGCGACCGAGAGGCGGTGGTTGCCTTCGGCGTCGGCATCGTCCTCGGAGCGGCGGCGACGGCGGGCGGTGGCGCGGCCCACCGGGGCCGCCGGAGTCGGGTCGGGGGTCAGGCGCGGAACGGGGCCGTTGGTGGCGTTGCCATTGGTGGCGGTACCGCCATTGGTGGGCGCACTGCCGTTGGCGCCGGCACTGCCGGTGGCGCCGGCATTACCGTTGGCCGCGGCGGCGGATTCGTTGGCGGCCTCCGGGTTCGGGGGCGGGGTGGGTGAATCCGGTTCGGCGACAGCGCGTTCGGCCTCGTAGTCCTGGCGCATGGCGTCGGTGATGATCGACGTCTCGGCGGTGACCGGGTCGTCGAAGGGGGTGGCGAAGGCGGGCGGTTCGGGGTGCTCGGGATCGAACTTCGGGGCCATGCGGGCGCGCGGGTCGTCGTCGTCCTCGGCCTGGTCGGGGGACGACCACGGGTCCCAGGGATCCGCGTCCGGCCAGTTATCGTTCGCCGCCTCGGGGGCCGAACCGGCCTCGCTGCTCGGAAGTTCTTGGACCCGAACGGCATCCGCACGCAGGGCCGGACGCTCGGAGGGCAGATCGCCGTCGAACAGACGCTGCAGGCTCTCGCGCAGGACCGTGAGTTCGGCGCGCAGCGCGGCCATCTCCGCGGCGTCGGCGCCGACCTCGTGACGGACCCGGGTCTCCACGCCGAGCTCGTATTCGCGGCGGGCAGCAACCTCGCGCTCCAGCTGGAGTTGGTAGACCTTCTGGAGGTCACCCACTTTCGCCTTGTCGACGGCCGCCTCCCTGCGATAACGGGTGGCCGCGAGCGCGCCGATGGCGGCCGCCCAGAGGGCCGCGACCAGGCCCACCCGGATCAGGTGGAGGTTGTCACTGAAGACCAGGAAAACGCTGGCAACCAGTCCGAGGAGAAGCAGAAAGCCGGTGAAGAACTTTCCCGCATCCTCCCGGCGGCGACGGGAAGCACTGCTACGGGAGGGTGAAACCATGTCCGCCAGCGTAGCTTGATCTCGGGAGTGTGGCCCCCACCTTGGCGATGATCAGTGCCAATCCGTTAGCTACGAAGTAGCTGCCTCATCGGGCGGCTCAATGGGAGCGCGGCAGCAATACTCCAGCCACAGGGCCGCGGCCACCAGGGCCACCCCGCCCAGCAGACCCACCACCGCGCCCGGCGTATCCGAAGCCGCCGCACGCAGATCCGAGCGCTGCATGAGCAGCCACACCAGGAAACCCAGCCAGATCCCGCCCACCAGCGACCCCACCTGGGCCGACGCCTTCGCCAGCGCCACCGCCCGGGCCGCCGTGATCGCATGCAGCTGCCCCGAACCGGGACCGATCCCGTGATTCTCCTTACGCTGCCGAATCACGAAGGCCAGCACCACCTCGAGCAGCGCCACCGGCAACAGCGAGGCGCCCGAGAAGACCGAGATCGGCGGGAAGCTCGAATACGCCATATTGGTGGCGACCCAGGCCACGATCGCCGCCAGCAGCACATTCGCGCACAGATCGAGAATGCGGGTCGGCTTCACCGCAGCAGCTCCGGCGTCACGGCGTCCAGCCCAGCGTCAGCTCGGTGCGGCGCACCCCGCTCACCTCGGCGGAATCCAAGGCGGCCAGCCACTCTCGCAGCGTGCGCAGCGCGCCGGTCGCCTCCAGCTCCGCGTCGGGATCGATCTCCAGCCACGGCACCAGCACGAACGCACGATGGTGGGCCTGCGGATGCGGCAGCGTCAGCACCGGATCCAGGCTGCGCACCACCACCCGGCCGTCGCGGCGGCGCGACTCGGCCTGCACCACGTCCACATCGAGAGTGCGTGCGCCCCAGCGGACTTCCCGGATCCGGCCCGCGGCCTGCTCCAGCTCCTGACCCAGACGTAGCCAGTCCGAGGGTTCCATGGCCGGATCCTCGGCCACCAGCACGGCATTCAGGTAGTCCTGCTGCGGCACCCCGCCCCACGGCGGGGTCGAGTACACCGACGAGACCGCCACCACGCGCGGGCCCAGCGCCTCCACGACACTGCGCAGATGCGCCAGCCGGTCACCGAGATTGGATCCGATCGACAGGACAACGCGGGTCACCGCTCTACTCCTCCGGTTCGCGACGACGGGACGTGACTACACGGACGTCTTCGAAGGTATGTGGAATCGGCGCGAAAGGCTTGTGCAGCACCACTTCCACGGCCTGGATGCGCGGATCGGTCATCACCTCGTCAGCGATGGCCGAGACCACCGTCTCGATCAGATCCTTCGGCTCCCCGGCCACGATCTGCACCACCTGCTCGGCCAGCTCGCCGTAGTGGACGGTGTCGGCGATGTCGTCCGACTTCGCGGCGGCGGTGAAATCCGTCCACAGCGTCAGATCCACGACGAACTCCTGGCCGTCGCGCTTCTCGAAGTCGAAGACACCGTGATGGCCGAAGACGCGCAGCCCGCGCAATTCGATACGGTCACCCGGTGATCCGGCGCGATGGATGCTCACAGCCGCTCCCCCGTCTCCCGCTCCCGGACATACCGCTCCCGCAGGCGCCGGGCCGCATTGGTGGTCGCGTCGACCACCGCGATGGCGTCCAGCGACGATCGGACATCGTGCACCCGCACACCCCAGGCGCCGTGCTCGGCGGCCAGGGCGGAAATCGTGGCCGTGGCGACCTCACGGCCGTCCGGCGGACGCGGGCCCTCGGCATCGGCCAGCAGGCCGCCGAGGAAACGCTTGCGGGAGGCCCCGATCAGGATCGGCAGGCCCGCGTCCATCATCTCCGTCATGCGATAGAACAGGCCGCCCAGCAACTCCCAGTTGTGGTCGGCGTTCTTGGCGAAGCCCAGACCCGGGTCCAGCACCAGCTGCCCGAAGTCGACACCACCCGCGAGGGCGAACTCGACCTGCGCGTTCAGCTCCTCCCAGACCTTGGACACCACATCGTCGTACTGCTCCGCGGGACCGGCGTGACGGTAGTCCGCCTCGGCCCGCCAGTGCATGAGGATCCACGGGATCCTGGTCGCCGCAACGACTTTCACCATGTTCGGGTCGGCACGCCCGCCCGACACGTCATTGACCATGGACACGCCCGCCGCGATGGCGGCCTCGGCCACGCTCGCCCGCATGGTGTCCACGCTGGTCGGCACCCCGGCCGCGGCCAGCTGCCGGATCACCGGAACCACCCGCGCCGCTTCGGTTTCCGGGTCGATGCGAATCGCACCGGGCCGGGTGGACTCGCCGCCGACATCGATGATGTCCGCGCCCATCTCGTACAGCTCGAGACCGTGTGCCACCGCCAGACCCGGATCCAGGTAGCGGCCCCCGTCGGAGAACGAGTCGCTGGTGACGTTCACGACGCCCATCACCACGCACGAGCGGCCCCCACGAGGAACAACCAGGTTGGCCCCCCGTGTACCGCTCTCGGCCATGGTCGGTGCGCTCACTTTCGCAGAATGAGGTCCAGGGCCTCCGCGCGAGAAGAGGCGTTGGTCTGCAGCAGGCCGCGCACCGCCGAGGTGGTGGTGGAGGCGCCCGGCTTGCGGATACCGCGCATCGCCATGCACAGATGCTCGGCCTCGATCACCACGATGGCGCCGCGCGGATCCAGCTTCTCCATCACCGCGTCGGCGATCTGGCTGGTCAGCCGCTCCTGCACCTGCGGGCGCTTGGCGTACAGATCGACCAGGCGGGCCAGCTTGGACAGTCCGGTCACCCGGCCGTGCGGGCCCGGAATGTAGCCGACGTGCGCGACACCGTGGAACGCCACCAGGTGGTGCTCACAGGTCGAGTACATGGGAATGTCACGAACCAGCACCAGCTCCTGGTGCCCCTCCTCGAAGGTGGTGTTGAGCACCTCGGACGGATCGGTGAACAGTCCGGCGAACATCTCCCGGTAGGCCCGCGCCACCCGGGACGGGGTGTCGGCGAGCCCGGGGCGATCCGGATTCTCGCCGACCGCGATCAGCAGCTCCCGCACGGCAGCCTCCGCACGGTCCTGATCGAACGGTCGACCGGTGTCGAGCGCGATCAGGCCGGACACGACACGATTGTTGGTGGCCGACAATCGACACCTCCTGTGTTGACTTGCCGCACGTGCACACGCGGCCTGGACGCGGTCGCCGAACCACTCGGGCGGATCCGGACGGGGCGTTCACCCAGCGTCCGAACCCCGCCCGAGGCGGGCCGCGAACCCATTGAGCCTATCGGGACCGCGGTCAGCGACGACCGTTCGGTCCGTCCCAACCGTTCTTCTCGTCCTCGTCATTCCCGGACGCCGGCTGCGCGGCCGGATGCTCCGGCTGCGAGTAGCCCGGCTGATACTGGGCGCCCGGCTGATAGCGCTGGCTGCCCGCGGGCGCCCAGCCGCCGTACGCGCCGCGCGGCTGCGGGGCCTGAGCCTCGTCCTCCTGCGGCGGCCAGCCCGGCGCCGACCAGCCGGCCGGGGCGCCGTAGTCCGGACGCGAACCGTGTGTCGGCGCACCGTGCCGCGGATAGGCCGGAGCCTGCGGCAGCGGGTAGCCCTGCGGCGCGGGCGCCGGATAGCCGCCGTACTGCGGCTGCGCGGAGCCGTAAACCGGTTCCGGATAGCCGTTGGCGGGCTGCGCCACCGGATGCGACGGCCGCGAGTCCTCCTCCGGCCACGGCTCACCGCGCTCGGCGGCCAGCTCGCGCGGGGTCTTCACCGGCGGGCGATCGGACGGGGTGCGGTCACCGAAATCGTTGAAAGCCGTGATGCGCGGCCGCTTTTCGACCGTCGTCAGCACTTCCTCGAGATCCTTGCGGTGCAGGGTCTCGCGTTCCAGCAGCGCGGTGGCCAGGGAGTCCAGCTCGTCGCGGTACTCGTTGAGCACCGCCCACGCCTCGGTGTGCGCGGCCTCGATGAGGTTGCGCACCTCCTCGTCGATCTCGCGGGCCACCTCGTGCGAGTAGCTCGAGGCCATGCCCATCGACCGGCCCAGGAACGGGTCGCCCTGCTCCTCGCCGTAGCGGACCGCGCCCAGGCGGGCGCTCATGCCGTACTCGGTGACCATGGCGCGCGCGATCTTGGTGGCCTGGTCGATATCGGACGAGGCGCCCGTGGTCGGCTCGTGGAACACCAGCTCCTCGGCCGCGCGGCCGCCCATGGCCATGACCAGGCGGGCGATCATCTCCGAACGGGTCATCAGGCCCTTGTCGTCCTCGGGCACCGTCATGGCGTGACCGCCGGTGCGGCCGCGGGCCAGGATGGTGACCTTGTAGACGGGCTCGATATCGGGCATCGCCCAGGCGGCCAGGGTGTGACCGGCCTCGTGGTAGGCGGTGATCTTCTTCTCGTGCTCGCTGATCACCCGCGACTTGCGGCGGGGGCCGCCGATGACACGGTCGACCGACTCCTCCAGGGCCGCACCGGTGATCACATTGCCGTGTTCACGCGCGGTGAGCAGCGCGGCCTCGTTGATCACATTGGCCAGGTCCGCACCCGACATGCCGACGGTGCGCTTGGCCAGACCCTCCAGGTCGGCGTCGGTCGCGATCGGCTTGCCCTTGGAGTGCACCTGCAGAATCGCGCGGCGGCCGTTCAGGTCCGGGTTGCCGACCGGGATCTGCCGGTCGAAACGGCCCGGGCGCAGCAGCGCCGGGTCCAGGATGTCGGGCCGGTTGGTGGCCGCCATGATGATGACGCCGGTGCGCTCACCGAAGCCGTCCATCTCCACCAGCAGCTGGTTCAGGGTCTGCTCACGCTCGTCGTGACCGCCGCCCAGGCCGGCGCCACGCTGACGGCCGACCGCGTCGATCTCGTCCACGAAGATGATGCAGGGGCTGTTCTGCTTGGCCTGATCGAAGAGGTCGCGCACGCGGGAGGCGCCGACACCGACGAACATCTCGACGAAGTCCGAACCCGAGATGGTGAAGAACGGCACCCCCGCCTCACCGGCAACGGCCTTGGCCAGCAACGTCTTACCGGTACCGGGCGGACCGTAGAGCAGCACGCCCTTGGGGATCTTCGCGCCCAGCGCCTGATACCGCGCCGGGTTCTGCAGGAAGTCCTTGATCTCGTAGAGCTCTTCGATGGCCTCGTCGGCGCCCGCCACATCCTGGAAGGTGGTCTTGGGCATGTCCTTCGACAGCAGCTTGGCCTTCGACTTGCCGAAGCCCATCATGCCGCCGCGGCCGCCGCCCTGCATGCGCGCCATCACGAAGATGAACAGGCCCAGCAGAATCACCATGGGCAGCATGAACAGCAGAATCTGGCTCAGCCACGAATCCTGCTTGACGGTGGTGTTGACCTTGGCGCCGGAATCCTGCGCGGCCTTGAAGACCTGCGCGGACACCTCGCCGCCGCCCGGATACTTGGCGATGAGCTTGGTCTCGCCCTTGGTGGCATCGTTGCCGTTCTTCAGCGTGATGCGCAGTTGCTGTTCTTTGTCGTCGATCTGGACCGAATCGACATTCGACTTGTCCTGGAGCTGGGAGAGCGCCACCGAGGTATCGACGCTATGCCAGCCGCGCGTGTCGTTGCTGAAATAGCTGACCAACCAGATCACGAGCAGGAAGCCCGCGACTATGGCCAGGTTGCGGAACACAGTCTTGCGGTTCATAGAGCGTCGGCCGGCGGCCAGTCCTTTCCGGGGGGTGTATCCGGTTTGCCTGCGATGCTTGCGTGGCACGCCCGTTCCGGCGAACGGATGCGGACATGCCACGTTACCGCGTACGGTCTAGTCGTTACATCGCGCAGTTCGGCAGCTAGTGCAGTTCAACAGGTAAACGGCTGGAGAACGCGGGTGGTTCCCCGACCATCTGCGGCAACACACTGGGTCGATCACCCCCTGGTGTCGGACCGAGTGGTCACAATCATGGCATGGTCGTCTCATCGTGAGTGACGACACAACAGAGCGCAGGGGGTATGGACATAGTCGAGCTACGGACACCCACAGCGATTGTGCGTCATGGCAACGGGCGTTTGACGGTGCTGCGGCCTGGAACCGACGGCGAGCGCGTGCTCGACGTGCCGGTAAGCGACCTGCTCAAGGTGCGTTTGAACCGGCGCGCCGATGACGCCGTCGTCATCGAAATATATTTGCGCTACCCGACCCCCGTCCTGACCGGCGTCCCCGCCGACCGGACCCCGCTGCCGGTGCTCATCGCCGAGCACGATGTGCCCGCCGCCACCGTCATCGTCGAGCGCATCAACAATCAGATCCTGGCCACCCAGCGACTGGACGTGGCCGCCCCCGACCTCGCCCCGCCCGCGCCCTCCTGGGGACGCAGCGGGCCCGCCCGCGCGGATGTGGATCGCGCGGTGCGCCGGATGGCGCCCAAGCGGGACGCAAAGGCGGCCGTCGCCGCGCTGCAGCGTTATGTCACCCCCGGCGAATACGTGCTGGAGACCGCCCTCGTCACCGCGCAGGCGCCCGCGCCCCGGGCCACCGGACTGCTCGCGATCACCACCACCCGGATGATCTTCGTCTCGCTGAGCTCGGGCAAGCGTTTCGCCCATGAGCTACCGGTGGCGACCCTGCTGTGGGCACGCACCACCGACGGTGCCGAGGCGCCGGGCGCCGTGCTCGCCGAGTACGGCGTCGAGGTCAGCGACGGCAATCTGACCTGGCATTTCACCGGCACCGACCGGGCCGACACCGATCGCGTGACGGGCGCTTTGAATTTCGCCATCCAACGCGAGGTGGTCGACGGCGCCGCCGGGCCGGCGGATCCGGGCGTGGCGAAGCTGTACTCCGAATGGGAATTGCTGGTCGAGCGGCATTCGCTCGGCATGGTCGACGACGCGCAGTTCCAGCGGTACGGACGCGGAATTCTCCGGTCGCTGCCCGATTGAGCCCTGGGCGGATCGAGTGGAAAGGTTTGGGGTCAAGCCCCCCGAACCCGGGCGACTTATTCGTCCGGTTGCAGCGCGATACGCCGCCACGGGCTGGTGGGGCGCATCCACAGGCGCAGCAATTCCATCCGCCGGTCCACGCCACCGGATTTCAGTTCCGCGAGGTCCTCGCACGCCTGCCAGTAGGTCCACCCGGCGAGATAGGCATCGCCGAATTGCCGCCAGTTCCGGTATTTCCGCTGGGCCGGGGGCAGCGCGCGCATGAGGTAATCCCAGGCGACATCGGCGTCGAGGTAGCCCGCGGTGTAGGCCATGCGGGCGACGGCGACCACGCGGGCCAGATCCCAGGCCTGGATGTCGGTGGGCAGCGGGCGCACCAGATGGTCGGTGAGGCCGAGTTTGATGGCCTGCGACCAGATGTCGTAATCGCGGACCAGCGCTTCCGGATTCTCCATGCCACGGAACGATCCGACCTGCCGCAGGAACGCGCGGTGCCGGTCGGCGCGCTCGCCGAAGCGATCCCGTTCAGGGGAGTTGATGGCCGCCGTGACGAGTGGATGCACGAGCGCGTAGAGCGGGCCGTGCATACCGTCCAGCAGCTGTTCCATCGAGGCCATGGCCTCGGTGCCGTCCGTGATGCCCCAGGCGCCGGTCAGCGTGTCGATGGCAAGTTCGCGGCGATCACCGAGGGGATGGTCGCGTTCGGGGCCGAGCAGCAGGGCGTCGTGGAAGGCGTCCCAGCGGGAGGAGTAGAAGCCGCCGAGCGCGAGGGCGCGCAGTTCGTCGTCGGAGACCTGCGCACCGGACCAGTGATCGTCCTCGCGCTGGTCCAGCTCCGGGTACGGAAAAGTCGTCAGCGTGGGCACGTCGCGGGCAGCCATACCCCGATTGTTCCCCATCGATCTTGGAGTGGCCCGCTATTCGCCGATCGCGTGTGCCACACCGGCCGCGTCCGGTGCGAATAATCGGCAAACCATTCGGTTCGGAATTCCGGCGGCCACTGGGCGGCATTCTCACGGGCGCTGCGCGACGCACTCACGCAATTGTCTGAATCTTGCCCTGTCACAGCGGGTAATCGGGCGCTAACCTCTGGGGGCATGAGTGGGAACATCACCCTCCTCCGCGGGCTGAGTCCGGCCGCCACGGAGCAGGAAATCTACGCCGCCGCACAGGAATACGTGCGCAAAGTCGGCGGGGTGTCGGGATTGACGACGGCCACCAAGGCCGCGGTGGACAAGGCGGTGGCCGCCATTGCCGCGGCCACCACGCAATTGCTGGCGGAATTACCGGAGCGCCGGGCCTCCGAAGGCGAGCCGCCCACCCGGCGACGCGCCGCCCGGGACACCGTCGCGGAGGAAGCGAGCTGACGCTCGCGGACTCACACGCCGTAGACCGCCACGCAGTCGAGCGCGACCTCCAGTCGCGTACCACGCTGGTCGAGAGAGTGACCGAGTAGTTCTTCTATGCGCTGAATCCGGTATCGCACCGTGTTCTTGTGCACGCCGAGCAGTTTCGCGGCCCCGTCCGGGCTGCGGCGGGCTCGCAGGTAGGCATGCAAGGTTTCGCGCAGTCGCGCCGACTGCGCGTCGGGTGCGGCGAGTGCGCCCAGTTCCCTGTCGATGAGCGACCGCATGGCGGTCTCGTCGGATCCCGCCAGATAGGCGATCTCCACCTCCGCGTAGTGCAGTGCGCGCGGCAGGCCCGGGCGGGCGCGCTCGGCGACCTGCCGGGCGGCGACCGCCTCGCGGTGACCGGCCCGGAAGCCGGCGGCGTGCGCGGCGGGCACGCCGATCGCCACCCGCACGGGCGCGTCCACCGACCACACCGGATCGCCGGGCTCGGGCAGCGCGTCGTCCACGCCGATCCACGCCCACAGCGCGGTCGCACCCGAGGGCACGGTGAGCAGGCTGCCGTTGCCGAGCGTGCCGGCGTAGCGGGCCACGATCCGGTCGAGCCGGCCGACGGCCTCGCCGTTGCTGTCCGACGGCAGTGGCGCGGCATCCTCGTCCGTCCACAGCACCAGCGCCAGATGCCGCTGCGACAGCCGGTATCCGAGCCGGCCCGAAGCGGTTTCGATATCCACCTCGGCGCCGTCCAGCAAAGCGCGCACGGTCTCGGCGCGCTGGGTGAGCGCGGCGCGCAGGCCCCGCTCCCGCTCGGCCATGTAGGTGTCGGTGAGAGCCTCGACCGAGGTGCTGACCCAGCGCGTGGTGCGGTCGAAAAGCCGTAGCAGCACCGATCTTTCGATGTCCTGCGGCAGCTGCCGCTGTTCGAGCACCTCGGTCATGTAGTCGATGACCGCCTCCTGGCCGAGGTGGTAGACGCGCAGCAGCAGCCGCACGTCGTAGCCGCGGCGGGCGACGGTGCGGGCGAAGGCGTGCGCCTCGGGCGGGACCGGGTATTCGAACAGGTCCTGGGTGAGGCCGCTGAGCACGGCGACCGCGTGGGCCCGGCTGCTGGCGGCCAGGTCGCGGCGCATATCGCGGTCCCGCATCTCCGGGATGCGGGCGATGATGGCGTCGTCGAGGCGGGTGACGACCTGTTCCAGGGTTTCGGCCGGGAGGGTTTCCGCGACGAAATCGGCGATCCATAGCCGGATCTCCGCCGGGTTCGCGGGCGTCGCCACGGGCACTCCTCCGAGGTTGTACTCAGAGCACAAAACCGACCGGAAGAATTGACCCGATTGGCCAAGCATGGGCTCACGAAATTGTGTCACGATCATAGTCCAGTGAGCTGGGGCACAGCTCGCCGTCGCAACGTAGCGCACGTGGGGAGAGGCACATCGTGACCAATACCGAACCCGCCGCGGGCACCGCTCGCAAGACCGGGACTCGCAAGCCGGCCGGGACGGCCGTCAAGGCCACCCCGAAACCGGGAGCCACCCCGAAACCGGAGGCGGCCCCGGCGCCCGCCACCGAACTCGAGGTCCGCAATCCGGCGACCGGCGCACTCGCGGGCACGGTGCCGATCGATTCGGCCGAGACGGTCGCCGCCAAGGTCGCCGCCCTGCGCGCGCAGCAGCCCGCCTGGGAGGCCCTGGGCCCCGACGGGCGCAAGGAGTGGCTGCTGAAACTGCAGGACTGGCTGGTGGACAACACCGATCGCCTGGCCGACGTGCTGCAGTCCGAGACCGGCAAGGCCCGGGTGGACTCGCTGATCGACCCGGCGTTCTCGGTCGACCTGACCGGCTACTACGCCCGCCGTGCCGCGAAATTCCTTGCCGACGAACACCCTTCGCCGCACAGCCCGCTGGCCCGGGTCAAGCAGCTGACCACCGTGTTCCGGCCCTACCAGGTGGTCGGTGTGATCACGCCGTGGAACTTCCCGCTGGCCATGCCGGTCATCGATGTGATCCCGGCGCTGGCCGCGGGCGCGGCGGTCATCCTGAAACCGTCCGAGGTGACACCGCTTTCGGCGGTCGAGCTGGCGCGCGGCTGGCGCGAGATCGGTGCGCCGCCCGTGTTCGAGGTGGTCACCGGCGCGGGCGAGACGGGCGCGGCCGTGGTCGGGAACGCCGACTACATCCAGTTCACCGGTTCCACCGCCACCGGCCGCAAGATCGCGGCGGCCTGCACCGAGCGGATGATCCCGTACAGCCTGGAACTCGGCGGCAAGGACCCGGCCATCGTGCTGGCCGACGCCGACCTGGAGCGCGCCGCGCACGGCATCGCCTTCGGCGGGCTGTTCAACGCCGGGCAGGTGTGCATCTCGGTCGAGCGCGTGTACGTGGAAGCGCCTGTCTACGACGAGTTCCTGGCGAAGCTGACCGCCGCCGTCAAGGAGGTCCGCCTGGGCGTGGACGGCCGCCAACCCCAGTACGACATGGGCGCACTCGCCAACGAGAACCAGGCGCAGATCGTGCAGCGGCACGTCGAGGAGGCCGTCGAGGCGGGTGCGCGTGTCACGACCGGCGGCAAGCGCACCGGCGTCGGCACGCTCTTCGAGCCGACCGTGCTCGCCGACGTGGACCACACCATGACCTGCATGACCGAGGAGACCTTCGGGCCCACGCTGCCGGTCATGAAGGTGGCCGACGAGGCGGAAGCCATTCGCCTGGCCAATGATTCGATCTACGGCCTGTCCGCCTCGGTCTGGTCCGGCGACAAGGATCGCGCCGAACGCGTTGCGCGCCAACTGAACGCGGGCGCGGTGAACATCAACGACGTGTTCGCCAATATGTTCAGCTTCGCGCTGCCCATGGGCGGCTGGGGCCTGTCCGGCACCGGCGCGCGCTGGGGCGGGGCCAGCGGCGTGCGCAAGTACTGCCGTCAGCAGGCCATCACCAAGCCGATCCTGCCCACGCAAACCAAAGAGCCGCTGTGGTTCCCGTATTCGCCGGCCAAGCTGACCATCGCCATGGGCGCCATGCGGGCCGCGGGCACCCGCGGACTGCGGCGGATCAACCTGCCCGCCATCATCAAGACCGTGCGGGGGATGTGATGGCCGACTTCGGAACGATCGCCGGCAAGGTCGTGGTGATCACCGGCGGTGCGCGCGGCATCGGCCTGGCCACCGCGACCGCCCTGCAGGCCCTCGGCGCCAGGATCGCCATCGGCGATATCGACGAGGCCACCGTCAAAGAGTCCGGCGCCGCACGGGGTTTCGACGTCTACGACCGGCTGGATGTCACCGACCACCAGTCCTTCGACGCCTTTCTCGACGAGGTCGAGCGCCGCCTCGGCCCGATCGACGTGCTCATCAACAATGCCGGGATCATGCCCACCGGCCGCGTGGTGGACGAACCGGATCAGATCACCCGCCGCATTCTCGATATCAATGTGTACGGCGTGATCCTGGGTTCCAAGCTGGCCATCGGGCGCATGCTGCCGCGCGGGCGCGGGCACGTCATCAATATCGCCTCGCTCGCCGGCGAGACCCACATTCCGGGCCTGGCCACCTACAACGCCAGCAAGCACGCGGTGCTGGGCTTCACCGACACCCTGCGCGAGGAGTACCGGGGCACCGGGCTGCGCTTCTCCTCGGTGCTGCCGACGCTCACCAGAACCGAACTGGGATCCGGGGTTACGGGGCCCAAGCTGCTGCGCCCGGCCGAGCCGGAGGAGATCGCCGACGCCATCACCGAGCTGATCGTGGAGCCGCGCTCCAAGGTTCGCGTCACGGCGGTGGCGGGCATCATCTCGCAGGTGGTGGGTCTGCTGCCGCAGTCGGTGGGCGATGCCATCGGGCGCGCGCTGGGTGCGCAGACCGCGTTCCTGGACGATGTGGACTCCGACGCGCGCAAGGCCTATGAGAACCGGGTGCGCGAGTAGCTCACCGTAGGGTCGGCGGCATGGGTAGCAGGAGTGCGGTTTTCGCCGGATTGTCGACACTGGATCTCGCCTATGCCGTCGACCGGTATCCCGCCGAGGACTCCAAGACCCAGGCCGCCGACCTGTTCCTCGGCGCGGGCGGACCGGCGGCCAACGCGGCGGTGACCTACGCCTTCCTGTCCGGCGCGACCCCGGCCCTGGTGACCGCGCTGGGCAAACATCCACTGGCGGAACTGATTCGCGGTGATCTGTACCGGCACGGGGTCACCGCCGTGGACCTCACGCCCGACGGCGATCAGCAGCCGCCGGTGTCCTCGATCATCGTCGCCACCGCGGCGGCCACCCGGACCATCGTGTCGCTGGACGGATCCCGGATCCACCCGGCCCTCGACGAGTCCGCGGCCGAGGTGCTCGACAGCGCCACGGTGCTGCTGGTGGACGGCCACTATCCCGAACCCGCGCTACGGCTGGCGACGGCGGCGCGGGCGGCGGGCGTGCCCGTGGTGCTGGATGCCGGCCGCTGGCGTCCGGTGCACGGCGCGCTGCTGCCGGTCGTAGATATCGCCATCTGCTCGAGTACCTTCACTCCACCTGGGGTACAGGGTGATTCGGCCGGTGAGATATTCGACCACCTGCACGCGGCGGGACCGCGGCTGGTCGCGATCACCGGTGGTGGCGGCCCGATCCGATACTCGATGCCCGGCGAACGCGGCGAGATCCCCGTCCCCGCGGCGCCGGCCGTGGACACCCTCGGGGCGGGCGACATTCTGCACGGCGCGTTCTGCCATTTCCACGAGCGTGGCGCGGATTTCCCGGTCGCGCTGCGGCGCGCGGCCGCGGTGGCAACGGCCTCCTGCGGTTTCCCCGGTACCCGGGAGTGGATGCGGCACTTCGACATTCGGTCGATCGGATAACACGTTCAGTCGATGCGGTAGCCGCGTCCGGCCTTGCGCAGCACCAGATCGGCTCGGGTGCGGGTGGATTCGACGAGGGCGGCATTGCGGAGGTCGCTGTGCGCCACCTTGGTCCGCGCGGCCGCGAGGGTGCGGCCGCCGCGAATGTGGCGGCGCAACAGGCGTTGTTCGATGATCGGGCGCGGCACCTCCAGGTACCAGGTCTCGTCGAGCAGGGGGCGCACAGCGGCCCAGGCCGGATGGGCGCGGTCGTCGAGCAGCAGGTAGTTGCCCTCGGTCACCACGATGGATTGGCGGTCGAACACGATGCCGCCGGGGACCGGTTCGTGGATCTCGCGATCGTAGGTGGGCCAGGACACCGGCGTGCCCGGCGCGGTCTCGCGAATGGTGCGCAACAGCGCCACATAGCCGTCGGTGTCGAAGGTGTCGGGTTCGCCCTTGCGATCGAGGAATCCGGCGGTGCGCAGCTGGGCGTTGGTGAGGTGGAATCCGTCCATGGGCGCGACTTCGGCGATCGTAGCGCCGGCGGCCAGATTCAGTTCGTCGCGAATGCCGCGGGCCAGGGTGGATTTGCCGGCGCCGGGCGGGCCCGCGATACCGAGCAGAAACCGACCGGAATGCCCGTCGGCGCGGCGGCGAACGCGAGCCGCCAACTCCGCCAACGAGGTTTCGACACTGCCACGCATCGCCACCCCTCCGAGCCTACGGGGAATCAATGCCCGCCTTCGGGAATGGCACGCACCAGCGCCTGCAGGTCCTCCTCCAGCAGCCGCGAGAGCCGGTAGGTGACCACGAACGCCAGCACGCCGCCGACACTGATCAGCCGCAGCGGCACGATCACCAGCGACAGATCGGCGGTCGACACGAAGGTCACGCTGGCCACCGCCAGCAGCGGCACCGACGCGGCCGCGGCGAGATAGAAATTGCTGCGCCGGGCCAGCGCCGACAGCTGCCGGCGATCGGCGGGCCCCACCGAACCGCGCGCCAGCAGCTGCGGATACAGCGACCGCACCGCGTACACCATGATCAGGAAGAACGGATAGGCCAGCGCGATGGTCGCGCACACCACCTGCGCGGTGAAGAAGTGCGCGAAGGCATTGTGCGGCAACCGCGCTCCCGTACCGGACAGGGCCAGCGGCCACGCCACCCCGGCGATCAGCCACATGGCGAACGGCACCCACACCGCCCGCTCCCCCATCAGCAACGTGTCGGAGCGGGCGTGGGCCAGCTGGGCCGGGGTGTACCGGTGCCCGCGGGCCAAGCGGTAGGAGACGGTCAGCGGCCGCCGCGCCAACCACAACAGCAGCAGCGCCGCCAGCGGGAAGGCGACCAGATTGTTCACCAGCGCCACCTGCTCGAACCGCTGCTGATCCACCAGCGGCAGCTCGTTCACGACGAGACTCCGGTTGATCCGGACGTTGTACCAGCTGGCCACGGCATTCGGCAGGCCCACGCACAGCATCGCGATCGGCACCGGCCAGCCGCGCAACCTGGCCCACAGCGTGTGCGGCGGCGGATCCACCAGATCCCGGGCCCGCGGGTCGAGGCACAGGTTCAGCTGCCCGGCCAGCTGGCCGCCGGTCTGCCAGCGCCGCGCGGGATCGGGTTGCAGGCATTCCAGCAGCACCCGCCGCAGCGCGGCCGGGGTGTCCGCGGGCAGGGTATCCAGGGCCGCCGCGGGCACGCCCGCCATCCGCCGGGCCAGCATGGCCCGCACCGCCCCGGTATCGGTCCCGCCGTCCGCATCGTCGAATGGCAATGCGCCGGTGAGCATTTCCCACAGCACGAGTCCGAGCGAGTAGATGTCGCCCCGGGTGTCCGGCAGCGGCGCGGCCGGATCCAGCTGCGCGGCCAGCGCCTCGGGCGACCGATACCGCAGCGCCCCGGCATCATTCGCGCCCGCCCCGAGGAACGCCCCACTCCAGTACACCGGCCCCAGCGCGAAATCCGCGAGCTTGGGCACCCCTTCCGCCGTGAAGAGCACATTGCCGGGCCGGATGTCGCGATGCAGCACCCCCTGCCGCAACCCGTAGTCGAGCGCCTCCGCCAGCCGCCGTCCCACCCACGCCACGGTTTCCGGCCAGCTCAGCCCGGCGATCTCGGCCCGCACCCGGGACCCGGCCGGCCGGATCTCGCCCTTGGCCTCCATGGCCGCGTCGATGGCCCGCAGCAGCAGTCCGCCATCGGCGCTGTCGCGCCCGGCCGTCGCGGATTCCTGCCGCAGCCGGGCCAGCACGCCGTCGACGGTGCCGCCGGGCAGATACTGCATGTACAACAGCCGCAACGGTTTTCCGGTGCTGCCGTCGGCGATCAGGCGCTGGTCGAAGACCCGCACGATGTGCTGGTGGTCGAGCTGCGCGACGGTGTCGGTGTCGCTGTCCACGCCCGCCTCCACCCGCACCGCGACCAGCCGCTGCATGGACCGCTGCCGGGCCAGGAACATGCGGCTGTGTTCGCGGCCGCCGAGATCGGTGAGCAGGTCGAAATCGTCGAGGCTGCGGCCGGTTCCGATGCCCTCGGGCAGCACGGGCGGCGGGGGCGGTGGGGTGTCGCCGGTGAAGCGGCGGCGGATCTCGGTGGCCGCCTCCGGGTACTCGGCGGTGAAGCTGTCCACGTCCACCGGCCGGAAGCAGCTGCGGGCCACGTACTCCTCGCAGACCAGGTCGGCGAAGTCCGGACTGGTCCCCACCTCCGGGAATTCCCGGCGGTACTCCGCGAGCCGCTTCTCCATTCCGGCGCGCCGCCGGCGCTGCCGCATGTCCACCCGCACCAGATCGGTGAGGACCGCGAGCCGCACCTCGTGCCCGTCGGGCAGGTAACCGGCCAGGGGCGGCGGTTCGTCGCGGTCGCCGCGCAGGGTGGATTCCCAGTCGGCAGCGAAGCGGGCGAGGGCTTGCGCTGCGAGTTCACTCACGATTCGGTACCCGCCCCGTTTCCGGGCGCCCGCGACGACGGGGTCGACGACACCACCCGCTCCAGCGCCGCCAGGTCGGCCTCCAGCGCCCGGAACATGGCATAGATCAGGACAAAGGCCGCGATCCCGCCGACGCTGAGCACCCGCACCGCGACGATCACCTGCGGAATGTCGTCCGGCGGGAGGAACGTCACGCCCGCCACCGCCAGCAACGGGACCGACGCCGCGACCGCCAGATAGGTGGTGCAGCGGTGACCCAGCCGGTGCAGCCACACCGCGTCCTCGGCGCTGATGTCCCCGTGCCGCAGGAACATCGGATAGATGCACCGCACCAGATAGAAGGCCACCAGGAAGAACGGATATGCCACGGCGATGGCCCCGCACACCACCAGCGACACCAGGAAGTGCACCATGCCACGGGCCGGTAGGTCGGGAGCCGTCATGCGCAGCACCGTCGGGAAGGTGATGCCCGCGAGCACCCACAGCGAGAACACCACCAGGGAGATGCGCTCCCCGGCCAGCAGCACGTCCGCGCGGGCTCTGCGGAGCGTCTCCGGGTCGTATTCGCGGCCCAGCCGCACCCCGCGCGGCACAAAGATCAGGGATCGGCACAGATAGGCGATGACGGCCGTCCCGAGCGGGAAGAACACCAGGTTCACCGTGGTCGTGGTGACCATGAAGGTGTGCATGGCCGACTCGGACAGGTGGTTGATGATGAAGGCCCGGTTGTGCGCGATGTTGTACAGCGACGCCAGCAGGTTCGGCACCACGATGGCCAGCGTGACCAGCGGAATCATCCACGGCCGCAACCGCATTCGCCAGCTGTGCGGCGGCGGGTCGACCAGGTCGCGGGCGCGTTCGTCCAGGCACATGTCGAACTGTTTGGCCAGGATCCCGCCGCTGCTCCAGCGCTGTTCGCGGGCGGGCTCCAGGCAGGTGAGCAGGACCCGGCGCAGCGCGGCGGGGCAGTCGGGCGGCACCCGGCCGAGGGCAGCGGTTTCGACGCCGCCGCGCCGCCGCGCCAGCATGGCCTCGAGGGTGGTGCGGTCGCCGTGGTCGCCGGGCCCGGCGGTGGTGTCGTCGAAGGGTTTCGCCCCCGTGAGCAGCTCCCACAGCACCACGCCGAGGGAGAAGATATCGGCGCGGGTGTCCAGGTCGCCGGCGCTGACGGCGGTGCCGGGGTGGCACGCGTCCAGCTGTTCCGGGGACATGTAGGACAGCGAACCGCCGAAGTACGCGACCGGGCCGGCGCTGTCGATATTCCGGCTGAAGCTGATGTTGAAGTCGGCCAGTTTCGGTACCGCCTCGGCGGTGAGCAGCACATTCGCGGGTTTCACATCCCGGTGCAGGACCCCGTGCCCGTCCGCGTAGTCCAGTGCCTCGGCCAGCCGGCGGCCCAGCCACGCCACGGTTTCCGGCCAGGACAGCCCGGCCAGCTCGGCGCGCACGCTGGAGTCGGTGGGCCGGATCTCGCCCTTCTCCTCCATCGCCGCATCGACCGCGTCGAGCAGCAGCTGTCCGCTGCGTTGCGCGGGCGGGGTGGCCCGCACCCAGCGCAGCACGCCGAGCAGGGTGCCGCCGGGCAGGAACTGCATGTACAGCAGTCGCAGGCGCCGCCCGGATTCGGTGCGCAGGTCCGACATCAGCCGCTGGTCGAAGACGCGCACGATGTAGTCGTGGTCGAGCTGGGCCAGGGTCTGCGGCTCGGTGCCGTGGTCGGCGGAGATCTTCACCGCCACCAGCCGCTGCAGGGAACGCTGCCGGGCCAGGAAGACCCGGGCGAACGCCCCGGAACCAAGACTGGTCAGCAGGTCGAAATCATCGATGCGCTGCCCGATCTCGATGCGATCGAGCAGTTCCCCGGTCTCGGGCGTGGTGATCCCGCCGGTGGCCCGGGTGGGCTCGGCCGGTGCGCCGACCAGCTGCGAGGGATCCTCGTACAGCGTCACCTCACCCGGTTCGGGTACCCGGGTGGTGTCGCCGTCCACGAGCGGCCCGGGCCGGGCGGTCGGCTCGAGCTGCGTCCGCTCGAGCTGCGTCCGCTCGAGCTGTGTCCGCTCGGAGCGTTCGAGCCCGAAGTCACCGCGCGTGGATTCGTCCAGCCCGGCCCGCCGCGTGCTCTGATCGTCGTCGTCGGCATTCAGCAGTTCCCGCAGTTCGGTCGCCTGATGCGGATATTCGCGCAGGCAGTCGCGCGGATCCACGCGCTCGCCGCTGTGCCGGCGGATGACGAACTCCTCGTACACCAGCCCGGCGGGCAGATCCCGATCCGCGAGTTCGGGGAATTCGGCGCAGTAGTCGTGCAGCCGTTTGGCCGGGGAGACCTCGGTTCCGGCGGGTCGGTGCAGCCAGCGGTGACGCATGTCCACCCGGATGAGCTCGATCAGCGCACCCCGCCGCAGCGTGGTGGCATCGGGCAGATAGTCGGCGATCCGGGGTGGGGCCGCAGTGGAGTCCCACGCCGCCGTGAAGGCGGCGATCGCACTTGATTCCGTTTTCGCCGAGTAACCGCCGGAACGGTGGTCGGAACCAGAAGCCATGTCCGCACCCCTCTGGCTCGGCACGGATGTCGTCGATCCGCACTGTCGATCCGAGGATGTCGTGGATTCTGAGATTGGGACAAAGAACCCGCCACACCCCACACCATCATCCCCGACTGCTAGCCGGAATGATAACTTGCGGCTCACGAGCGGATCACCCGATTTCGACACGAGGCGACGGGGGAAGACCAGCATGCACGACGAGGGCACGGCGCTAGCGGCTGAAATCGCCACAGCCGGCACCGCCGAGGAGGTAGCGGTGGCACGCACAACGGCCGATTCCGACACCCCATCCGACCGTCCCCCCGTGGACCTGACCACGGCCACCGGCATCGCCGCGGCCGTCCAGAACGGCTCGATCTCCCCCGAGGACGCGGTCGGCGCGGCGCTGGACCGGATTCGCGCCCGCGATCGGAAATTGAACGCTTTCAGTCTCGTTCGCGAGGAAGCGGCCCGCGCCGAGGCCCGCACGGTGGCCGAACGACCGGATCTGGACATGCTGCCACTGGCCGGCGTGCCGATCGCGGTGAAGAACAATATCGACGTCGCCGGCGAGGTCACCCGGGGCGGCTCGCTGGCCGGTCCCGATACCCCCGCCACCGGCGATCACCCGGTGGTGCGGCGGCTGCGGGCCGCGGGCGCGGTCGTCGTGGGCCTGACCACGGTGCCCGAATTCGGGCTCTGGGGTGTCACCGACGGCCCGGGCAGCATCACCCGCAGCCCGTGGAACACCCGCTACTCCGCGGGCGGCTCGTCGGGTGGTTCCGGCGCGGCGGTCGGCTCCGGCATGGTCCCGATCGCGCACGGCAATGACGGGCTCGGCTCGGTCCGCATTCCGGCGGCCTGCTGCGGCGTGGTCGGCCTCAAGCCCGGCCGCGGTCTGGTGCCCGCCGAGGTGGGGCTGGACTCGTGGGGCGGGATGACCGAGAACGGGGTCCTCGCGACGACGGTCGCGGATACCGCGCTCATGCTCTCGGTGCTGGCGGACCGCCCCGACCTGGCCGATCTGGAGACGCCCTCGACGCTGCGCATCGGCCTGGCCACGGGGGCTCCGACACCACTCGGCCATATCGACCTGGCCTGGACCGCAGCCGCCGACAAGGCCGCCGCGGCCGCCTCCCGGGCCGGCCACATCATCGGCGTCGCCGAACTCCCGTACCAGGGCTCGACTTTCGCGCTGCTGCTGCGCTGGCTGGGCAATGCCGCCCGCGAGGCCGCGACCGTCCAGCACCCGGATCGCCTGCAGCGCCGCACCCGGGTGCACGTCGCCCTCGGCAAGGCGGTGCTGAAGTCCGGACTGCTGCGCCCGTCGCAGGTCGATCGGGTGGAGGCCCGGCTGCTCGATTACTTCGAGCGCTACGACGTGGTCATCACACCCACCCTGGCGACCCCTGCCCCGCGCGCCCGCCGCTGGCATTCCCGTCCCTGGCTGGCGAATGTCCTTGCGAACACGAAGTTCTCGCCGTTCACGCCGCTGTGGAACCTGGTCGGCTGGCCCGCGCTGTCACTACCCATGGGCCTGCACCCGCGCACCGGCACCCCGGTCGCGGCGCAGATCGCGGGCCCGCCCGGCAGCGAGTCGACCATCCTCCGGCTGGCCGCGCAGATCGAGGCCGCCCACCCCTGGCAGCGCGTCGCTCCCTGAGCACACCCCGGCACAGCGCGCCAGGATACAGCACAGCGCCGCGTCACTCGGTGACGCGGCGCTGTGCTTCTGTCTCGATCCCGTACTCCAGGACGGACCGCGGCAACCTCCGACCCTCTGCCGCCGCCCATTTCGACCGGTCCGGGCCGGGGCCTACTGGGCCGCGACCGGTTCCTTCTCGGCGAAGCCGCCGTCGAGGACGCGGACGGCGAACTCGAGGATGGTGGGGCGGTCGTCGTCGGCGCGCCAGGCCACTGCCAGTTCGCAGGGGGCCAGGCCGGCGACCGGGCGGGCAGTGAGGCCGGGCCAGCGGTACATGGGGACATTGTTCTCGGCCAGCAGGCACACGCCCAGGCCGAGGCTGACCGCCTCCAGACGCTCCTCGGCGGTGGCCGCTTCCGCGCCGATCTTGGCCTGACGGCCGCCGCGGGCGTCCGCACCGAGCCAGAAGTCCCGTGCCGCACCGGCTTCGGCGGGCATGGCGATGAAGGGCTCGTCGATCAGGTCGGCGAAGTCGATCTGCTCCCGGCCGGCCAGGGCGTGGTTCTCGGGCAGCAGCACCCAGCGCGGTTCGGTGCGCAGCACCTGCCAGCGGTAGCGGCTGGTGTCGGGCACCGGCAGCCACATGAGCGCGAGGTCGGCCTGACGGCCGGCCAGCCCGCTGGACGGGTCGGTCCAGGACGCGGAGTGCAGGGCGAGCCGGTGGCCGCTGGCGCTCTCCAGGTCGGTGATCAGGCCGCGGCCGATGGAGGACTGGATGCCGACGCGCAGCACCTCACCGGCCTCCTGCAGGGCGACATTGGTGACTTCCCACAGTTCCAGAATTTTCCGCGCGCCTTCGAGGAGTTCCTTGCCGGCGACGGTCAGGGCCACGCTGCGCTGGTTGCGGTCGAACAGCACGACGTCGAGCTGGCGCTCCAGCTGACGGATCTGTCGTGACAGGGTGGGTTGTGCGATGTGCAGCCGTTGAGCGGCGTTGGTGAAATGCAGTTCCTCAGCGACGGCGACGAAATACCGCAGGTCGCGCAAATGCGGGTCCATAGCCCCTTGCTATCAGAATCGGTCTTGATTTTCCAGCCGTATCTGACCCAAAAGTTTGCAACTGGATCAGAAAACAGCCGTCAGGTTTGTTACAGACAGCATAGGACTCCCCCGAAACATTCTGTTAACCGGACCCGCGAATTCCTGGCCATTCACCGACGCTCACCCACCGACCCCCTAGCGGACACTTGACCAGCAGTTACACATAAATCCGCGCCCGTGCCCGATTCCCGCTCGACCCGAGCGCTGACATCCAGCAACGACCACTCCCCCCGGCCCACGCCCCAAACCAGCCCACCGAGTGAGTTTCGTCACATCAACGCAGAAGACCGCTCCCGGTAACCGGCAGCGGCCTTCGTTTCGATCCTCGAGAGTTGTTACTCCCCGCCGTAGACCTTCGGGTCCAGGGTGCCGATGTACGGCAGATCACGGTAGCGCTCGGCGTAGTCGAGGCCGTAGCCCACCACGAACTCGTTCGGGATGTCGAAGCCCACGGCCATCACATCCACCTGGGTGCGCAGCGCGTCGGGCTTGCGCAGCAGCGTCACCACCTCGAGCGAGGCCGGGTTGCGGCTGGACAGGTTGCGCAGCAACCACGACAGCGTCAGGCCGGAGTCGATGATGTCCTCGACGATCAGCACATTGCGCCCGGCGATGTCCTTGTCCAGGTCCTTCATGATGCGCACCACGCCCGAGGACGAGGTGGAGGACCCGTAGGACGAGACGGCCATGAACTCCATCTGCGTCGGCACGGTGAGCTTCTTGGCCAGGTCGGTCATGAAGAAGATGGCGCCCTTGAGCACGCCCACCAGCAGCAGGTCGCCCTCGGGGGCATCGGCGGGATAGCGCTTGGCGACCAGTTCGGCCAGTTCCTCGACCTTGTCGGCGATCTGTTCCTCGCTGATCAGCACCGACGCGATGTCGTCCCCGTACACGTCCGCTGGTTTCCCTTCAGTGATGTCGACCCGAATCCGGGTTCACTCCGAACCGAGTATGAGCCTGCCATGTTCACGCGCGGCAACCAACCTCGTCCCACTGGGCGAACCGCCCACCGCGACCCCGCCCTGCCCCCGCCACCGCGTGACCAGCGCCTCGACCGCCCGTAAATTGCTGTCCGTCAATGATTTTGCGCCACGCTCGAGCAACCATTCGCGAATGACGCGGCGGCGGACCGCGGGCGCGGCAGTGGCGAGCATCTCGATTCGCAGCCCGTCACCGTCCCGGGCGGCCGCCAGCAACTCTCCGGCGAGCGCATCCAGCACCTCCCCGTCCTCCCGCAGGTGCGCTGCAGTGCGCGCGAGCGCGGCGGCCACGCCGCCGCCGAGCACGTCCTCCAGCAACGGCAGCACCTCGTGCCGCAGGCGTACCCGGGTGAATTCCGGCGCGCTGTTGTGCGGGTCCTCCCAGGGCGTGATCCCCAGATCCGCGCACAGTTCGCGGGCCACGCTCCGCCGCACCCCCAGCAGTGGCCGCCCCCACGGCGCATCGAATTCCGGCATCCCCCGGATGGACCGCGCCCCCGACCCGCGCCCGAGCCCGAGCAATACCGTCTCGGCCTGATCGTCCAGCGTGTGCCCGAGCAACACCGGCAATCCCTGCCGCGCCTGGTCCAGCGCCGCGTACCGGGCGCGCCGGGCCGCCGCTTCCGGACCACCCGGATACCGGGCCTTGCCCGCGCGCTCGCCGAGGCCTGCGGGGCGGCCGATGTCCGGGTCGCGATCGGCGATGCCGGGGCCCGTCCCGGCACGCTCGACCGTCACGGTCAGTACCCGCGCCGACCGGCAGCCCAGCTTCGACGCCAGCGCGGCCGCCGTCGCTGCCACCTCCGCCGACCCCGCCTGCAAACCGTGATCGACCGTCAGGGCGTCCACCACGTCCGCCTCCGCACAGGCGGCGGCCGTCAGTGCAACCGAATCCGCCCCACCCGAGAGGGCCACGGCGACCACCCCCGCAGGTGCGTACCGTTCCAGCCATTCCCGCACGGCGTGCCGCATCTCCAGTGCGGCAGGCGTCTCGGGCAGCCGGGGCCGATCGTTCACGCCCTGATCGTCGCACGCGGGCCCCGGGGCCCGGTGCGGCGGCAACGGCTCAGCCGAGGACGCGGGCGACCCAGCGCTGCGGTTCACCGATTTCGTCTGTGCGGGGCAGGGTTTCGGGGTCGGTCCAGATGGTGTTGAACCGCGCCATGCCGACGGTGTCGACGACCTCGTCGACGAAGGCCTTGCCGCGCACGTACTGGGCGACCTTGGCGTCCATGCCGAGCAGTGCCCGCAGCAGCCGCTGGATGGGGTTGGCGGGGCGCTTGCGGCGCTGATCGAAGGCGGCGCGGATGCGGGCGACCGAGGGCACCACGGCGGGTCCGACGGCGTCCATGACGTGGTCCGCGTGGCCCTCCAGCAGCGTGCCGAGCATGAGCAGGCGGTCGAGGGCTTCGCGCTGCGGTGCGGCCTGGGTGGCGCGCAGCAGCCCGATGACACCGCCGGCCGGGTCGTCGCCGCGGCGGCGCTCCTTCACGGCGTCGACGAGCCGGGCCAGCATGTCGGCGAGCGGTTCGTCGCCCGCCTCACCGAGCACCTCGACATTGCGGCGCATGTAGCCGGCGATCCAAGGGGCGGAAGAGAACTGGACCCGGTGGGTGACCTCGTGCAGGCACACCCAGAGCCGGAAGTCGCTGGGCGGCACGCCGAGCGCGCGTTCCACCGCCATGATGTTGGGCGCGACCAGCAGCAGCGTGCCGTCGGGCCCGGTGAACGGGTCGTACTGGCCCAGGATGGCCGTCGACAGAAACGCCAGCATGGCCCCGGCCTGCACGCCGGCCGGTTTGCCGACGAGTTTGCCCTTCTCCCCGGGTTCCACGCCGCTGCCGGTGAGCTGGGCCATGGATTCGGCGGCGGCGTGGATCCAGCCGGGCCGGTCGACGATCAGCGCGTCCGGTACCACCGACCCGTCGTCGAGACCGCTGACCTCGCGGACCGGCCCCTCGGCGCGCACCGAGGCGGCGGCGAGTTCGGCGACCGCGTGTTCGGCCGAGTACCGGGATGTCCGCGGCCCGGCGGGCACCAGCGCGGCGCCGGTGCGGGCGGCCACCTTCCAGTCCACGACACCGGTCAGATTGGTCCGGGTGCGAGCGGGGGCCACAGGGTTTTCGGATCCGGTCATGTTCATCCACCCGTCAGGAGCAGCCACAGTTGCGCAGTGCGTTGGCGACGGCATCCAGCGCAGGTCGGCTCACCTCCGGCGGCCGATCGTTCGACATCAAGGCGAACGTCAGGACCCGTCCGTCGCGGTCCAGCACATAACCCACCAACGCACTCGAGACGGACAGAGTTCCGGTTTTGGCCCGGATCCACCCCGCCCCGTCGCGATCCCGGTCGACATAGCGGGTCGCCAGCGAGCCGGTGCCGCCCGCCACCGGCAGGAAGTCCAGCAGCGGCGCGAGCGGGGAGCCGTCGGTGCTGGTCGCGGCCGTATCGGCGGTCGAATTGCCTTGCGGACCAGCACCGTTGGGCAGCGCGGACACGGTCAGCACCCGGTTGAGCAGGCGCGGGGGAATGTGGTCGTCGGTCGAAAGCCCGCTGTTGTCGGCCATTTTCAGGCCGGTCAGATCGAATCCGGCGGCCTGCAGCACGGTCGTCATGGCGGTCACCGCGCCGGTGAAGGAGGCTTCCTGCCCGCTCGCCACCGCGACCTCGCGGCCGATGGCCTCGGCGAGCACATTGTCGGAGTGCACCATGGCCTGCAGCATGCGTTCCCGCAGCGGCGCGGACTGCACGGCGGCCAGCTGGTTCGCGCTCGCCGGGGCGGTGCCCAGCTTCACCTTGGCGGGATCGGCGCCCAGTTCGGTGGCCAGCTTCCGGCCCGCGTCGAGGGCGGGAGTGGTTGTGCGGGGCGAATATTCGACCAGCGGGTCGAGGCGGCCGCCGTCGATCATGACCGGATCCAGCGGCGCGATGGAGCCGCCCGCGATATCGGCGTTGTCCCAGCCGGGCGCGAAGTTCGGACCCGCGTAGGCGGAGGTATCGACCACGATGGAGTCCACCCGCTGCCCGGCGGTCTTGATCTGCGCGACCAGGTCCTGCAGCCGGGGCGCGTCCGGGTAGTAGCCCTTGCCGTCCGGCTGCGCGGTGATGGTCGGGTCGCCGCCGCCGACCAGCACGATCTCGCCGGGGGCCGAGCCGGTCACCACCTTGGTGGTGATCCGGTGATCGTCGGGCAGGGCGAGCAGTCCGGCCGCGGTGGTGAGGATCTTGGCGGTGGAGGACGGGATCATGCCCTTGTCCGGGTCCATGGTCCACAGCACCTTGCCGGTGTCCCCGTCGGAGACCGAGGCGGCGAAGATCCCGAGGTCCGGATTGCCGACCACCGGTCCGAGCGCGGCGGCCAGCCCGTTCGCGGAGGCGGCGGGCGCGGTCACCGGGGCGGGCGCGACCTGCGGAATCGGCTTCACGGGCGCGGGCGGATCGGCGATCGTCAACCCCCCGTGCCGGAATTCCTCCGTCCAGGGCTTCAGGATCACCGCCACCGCCCCGGCCGCCGCCACCACGACGACCAGCACCAGCGACACCACGATCCAGGTTCTGCGTCGCCGCTTGGCCTCCAGACCACCGATGTTCTGCTTGTTCCGACCAAACACCTGCCGCTGTCTCCCTGATACCTGTGGTGGGGCTGATGGCTCTACCGCGGTCCACACTATCCTCGTTGCGCAGTCGTTCCCTTGAACGAGCTGGCGAGTCGGCAGCTATACCGCCCACCGAAAAGGAGATGACGTGGAGTTCGACGTCACCATCGAGATCCCCCGGGGTCAGCGCAACAAGTACGAGGTCGATCACGAGACCGGACGCGTTCGGCTGGACCGCTACCTGTACACGCCGATGATGTACCCGGCCGACTACGGCTACATCGAGAACACCCTCGGCGGCGACGGCGATCCGCTGGATTGCATGGTGCTGCTGCCCGAGTCCGTGTTCCCGGGTGTGCTGGTCGAGGCCCGTCCGGTCGGCGTGCTGATCATGAGCGACGAGGCCGGCATCGACGAGAAGCTGGTGGCGGTGCCCGCCGGCGACAAGCGCTGGGCGCACATCCAGGACGTCGAGGACATCCCGGAGTTCCAGCGCAAGGAGATCGCGCACTTCTTCGAGCACTACAAGGACCTGGAGCCCGGCAAGTGGGTCAAGGTCGAGGGCTGGGAGGGCCGCGCGAAGGCCGAGAAGCTGGTCGACGAGGCCTACGCGCGCCTGAAGGAGCAGGGCGGCCACTGAGCTCCCGCCGACGAGGGGCGGCGCGGATTCCGCGCCGCCCCTTTCGTTTTCCCGAATCCCCCGTCCTATTCGGCAGCGGCCGCGAGCCCAGCGGTCGTGCGCAGCGGGACTTCCTTCCAGAACACCACCAGCACGAACGCCAGCAGGGTGACGGCGGATGTGGTCAGGAAGACCGTCGACAGCGATTCCGCGAATCCCACCTTGAACGGGTGTGCGAGCACGGGATCGAGCTTCTGGATCACCGAACTGTCGTTCAGCACCCCCTGCGCCGCCGAGGTGTCGTGTTTCAGAAGTCCTTGCGACAGCGCCATATCCGCGGGATTCCCGTCGTGCGCCCCGGCGGCGACGGCGTCCTGGAACCTGCGGTCCTTGCCCGCCTCCAGCAGTTGCGCGCGGATATTGGGTCCGAGCCGATCGAACAGGATCGACAGGAACACCGCGGCGCCGAGCGTGCCGCCGATCTGCCGGAAGAAGGTGGCGGCAGCGGTGGAGACGCCCATGTCCTTGGGCGGCAACGCATTCTGCAGCGCCACGATGAGCGGCTGCATGAGATTGCCCAGCCCGAAGCCCACGCACAGCATGAACAGCACCACGATCCAGAACGCCGTATCGGCCTTCAGGTAGTGCAGCAGGAACAGCCCGATGGTGATCATGGCCGAGCCCAGTAGCGTGTAGACGCGGTAATGCCCGGTGCGCGAGATCAATTGCCCCGACACCACCGAGCCGATCATCATGCCCAGCACCATGGGGATCATCTGCAGCCCGCCCAGCATCGGGCCGGCACCCCGGTCGGCCTGCAAATACTGTGGCAGCAGCAGGATTCCGCCGAACATGCCCGCGCCCACCACGAACGAGATGACCACGCCGAGCGCGAAGGTGCGGTTGGCGAAGATGCGCAGCGGGACGAGCGCAGCCTCTCCCAGCGCGGCTTCAACCAGGATGAAGGCGATCACCCCGAACGCGCCGATCAGGTAGCAGACGATGGATCGCGCATTGCCCCAGCCCCATTCGCGCCCCTGCTGGGCCACGATGAGCAGCGGGCTCATGGCGATGATGAGCGCCAGCGCACCCCAGTAGTCCACGCGGTCACGGGATTTCTCGCGTGGCGGCAGGCGCAGCACCCGGGTTACCACGACCAGGGTGAACAGGCCGATGGGCACGTTCACCAGGAACACCCAGCGCCAGCCCGCGATCCCGAGAATGCTGTGCTGTCCCGCGAACAGCCCGCCCAGCACCGGCCCGATCACACTCGAGGTACCGAACACGGCCAGGAAATACCCTTGGTACCTGGACCTTTCGCGCGGGCTCACGATGTCGCCCACGATGGTCAGCGCCAGCGACATGAGCCCGCCCGCGCCCAGCCCCTGCAGCGCCCGGAAGGCGGCCAGCTCGTACATGGACTGTGCGAAGGTGCACAGCAGCGAGCCGGTCACGAAGATGGTGATCGAGGCGAGGTAGAAGGGCTTGCGCCCGTACATGTCCGAGAGCTTGCCGTACAGCGGCGTGGCCAGGGTGGCGGTGATCAGATACGCGGTGGTCGCCCAGGCCTGCAGTGAATACCCGTTCAGATCGTCGGCGATGGTGCGGATCGCGGTGGACACGATGGTCTGATCGAGCGCCGCGAGCAGGATGCCCAGCAGCAGTCCGCTGAGGATCACCATTATTTCGCGATGAGTGAAGCCGCCCGCACCGGTCGACTCGCTCACCTCGGATGTAGCCATGACCAAACCTCCGGTCCCCCGCCCAAAACGATAGGCCGGGAACCGGAGGCATGGGGTCCTTTTACGAGGCCGGAACCCCTGGGGTCACTTGCCCTTGAACTCCGGGGGGCGCTTCTCGAAGACCGCCTGGATGGCCTCGGTGAGGTCCTCGGACGGCAGGAACGCCGAGTTCCAGGCCGATACGTAGCGCAGCCCGTCGGCGATCCTGCCGCGCTTGGGCTGGTCGAGGACGTCCTTGATGCCCTGCACCACCAGCGGCGGGTTGGCGGCGATCTCGCGCGCCATGGCGTGGGCGGCGTCCAGCACGGCCTGCTGGTCGGCGTACACGTCGTTGATCAGGCCGATCTTCTCGGCGCGGGCCGCGTCGATGTCCTTGCCGGTGTAGGCGAGTTCACGCACGTGCCCCTCGCCGATGATGCCCGGCAGCCGGTGCAGCGAGCCGATGTCGGCGACGATGGCCACCTTGGCCTCGCGCAGGCTGAACTTGGCGTCGGCGCTGGCCAGGCGGACATCCGCGGCGGCGATGAGGTCCAGTCCGCCGCCGATGCACCAGCCGGAGATCGCCGCGATGACCGGCTTGACGCAGTCGGCGACCGCGGTGACCGAGTCCTGCATGCTGCGCACCTGCTTGAGGAAGTCGGTGCGCGGCCCGGCGAGCGCCCGGTCGGCCAGCAGCGGCCCGAAGAGCGGGCTCATGGCCGGCAGGTCCAGGCCGTAGGAGAAGTGCGTGCCGGATCCGGTGAGCACGATGGCGCGGATGTCCGGGTCGGCGTCGAGTTCGCCGAAGATCAGCGGCAGTTCGCGCCAGAAGTCGGGGCCCATGGCATTGCCCTTGCCGGGACCGGTGAGCGTCACCTGGGCGATGTGGTCCTTGCTTTCGACCTCGAAAGCCTTCCAATCGGTCATCGGTCCAGCGTATCGGGGGTGCCGGGGGCGTGGCGGGCCGGTGTTAATCCTGTGCTAAATCTGCTGCGTCCCAGTGTTTTCGATCCGCTTTCCGGCGGACGATTAGCGGGTCCGCACAACTCGCCCATCCCGTGTGTGAGGTCTGGATGTTGATGCATCACGGAATCGGCCTCGACCGCTTCAATACGCTCCCCCGCCGCCGCGCGATTCATGCCCTGTACGAATGCTGCTGCAATGTCACCTGGGCCCAGAAGATCGCCGACGGCCGCCCGTACCCGGGCCACACCGCACTCCAGACGGCCGCCGCGGCGGAGCTGCACGCCCTGTCCGCGATCGACCTGGAACGGGTCTTCGATTCCTGTGCGCACCAGTGGGTTTCGCAGCGCACCGCCGAGGAGCTGGCCCCGATCGTGCGCGACCGCCTCACCGAGCTGCTGGGCCCGGAGGAGGGCTATCCCGACTACTGATCCCCGGCACATCCACCGCAATCGCTCTACCCTGGTTGCCATGCGCAGGTCCCTGCCACCGGTCGCGTCGAAGGTCTCCGACACCTTGATCGCGCGCGGCCATCACGGGGTGATCATCACCCAGCCCAGTCCCACCCACACCGCGCAGGAAGCCGCCGACGCGCTCGGCGTGACAGTAGGGGCGATCACCAAATCGCTGGTCTTCCTGCTCGACGACGATCCGGTGCTGCTGCTGGTGTCCGGCGCGCACCAGGTGCATCTGAGCCGCACGGGGGAGCGCCTCGAGGGCACGCTCTCCCGGGCGCCCGCGGCCATGGTCCGCGAGGTGACCGGGCAGCCCATCGGGGGTGTCGCCCCGCTCGGGCACCCCACCAATCTGCCGACCTTCGTCGACACCGCGTTGTCGCAGTATCAGGAATTGTGGGCCGCGGGCGGGCATCCGAACACACTGTTCCGCACCACCTTCGGGGAATTGGTCCGGATCACCGCGGGCCTGGCCATCGACGTGGACTGAGCACCACCTACCGGCGCGGACCGGGCAATTTCTTACAGGGTGGAATAACCGGGCGCTCGACCACGTAGTTTCGTGACGTGAGCGATTCCCCGACGCCCGGCACCGAGCTACACGTGCCCGACGATCTGAGCGGCATTACCGCGCAGCAGTACCGCGCCGCCATGCGGCACTATCCGGCCGGGGTCACCATCGTCACGCTCGAGTCCGACCAGGGTCCGGTGGGCTTCACCGCCACCTCGTTCGCCTCGCTCTCCGCACAGCCGCCGCTCATCTCGTTCAATATCGCCGAGACTTCCTCCAGCATCGAGGCCATGCTGCGGGCCGAATCGCTGGTGGTGCATTTCCTCGGCGAGCATCAGAAACATCTGGCCCAGCGGTTCAGCCGGGCCGCCGAGGAGCGTTTTACCGACCGGTCCCTATGGACGACGCTCGGCAGCGGCGAACCCGTCCTGCACGGCACGCCCATCTGGGTCCGCGCCACGGTCCATCAGCTCCTCCCGATCGGCGACCACACCCTGGTCATCGGCCTGGTCACCCAGGTGCACGACAACACCGAGAACTCCCCGGCGGTCGGCCCGCTGGTGTATTACAACGGCGCGTACCACCGCGCCGAGATCGCCGACTGACTCGGGCGCCGACTCAGGCCGCGGCCGAGGCCGCCGTGCCGATGCCCAGCGCCGCCAGGATCGCCGCGCTCGCCTGCTCCAGCCGGACCCGGACGCGCGGCCGTCGCAGCAACTCCACCGCCCGCGCGGCCGCCACCGCCAGCAGGATCATTTCGATTGCCGCGATACTGGATTCGATGGCTCCGAGCGTGAGCGTGTCGAGGAATGTCACCCGGGTCAGGAACTGCGGCAGCACCGCGAGGTAGAACAATCCCACCTTCGGATTGAAGACACACGACAGCAATCCGGCAGCGAAGGCCGAGCGCAGCGACGCCGGCGCACCCTGCGCCACCGCGACATCCGCCCCGCCGGCCGCCGCGCCGGGCCCGCGCCGATGCGCCAGCAGCGCCCGAACGCCCAGGTACACCAGGTAGATTCCGCCGATCACCTTGAGCGTGCGATACGCGGTCGCCGACTGCTCCAGCAGCGCCGCGACCCCGGCCGCGACCACGGTGGCCCACACGATCCCGCCGAACGCCGAGCCCACCGCCGCCGCGATTCCGGATCGCGATCCGGCCATCGAGAATCGCAGTACCAGAAAGGTATCCGGCCCCGGCGTGAGCGCGAGCAGCACACACAACCCCACGAAACTCAGTAGCAGCGGAAAACTCATGCCCTCCATGGCAACCCATCACCGCGGACCGGCGCAAGGGTGAGATCGCTGACCCTGCCCCCGACGAACAGGGTCAACGACGCACCGCGGAAATGACGAAGGCCGCCGCCCCTGTCGATCAACGGGGGTCGGCGACCTTCGGGGTTGCGAGTTTCAGTTCCGCGCGCTGAATTCCGCACCCAGCTCACGGAACAGATCAGTGTTCATCGTGAACGCCAGTCGCGCCTCGTCGAGTACGCGATCGACCTCGGGGCCGTCGAGGGGAAGCTGGTCGAGGGCCTCGCGGTAGTCGCGCTTGAACGCGGCCGGGTTGGCGATGTCCTCGAAGACGTAGAACCGCACGCCGTCGCCCTTCTTGGGCAGGTTCCACAGCTTCTCGGCGGTACCGCGAATGACCTGGCCGCCGGAGAGATCGCCCAGGTAGCGGGTGTAGTGGTGGACGACATAGCCGGCCGGCCAGTCGCCCGCGCACTCCTCGATGCGGGCGGCGTAGGCGGTGGTGGCGGGCAGTGCGGTCAGTTCATCGCGCCAGTTCGCGCCGCCGAGGTGGGCCAGGTCGGCCTCCAGCGCGGCCAGCCGCGCCAGTTCCGGCTTGACGAACGGACCCGCGACCGGGTCGGAAGCCAGTGCGGCGGAGCGCTTTTCGAGGGCGGCGTAGACGAACCAGAGCTGGGCGGTGTACCGGTAGAACGCCTCCACCCCGAGCTGCCCGCCGAGCATGTCGCGCATGAACGTGGAGTGTTCCGCCTCGTTGTGCTGCTGCTCGGTCGCGGTGCGAATGAGCGTCGAGAACGGGGTGCTGGTCTCCAGCATGGTCGGGCTCCTCGTGGTCAACTCGGGGGCACACCACTTTGGCTACCCTAACTTCGACACCGACCATACGCCCCAGCAACGTTCGCGCGATTCGAACTTTGCGGCCCACCCGATCCAACTTTCGGACGATTTTTCCGATACGGTCGTGTGCGAGTCACAACGACGGGTCGGCCGGCGGGAGACTCCCGTTCGGACAGCGATCGCCTTCCGAACCGCTGACGATCAGCGCCGACCCGATCCCCTATCCTCCAGACGATCGCGGCCCACCGATGACGATGCCGCGCCTACCGCGGTTCCGAGTTGCCCATCATGACCCACGTAGGAGGACCGAGCATGGGCGTTTTCAGGTATCGGGTAGCGCATGCGCTGGGATTTCGCCCATGGGAAGCAGCGGCCCGGCAGCGCGATGTATCCCGCATACTGGCCGCCGAATTCGACCAGGAGCAGGCGGGAGCACAGCCGCCCGCCGGGACCGCCTTGGATCTCGGCTGCGGCACCGGCGGGCACGCCGTGGAACTGGCCCGCCGCGGCTGGCGGGTCACCGGGGTCGATATCGTGCCGAAGGCGATCCGGCTCGCTACCAGGCGCGCCCGCGCCGCCGGCGTCGATGCCCGCTTCCTGGAAGGCGATATCACCGCCCTCCCGGCCGAGGTCGGCACGGGATACCGGCTGATTCTGGACTTCGGTGTCTTCCACGGCCTCACCGACCCCGAACGGCACACCATGGGCCGGCAGGTGGACATCGCCGCCGCCGCAGACGCAACCCTGCTCATGGTCGCGTTCGAACTGGGCCGCCATGGCCCACTGCCCCGCGGCGCCGCACCGGCGGACATCACGGCCGCATTCCCAGGTTGGACCATCATCGAAGACGTGCCCATGCTGAAGGTGGCGGCCAGGATGGTCCACCTCTATCGGCTGCGCCGCACCGGGGCTTTATCGCAAGCATGAGAAGGGTGCAGGTGCCTCCGAAGCCGACACCCCGGGCTCGGACAGTGGCGGAAACCGAGGCGCCGTCGGCCTTGGACCGGTCGCTATCCTCACGGACGAACGCGGATGACCGTCTTACCCTTGCGTCGCTCGGTCAGGTTGAAGGCGGCGACGGCGTCGTCGAGGGTCGCAACCGTGCCGATGTTCGTCCGCACTCGTCCGTCGCGCACCCGCTGGGCGATCTCACCGAGTTGGGTGCGGTCGGATACGACGACGAAGTCGATCGCCAGTCCGTGGGCGGGTCGCGCCTCGGGCGGCCCGGTGACGGTCACCAGCGTTCCTCCGGCTCGAACGAGATCCGCCGACCGCTTCTGGATGTCTCCGCCGAGGACATCGAAGACCAGATCGACTCCGCCGATGTCGTCCAGAGAGTCGTTCTGAAGGTCGACGAACTCGTGCGCCCCGAAGTCGAGCGCGGTCTGCCGGCCGGCCGCGCGCCCGGTGCCGATGACGTAGGCGCCGGCCTCACGTGCGAGCTGGGCTGCCATCGACCCGACTACGCCGGCCGCACCGTGCACGAGGACGCTCTGCCCCGCCTGAAGGCGGCCGTGCTCGAACAGCCCCTGCCAGGCGGTCAAGCCCGCCATCGTGACGCCCGCGCCCACCGTGAAGTCGATGTCGCCCGGCAGCGGCGCGAGATTACGTGCCTCGACGACCACGTACTCCGCCAGCGTGCCGTCACGAGTCCAGTCCGTCAGCCCGAACACCCGCTGCCCCACCGACAGGCCGGTTGTGCCGTAGCCGAGAGCGCTGACCACCCCGGCCAGCTCGTGCCCGGGGATCGACGGCGTCCGGTCCCGGCCGAGCCGATCGACCCAGGTCGAGGGCCACTCCAACTCATCCCCGGTGAATCCCGACGCATGAACCTCGACGATGACATCGCCGTAGCTCGCGCCCGAGAGGCTCGCGAACCTCGCCGCATCCGGATCGGGCCGCTCCACCAACGTCATCCCGGCCGTTCCAGCGGCCCGGTCCGTCACCACGATCGCCTTCATGTGAATACCTCCCTGTATCCAGGCCGTGCGGCCACGTGGTCGGGAAGATCCGGAAGAACCGAACTTGTAGCAGACACCCCGCGGCGCGACATCGTGCGAACTGCACATCACACGCGCGGGCGCAGCCCATGCTACCTGCGCCGATGGGCCTGCGGACGCGCCTGGAGCACCAAGTAGGGACGGCCGGAGGCCGGCCGGGAAGGCGGCTGCGAGTCACAACGGTCGCGCCGTTCGTCACACCGACCCGCGACGCTCCAGCATGTCGTGCGCAGCCTCCCGCAGCGCGACCGTGGCCCGCGTGAAGTAATCGGCTGCTGGCAGACCAATTGGCCATCCGCATGCTGCCCGCCGCGTGGCGGTCGATCGCGCGCCGACCCGCCGGGCGACGCCTACTGCGCGCGGGCATGAGCCGAGAGGGAGTCGGCGCCTGGGAGGCGGAAGCGAATAGCATTGCCCGACAACATGACTCAGGTCTCGATCGACTTCGAAACCGATGACCTCGGCACCGCGCTGACCGAGCACGGCTACCGCACCGACGCGAGGACCCTCTCCCTCGGGGAGGGCGTCACGCAGTACCTGACCGAACCCGCTGTGCGCGCCACCTTTTCAGCTCTCGCCGAGGCCCCCACCGGCAGCGAGCTCATCTTCAGCTACATCCGGCAGGACTTTCTGGACGGCACCAACCTCCAGGGCTGCGCCGCCACCTACCGCAGATTCGTGGCGCGGCAACGACTCTGGACCTTCGGTTTGCATCCGGACCAGGTCCCGGCACTGCTGGCCGACCACGGTTGGTGCGAGGTCGAGCAAGCGGGCGGACCGGAGTACACCGCGAGCTATCTCGACCCGATCGGGCGCGACGTCCGGGTGCCCGACCTGGAACGCTGCGTGGCGGCTCGCAAATCGTGACGGCGGCCGCCACGACCGGGCGGGGTTGACAAGCCCGCGAGCCGTCTGCCAGTCTCTGCAATCAGGTCATGAGTACCAGCGCGAAGCCCCGGCTTGCTGGTCGGCAACCCTCCTCCGCGGTGGGGTGCTCCGGGTGACGACCGGGCCGACGCCCGACCGGGCGCGGCAAGCGCGGACTCTCGATCGATTTCTCTTTTCCCGATCGCGCGTCCATGAATCCGACGGGATTTCGTGATGACTGCTTTCGCCGACCAGACCTGTGCCGCCCTCGCCGATGTCTCCGGCTGTGACCTGCGGGTCCCGCTGGTCCAGGGCGGGACGGCCGGCTACGCCAACTTCGACTACGCCGCCAGCGCACCCGCATTGCGGCAGGTCACCGACCGGGTCGCGGATCTGCTGCCCTACTACGCCAGCGTGCACCGCGGCGCGGGTTACGCCTCCCGGGTCTCCACCGACTGCTACGAGTCGGCCCGCGGTTCGGTCGCCCGCTTCCTGAACGCGGCCGAGGACCAGGTGGTGGTGTTCACCCGCAACACCACCGACTCACTGAACCTGCTCGCCGCCTGCGTGCCCGGTGACACCGTGGTGCTGGACGTCGAGCACCACGCCAACCTGCTGCCCTGGACCCGGCGCGGCCGCCGGGTGGTTCCGGTCGCGGAGACCATCGAGGAGACCATCCAGCGCCTGGTCGCCGAGCTGTGCTCGAAACCCGCTGCGCTGCTGGCGGTTACGGGCGCCTCCAATGTGACCGGCGAACTGCTGCCGCTGGAGCGGCTGGCCTGGATCGCCCACCAGTGCGGCACCCGCATCCTGGTGGACGCCGCCCAGCTGGCCCCGCACCGCCGAATCGACCTGCGCACCACCGGCATCGACTACCTGGCCTTCTCCGGTCACAAGACCTATGCCCCGTTCGGCGCGGGCGTGCTGGCCGGCCGCCGGGACTGGCTGGACGCGGCCGAGCCCTACCTGGCCGGCGGCGGCGCGGTGCGCTCGGTGAGCACCGAGAGCGTCGAATGGGCTCCCGCCCCGCAGCGCCACGAGGCCGGGTCCCCGAACGTGCTGGGCGTCGCCGCCCTGGCCGCGGCCTGCGACGCCCTCGCCGAGCTGGACGAGACCACCGTGCTCGAGCATGAGCAGTACCTCACCCACCGCCTGCGCTACGGCCTGAAAACCGTTCCGGGCGTGAACTTCCTGCGGATCTGGCGCGACAGCACCGACGCGGTCGGCATTGTCGCCTTCACCGTCGACGGCTTCGAGCCCGGCCAGGTGGCCGCCTACCTCTCCGCCGAGCACGGCATCGGGGTGCGCGACGGCCGCTTCTGCGCTCACCCGCTGCTGTCCCGCCTCGGTGTCGATGCCGCCCTGCGCGCCAGCATCGGCCTGGGCACCACCGCCGCCGACGTCGACCGCCTCGTCGAGGCCATCGCGACCCTGGTGGCGCACGGCCCGGCGTGGAATTACGCCCGCACCGAAGGACATTGGAACCCGGTCCCCGAGACCCGCCCCTTCGGCAGTTCGGCCGAGGGCGGGTCTGCCTGCGGTTTCTGAATCGGCCGGGAACCGGTCAGGGCACCATGTAGCGGGCCGCGAGCACCTCGACGAGTGGATCGTCGTCGGCCACCGCCTCGAGCGCATCGAGGTCGTCCAGGACCGAGAGCTGCCGGGTGTCCTCCTGATCGGGGTCCGGCGGCCCATCCTCCTCGAGCTGCCGTATCAGCTTCTGCCGCACGCGCTCCTTCAGCGAATCGCTCATACGCAGAGCATGCCCCGCCTAAACCGGTGCGATCCAACTACCCCACGGTGTGTTCCGCACAACCGTGAAGACGAGGAGAAATGCCAGGGCCACCCACACCGCGTACCTGGGCAGCACCTGCGGTAGTCGCGGCGGCACCGGATTGCCCCGCCACCCGCGCACTACCCAGGCGCCCCACCAGGCGATGAAGCCCAGTGTCAGCGGGAGCAGCAGCACATTGCTGTGGATGGCGTCGAGGATCCGGCCATCGGTGAGGTTGTGCAGCCCGCGCAACCCGCCGCAGCCGGGGCACCAGTATCCGGTCAGTTCGTAGAACGGGCACACCCCGTAGGCCCCCTGCACGTGCGGATCCCGGAAGTGCAGCAACGCCAGCCCGCCGGCCACCGCCCCACCGGCCAGCAGCGGTAACCCGACGCCGAGCCATCGCGGCCGGGCGGGCGTTTCCATGACTGCTGCTGCCGTGGTGTCCACGACCATCAACGGTAGCCCCACCACCACCGCCCTGCCAGGGCTACCCGCCGCCGTCCGGCGGTTACCAGCAGCCGCCGAACTACCCTCGGCCGCACCAGCGCTAGTCCACCGCGCTCGGTGTCCGAACGGCCCGCGCCGGATTCGATCCGGGGCGGGCCGTTCGCGCTCCGGCGTCAGCGAATCGGCGCGCGCTCCACCACCGGCGCGGTCAGCACCCCCGCGAGCATGTCCACGATCTCCCCCCACGCCGTCACGTCCCCCGTGGCCACCCGCCCGGCCTCCACGGCCCGCTCGTGGTCGGCCAGCAAGGCGAACAGTACGGTCGGCAAGGCGCGTAACCGCCGCAGCCGCAACCGTTTCGGCAGGTCGGTGAGTTCCCGCTCCAGCTGCTGCATGATCACCCGCACCGAGGTGCGCCGCGCGGATTCCAGATTGGCCGCGTCGGTGACCGCCCGATGGGTGTGGATCTGTTCGAGGAACCGCGCATAGTGATTGATCCCGTGCCGGTCGCTCAGCTCGAGCATGGGAATGACCAGCGCCTCCAGTAGGTCGTGCACGCCGGTCGCACCCGTTCCGGCCTGTTCGGCCAGCAGTTCCAGCCGCCGCACCTCGAGGGTGGCGAGCCGGTGCTCGACCACGGCCTCGATGAGCCCGTCGCGGGAGCCGAAGTGGTACTGGATCGCCGAGTTGTTCCGCTGTCCCGCGGCTGCCGCGATATCGCGCAGCGGCACCGCCTGCCCACGCTCGGCGATCAGCTGCTCCGCCGCGAGAATGATGCGCTCGCGCGCTTCTGTCACTGCCATTCGGACACCGTCACTGCCACCTGTCGATCCTTGCCACAGTCTGCACCATAGCCGTTCACCAGCGGATAAAGAACTTATCCTTGACGATTAAGAATAAATGCTTAAAGCTTCTTGTGACTGTCGTCACTCCCAGAAGGACTGAATTCGCGATGATCCTGGACACCTTCCGACTGGACGGCCGCGTCGCCGTCGTGACCGGCGCGGGCCGCGGCATCGGCGCCGCCACCGCGCTCGCCCTCGCCGAAGCCGGTGCGGACGTGGCCATCTCGGCGCGCACCGCCGCTCAGCTCGACGAGGTGGCGGGCAAGATCCACGCGCTCGGCCGCCGTGCCATCACGGTCCCCGCGGACCTGTCGGATCTTTCCGCCGTCACCGCGCTGGCCGAAACCGCCGCCGCCGAGCTCGGCCGCATCGACATCGTGGTCAACAATGTCGGCGGCACCATGCCCAATACCTTCCTCACCACCACCCCCGAATTCCTCGAGGAGGCATTCCGTTTCAATGTCTCCACCGCGCACGCCCTCACCCGGGCCGCGGTGCCGCACATGCTGAAGAACGACGGCGGCTCGGTCGTCAATATCTCCTCGATGATGGGCCGCTCCCCCGGCCGCGGCTTCCTCGCCTACGGCACCGCCAAGGCCGCCCTCGCGCACTGGACCCGGCTGGCCGCCGCCGACCTGTCCCCCCGCATCCGGGTGAACGCCATCGCGGTCGGCTCGGTGCTCACCTCCGCGCTGGAAGTCGTTGCGCAGCAACCGGAGATCAAGCAGCAGATGGAGGACGCCACCCCGCTGCACCGGCTCGGTGAGCCGTGGGAGATCGCCGCCGCGATCGTCTACCTGAGCTCCCGCGCGGGCGGCTACATCACCGGCAAGGTGCTCGAGGTGGACGGCGGCATCGCCGCGCCCAACCTGGACCTCCCCATCCCCGACCTGTAATCCGCCGCGCCGCAGGAGTTTTCCCATGAAGTACCGCGTAGTCCAGTGGAGCACCGGCAATGTCGGCCGCCGCACCCTGCGCTCCATCATCGCCCGCCCCGAGCTCGACCTGGTCGGCGTCTGGGTCTCCAGCGCCGCCAAGGCCGGCAAGGACGCGGGCGAGCTGGCCGGTCTCGACCGCGAGATCGGCGTCACCGCAACCCAGGACGCCGAGGCGCTCCTGGCCCTGAAGCCCGACTGCATCGTCCACACCGCCATGGCCGACGACCGCCTGATGGAGGCGGTGGAGGATCTGAAGACCTTCCTCCGCGCCGGCATCAATGTCGTCTCCAGCAGCCCCGTCTTCCTGCAGTTCCCCTACGGCACCCTCCCCGACGAGGCCATCGCCCCGATCGTGGAGGCGGCCAACGCGGGCGGCGCCTCCCTGTGGGTCAACGGCATCGACCCCGGCTGGGCCAACGACTGGCTGCCGCTGCTGCTGTCCAGCGGCTCCGAGCGCATCGACAAGATCATCTGTTCGGAGGTGATGGACTACTCCACCTACGACAATCCCAAGGTCCTGTTCGACATCATGGGCTTCGGCAGCGCCCTCGACGACTTGCCGCTGCTGCTCCAGCCCGGCGTTCTCACCCTCGCCTGGGGCAGTGTCATCCGCCAGCTGGCCGCCGCCCTCGACATCGAACTCGACTCCGTCACACAGCATTTCGAGCGCCTGCCCGCGAGCGAAGAGCTGAAGGTGGGCAGTCGCACCATCGCCGCCGGCACCGCCGCCGCCCTCCGCTTCCAGGTGCACGGCATCAGCAAGGGCCGCGAGGTCCTCACCCTGGAACACACCACCCGCCTGCACCCCGACCTCGCTCCCGACTGGCCCCAACCGGCCGGAAAGGGTTGCTACCGAGTCGAAGTCAAGGGCGAACCCGACTACCTCCTCGACCTGCAGCTCTACAGCAACGGCGACCACGCCGAAGCCGGCGTCGTCGGCACCGCGGCCCGCCTGGTCAGCGCCATCCCCGCCGTGGTCCAATCCCGCCCCGGCCTGCTGACCGCCATGGATCTCCCTCTGACCACCGGCCGCGGCCTGGTCTCCTGATCCCCAACGACAAAAGGTGAGGACCGACAACGGTCCTCACCTTTTTCGTCGGCATCGTCGGGCCGGCCGCCACTGTCATGACGATTGATCACCGCCCCGGCGTTCCCGAAAGAGCTTGTACACCGCGATGGCGTCATCGCGCGGCTGGTAGCGCATGGGCAGACGCCGCTGGTCCCAGGGCTTGGCGATCTCGCCATAGAAAGTGCTGGGTTCGAAGTACTTGTCGTTTCCGCCGGCCATATATGGCGCGCAATCCTCGCGCGTGACCAGGAAAACGACCTGATCGGGCGCGCAGAGATACAGCGCCGCCAGACACATCGGGCACGGATGGGCGATGGCGTACACCGTGCATCCGGTCAGGTACTCCGTGCCCAGCTTCCGGCACGCTTCGCGGATGGCGCGAATCTCCGCGTGGTCGGTCGGGTCGTGAGTCACCGGAACGCAATTCCGGCCTTCGGCGAGGATTTCACCGTCCTTGACGACGACGGTCCCGAACGGCAGCCCGCCCTCGGCGACGCTGGTACGCGCGATCTCGATGGTGCGCTGGACGAAATCCCTTGTCGAATCCGTCATCAGCCGACCGATTCCGGGCGAATCACCGCACCCGCGGCGATGTCTTCCATCCGCGCCGGGCCGGTGCCCTTGGCCGGGTCCGTCTTCCACGGCCAATCGTTGGAATGGAAGGGCGCCAGAGTCGGCAGCAACGCCTTCTTGCCCCGTTTGGCCATCTCCCGCTCGATGGCCGCCCGGCCGCCGCCGCCGAGCAGTTCGACGTCCATGAGGAAGTAGTCGCGGAAGAAGACCATGCCGAGCGAACGGTCGGCGACGATGCGGCCGAGCACGTCGAGCATCTTCTCGGGTGTGGTCTCGAATTCCGGTGTCTCGACGAGCAGCAACCGGTCGCCCATCGTCTCGGTGCCCATGAACTGGACGAGAATGCTGTACAGGATGTTGTTCTGCCGTGCGATGTACAGCGAATTGCTGACCGCGTAGGTGCGCTCCCAGTCCGTGCCGAGTTGTTCCTTCCACCCTTCGATGACGTTCATCCAATGGCCCACCTGGGCGCCCGAGCCGATGCCGATCGACTTGGCCGAATACGGTACGACGCCGCGGATGTACTTCTCGACTTCGTCGTAGCTGTAACCACCCTGCGCGAGGCACTCGTCCATGAAGGTCAGATTGCGCTGCAGAATGGCGCGGAGGAGGGAGCGATCGTCCTCGGAGATATCCAGGGCGTCAAGGCCTTCGAGGGCCGGCCGATGCTGCGCCCGATACATCTCGAGCGGGGCTCGCCACAGCTGATTCGCGTACGCATCGAACAGGTACGGTGAGACGATCTCGTAGATGGCCATGGTGCTGTGGCCCACCGACTTGGCCAGCTGGTACACGATCGGCACCGGCGGCGCGTATTCGGGCTCCCGGCCGGGCCGGTAGAGGATCATCTGCCCGCCTTCGCCGGTGAACAGCGCCAGGATGATCGGCACCTGGTCGCGCATGTTCTGTTTGAATTTCACCAGGGATGTTTCGTAGAGCTGCAACATCGACTCGTTCAGCGCGAGGACCGCGTGCTCGGCGACGGTGCGCGCACTCGCGGGCGGCTCGTCGGCGACGACCGGGCGCATGAATTCCGGGACTGCGTGGCCATTGGATTCGGCCATGACGATCACTCCTCCTTCTCACGGCAATTTCCAGAACACGACGGTCACCAGCCAGAACACGACCGCCCAGAACGCCATCGCCGCGGCGATCAGCAGGGCGCCCCGCACGTTGGTCGCCGTGGTCGGCGCTTCAGGGTCCGGGTGCAGCCACCGTTCGAGCAATGGATTCACATAGCAAGGCATCGTCACGAAGGTCATGACGAAGCTGGACAACAGGTTTCCGATCAACATGCCCAGCCACAGCGGGAGCCGCGCCCACCCCAGCGCCAAGGTGAGCAGCACGACCGTCGGATACAGGCCGACCCACACCGCGATCGATGTCTTCGTCCGTGACGGCGTCCGCGCCCGGCCCCCATGTTCGTCGAACGCGAACCAGCTGCCGAAGGAGTTGTCGATCGTGCGTAATCGAAAGTCGCTGAACCGCTTCCCTTCGTCGAGCAACTGCCGGCGCTCGGCCGAGGTCAGCCACCCGTCCAGGTCAGCGGCGGTGTCGTAGCGGTAGAGCATGGTCCACTCGTCCTGCACGCCCTCGATCGGCCGGAAGATCTCGGCACCGCGAAAACCCGGAAACTTGTTCTCCGCCAGCCGAAGTCGCTCCTGCCAGGCCAGGAACTCGTCGATGTGCTCGGGCGGGACCCGATGGGTCACCACGGCCGTGACGAGGGTGTCGGGGGGCGCGGCCCCGCCAGTCACGATCTGCTGCGTGGGCGCGCCGTCCAGGTAGCGCCGTCCTTCGGCGAGCCGGTCCTGACGCGTGGCGCTGTTGATCCACGCGCGCAGATTCGGGATCGAGTCGAAGCGGTAGATCACCGACCATTGCGGCTGCACGGCTGTCGGCGGGTTGACCTCGGCGGCGATGAATCCCGGATAGTGCGACGCCATGCTGTTCAGCCCGTGCTGCCAGGACAGGAAAGCCTCTTCACAGCCGGGCCGCACCGTTTCTCCGATGATGACGGTGGCGGCGTTGATGGCCGACTGCTCGCGGGTCATCGTTGTCTCCGACACTCAGCCGGTCGAGGTCGACCGGACCGGTCGCAGGGACCCGAAGATGCGGTCGGGAGTGAGCGGCAGCTCGCGATATCGGACGCCGGTCGCGTCATATACCGCGTTCGCCAGTGCCGGTGCGACCGGGTTGATGCAGCACTCGGCAATCCCTTTGGACCGCGCCGGACCCACCGAGTCGGTCGAGCCGACCAGGATCACCTCGGTGCGCGGAGTGTCGGCGTAGGTCGGTATGCGGTAGTTGCGCAGCGTCGGATTGGTCATGACGCCGTTTTCGTCGACGAGATAATTTTCGGTCAGCACGAAGCCGAGGCCTTGGGCCACACCGCCTTCGATCTGACCGCGCACCTGTGCGGGATTGATGACCACCCCGGCGTCGGTGGCCTGCACGCTGTAGAGGACGCGGATCTCACCGGTCACGCGATGCACCGCGACTCGGAAGGCCTGCGTGTTGCAGGCGAGGCTGCGCGGCGACCCGTACGCCTTGCGCGATTCGGTCAACCGCGCACCCCGGCGGCGGGCGGCCGCCGCCAATTCGGTCAATCCGATGCGGGTGTCGCCACAGCGCACGGCATCGTCATCCATGGCGCAACAGGCCAGATCGACCCCGGTATGCGTGGCGGCGAAGCGCAGAATCCGGTCGCGCAACGCGGCGGCCGTCCGCTGCACGGCATTGCCGGCCACGAACAGACCCGCGCTCGCGAATGCGCCGGTGTCGAAACCCGTGCGGTCGGTGTCGGCCTGGACGAGCCGGATCCGTGCCGGCGTGGTGCCCAGCTCGGCCGCGGCGATCTGAACGTGCGCCGTCGGTGTCCCCTCACCGAATTCCACAGTGCCCACGGCGATCTCATAGATGCCGTCGTCGCCCAGGGTGGCCAGCCCGACCGAGACATGTTCGGTCGGTGGCGCGGTTTCGTGCATCGATGTGGCTGTGCCGGTGCCGATCTGCCAGTCTTGCCCCAGCGCCTGCCCGTCGGGGTGGGCACGCAGCGCGGCGTCGACCCGGTCGATGCACGCGGCCAGTCCATCCTCGGTGAACGCTACGTCGTTGGCCTCGTCCTCGATCGACAGCAACGCGTCACCGGGCCGAACGATATTGCGGCGGCGCAGCTCCAGCGGATCCATGCCGAGGGCGACGGCCAGCTCGTGCATCGCCGACTCCACCGCGAAGACCGGCTGGGTCATGCCGTAGCCGCGCAGTGCGCCACTGGGCACGGTGTTGGTGTAGACCGAGTAGCCGTCGAATTTCTTGTTGGGACAGCGGTACAGCGCGATCGCGCCGCCTCCGGCGAACAACGTCTCGCCGGCGTGGTTTCCGTAGGCACCGGTATTGGAGACATTGCGGAACTCGAAAGCGGTCAGTGTTCCGTCGGACCGCGCCCCCAGCTTCACCGTGATCTTCATCGGATGTCGCGGTGAGGCAGTGGTGAACTCCTCCTCGCGCGTGTATTCCAGACACGTCGGCCGGCCGGTGTCCAGCGTCGCCAGCGCCACCAGATCTTCGCTGATCACTTCCTGCTTACCGCCGAAGGCGCCGCCGACGCGCTTGCAGAACACCCGAATCTGATCGGGTCGCAGGTCGAACAGATGGGCCAGCTTCCCCTTCGCGATCCACGGCGATTGCGAACTGGTCCGCACATGCAGCCGGCCCGCTTCCATCCAGGCGATCGATCCGTGCGTCTCCAGATGGGCATGCTGCACCCGCGGTGAGAAGTACGTGCCTTCGTGGATTACGTCGGCTTCGGCGAATCCCTGTGCGACATCACCGATTTCGCCGTGCAACTCGACCAGGATATTGTGCACGGGGTCCTGCACGAACGGGTCGTGGGATCCGTGCAGCTGCGGCGCACCGGATTGCATCGCCTGCTCGGGATCGAATACCGCCGGCAGCACCTCGTAATCGACGGCGACCTTGCGACAGCCCTCCTGCGCGGCGCCGATCGATTCGGCCAGCACCGCGACCACCCGTTGGCCGGCGAAGCGCACCACGTTGTCCAGGATGTAGGTGTCGTCGGGGTCGACGAGATGATCGGTGTGGATCGCGGTGGAGAACAGCCTCCGGGGCACGTCTTCCCAGGTGTACACGCGGTGCACTCCGGGCACGGCCAGCGCCGCGGACTTGTCGATGGAGACGATGCGCGCATGGGCATGGGGTGAGTGCAGCACCTTCAGATGGAGCATCCCGGGCAGCTCGGTGTCCATCGTGTACTCGGCGCGCCCGGTCACCACGTCGGCCCCGGCCGGCGTGCCGACACTGGTGCCGATCGCCCGGCCCGGTGCGGCGACTTCGATGCCGGCCACGCCGTTGATCGCGTCCTCGATTGCCCGATAGCCGGTGCAGCGGCACAGGTTTCCCTTCAACGCGTGCGGCAGGTCCTGCTTCTGCTCGTCGGTGAGGGCGGACGCCGTCATGATCATCCCGGCTGTGCAGAAGCCGCACTGGAATCCCGGGGCCTCGAGAAACTGCCGCTGCATCGGGTGCATCTCCTCGGGTGAACCGAGCCCCTCGATCGTCGTGACCTCATGCCCGTCGGCACGGAACGCCGGCGTGAGGCAACTGTGCACCGGACGACCGTCGAGCCAGACCGTGCATGCGCCGCAGTCACCGGCGTCGCACCCCTTCTTCACCCCGAACCAGCCCAGGTGACGCAGAAAGGTCCGCAGGCACTGACCGGGTTGCGGCTCTTGGGAGAACGTCTTCCCGTTGACGACATAGCTCATCGCAAGCCTCCGGATTTCACCGCAAGCCGCCAAGTTCGACCCGGATCTCCTCGGCGTAGTGTCTCGCCAGGTGCTTGCGGTGACCCGGTGTGCCGTTGGGGTCGGCGAACCAGACATCGGCATGTATCGCGTCGATGTGGTCCTGCAGGGTGTCGGCGTCGGGCACGGTGTCGAACCGCAGCACGACCGGGTGCGTGGTACCCGCCGTGATGGTGAGCAACAGATCACGGGTGCCCGGCGTCTGGGTCGCGACCATGAATATTGTGGAACGGCCGAGCTTGGTCAGGGTGAATCGCCGGTGCGTGTGGCGCTTGCGCAGCGCGTCACCGGGAATGTGCACACTACGCAGGATTTCCCCGGGCCACAGCGCATTTCGATGGTTGCCGAGGACGAAATCCTTCGCCGCGATGGTTCTCTCGGTTCCGTCCGCGGCCCACACGCGATAGGTCGCCTCGAGCGCCACGGCCAGGGTGATCATCGGTCCGGCAGGCAGGGACATGCAGATATTGCCGCCCACCGTCGCGGCATTCCAGATCTTGAACGACGCCAGGAAGGCCTCGCAGCTGGTGCGCAGCAGGCTGCCCGCCGGCCAGCCATCCGGCGGTGCGAACTCGTGCAGCTCCCTGATCGTGCACGTCGCACCGATCTCGAGACCCTCGCCGTCGGCCACCAGGTGAGGCCAGCCGAGTTCGGTGAGGTCGACCAGTCGGTGGACATTCGGCTGCGGCTCGGAGAACAACCACGTGCCACCGGCCAGCCACGCGTCTCCGATGTGCCAGTCCGCACCCGGCCGGCCGGAAGTCGGGCGGAGGACGTCGACGACGGTGTTCAGATCCATACGAGCCCTCCGCCGACACGCCGTCAGGCGCTGCTGAACAGACTGACCGTAGAGTTCCGGGTCGATTCTGGGAATTTCTCTCACACCGGGTACACGGAGTGATGTGTTCGCAACGAATCATGATCACGTTTTCCCCAGACTGACATTGAGCGGGAGATACTGTCAATATCCGTGGATGGTTGATCACCAGGCGACCTCCGCCCCGCAACGATATGCGCTGACGGCGGGTTGACCTGGATCTTTCGTGGAGCTGACGCATCGGCCAGACCGGATTCGGATCGGTGTTCCGCGACCGGCCGCCGGGTCCCACAGACGGCCTGCGTCATCATCACACAGGGCAAGCTTCGGCACGCAGGCAATGAGTTCGTATGCCAGCCAGACGATTTCGATCCGCGCGCTTCCCCAGTGCCACCGGCACCGGATTCGGACCCCGAAACGACAGCAGGTGGAGAGCGACATACGCTCTCCACCTGCTTGTTTGGAGCCGCCTGGGGGAATCGAACCCCCGACCTTTTCATTACGAGTGAAGCGCTCTACCGACTGAGCTAAGGCGGCGTGCCTTCCGGCGGTGCGAGTCTATCGTCTCGCGCCCGAATCGCGAAAACGGGAGCTCGCGGTGATGCGGGACACGCCCGGGTCAGGCGGAACGGGCCGCGATCAGGGCCGCGGCCATGGCGGCGAGGGCGAAGCGCGGCTTCACATTGGTTTCGAGGGCCTCGCGGCAATCGAGCACCGCCTGGATGGAGAGCAGCAGGCCCTCGGGGCGGACGTCGGTCGCGAGTTCGCGGATCTGGTCGGCCATGTCCGGGTGGGTGAGGGTCACGCCCGAGGAGGAATCCGCGGTGGCGGCGCCGAATCGGACCGCGAGCGCGTCCCGGTACAGGCCCGCGACATCGATCAGGGCCCGGTCCAGGGCATCGCGCCCGGTGCGGGTGGCCCGCGACTTCTGGCGTTTCTCCAGGTCTTTCAGCGCACCGGCGGAACCGCGGGTGGCCGAGGCGGTGCCCTTACCGGTGCCGCCCGCGCCCAGCGCGGTGGCCAGTTCCTCGCGTTCCTTCCCGTCGCGCTCGGCACTGACCTGCTTGGCCTCGTCATCGGCCGACTTCACCAGTTCGTCGGCGGCCGCATACGCCGCTGCGGGCCGGGCGGTCGCCGTGACCAGCGCCAGGGCTCGTTTGCGCCGGGCCCGGGCCTGGTCGTCGGTGGCCAGCCGCCGGGCGCGCCCGACATGTCCACCGCTGATCGAGGCCGCCCAGCCGGCGGTCTTCTGGTCCAGACCGTCCCGCTCGTGCAGCACCCGCGCGATCGAATCCACCGACGGCGTCGCCAAATGCACGTGCCTGCACCGGGATCGCAGCGTCACCGAAATGTCCTCGGGATCCACCGACGGCGCGCACAGCAGGAACACCGTGCGCTCCGGCGGCTCCTCCACCACCTTCAGCAGCACATTGCCCGCCGCCTCGGTCAACCGGTCGGCGTCCTCGACCACGACCACCTGCCAGCGCCCGGTGCTCGGCCGCCGCGACGCCACCTGCACGATCTCGCGCATCTCCTTGGTGCCGATGCTCAAACCCTCCGGCACCACCCGCCGCACATCGCCGTGTGTCCCGGCCATGGTGGTCGTGCACGCGTGACACCGCCCGCATCCGGGCGTCCCCTCGTCCGTGCACTGCAGCGCCGCCGCGAAGCACAGCGCCGCGACCGACCGCCCCGATCCGGGCGGCCCGGTGAACAACCACGAATGCGTCATGGCCGACGACGATCCGGCCCCACCCCGTGCCGCCACCGCCGCAGCCGTCAACTCGGACTCGACCGCACCCTGGCCGACCAGCCGATCGAAGACACCCGCCACGCCGACCACCTTAGCCGCCACCCCCGACAGCCCGGCCGGGAGTCAGTTCGCGCGCTGATATGTCGTGTTCGCGCCGTCCAGGGCCTCGCGGATGATGTCCGCGTGCCCGGAGTGGTGCGCGATCTCCCGGAAGATGTGCAGCAGGATGTAGCGCACGCTGAGCCATTCCCGCTCCGGCGCCCAGGGCGCGGTCGGCGTCGGCACCGAATCCTCGAGGTTGGGGAGCTCGCGGATCAGCTTGCCGGTGTGCTCGGCCACCACCTCCCACTCGGCCAGCAGGCCGGCGACCGTCTGTTCCGGGTCCAGCCGATACTCGGAATCCATTCGGGAGACATCGAATTCGGAGTTCGGGTCGCGCTCCGCGAGGATGGTGGTCCAGTGCCGCTCGATATTCACCGCGTGGCTGAGCAGACCGCCGAGGGTGAGTTCACTGACCGTGGTGCGCTGGCGCGCCTGCTCGTCGTCGATGCCGCGGACGGTGATCCGGAAGAGCTCGCGCTGGCTGTCCAGGATCTTGATCAGTTCTTCACGCTCGTGGTCGACGGTCATCGAATGTCCTTCCGCTGGTGCGTGTTCCGGATTACACGCTACGGCAGGCCACCGACAGACACAGCGGCCGAAAAGCAAAGCGCCCCCGTCGTGACGGGGGCGCTTCGATCAGGTCAGGACTGCGAGGCCGCGGCCTTCTTCGCCGCCGCCTTCTTGGCCGGGGCCTTCTTGGACGCCGCTGCCTTCTTGGTGGTGACGCCGTCGGCCGTCTTGGCCGCCGCCTTCTTCGCCGCCGCCTTCTTGACCACGGTCTTGGCCACCGCGGTCTTCTTCGCGGCCGCCTTCTTGGCGGTCTTCTTCGCGGCCTTCTTCACCGGCCCGCGTGCCCGCCGGTCCGCCAGCAGCTCCGAAGCCCGTGCATCGGTGATGGATTCGACCTCGTCGCCCTTGCGCAGGCTGGCATTGGTCTCACCGTCGGTGACATACGGGCCGAACCGCCCGTCCTTGATCACCATCGGCTTCTCCGACACCGGGTCCACACCCAGCTCACGCAGCGGCGGCGCACTGGCCGACTGCCCGCCGCGCCGCTTGGGCTCGGCGTAGATCTTGAGCGCGTCCTCCAGCGTCACCGTGAAGATCTGATCCTCACCGGTGAGCGAGCGCGAATCCGTGCCCTTCTTCAGGTACGGCCCGTACCGCCCGTTCTGCGCGGTGATCTCGTCCCCGGAGGCCGGGTCCACACCCACCACGCGCGGCAGCGACAGCAGTTTGAGCGCGTCGTCCAGCGTCACCGACTCCACGCTCATGGACTTGAACAGCGACCCGGTGCGCGGCTTCGGCTTGTCGGCCGCCTTCTTGGCGGGCTTCTTCGCCGTGGTGTCCAGATCCTCCGCGGGTTCCGGCAGGATCTCGGTGACGTACGGGCCGAAACGTCCTTCCTTGGCGACGATTTCGTGCCCGCTCGCCGGATCGGTACCCAGCGAGCGACCTTCCTGCGGAGTCGCGAACAGCTTCTCCGCGACCTCGGGCGACAGCTCGTCCGGCGGCAGATCGTCGGGCAGGTTGGCCCGCTGCGACACCGGATTCCCGTCCGGGTCATCGGGATTGACGACCATGCGCTCCAGATACGGCCCGAACTTGCCGACCCGGACCACCACATCGCGGCCCTCGTCATCGCTGAAGAGCTTGATGGAGTTGACTTCTCGCGCGTCGATGCCGTCGAGTCGTTCGCCCACCATCCTTTTCAGGCCGCCCGACCGCGCCACCGAACCCTCGGCACCGTGATCGCCACCGAAATAGAAGGAGGACAACCAGTTTCCGCGCTGTTCGCGGCCACCGGCGATGGCGTCGAGATCGTCCTCCATGGCCGCGGTGAAGTCGAAGTCCACCAGCCGCCCGAAGTGGTCCTCCAGCAGCCCGATCACCGCGAACGCCACCCACGACGGCACCAGCGCGCTGCCGCGCTTGTACACATAGCCGCGGTCGAGAATCGTCTTGATGATCGAGGAGTAGGTGGAAGGACGGCCGATGCCGAGATCTTCCAGCGCCTTGATCAGCGAAGCTTCGGTGAAGCGTGCGGGCGGATTGGTGGTGTGCCCGTCCGGCTCGAGCTCGATGGCCGTCACGCGCTGGCCCTCGGTCAGCGCCGGCAGCCGCGATTCGGCGTCGTCGGACTGGCCGCCCGCCTCCTCGTCGACACTCTCCACATATGCCTTGAGGAATCCCGGGAAGGTGATCGTCCGGCCGGACGCCGAAAACACGCACTCCTCACCGCTATTCGCGATGCCGGTAATGCGCACCGTCAGCGTGGTGCCGCGCGCGTCCTGCATCTGCGAGGCCACCGTGCGCTGCCAGATCAGCTCGTACAAACGGAATTCGTCGCCGTCGAGCTTGGCATGCAACTGTCCCGGCGTGGCGAAGATGTCGCCCGCGGGACGAATGGCCTCGTGTGCCTCCTGCGCATTCTTGACCTTGCGGGTGTACTGCCGCGGCGTGGGACTCACGTATTCCGCGCCGTACAACTGCGTGGCCTGTGCCCGAGCCGCCTGAATCGCCGACTCCGACAAAGTCGTCGAGTCGGTACGCATATAAGTGATGTAACCGTTCTCGTACAGCCGCTGCGCCACCCGCATGGTGCGCTCGGAGGTGAAACGCAGCTTGCGCGCGGCCTCCTGCTGCAGCGTCGAGGTCATGAACGGCGCGTACGGCTTTCGCGTGTACGGCTTGGATTCCACCGAGGAAACCGTGAAATCCACGCCGTGCAGCGATTCCGCCAGCCGCTGCGCATAGCCGGCGTCGAGTACGACGACACCCTGGGATTTCAGCTGCCCGTCGGATCCGAAATCGCGACCGGTCGCCACGCGAGCGCCCTCGACACTGACCAGCCGCGCACCGAAGACCCGCGGATTCCCGCCGTCCTCCTGCCCGCGCCCGCCGGCATCCAGCTTGGCCGCGATATCCCAGTACTCCGCGGAGCGGAACGCCATGCGCTCCCGCTCGCGCTGCACGATGACGCGCGTCGCCACCGACTGCACCCGGCCCGCCGACAGCCGCGGCATGACCTTCTTCCACAGCACCGGCGAGACCTCGTAGCCGTAGAGCCGGTCCAGGATGCGCCGCGTCTCCTGCGCGTCGACCAGATCCTTGTCCAGCTCACGGGTATCGGCCGCGGCGGCCTGGATGGCGGGCTCGGTGATCTCGTGGAACACCATGCGCCGCACCGGCACCTTGGGCTTGAGCGTCTCCAGCAGGTGCCAGGCGATGGCCTCGCCCTCGCGGTCGGGGTCGGTGGCGAGGTAGAGCTCGTCGGCGTCGGCCAGCAGGCTCTTCAGCTCACTGACCTTCCCCTTCTTATCGGGGCTGACCACATAAATGGGCTCGAAATCGTGATCGACATCCACGCCGAGCCGAGCCCACTGCTGTCCTTTGTATTTGGCGGGCACATCCGCCGCACCCCGCGGCAGGTCCCGAATATGACCGACCGAGGCCTCCACGACATAGCCGCGGCCCAGGTAGGGGGCGATCTTCTTGGCCTTCGTCGGCGACTCGACAATCACGAGACGACGCAGGGAACGGCCCTGGTCGGGCGCTGCCTGGGGGTTCGGCGCTGCACCGCGGTCTCGTGTTGCCACCGGCGAACACACCTTTCATCTCGATCCGCGTCGGCGCTGGTGTACGCGCTCTACGCGGCTGGGGCAAACGGCTGCGATGTCCGATATCGCTGCCAGCAACGTTTATACCGTGTTCGAAGGCCGTGGCTGGTGCACGGCGACGATGTAGCCCCTGATCGTGATCGAGTGTAATGGGTCCAGATATGGGTCGTCCCCCACCGCCGGGGGCGATGGGGGACGGAACCTGAGGGGTTGGCTCGCTCAGGAGAGCGCGCGAACACCGGTGGCCTGCGGGCCCTTGGTGCCTTGACCAACCTCGAACTCGACCTTCTGGTTCTCCTCGAGGGTGCGGAAGCCCGACCCCTGGATCTCGGAGTAGTGGACGAAGACGTCAGCTGAGCCGTCCTCGGGCGCGATGAAGCCGAACCCCTTCTCCGCGTTGAACCACTTCACAGTTCCCTGTGCCATTCTGTTCCTTCTCTTTCCATACCGGAACGGCGGACAACTGGGTTCATCCACCGGGTCCGTTGAGACCGCTGTACTCTGTTCCCCCTGCAGGAAAGCACCTAGTACACCGTTCGCAACATCGATCCTGCTGATGGTTTGGACTTTCGATCCGTTCCCTCGAACACAGAAGCTTGCGACCAGGAACCAGTGAACCATGTCTTCCGGGAATTCAACAGCGGAGTTACCCACAATTTGCAAAAAAGTTGATCTTGCGAATGCGCAGGTGAGGGGCATAATGCCCAAATCCGTACTTGAAGTTGGTTTGCTTTCGGATAACAGAGCGAGCATCTGGCAAACAGGGTGTGAGGCAGGTCGCTACTCTGCAGTGAAATGGCAGGTGAGGCGGCAGGCGCACACACGTTTCGCACCCGTTGGGCGTGTCGCGGTGACGCTTCGATGAATGGCGAGGATCCGATGCGTCGATCCGGAGACAACAGCGACATCAGCTACGGGAGATCGTTGCTGAATCGTGTCCTTAATAGCCCGCTTTCGGGTGACCCCCGACTCACCCATGTCAGCGAGCTACCGCCGCGCGCGGCGCAGATCACGAAATGGCCCGAATGGACATCTCCGGATGTCATCGCCGCAGTTCAGGCGGCCGGAGTCGCGGAGCCGTGGAGCCACCAGAGCCGCGCCGCGGAACTGGCCGCGGCGGGGCGGCACGTGGTGGTGTCGACCGGGACGGCGTCCGGGAAATCGCTGGCGTATCAGCTGCCGGTTTTGACCGCGCTGCAACAGGATCCGCGGGCCACAGCGCTCTATCTGTCGCCGACCAAAGCGCTGGGGGCCGATCAGCTGCGCATGGTCAACGAGCTGACCAGCGAAGATCCGCTGCGCACCATTCATCCCGCGCCGTATGACGGCGATACGCCGGCGGAAATCCGGCAGTGGGTGCGGGCGCACGCGCGATGGGTGTTCACCAATCCGGACATGCTGCACGTCGGAATGCTGCGGTCTCATCAGCGGTGGGCGCGATTGTTGCGTCAGCTCAAATACATCGTGGTCGACGAATGTCATATCTATCGCGGAGTTTTCGGCTCGCACGTGGCGCTCGTGCTGCGCCGGTTACGGCGACTCGCCGAGCGCTACGGAGCGGATCCGGTTTTCGTGCTGTGCTCGGCGACCACGGCCGATCCGGCGGCCACCGCCGAAAAGCTGATCGGCGCACCGTGTGTCGCGGTCACCGACGACGGGTCGCCGCAGGGCGCGCGGACCGTGGCGCTGTGGGAGCCGCCGCTGCTCGGCAGCGGCGTGACCGGGGAAAACGGTGCGGCCGTGCGGCGTTCGGCCGGGGCCGAGGCCGCCACCGTGATGGCGGATCTGGTGGTCGAGGGGGCGCGCACGCTGACCTTCGTGCGGTCGCGGCGCAGCGCCGAACTGGTCGCCATGGACACGCGGCGGCTGCTGGCGGAGGTGGATGCCGAGCTCCCCGGGCGTGTCGCGGCCTATCGGGCCGGGTACCTGGCCGAGGACCGGCGGGCGCTGGAGGCGGCGCTCTCGGACGGCTCGCTGCTGGGTGCGGCCACCACGAATGCCCTGGAACTGGGCGTGGACATCGCCGGGCTGGATGCCGTTGTGGTGGCGGGATATCCGGGGACGGTCGCCTCGTTCTGGCAGCAGGCCGGGCGCGCCGGCCGACGCACCCAGGGGTCGCTGGTGCTGCTCATCGCGCGGGACGACCCCCTGGACACCTACCTCGTGCATCACCCGCAGGCGCTGCTCGGGCGGCCCCTGGAAGCCACCATCACCGACCCGCACAACCCGTACGTGCTCGGACCGCATCTGCTGTGCGCGGCCATGGAACAGCCGCTCAGCGATGCGGAAGTGCATGCCTTCCAGGCCTGGGAACTGCTGTCCGACCTGGCCGAACAGGGTGTGATCCGGCGGCGTGCGGGCGTAGCGCGGGACGGGTCGGCGCGCTGGTTCGTGACCGCCGGCGCGCATCCGCACGACGCGGTGGACGTGCGCGGCGGCATCGGCACGGCGGTGGCGGTGGTGGACGGCGAGTCGGGCCGCATGCTGGGCACCACCGACGCCGGGCGCGCTCCGGCCACCCTGCATCCGGGCGCGGTGCACCTGCATCAGGGCGAGAGCTACGTGGTCGACGAGCTGGACCTCGAGGAGGGCGTCGCGCTGGTGCACGCCGACACGCCGGGGTGGAGCACCAGTGCACGGGTGGTCACCTCGCTGGAGATCGAGGCGGTGACCGAGGAGCGCCGATCCGGCTCGGTCACAACGGCTTTGGCGCAGGTGCTGGTGACCCGTCAGGTGGTCGCGTACCTGCGCCGGCTGCCCAGCGGCGAGGTGCTGGACCTGGTGCCGCTGGACCTGCCGGCGCAGACGCTGCCCACCCGGGCCGTGTTCTACACGGTCACGCCGGACCTGCTGGCCCGGGCCGGGATCGACGCCCGGCACGCCGCGGGCGCACTGCATGCGGCCGAACACGCCGCGATCGGCATGCTGCCGCTGGTGGCGACCTGCGATCGGTGGGATATCGGCGGCGTGTCTACCGCCGAACACGCCGACACCGGGCTGCCCACGGTCTTCGTCTATGACGGGCATCCGGGCGGGGCGGGCTTCGCGGAGCGCGGCTTCGTCCGGCTGCGGCACTGGCTGACGGCCACGCTGGGCGCCATCGAGTCCTGCGCGTGCGCGCATGGGTGCCCGTCCTGCGTGCAGTCACCCAAGTGCGGCAACGGCAACAACCCGCTGGACAAGGCCGGTGCGGCCCGGCTACTGCGGGCCGTGCTGGCCGAACTCGGGGAAGATGACGACCGCTCTCCCGAACCGTGACACAGCCGTCTCCGTCGTGAGACCGGAGCGCCACACGACCAACCGGTCGGCCTTGTCAGCTGGCTGATATCGGGCGGAATCCGGATGCTGAGGAGTGGCCGCGACACGCCGGAGACCCAAGTCGATTAAAAAGGGATGCTATCCTGTTAACTGAGGGATTGCTCCGTTCGATAATGTCGCTCCCGGATTTACCTGTGCATTCATTCGAATGAGTCTCCGGGAACGAATTGGAAAGCAATCGATACCCAATCTATTCGCCTCCCGCATTCATCGAATTTCGACATTGATCGACCACTGATGTGGCCCGCGCCATCACATTTCTAACCAACCGCTCGGTACGAGATATTGCCTCGCTACCTCGGCTCGTCCGCCGGGCCCGCCCGCGCGACCGCGCGCACGTCCCGTTCCCCCAGTGGGCCCAGCGATACCCGGCCGGCAACCGTCACCGTCACGTCCCAGCCCAGCACCACGCATCCGGCCGGTCGCACGCCCATCCGGCCCGCGACGGCCGCGGCCCGGCCGCACGCGGCGGAGACGCCGCCATCCAGCGCACCGGCCGCGGCCAGCGCACTCAGATCCGCGGCGGCCTGCACCCGGTGCCGGGCCGCCACCGCCACTCCGACCTGGGCAATCAGGACCGCGACCGCCAGCAGGCCGATCAGGGCCAGGCATGCGGTGACGGTCACGCCACCCGCCTCGCTCCCGGCCCGATCCATGATCGTGCGCCTCATCGGGATGCTCCGGGCTCCCGCGCCGCCACCGCCGCCGCGTGCAGGGTGACCGGAACAAGGGTGGCGCGGGCACTCACCTCGGCGACGACCAGGTCGCCCTCGGTGCGGACGACGACCCGGGCACCGGGCGGTGCGACCCGGCGGGCGGTGACGACACCGACGTCGGTGTCACCGCGAGCGGCGAGACGGGCCGCCTCGCGGGCGGCATCGACACAACGCACCTGCGCCGATACCGCCAGCAGGGCGCCGACGCCCAGCACCACGACCGCGACGAGGGCGGCCAGCGCTATGGCCGCCTCCACGGTCGCCATGCCCGCCTCGGCATGGGGAGGTGGTGTGACATACGTCACTTGACGGGAGTCTTCAGCGCCTTGTCGATGATGTTGGTCAGGGCGCTCACAATGCTGTCGCCGGTCACGACCGTGTACAGCACCGCCCCGAAGGCGGCGGCCGCGATCGTCCCGATCGCGTATTCGGCGGTGCTCATCCCGTGGTCCGCGGTCACGGCGTGCAGCAGCCGGGTCCGCAGCTCCCAGAGCAGGTTTCGGACGGACGTTCCCATGCTCGCTCCTTCCCTCACTCCGGCACGGCCGATCCGCACCGGCACAGTCGTGAACCTCGCGGCCGCCGCCGGTCACAGCAGACCGCCTTCCAGCACCCGGCCCGCCAGGCCGATCACCACCGGGACGATTCCCAGGCACAGGAAGGCGGGCAGGAAGCAGAGGCCGAGCGGGCCGCCGATCAGCACCCCGGCCCGCTCGGCCCGGGCCGCGGCCACATCCTCGAGCTCGCCCCGGCGGCGCTCCGCCAATTCGGCCACGGCCGTGGCCAATCCGGTTCCCGAGCGCGCCGAGCGACGGGCCAGCCGCGCCAGCGCCGTCACAGTCTCCTCGGCGGAGCCGGCCGTGGCCTGCTCCCACGCGGTGGCCGGATCCGCGCCCAGCGCCAGCAGGTCGGCAACCCGGCGCAGCGCAGAGGCCAGTGGATCGGGGGCCTCGGATGCGACCGCCGCGGCAGCGGCGGCGGTGGGCAGCCCGGCGCGCAGGCACGCTGCCAGCAGATCGAGGGCGGAGGCGACCCCGAGCGGATCCGGCTCGGCCCGGAACTCCGTTTGCGGCAGTGGATTACCGCGCACCGGGTCCCGCAGTCGGCGCAGCCTGCGGACCGCACCGGTCCGGCCCGGCAGCATGAGCACCGCGATAGCCGCCAGCACCGCGGCCACGGACGGAGTCATCGCAGCACCTTGTCGGTGATGGCATCGGCCCACAGCAGACCGGCGCAGCTCAGGGCGGACCCCAGGGGCAGCAGCAGCGTGCCCGCCGAGGACAGCAACAGCACACGCAGCGGGGACGCACCCATCAGCTCGCCCAGGCCGAGGCCGAGCACGGGCAGCAGGGCCAGCACCGCGGCGGTCGCCCGGGCCCCGGCCAGCGCCGCGGACGTGCGATCGCGGAATCGCTTGCGGCCCAGCAGATCCGAACGCGCGGCGGCCAGCAGCTCGGCCAGGGCGAGCCCGTGCCGCTCGGCCACCCGCCAGGCCCCGGCCACTCGGGACAGTTCCCGCGCCACCACCGAGCCGGGACGCCGCAGGCCCTCCGCGCCGGACCCGCCCAACCGGCTCCGCGCCGCGCTGACCGCGAAGGCCCGTGCCACGTCGCCCGCGGTCTCACGGGCCGCCACCTGGGCCGCGGCGCTCGGATGTGCGCCGATCCGCAGCTCCCCGATCACCGCCTCCAGCCCCTCCAGCAACTGTGCGATCTCGATGCCCCGCTGCCGTTCTCGCCTCGCGCGGCGGCACCGAATCAGGACGGTGGTCGCCAGCAGTACCGCGGCCACCACCGGACCGGGGCCGACGAGGAGCATCAGGGGCAATGCCGACAACGGCGCAATGCGGATCATCCAGCCGCGCCTGGCCTTTCGCCCGCACTCACGAAGCTTGAACAGCCGAGACATGCGCCGCCGCGCGATCGGCGGAGGCACCACGAGCAGCGCCAGCGCGAGGCAGACCGATGCGAGCGCGTGCGGGCCGAAGCCGGATCCCATCAGTCACCTCCGGACTGCTTCGAGCCCGGATCATCCTCGGCGCCAATCGAATCGGTGATACTCGGCTGGCAACCGCCATCGCGCAACGCCAGCCGCGATCCCGCGAACCGTGAGCCACGCAGACCGAACGAATTGCAGCACAACCGATCCGAGCCTGGAGTGGAGGGCGGAATCGAACCGTGGAACGGCGAATTCGACCGGGGCCGGGGGCAACCGCACGAGCCCGGGCAGTCTTCACTCGCGGGGATCATCCCGAGTCCTTTCGTCGAGGAGTTTCCTGAGGAGCACAGCGCCCGGAGTCGGACGGGTGTCGGCGGTCCATGCGGGTGCGATCCGCACCCGGCCGTCGACGGGGGTGACCACGCCGATTTCGCGGAGCGCGCGACGCCCGTCGGGCCGGCGGTGGACATGCAGGATCACCTGGATCGCGGCGGCCAGCTGGCTGTGCAGGGCGGGCGCGGGCATGCCGCCCAGGGCCGCGAGCGCCTCCAGCCGGGCCGGGACCTCGCCGGGCGAGTTGGCGTGCACGGTCCCCGCCCCACCGTCATGGCCGGTATTGAGCGCGGTCAGCAGATCGACGACCTCGGCGCCCCGAACCTCCCCCACCACAATGCGATCCGGGCGCATACGGAGCGCCTGGCGCACCAGATCACGCACGGTGACCTGGCCCGCGCCCTCGACATTGGCGGGGCGGGCGACCAGGCGGACCACATGCGGATGCGGTGGCGCGAGCTCGGCCGCGTCCTCGACGCAGACGATCCGCTCGGCGGGGGCCACCTTGGCCAGCAGGCCCGACAGCAGTGTGGTCTTCCCCGCGCCGGTGCCACCGACCACCAGGAAGGCGAGCCGGGCACGAATGATGTGCTCCAGCAGGAGTTTCGCGTCCGGTGGCACCGCACCGGCCGCAGCCAGCGCGTCCAGACCCTGGGTGGCGGGGCGCAGCACGCGCAGCGACAGGCAGGTGCCGCCGTGCGCGATCGGCGACAGCACCGCGTGCAACCGCACCCCGAAGGAATCCCCGGATGCCGCTTCGGTTCCCGCCAGCCGTCCGTCCACCCACGGCTGCGCATCATCCAGCCGCCGTCCGGCCGCCAGGGCCAATCGTTGCGCCAGCCGCCGCACCGCCGCCTCGTCCGGAAACCGCACCGGGGTACGCCGCAGGCCCCGACCCCGATCGACCCACACCGAATCCGGCCCGGTGACCAGCACATCGGCCACCTCGGGGTCGTGCAGCAGCGGCTCCAGCACGCCCGCGCCGGTCATCTCGGTCTGCAGCAATCGCAAGGCCCGCAACAGATCCGTGTCCGCGAGCACCCCGCCCGCCTCGGCCCGAATGGCCGCCGCCACCCGCGCCGGATCCGGATCCGCCGCCCCTTCCGCCAGCCGCTCCCGCACCCGCTCCAGCAGCTCGGTCGTCACCAGCTCACTCATTGCCGGGATCCCGCAGGTTCCGGCAACGGAGAACCACAGGTCGAACCGTGCGCGCGGGCAATACGCCACCACGAGTGGCCCGGGCCGCCGGGAGGCCGGCAGTAGCGGGGACTCTCGGAAAACAGTGCGGTCAAAGCGGTTTCGGCGGCGGTGCGGAGCGGACCGCGCCGCCGGACGGTCAGGCCCCCGCGTTCCAGGCGCTCGGTCAGGCCCGGCTGCGACGGGACCGCGGTGAGCAGCGGCAGGGTGAGCGCCTCGGCGATGTCGGACGGGGCGAGGCCGCCGGGCGCGGGGCCCCGGACGATCAAGCGCACATTCGGATTTCGCGCGGTCAGGTAGGCCGCGGCGGATTCGGCCGCGGCGATCGAGCGCAGGCGCGCCTGGGTTACCAGCACCACCAGATCGGCCACCTCGAGAACCTGGTCGGTGTGCGGTCCGTGGTCGCTGGACAGGTCCGCGACCACGAGATCGCCGGCCGCCCGGCCGCCCTCGAGGACCGCTCGCACCGCGGCGGGCGCGAGTGCCGCCGCCACCGATCCGTCGGCACGGCTCAACTCGGCCGCATGATCACCGGTCGCGCCGGAGAGCGCCTGCGGACTGAAGACAGCGACGCCGCGGTCGACCACGCAAGACGGAGGCCCGTCGAGGTCCGTTGCGAGCGAGGAGGTTCCGTCCGAACAGAGCGGGACGGGATGAAGCATCGGTGCGGGTTGTACGTGGCAAGCGGCACCGCCGACGGAGCTGCGCCCGAGGGCAATCGGGTCCGCACTCGGCGAGAGCGCGCCGAGTTCGGTTGCGGGAGCGCCTCTTCCGCAGGAGAGTACGGCCAACCCCGCAGTGGCGGGCAGCGCCTCGTGCAGAGCGGGAGCGGAAACGCGGCCGTGTTCGATGGTGAGGTCGGGCCAGCGCAGCCCCGGCGCCCGCTCCAGGCCGAGGAGGAGGTCGAGGCCGCCGCCGTAGGGAGCGCAGTCGACCAGCAGGGTGCGGTCGCGGAAACGGCCTGCGGCCGTGAGGGCTACGGCGGCGGCCAGCACGGAGGCGCCGGATCCCGCGCCCGCACCGGCCACCGCGAGGACCGCGCCGTCGCCGGGGCGCCGGCGGTCGTGGGCGGCGAAGGCGGCGATCAGGGCGTCGGCGGCGGCGGGCAGGGGCAGCACCTGTTCGGCGCCGGCCGCGGTGGCGGCTTGCCAATCGAGCAAACCGGGCTCGCCATCGGTCACCAGGAGAATCCCCGGGCGGCGGGGGTGGGCGGCGGACGCACAGCTATGTGCGGCAGCGGTATCGACGATGATCACGGACGCATTGGTCCAGGAGTGGCGGCCCGGCGGCGGCACGCGCTCGTCGAGCGGGCGGTCGGCCGCGGCGGCGATGCGGCGAATCTCGTCGCGCAGGCGGGGATCGGCGACCAGCGACAGGGCCGGTGGGGTGGCGGCATCGGAGTTCATGCAGGTCAGCGTCGCCCGATCGGAGCAGCGGCGAAAGCGCCTCCACGGCGAGTGTGGATAACACGCGGCCTGTGCAGAACTCGAGAAGCGGGAACGGATCCGGAACTGTCCGTAAATAGAGGACGGCCCCAGCCGGGGGGGGAGGAGGCTGGGGCCGTCGGGTTCAGCCCCGGGGGGTCGGGCTGAACGCGCCTGGACCATGTCCAGGTATCTGCGATACTACACCCAAGCCCCGACCGGATTGCAAGTCCGCCCGGCGAGTCTTTTTCCCGCCCCGACGGCTCGGCTTCCCCCTGGCTAACCCGGATGAACCGGGTCTCGCGGTGACCCTCGCCACGCATGCGGCAGAGGCGAATGAAATGGCGCGGCGCAGAACCATATCCTGGACGACGTGACAGCCGAACGCGGACGAGTCGCCGCCTTCTTCGATCTCGACAAGACGGTGATCGCCAGGTCGAGCGCCTTCGTGTTCAGCAAGCCGTTCCTGGACCAGGGACTGCTCAGCCGGCGGGCCGTGCTGGAGAGCAGCTACGCCCACTTCCTGTTCCTGCTGTCCGGCGCCGATCACGATCAGATGGAGCGCATGCGCGAGCATCTGACCAAGATGTGCGCGGGCTGGGATGTGGACCAGGTGCGCTCGATCGTCGCCGAGACCCTGCACGACATCGTGGACCCGCTCATCTACGCCGAGGCGGCGGATCTCATTGCGGACCACCGGATTCGAGGCCACGACGTGGTGATCGTCTCGGCCTCCGGCGAGGAGATGGTGGCCCCGATCGCCGCGGCGCTCGGCGCGGACCACTTCGCCGCCACCCGCATGGTCATCGAAAACGGCAGGTACGCGGGCGAAGTCGAGTTCTACTGCTACGGCCCGGGCAAGGTCGAGGCGATCGAAAAGCTTGCGGCGCAATACGATTACGACCTGTCCCGCTGTTACGCCTACTCCGACTCGGTCACCGATCTGCCCATGCTCGAGGTGGTGGGTCACCCCACGGCGGTGAATCCGGATCGGGGCCTTCGGCGCGAGGCCACCACCCGTGGCTGGCCGATTCTCGCCTTCTCCAATCCGGTGTCGCTGTGGGCGCGGATCCCGGCTCCGACCACCACCACGGTGGCCGCGACCGCCGCGGTCGGGCTCAGCGCGCTGGCGGCCGGAGCGCTCACCTACCGGCTGCTGCGACGGCGCCGCTGACGCCGACCCGCCGGAAACGCCCGGATGAAAAATGGCGGGACACGCCGAGTTTTTGAAAGTTTCCCCAGGTCTTGATGTGATGGCGGTCACGGGGTAACAATGGAGGCACGGAAGGACGGAAGGCCAAGATCGGATCGGAAGAGAAGATTCGACCTCCCATCCCACCCTTCCCAGCACGGACACCAGGCACCCACGCGGAGCACGCCGCGACAAGGGCAACAGTAGTTGTGGGCCTGCGTTATCCAGGATATCGACGGCAAGGGCCTCGCAATCAATGCGGGGATGAACCGCCGGATGCTGGAGAGCTCGCCGAGGCCGAAGAAAACACAACCAGAAAAGCACGCTTGGTAACCGGGTAGTCCGTGCTAGCGGGCGGTGAGGTCGCAATTCGCGACAACGCCGCCCGCTTTGACGTGTATGGACCCCGGAAACCCGTGGCGTACAGACAGTTTCGTGATCAGGGGGCTTACCCCGAGGCGGCGTCCGCGATCGAGCGGGCCTCGCGGGCGCCGTCTTCGAGAGCGCCACAGGTGAAGATCACCCAGCCGCCGACGCCCTCCGCGGTCCCCATACCGAAGGCGGCCGCGGCGTCGAGGTAGGCCTGGCGGCGGCGGAGCCAGAAGACTTCGGGGACGCCGAGGCTGTGCGGGTCCAGGCCACTGGACACAGCGACCAGGCGGGAGGCGGCCCGGGCGACGATGCCGTCGGCGGTGCCGAAGGGCCGCAGGGAGAGCAGTTCGCCGTGAACGACGGCCGCGATCACCGGGGCGGGGGCCTTCGTACTGGTAATGGTCTGGACCAGCAGGTCCAGACGTTCGGCGACGCCGGGGACATTGCGGGGGCGGCCCAGCTGTTCTTGGTCGTCGACCATGTCGGCGGCGGCGAGCAGGTGCAGGCGGGCGAGAGCCTGGAGCGGGGCGCGCTGCCAGACGCCGACCAGGTTGGTGAGGGCCTCGGCGTCGAGGGCCTGGCCCACGCGCAACGAGCCGGCCAGGATCGGGTCGTCGACGCGGCCGTCGGCGGGGAGATCGATGGTGCCGCCGTCGATGGCGGCGGAGGAGCGGGCCGCGCGGACGGCGGCCTCGGCGGCGGTGGTGGGCCAGCCGCGGCGGTTCGCCCGGTGGCGATGCACCTCGGCGAGGGCGTCGCGGGCCTTGTCGGCGGCATCACGCACGCCGGGCAGGTCGACGAGGGGCTGCAACGGGTCGGTCACGAGGTACGAGGCTACTGCCGGGTATCGGATCGCCCGCCGACACCCGGTCGGTCATCCCGCGAGCAGGTCGCGACCGGGGATGGCGTCGAGCAGGCGGCGGGTGTATTCGGACTGCGGGTGGTCGAACACCTCGGTGGTGGATGCGGCCTCGACCACCCTGCCCTGCTGCATGACCAGGACGTCGTCCGCGATCTGGCGGACCACGGCCAGGTCGTGGGTGATGAACAGGTAGGTGAGGCCGAGATCGGCCTGTAGCTCGTTGAGCAGCTGCAGGATCTGAGCCTGTACCAGCACGTCGAGGGCCGAGACGGCCTCGTCGCAGACCACCAGCTCCGGGGAGAGCGCCAGGGCCCGGGCGATGGCCACCCGCTGGCGCTGGCCGCCGGAGAGCTCGTTCGGGTAGCGGCGCATGACCGAGGCCGGGAGCGAGACCTTGTCGAGCAGATCGCGCACGGTGGCCTCGCGCTCGGCCGGGGTGCCGAGGCGATGGGTGCGCAGCGGCTCCTCGATGGTCCGGTAGATGGAGTACATCGGGTCGAGGGACCCGTACGGGTCCTGGAACACGGGTTGCACGCGGCGACGGAAAGCGAAGGCGGCCTTGGCATCCAGGGTCGCCACCTCGCGACCGTCGAAGGTGACGCGGCCGGCGGTGGGCGGCAGCAGGCCCAGCACCATCTGTGCCACCGTGGATTTGCCCGAACCGGATTCGCCGACGATCGCGGTGGTGGTGCCGCGCCGCAGAGTGAACGAGACATCGTCCACCGCAACGAGTTCGGAGGATCGCCACGGCGCGTTGCCGCGAATGCGGAACACCCGCGTGAGGTGGTCCGCGACGAGCAGATCGTCGGGGGCACTGGCGAATTCGGCGTCGGTTTCGGCCAGCTGCCCGGCGACCTGGACGGCCTGCTCGCGCACCTCGGCCCGCTTGCGCACCGAGGACAGCCGCTGCGAGGCCAGCGAGGGCGCGGAGTTCACCAGTTTCTTGGTGTACAGGTGCTGGGGTTCGCGCAGGATCTGCAGGGCCGGTCCGGATTCCACCACGCGGCCGCGGTACATGACGACCAGGTGTTCGGCCCGTTCGGCGGCCAGGCCCAGGTCGTGGGTGATGAGCAGGACCGCGGTGCCGAGTTCGGTGGTCAGGCCGTCGAGGTGGTCGAGGATCTGACGCTGCACGGTGACGTCGAGCGCCGAGGTGGGTTCGTCGGCGATGAGCAGTTTCGGCCGGCAGGACAGGCCGATGGCGATGAGCGCGCGCTGGCGCATGCCGCCGGAGAATTCGTGGGGGTACTGGTTGACGCGGCGTTCGGCATCGGGCATGCCGGCCTCGGCGAGCAGTTCGACAGCTCGCTGCCGGGCGGCCCGGCCCTTGGCAACGCCATTGGCCTCCAGGGTTTCCCGGATCTGGAATCCGACCTTCCACACCGGGTTCAGGTTGGACATGGGGTCCTGCGGCACGAAGCCGATACCGCGCCCGCGCACTCCGACGATCTCGCGGCCGGTGGCCTTCGACAGGTCCTTGCCATCGAAGAGCACCGAGCCGGAAGTGATCCGGCCGGTGCCGGGCAGCAGGTCGATGATGGCGTGCGCGGTGGTCGATTTGCCGGATCCGGATTCGCCGACGATGGCGACCGTCTGCCCCGGATACACCGTCAGGCTCACCCCGCGCACCGCCGGGACCTCGCGCCGGTCGGCGGTGAAGGCCACGTTCAGATCGCGGACCTCGAGCAGTGGTTCGGTCATGGCGCTCACCTCTTGCGGGCCTTGGGGTCGAAGGCGTCGCGCACGGCGTCGCCGAGCATGATGAAGCTGAGCACGGTCAGCGCGAGCGCGGTGGCCGGGTAGAACAGGATGGCCGAGGTGCGAATCTCCTTCTGGTCCACCGCGATATCCGATCCCCACGACACGGTCTGCCGGGTGAGCCCGACGCCCAGATACGACAGCGTCGCCTCGGTGACGATGAAGACACCCAGCGCGATGGTGCTCACCACGATGAGCGGCCCGGCCGAGTTGGGCAGCACGTGCCGCACCAGCGTCCGGAATCTGGAGACGCCCAGGGCCTTTGCCGCCGTGACGTACTCGCTGTTCTTCGATTCGATCACCGCGCCGCGCACGATGCGCGCGGCCTGCGGCCAGCTGAACGAGGCCAGCGTGAGCATGACCGTCCACACCGTACGCGAGGCGAGCAGCTGCATGAGCACGATGGAGGCCAGCATCAGCGGCAGCGCGTAGAACACCTCGGAGATCCGCGACACCACCGAATCCAGCAGCCCGCCATAGTATCCGGCGATCGCACCCAGGGCGCCGCCGATGAGCACGTACATCAGCGTCGCGCCGACACCGGTCACCACCGAGGCGCGGGCGCCGTAGATGGTGCGGGCGTAGATGTCGCAGCCCTGCTTGTCGAAACCGAACCAGTGCGCCCCGGACGGCTTCTGCATGCTGAAGTCACCGTTGCAGTAGCGCGGATCCTGGCTGGTGAACAGCTGCGGCCACACGGCGACCAGCACCACCAGCACGATCAGTACCGCCGCCGCGAGGAAGATGGGATTGCGCCGCAGCTGCCGCCAGGCGTCCCGCCACACGCTGGTGGGGGCGGTGGTCTCGTCCAGGGTGTCGGTGGCCAGGACCTGGACCTCGTCCGGCGGCGCCACGAAATGCTCCTGGCCACGGCGCATTTCGCGGACCGCGGGTTGCCGGCTGTCGCGGGCCTCGGGTTCAGGCATAGCGGATCCTCGGGTCGAGGGCGGCGTAGAGCAGGTCGACGATCAGGTTGGACAGCAACAGGATCACGATCAGCACCGTCACGAAGGCCACCACCGTGGGCGGTTCCCCGCGCGTAATGGCCTGGTAGAGCGTGCCGCCGACGCCCGGGATATTGAAGATGCCCTCGGTGACCACCGCGCCGCCGAGCAGGAAGCCCAGATCGGTGCCGAGGAAGGTGACCACCGGGATCATCGAGTTGCGCAGGATGTGCACCACGATCACCCGCCTGCGGCTGAGTCCCTTGGCGGTGGCGGTGCGCACGAAGTCGGCGGTCATGTTCTCCGCCACCGCGTTCCGGGTCAGCCGCAACACGTAGGCGAACGACAGCGACGCGAGTACGAACGCCGGTACCAGCAGATCCGTGAAGCTCGCCTTCGCCCCGACGGTCACCGGTGCGATGCCCCACTTCACGCCGAGCAGGAACTGCGCGAGGAAGCCGACCACGAAGATCGGCACCGCGATGATCACCAGGCTGAGCACCAGCATGGTGGAGTCGAAGAGCTTGCCCTTGCGCAGCCCCGCGATCAGCCCGAACGTCACGCCGAAGACCGCTTCGATGCAGACCGCCATGACGGACAGCCGGAAGGTGATCGGGAACGCGCGGGCGAGCTCGTCGCGCACCGGCCGACCCGAGAAGGACGTCCCGAAGTCCAGCGTGACAATGCCTTTCAGGTACTCCAGGTATTGGATGAAGAACGGCTGATCCAGGTGGTAGCGAGCGCGCAGGGACGCCTCCACCGCCGGGGTCATCTGCCGGTCCCCGGCGAGCGCCTGGATGGGGTCGCCGGGGATCAGGAAGACCATCGCGTAGATGAGCAGCGTCGCCCCGAAGAAGACCGGGATCATCTGGAGCAGCCGCCGGACGACGTACCACACCATGCCGGGCTACTTCTCGATGTTCTCGAAGTCGAACAGCCCCGACCAGGAGACAGGCGCCTGCTTCACCTTGTCCGAGCGCCCGGCCGCGACGTTGTAGTCGAAGATCGGGATATCGGCCATGTCCCGGAACAGCACGGTCTGCGCCTGCGCGATGCCGTCATACGCCTGTTCGGGTGTGGCGGCGGCGAGGGCGCTGTTGAGCAGCCGGTCGAATTCCGGGCTCTTGTAGTGCACGTCATTGGTTTCCGAGGTGCTCAGGAACAGCGCGGTCAGGTATTCGAACATGGACGGGTAGTCGCCCTGCCAGCCGTAGCGGAACGCCTTGCCCACGTTCTCGTGCACGATCTCGTCGCGAATGTTCTTGAACGTCGGGTAGGGCGCGCCGACCGCGTCGATGCCGAGGGTGTTCTTGATGCTGTTCGCGGTGGCCTCGATCCAGGCCTGATGACCGCCGTCGGAGTTGTAGGCGATCTGGAAGGTGCCCGACCACGGCGAGATGGCGTCGGCCTGCGCCCACAGCTTCTTGGCCTCGTCCGGATTGAACTTCAGCACTTCGGAACCCGGCAGGCCGGCGCGGAACCCGGGCAGGGTGAAGGCGGTGAAGTCCTGGCAGGGGACGCGGGTGTTGTGGAAGATGTTGGCGGCGATCTGTTCCCGGTTGATGGCCATCGAAATCGCCTTGCGCCGCAGCACTCCTTCGGGTCCGGAGAAGTGGGCGACATTGGGCTGGATGCCGATGTGCTGGCTGTAGGCGATGGGCTTGTGGATGGCCCGGTCGCCCAGGTCCTTCTCGTAGGTGGCCAGCGCGGTATCCGGGATCACGTCCAGGCCGTCCAGATTGCCCTGGAGCAGGTCGGCGTACGCGGTGTCCATGTTCGCGTACATCTTGAAGCGCAGGCCCTTGTTCTTGGCGGGCCGCCCGCCCTTGTAGTCCGGGTTGGGCACCACGTCGATCTGCACATTGTGCTGCCAGGCACCGGCGCCGGCGAACTTGTAGGGGCCGTTGCCGATCGGGTTCTCGCCGAAGGCCTTCATGTCCTTGTAGGCCACGGCGGGCAGCGGATAGAACGGCGAGAAGCCGAGTTCCAGCTCGAAGTCGATGGACGGCTGTTTGAGGTCGACGGTGAAGGTGTGGTCGTCGACCACCTTCAGGCCCGACATGGTCTGCGCCTTGGGCGGATTCGCCGCGACGTCGTCGTACCCGACGATCGGGGTGAAGACCCAGTTCTGCAGCTGCGCATTGGTGCCCAGGGCGCCGTAATTCCACGCGTCCACAAAGGATTTCGAGGTCACCGCGGTGCCGTCGGTGAACGTCCAGTCCGGCTTGATGGTGATGGTGTAGTGCTGGCGGTCCGGCGTGACGATGGACTGCGCCATCTCGTCGTGCGGAGTGCCGTTGGCGTCGTAGTACTTCAGCCCCGCCCAGAGCCGGTCGACCACGCGGCCGCCCATGTTCTCGTTGGTATTGGTGGGCACCAACGGATTCTGTGGTTCGGCGGCGTTCACGGTGACGTAGTCGGAATTGTTGTCCTCACCGGAGGAGCATGCGGTCAGGCTGAGGCTTGTGGCCAGTGCCGCCACGGCGAGCGCGGTGATCGTCTTGATTCGCAACGCGTTTCTCCCATCCCAGGAAACGGTCGGCCTCGGGGTGAATCGGACATTAACGATCGCGGCCGATGTTGTCAGCGGATCGAAACGGGAATGTTCGGCTTGTTAGCAATCCGGCAACATGGGGCATCCGAATGGGAGACCCTACGTGACACAGTGCACAGCAGCGGGGACCCCGCGTTCACGGTTCGGTCATGCCGCCGATGGGAGCCTCGTCACGACCGCCCACCGATCGAGACGGCGAAACACGACGCAGGTCACAGTCGGTTAGGGTCGAACGTGGCCGCCGTCACCCCTACGCGGCCTGCACGCGAGAGAAGAAGAGACGAGATGACCGAAACCACCGCCGACCACCTGGATGCCTATCCGCCCAGCGCTGAGTTCGCGGCCGCCGCCAACGGCGACGCCTCTCTTTATGCTCGAGCCCAAGCGGACCGGGACGGGTTCTGGGCCGAACAGGCACGGCGCCTGCACTGGCATCAGCCCTTCACCCAGGTGCTGGACTGGGACGACGCGCCCTTCGCCAAGTGGTTCGCCGACGGCAAGCTCAATGTCGCCTACAACTGCGTGGACCGGCACGTGCTCGACGGGCACGGCGACCGGGTCGCCATCCACTGGGAGGGCGAGCCCGGCGACTCCCGCGACATCACCTATGCCGAGCTGCTGGCCGAGGTGTCGCGTGCCGCCAACTACTTCACCGGCCTGGGGCTGGCCGCGGGTGATCGGGTCGCCATCTACATGCCGATGGTCCCCGAGGCCATCGTGGCCATACTGGCCTGCGCCCGCCTGGGCCTGACCCACTCGGTGGTCTTCGCCGGCTTCTCCCCCAGCGCCCTGCGCCAGCGCGTCGACGACGCCGCGGCCAAGCTGGTCGTCACCACCGACGGCCAGTGGCGGCGCGGCAAGCCGGCCCCGCTCAAGGCGGCCGTGGACGAGGCTCTCGCCGAGGGTGATTCGACCGTCGAGCATGTACTCGTGGTGCGCCGCACCGGCATCGAGACCGAGATGACCGAGGGCCGCGACCTGTGGTGGGACGAGACCGTCGCGCTCGGCTCCCCCGAGCACGAGGCGCAGGCCTTCGACGCCGAGCACCCGCTGTTCATCCTCTACACCTCCGGCACCACCGGAAAGCCCAAGGGCATCCTGCACACCTCCGGCGGCTACCTGACCCAGGCCGCCTACACCCACCACCACGTGTTCGACCACAAGCCCGGTCAGGACGTGTACTGGTGCACCGCCGATATCGGCTGGGTGACCGGGCACAGCTACATCGTGTACGGCCCGCTGGCCAACGGCGCGACCGAGGTCGTCTACGAGGGCACCCCGAACTTCCCCGACGAGCACCGGCACTGGCAGATCATCGAAAAGTACGGCGTCACGATCTATTACACGGCGCCGACGCTGGTGCGCACGTTCATGAAGTGGGGCCGCGAGATCCCGGATTCGCACGACCTGTCCAGCCTGCGGCTGCTGGGTTCGGTGGGCGAGCCGATCAACCCGGAGGCCTGGCGCTGGTACCGGGATGTGGTGGGCGGCAACAAGACTCCCATCGTGGACACCTGGTGGCAGACCGAGACCGGCGCCATCATGATCTCGCCGCTGCCGGGCGTCGCCGCGGCCAAGCCGGGCGCGGCCATGACCCCGCTGCCGGGCATCTCCGCGAAAGTCGTCGACGAGGAAGGCAATCCGGTCTCCCTCGGCGAGACCGAGGCCAACGGCTACCTGGTGCTCGACCAGCCGTGGCCGTCCATGCTGCGCGGCATCTGGGGCGACAACGAGCGGTACCAGGACACCTACTGGTCCCGCTACGCCGAGAAGGGCTGGTACTTCGCCGGTGACGGCGCCAAGCTCGACACCGACGGGGACCTGTGGGTGCTCGGCCGCGTCGACGACGTCATGAACGTGTCCGGCCACCGCATCTCGACTGCCGAGGTGGAGTCCGCGCTGGTGGGCCACTCCGGCGTCGCGGAGGCGGCGGTCGTCGGCGCGTCCGACGAGACCACCGGCCAGGGCATCGTGGCGTTCGTGATCCTCACCGCCGAGGCCACCGACACCGGCGCCGATCTGATCACCGAACTCAAGGCCGAGGTCTCCCGCGAGATCTCCCCCATCGCCCGCCCGCGCGAGATCCACGTGGTGCCGGAACTGCCGAAGACGCGTTCGGGCAAGATCATGCGCCGCCTGCTGCGCGACGTGGCCGAAGGCCGCGAACTGGGCGACACCTCAACCCTGGTGGACCCCAACGTGTTCGAGTCCATCCGCGCCGGCAAGGCGTAAACGGGCAGACCCCGAAGCGGCCCCCTGATCGGCGATCAGGGGGCCGCTTCGGGTACGGGGTAGTCAAGAAGTTCCGGGCAGACCGTTAGAATTGCGCAAAAGGTGTGCCGGGAAGTCTGGTCGGCATGCGGTTGTGCCGTCGGTCCCTGGAGTGGTGTAGCACGCCGCTTTCTCGTCGACCGACCGAAAGGCTGCACCGTGATCACTCAGGTCCGTTCCGAGCTGACCCGCTATCTGAGAACCGAAACCTTCGGCGGCGCACTGCTTCTCATCGCCGCGGCCGCGGCGCTCATCTGGGTCAACTCACCGTGGGGCGCGAGCTACACGACCATGGTCGACACCAGGCTCGCCATTCCCGCCCTCCACCTCGACCTCACGCTGGCCGACTGGACCAAGGACGGCCTGCTGGCCATCTTCTTCTTCGTGGCCGGGCTGGAGCTCAAACGGGAGCTGGTGGTCGGTGAACTCGCCGACCGCAAACGCGCCACCCTGCCCATCGTGGCCGCCGTCGGTGGTGTGGTGTTGCCCGCGCTCATCGCCACCGCCGTCGGCTGGGGCGCGCCGGGCATGGACCGCGGCTGGGCCATCCCGGTCGCCACCGATATCGCCTTCGCGCTGGCCGTGCTCGCCATGACCGGATCGCGGATTCCGGCCGGCGCCCGGGTGTTCCTGCTCAGCCTGGCCGTGGTGGACGACCTGATCGCCATCATCCTGATCGCCGTCCTGTTCACCACCACCCTGAAGATGCTGTGGCTGCTGGTGGCCGTGCTGTGCCTGGCCGGCTGGGCGCTGGCCCAGCGCTTCCGCCTCGGCAGCCCGTTCATCTACGTCCCGCTGGGCCTGATCGCCTGGTACTCCCTGCACGAGGCCGGAATTCACGCCACCCTGGCGGGCGTGGCCTGCGGCCTGCTCACCCGGGTGCGACCGGATCCCGGCGAGGACGAGCACCGCGTGCCCGCCGCCCGGCTCGAGCATTTCTTCCAGCCCATCTCCGCCGCACTGTGCGTACCGTTGTTCGCGCTGTTCGCCTCGGGCGTTCCGCTGGATGCGAGCGTGCTGTCGAAGCTGTTCACCGACCGGCTGGCGCTGGCCATCGTCCTGGGCCTGCTGGTCGGCAAGACGGCCGGCATCTTCGGATCCAGTTGGCTCGCCGTCCGGTTGGGAATCGCGGAACGACCCGATGATCTCGGTTATCGGGACATGTTCGCCCTGTCGGTACTGGGCGCGATCGGCTTCACCGTTAGCCTCTTGGTGGCAGAACTGGCCTTGGAAGACGTCGGCGACGGGTCGGCCGCAGAGCTCGCGAAAGCGGCGGTGTTGCTCACGTCTTTGGCGGCTTCCCTGGCGGGTTCGGCGCTACTGTTGCGTCGGGGCCGTGCTCACCAGGCACGACGTGACGAGCGGGCACTGCAAAATCAAGAGCGACACCGGACAGTACTACCGGGACATGGAGAAGGGTCGAGCAATTGAGCTTCACACAGGGCGGTAACGGCTACGACGGGAACCGCACCCGCACCGTCACTTCGATTCCGCTGTCCGATGTCGACGCCCATCAGTCGGCGACCTTCGGCACCTTGGTCCGCGACGCGACCGAGCAGATGTCGACCCTGGTGCGCGCCGAGGTGGAACTCGCCAAGGCCGAGGTCACCGGTGAGATCAAGAAGGGCCTGCAGGGCAGCGTCTTCTTCATCCTGGCGCTGACCATCCTGCTGTTCAGCTCCTTCTTCTTTTTCTTCTTCCTCGCCGAACTGCTCGACATCTGGCTGTACCGCTGGGCCGCGTTCCTGGTGGTGTTCCTGTTGATGATCGCGGCGGTCGCGGCCTTCGCGCTGCTGGGCTACCTGAAGGTGCGCAAGCTGCGTGCGCCGGCGAAGACCATCGAGTCCCTCAAGGAGGCGAAGAGCGTGCTGCCCAGTGGTTTCGGCCACACCGACGGGGAGACGGCCGAGGTCTCCGTCGAACTCGGCAAGCCCCGGACCTAGACCTTCGATTACGCTCCATCGGCGTGTCGTCGAATTCGCATCCGGATCCGTCCGCAGTCCGCTATGACGGGCCGTGGTCCCATCGGGACGTGCACGCCAACGGCATTCGCTTCCACGTGGTCGAGGCCGTGCCCGCCGGGACGGCCTACACGGACCCGGACATGCCGCTGGTCGTGCTGCTGCACGGCTTCGGCGACTTCTGGTGGTCCTGGCGCCACCAGCTGACCGGGCTGGCCGCACGCGGCTTCCGCACGGTGGCGGTGGACCTGCGCGGCTACGGCGACACCGACAAGCCACCACGCGGTTACGACGGCTGGACCCTCGCCGGTGATGTCGCCGGCCTGATCCGCGCGCTGGGCCACACCGAGGCGACCCTGGTCGGGCACGCCGAGGGCGGCCTGGTGTGCTGGGCCACCGCCGTTCTGCACCCGCGGGTGGTGCGATCCATCGCGCTGATCAGCTCCCCGCATCCGGTGGCGCTGAAGCGGGCGGTGCTGCGCGACAAGCCACAGCGCTCGGCCTGGCTGCCGGACTTCCTGCGCTATCAGGTGCCGCGGGTGCCCGAGGCCCGGCTCACCCGCGACGACGGCATCGCGATCGAACTCCTGCTCCGCGACCGGGTGGGCGAACGCTGGTCGGCCACCGAGGAATTCACCGACACCGCCCGCCGCATGCGCACCGCCATCCGGATCCCCGGCGCGGCGCACTGTGCGCTGGAATATCAGCGCTGGGCCTTCCGTAGCCAGTGGCGGCCCGACGGCCGGCGTTTCATGGCGGCCATGAGCGAACCGGTGCCGGTGCCCACGCTGGCCCTGTACGGCGACTGCGACCGGTACATCCTGCCGGGCACCATCCGCCGCGGCCGGCAGCTCTCGCCGCAGCGCCGGGTGGTGGCCATCCCGGACGCGGGTCACTATGCGCACCAGGAGAATCCGGAGCCGGTGACCGCGGAGATCGCCAAACTGCTGGCCTGACGGGGCTCTCCGATACGGAAGAACGGCCCCGGCGAATCATGTTCGCCGGGGCCGTTTTTCCGTTCTTCCAGGCTCAGCTCAGCACACAGCTGCCGGTGCCGACCGCCGTCGATTGACCTGCCGCCGAGCTCAGTTCGGGCCGCACCTCGTCGAGGGTGAGCACGTACCCGGTGTCGTCGTCGGTGACCGCCGCGCCGAACACCACGCCCAGGATCCGGCCGTCGGTGTCCACCAGCGGGCCGCCGGAGTTACCGGCCCGGACCTGGCCGCGAATGGTGTAGACCTCACGCTTGACGTCGGCGTCGCGGTAGATATTGGGACCCTTCAGGTTCAGGGTCTCGCGCACGCGGGCCGCGCTGGCGGTGTAGCGCCCGCCGCCCGGGTAACCGAGCACGATGGAACTCTCCCCCGAGCCGGCGTCGGCCGGAGCCAGGTCCAGCGGCTGCGCGTTCAGGCCCGGCACCGCCAGGATCGCCACGTCCTTGGACGAGTCGAACAACACCACGGTGGCGGGCAGCGACCCGCGCGCGGTGTCCACGCTGACAGTGTTGGTGCCCGCGACCACGTGCGCATTGGTCATGATGCGCTCCGGGGCCACCACGAAGCCCGAACCCTCCAGCTGCCGTTGGCAACTGGGCGCGATGCCGCGGATGCGCAGCACGCTGCCCTGCAGCTGCTGGGCCACCGGCAGCTGCAGCACGCTGGGATCGGGCGGTTCCACGGCGGTGATCGGGACGTGCCCGAACGGGCCGATGACATCCGGCAGCCCGGAGGTGTTGAGCAGGTTGGAGAAGTCGGTCGGCACCCGCCGCAGCCAGTCCGGCGCGACATGGTCGACATTGCGCAGCACCTGGGAGTTGGTGACCGCGGCCGCGATTCCGGGCTGCGAGGAGTTGGTCAGCGGCAGCGCCAGCAGCCACGCGGTGGCCAGCACCGCCACCGCCTGCAGGCCCGCGCCCACCACGCTGTCCACGCTGCGGGTGAACGGATCCCGCATGCCGCCGCGCGCGGCCCGCCCGAGCACCATGCCCGCGACCTCGCCGACGATCACCAGCGCCACGATGAGCAGCACGCCCACCAGCACCCGGGTGCGGCCCTCGTTCAGGTGCTTCAGGATGTGCGGCGCGATCAGAATGCCCGCGACCGCACCGAGGATGACGCCCAGGAAGGCGAGCGCCGAAGCGACCGCGCCCTGCCGCCACCCGGAGGTCGCGGCCAGCAGCGCCAGAATGATGATGCCGAGGTCGAGCCAGCCCGAGGCGCTCATAATGTCATCCCTACCGCGGCCAATGCGGCCTGCAGATCACGTACATCGTGATGGTCCCATTCGCGTTCCCACCCGGACACCGCCAGCAATCCGGCGAGCACCCCGGCTGTGAACCCCCACACCAGCATTTCGTCCACGGTGAACGCCGGGCCCACATAGCCCAGTGGATGGCGCACCACGAAACGGTTGGCCGGATCGATGAGCTCGGACAGCGGCACCCGCGCCACGCGGGCGGCCTCCGTCTCGCTCACCACCCCCACCTCGCCGGGGGTACGCCAGTAGGCGACCACCGGCGTCACATCGAACCGCGACGGCGGCACGAAGATCTTGGGCAGCACCGCGATCGGCTCCACGCCGGCGGGATCGAGCCCCGTCTCCTCGCGCGCCTCGCGCAGGGCGGTGCTGATCGGGCCGTCGTCCTGCGGTTCCACCCCGCCGCCCGGGAAGGCCACCTGGCCGCTGTGCTGGCGCAGGGTGGCGGCACGCTGGGTGAGCAGCACGTCGGCATCGGCCGGAAGCCCGCCCGGCGCAGTCGAATCGGGCTCGGGGGAGCCGCCGAAGAGCACCAGCACCGACGCCTCCCGGGCCCGGGTCGCCGCGGCGGCGAAGCGCCGCATGGTGCTGCGGCGCAGCACCGGGTTCACGCCGGTGGGATCGGCCGGGTCGTGCTCGGCCACCCCGCGCAGCCACTCCGGAATGCCATTGGCAGACGCCTCGAGTCTCATCACCACACCCTTGTCGAAAGATCCATTCGTCCAGCCCTCACGCCCTGACCCCCAATTCGGCCGCGACGGTGGCGGAAATGTCCTCGACGCTGGTGAACGGGCGCACCACGACTTTCGCAACGGTGCCGTCGGCGCGCAACAGCACCGAGATCGGCAGCACGGCGGGCGCGCCGACCGCGGTGCGGACCCTGGCATTCGAATCCTCGACCCCGGGCAGGTGGATGCCGAGCCCGCTCAGCCGCGACAGCGCCTTGGCGGTCCCCGGATCGCTGTGCACGGTCAGCACCGTGAGCGCGTTCCCGGCCTGCTGCGAGAACTGTTGCAGCAGCGGCAGTTCCTCCGCGCACGGACCGCACCAGTAGGCCCACAGATTGAGCAGCGCGGGCTTGCCGGCCAGCGCCGCAACCAGATCCACCGGCCGGCCGTCGGCCAGGCAGTCCAGCGTGATGCCGCGCAGCGGGCCGTCGCCGACGGGCGCGCCGGTGGGCACGGGACAGGCGGCCAGCGCCGCCGCGGCCCGATCCGAGTCGGCGACAGCCGGTTCGGCGGGCCCGGTGGCCGTGGTCGAGCCGGTCGCGGCGCTCTTGTCGTCGGAGTGGGTGAACTGCGGCCACAGGGCGACCGCCGCCGCCACGGCGACGATCACCGCCGCCAGCGCCCATTGCCACCCGGTGTTGCCCCGCGCCGTCTCGGCGCTCACAGGCCGACCAGCTCGAGAAGATGCTCGGTCTCCGGGCCCTTCACCAGCTTGGCGGCCTCGGTCGGATCGGTCGGCCCCGCGCCGAAGGACGGGCAGTCGTTGGCCAGCAGGCACGCGCCGCACGCGGGCTTGCGCGCATGGCAGACGCGGCGGCCGTGGAAGATCACCCGGTGCGAGAGCATGGTCCAGTCACGGCGCTCGATCAGCTCGCCGACGGCGTGCTCGATCTTGACCGGGTCCTCCTCCGCGGTCCAGCCCCAGCGCCGCACCAGCCGCCCGAAATGGGTGTCGACGGTGATGCCCGGGACATCGAAGGCATTGCCGAGGATGACGTTCGCGGTCTTGCGCCCGATGCCGGGCAGGGTGACCAGTTCGCCGAGGGTGCCCGGCAGTTCGCCGTCGAAACGCTCGACCAGTTCCTGGCCCAGCCCGATGAGGGAATTGGCCTTGTTGCGGTAGAAGCCGGTGGGCCGGATGTACTCCTCCAGCTCGGCCCGATTGGCTTCGGCGTAATCGCGTGCGCCGCGGTACTTCGCGAACAGCGCGGGTGTGGTGAGGTTCACCCGCACGTCGGTGCACTGCGCGGAAAGAATTGTGGCGACCGCCAATTCGAGGGGCGTGGTGAAATCCAGCTCGCAGTGCGCGTCGGGGAACTCGATGGTCATTTCCCGGTACATACGCCGGGCCCGCCGGACCAGGCCGATCCGAGTCTCTTTGTCGCGCTTGCGCGCTTTGGCCGGACGCGAAAACCGTGGCGCATCCGAGACATCGACCGGAGCTCCGTCAGGGGTCGCTTGAACGCCCGAATTATCCGGGTCTGCCCCGCTCACGGCCGCGTTGGATTCAGAGACACGCACGCCCCCACCTTACGGAACCACCCCTGCCCCACAACCGGGCTGAGTACCCGCCGTGTTCCATCTGAGACCTTCGGCGTGTTTACTGCTGCCTATGCAAGGACTCGCTGTGGTGCTGTTTCCGATAGCGCTGATGCTGTTCGCGTTGGTGATGGAACGGGTCGAGAATCGACTTCGCAAGCTTCTCGAACCAGACCCAGAGGTCCAGCAGTATCTCGATCGAGCCACGAATGCCGAGGTCAGCGATCTGACCAAGCTGGGTTTGCCGGCCGCGGCGGCGCGTCCGCGGCGCGCCCGGCCCGCGGCCAAGGGAATGGACGTCGCACAGGCCAGCTGATCCGCGCGGGTCGGTGGTCGAGTGGTCCGGTGGCTTTCAGCTCCGGACCACTTTTTACGATCTTCATGACGCAGGTCTCACGGCGTGTCGTAGATTGCTTATGAAGCGTGTCGCGAAACCGTCGTTGTGTGTCGCTTACTGCGGCTCCGCGTGTCTGAGAATGAGCTCGGCGCGTGGTGTCTATCACTACCCGGCGGTATTGCAAAGTAGACTGCACTGTCGGCCGAGTCGTTTCGGTCCAGGACAGAGCCATTTCCCATAAGGAGCACATTCGTGGACGAGGCCCTCGCCAGAGCAGGCATCTTCCAAGGCGTCGAGCCCACCGCGGTGGCCGCTCTCGCCAAACAGCTGCAGCCCGTTGACTTCCCGCGCGGCCACGTCATCTTCAACGAGGGCGAACCCGGCGACCGGTTGTACATCATCACCTCGGGCAAGGTGAAGATCGGCCGCCGCTCCCCCGACGGTCGTGAGAACCTGCTGACGATCATGGGCCCGTCGGACATGTTCGGCGAGCTCTCGATCTTCGACCCGGGCCCGCGCACCTCGACGGCCACCACCGTCACCGAGGTCCGCGCGGTCACCATGGACCGGGACGCCCTCAAGGCGTGGATCGATCAGCGCCCCGAGATCGCCGAGCAGCTGCTGCGGGTGCTCGCCCGCCGCCTGCGCCGCACCAACAACAACCTGGCCGACCTGATCTTCACCGACGTTCCGGGTCGTGTCGCCAAGGCGCTGCTGCAGCTCGCTCAGCGCTTCGGCACCCAGGAGGCGGGCGCGCTGCGCGTGACCCACGACCTCACCCAGGAGGAGATCGCCCAGCTGGTCGGCGCCTCCCGCGAGACCGTGAACAAGGCGCTCGCCGACTTCGCGCACCGCGGCTGGCTGCGGCTCGAGGGCAAGAGCGTGCTGATCTCCGACTCGGAGAGACTGGCCCGCCGCGCTCGCTGAGCGGCGACAGCTACATACGCGAGGCGCGTCGCCACCCCCGTAGCGGTGGCGACGCGCCTCGACGTGTAGAGGACCGAACTCTTCGGATCCTCCGGGGCTTCGGCCCTGAAACCCCTATTCCTGTGAACGCAGGTACGCCAGCTGCGCTTCGACCGAGCTGTGGGCGGCCGGCCAGAGGCGCTTGTCCACATCGGCGTAGACCTCGGCGACGATCTGCAGTGCTTTGGCCTTGGGGCCGAGCTTCTCCAAGGCGGCGCGGACCTGGTTCAGGCGCTCCTCGCGGTGGGCGATGTAGTAGCGGATGACCGGTTCGGCGTCGGCATGGTCGGGACCGTGGGCCGGGAGCAGGGTGCGGCCGGGAGCGACCGCCACGAGCCGGTTCAGCGAGTCCAGATAGGCCGCCAGCGCGCCGTCCCAGGATTCCAGGACGGTCGTACCGCTTCCGAGGACGGTGTCACCGGTGAGCAGCGCTTGCTCGCCGTCCGGGCCGTCGAGCAGGAAGCTGAGCGAGTCCTCGGTGTGCCCGGCGGTGGCGAGCACCGTGATGCGCAGCCCGGCGACCTCGATGACCTCACCGTCGGTCAGGTGGGTGCCCGCGCCGCGCAGGAACTCGGAATCCTTGGCGCGCACCGCGGTTCCGGTGGCCTTGACCAGGTGGTCGATGCCGCCGGTGTGGTCGTGATGCTTGTGGGTGATGAGGGTGAGGGCGATGTTCCCACCGGTCTCGCGCACCAGCGCCTCGGTGTGCGCGCGATCCTTCGGACCCGGGTCCACCACAACGTATTCCGTGGCGCCGGGAGCGCGCAGCAGCCAGGTGTTGGTGCCCTGCAATGTCATTCCGCTGGGATTGTCGGCCAGCACGACGGCGGCGGACGGAGTCACTTGCCGCAGTTGCTCGTACGCGGGGTGAGTGAGCGTCATTGTTTCGTCCTAATGCACCGAGCGTGATGCGTCCAGAGTTGAACGCATCACGCTTCCGACTGTGCCCCAAGCATTTCGGGGTTACCGCACCTCGGCGATGAGTTCCACCTCGACCGGGGTGTTCAGGGGCAGCTCGTTGACGCCGACCGCGGAACGGGCGTGCACCCCGGCCTCGCCGAGCACCGCGCCGAGCAGCTCGGACGCGCCGTTGATGACCAGCGGCTGGCTGTTGAAGCCGGACGCGGAGGCCACGAAACCGACGACCTTGACGATGCGCACGACATTGTCGAGGCCGACCAGATCGTGCACGACCGCAAGGGCGTTGAGGGCGGCCAGCTTGGCCATCTCCGCGCCCTGCTCGACGGTGACCTCGGCGCCGAGCTTGCCGGTCAGCGGCAGCTCGCCGTTCACGAACGGCAACTGCCCGGAGGTGTAGACGTAGTTGCCGGACCGGACGCCGGGCACGTACGCCGCGACCGGCTTCGGAGCCGTCGGCAGTTCGAGCCCGAGCTCCTTCAGGTTCTCGGCCCAGGACATCAGCTCTTCGCCCGCTTCAGGTAGGCGACGTGCTGTTCACCGGTCGGTCCGGGCAGCACCGTGACGAGTTCCCAGCCGTCGGAACCCCACTGGTCGAGAATGGCCTTGGTGGCATGGGTCAACAGGGGCACCGTCGCGTACTCCCACACGGTCACATCACTCATGCGCTGAGACTAGCCCGGCCAGGTTCCCCCAGTTCCCCAGGCCCGCCGACTACGCTGCGAGATCAGGAAATACGAGTTTCCAGAGTGGTGTATCAGACAGTTGCCGAGTCCTGTGGGCAGGAATTCGGAACGAGTTATAGGCTCGCGAGCGTGGGAGTACCGATAGCAGTGCCCGTTTCGGTTGAGCCGGGGGTCGAAGCAGGTTGGCCGGAGCGGGCGGACAAGGCCCGCCTGCACTACGTTTCCGGGAAAGGGGGCACCGGGAAGTCGACCGTCGCCGGGGCACTGGCACTGGCACTGGCCGCCGGGGGGCGCCGGGTGCTGCTGGTCGAGGTCGAGGGCAGACAGTCCATTGCCCAGCTGTTCGATCTCCCGCCCTTGCCGCCCACCGAGACTCGCATCGCCACCGCGGACGGCGGCGGCGAGGTGATGGCGCTGGCCCTCGATGTCGAGCACGCCTTCCTCGAGTACCTCGACATGTTCTACAACCTGGGCTTCGCCGGGCGCGCCATGCGCCGGGTGGGCGCCATCGAATTCGTCACCACCATCGCGCCGGGCCTGCGCGACGTGATCCTCACCGGCAAGATCAAGGAATGCGCGGTCCGCGCGGACAAGTCCGGCAAGCCCGCCTACGACGAGATCGTCATCGACGCGCCCCCGACCGGCCGCATCGCCAGCTTCCTGGACGTCACCCAGGCAATGGCCGAGATCGCCGGCGGCGGTCCCATCGCCGCGCAGGCCGAGGGCGTGTCCAAGCTGCTGCACTCCGAGCAGACCATGATCCACCTGGTCACGCTGCTGGAGGCGCTGCCGGTGCAGGAAACCGCCGACGCCGTCGCCGAACTCACCGCCAACGACCTGAATATCGGGACGGTCATCGTGAATCGGGCGAGCGAGGGCTACCTGCCGCGCTCGGTGCGCGAACAGGCCGCGCAGGGCACGGTCGACATCGACGCCCTGCGGGCCGGACTGACCGAGGCCGGGATCAGCCTGTCCGAGACCGATTTCGAGGGCCTGGTCGCCGAGACCGTGGAGCATTCCGCGCGGCTGGCCGCCCAGGACGAGAGCGCCGCCGAACTGGCCCAGCTCGACATCTCGCGGCTGTACCTGCCGTCGCTGACCGACGGCATGGATCTGGGCGGGCTCTACGAGCTGGCCGAAGTCTTGAGCGCGCAGGGGGTTCGCTAGTCATGGTCGTTCCGGCAGGCACTGTGCCCCTGGACATTTCGAAGATCCTCGCGGATCCGTCGGCCCGCATCGTGGTGTGCTGCGGCTCCGGCGGCGTCGGCAAGACCACCACGGCCGCGGCCATCGCGCTGCGCGCCGCCGAGTCGGGCCGCAAGGTCGTGGTGCTCACCATCGACCCGGCGCGCCGGCTGGCCCAGTCGCTGGGCGTGAACGATCTCGGAAACGCCCCGCAGAAGGTCGAACTCGGGCCCGAGGCCAAGGGCGAGCTGTTCGCCATGATGCTGAACATGCGCCGCACCTTCGACGACATGGTGCTCGAGCACACCAGTCCGGACAAGGCCGAGCAGATCTTCGCCAACCCGATCTATCAGACCGTCGCGTCCTCCTTCGGTGGCACCCAGGAGTACATGGCGATGGAGAAGCTCGGCCAGCTGGCGTCCAAGCGCGAGTGGGACCTGATCGTGGTCGACACCCCGCCCTCCCGCAATGCCCTGGACTTCCTGGACGCGCCGAAGCGGCTGGGCAACTTCCTCAACGGCAAGATGATCCGGGTCATCATGGCCCCGGGCCGCGGGGTCGGGCGATTCGTGGCGGGCGCCATGAGCCTGGCGCTGCGCGGCGTCTCGACCATCGTCGGCGGTCAATTGCTCAAAGACGCCAGCGTCTTCTTGCAGTCACTGGAGTCCATGTTCGGCGGCTTCCAGGATCGCGCGGACCGCACCTACGCCATGCTGTCGCGGCCGGGCACCCACTTCCTGGTGGTGGCCGCGGCCGAGCCGGACGCGCTGCGCGAGGCGAGCTTCTTCGTCGATCGGCTCTCGACCGACCGGATGCCGCTGGCCGGCCTGGTACTGAACCGGACCCACCCGGTGCTGAGCGGCCTGTCCGCGGAGGAGGCGCAGGTCGCCGCGGATCGGCTCGCGCCGGAGACCGCGACCAACGGCGCGACGCCGGAACCCGAGGCGGACACCCCGGAGGCCCTGGCCGCCGCGGTACTGCGCATCCACGCCCACCGGGCCGCCACCGCCAAGCGGGAACAGCATCTGCTGCACCGCTTCACGGGCGCGCACCCGAGCGTCCCGATCGTGGCCGTCACCGCGCTGCCGTTCGAGGTCGCCGACCTGGAAGCGCTGCGTGCGGTGGGTGATCAGCTGGTCGAGGCGGGCGTGAAGTCCGCCTGACCGAGTCAGGCAGTTCGACCCTTTGGTTTGAAATGCCCGATCCGACCCTGGACACGGATCGAGCCCGCTTTCGCGGGCTCGATCCGTTCTGCTTATAGGGGGGATCTGGGTAAGGGATACTCGGTTACATCGCTACCTTCTGTGATCGCTGGACGCGGAAGAAGTCCGCCCAACTCGTCACCTCCGGATGCTGCTTGAGCAGCGCGCGGCGCTGCCGCTCGGTCATGCCGCCCCACACTCCGAACTCGACACGGTTGTCCAGGGCATCCGCCCCGCACTCCATCAGCACCGGGCAGTGCCGGCAGATGGTTGCCGCTTTGCGCTGCGCTGCGCCACGCACGAACAGCTGGTCGGGATCCACTTCCTTGCATCGGGCCTGGGAAACCCAGGCGATTCTCGCTTCGGCCTGCTCCACGTCCAATCGAGCGATCGGGGTAGTCATGTGCATTTGGTGTGCCCCTTTGCAGTCCGAACACCGGGTCACGGCGCTCCAGAATCGCGAGTGCAGCGCGCAGTTACCCAACCCCACTGCGTTCTGCACCACATTCCACTTTGAGTGTTAGCTCTATCACACTGGGTTCTCAATCTAGGTAAAGGTGTGCGGCCTGCGCAAGACCGTCCCGAGATTTTCTGGTACGTCCGTCCACGCATTCGTTGCACGGAACCGGGCAGTCCGTCTCTTTTAGGACGAATGAACACCCCGCCGGGCGAACGCCGAGTGTCCGCGAGGCCAATTAGGCTAGGGCCCGTGCCGATCACACGAACGCTCTGGAGACTGGCAGGCGCGTGCGTCTTGGCCGCCGTGTTGCTCGCCGGGCTGCTGTTCCCGCTCGCCGGTGGCTTCGGGTTCATCTCCAACCGAGCCGCGGACGCCGTCGACAATGTCTCCGCCGAACTCGTCGAGGGCAGCGTGCCCGCCGTCTCGACCATGGTGGATGCGAATGGAACACCGTTCGCCTGGCTGTACGAGCAGCGCCGCTTCGAGGTCCCCAGCGAGAAGATCTCCAATGACATGAAACTGTCCTTGGTCTCGGTGGAGGACAAGCGCTTCGCCGACCACCACGGTGTGGACTGGCAGGGCACCTTCCGCGCCTTCCTGACCAACACGTCGGGCGGCCAGGTCTCCCAGGGTGGCTCCACCATCGACCAGCAGTATGTGAAGAACTACCTGCTGCTCGTCGTGGCCAAGACCGACGCCGAACGCCGGGCCGCCACGGAGACCACCCCCGCCCGCAAGATCCGCGAGATCCGGATGGCGCTGACCCTGGACAAGCGGCTCACCAAGGACGAGATCCTCACCCGGTATCTCAACCTGGTGCCGTTCGGCAACGGCTCCTACGGCATCCAGGACGCCGCGCAGACCTACTTCGGTGTGGACGCCAAGGATCTGAACGTCGTGCAGTCGGCCATGCTCGCCGGCATGGTGCAGTCCAGCTCCAAGCTGAACCCGTACACCAACCCCACGGGCGTGCTGGAGCGCCGGAACACCGTGCTGGACACGCTGATCCAGAATGTGCCCAATCGCGCCGACGAGTATCGCAAGGCCAAGGAATTGCCCCTCGGCGTGCTGCCCGAACCCAAGGGCCTGCCGCGCGGCTGCATCGCGGCCAATGACCGCGGCTTCTTCTGCGACTACGCGATGCAGTACCTGAACAACGCCGGCATCAGTCGCGATCAGCTCGAGAAGGGCGGCTACCTGATCCGCACCACGCTGGACCCGGCGGTCCAGGACCAGGTGCGCGACTCGCTGGCCGCCAACACCAACCCGAATCTGGACGACATCGCCGAGGTCATGAATATCGTGGCGCCCGGCCAGGATTCGCATCCGGTGCTGGCCATGGGCTCTAGCCGCGTCTACGGCCTGGACGCCAACGCGCATCAGACCGTGCAGCCGCAGCCGTACTCGATGGTCGGTGACGGCGCGGGCTCGATCTTCAAGATCTTCACCACGGCCGCGGCCATGGAGAAGGGCCTGGGCATCAATGCCACGCTGGACGTCCCGGCGTTCTTCTCGGCCAAGGGCATGGGTAATTCCGGGACGCCGGGCTGCCCGCCGGAGACCTACTGCGTGAAGAACGCGGGCAACTACGCGGGCTCGATGTCGGTGACGCAGGCGCTGGCGACCTCGCCGAACACGGCGTTCGTCAAGCTGATCCAGGCCGTCGGGGTACAGCCGACCGTCGATATGGCGGTGCGCCTGGGCATGCGTTCCTATACCCAGCCCGGCACCTCCGGCCACGGCAACCAGAGCCTGGCCGACATGATCAAGGACCAGAACCTGGGCTCGTTCACCCTGGGCCCGGTGGCGATCAACCCCCTCGAACTGTCGAATGTGGCCGCCACGCTGGCTTCCAGCGGCAAGTGGTGCCCGCCCACCCCGATCAAGGAGGTGGTGGACCGCAACGGCAAGCAGGTGCCGCTGACCCAGCAGGCATGTGAGCAGGTGGTGGATCCGGGCCTGGCCAACACCCTCGCCAATGCCCTGAGCCAGGACGTGGTGAGCGGTACCGGTGCCGGTTCGGCACACTCGGTGGGCTGGAACGTCCCGACCTCGGCCAAGACGGGCACCACCGAGACCCACCGGTCCTCGGCCTTCCTGGCCTTCACCAACTCCTTCGCCGGGGCCAGCTACATCTACGGCGACAGCCCGACGCCGGGCGAGATCTGCTCGTTCCCGCTCCGCAGCTGTGGCAGCGGAAACCTGTACGGCGGTAATGAGCCCGCCAAAACCTATCTGGGCGCGATGAAGAACGTGCTCGACCACTTCCCGCCGGCCGCGCTGCCGCCGCTGGACGACAAGTACGTTCGCGGATCGAACAATTCGCAGATCCCGGATGTGATCGGCATGTCCCAGGCGGAGGCCACCTCCACCCTGGTCGGGGCGGGCTTCCAGGTGTCGGTGACGACGCAGCCCGGCGCGAACAAGGGGACGGTCATGAACGTCTCGCCGAACGGGTCGGCCATCCCGGGCTCGGTGATCACGCTCTACGTGAGCGACGGCAGTCAGATTCCGGCGCCCGCGCCGAACGCGCCGCCCACGGTGCCGGGCTTGCCGAGCATCCCCCTCCCGCAGCTGCCGCCGATCCCGATTCCCATCCCGATCCCGCGGTAGGCAATCTCGCGGCAGGCAAAGGAAAGGCCCGGAGTGATTCACTCACTCCGGGCCTTTCGTATCAACAAGACAGTGTCAGAGTCGCGCCTTCACGGCCGCGGAGATCCGCGACCCGTCCGCGCGCCCCGCGGCGAGCGCCGTCGCGGCCTTCATGACCTGACCCATCTGCTTCATCCCGGGCCGCTCCCCCAGCTGCTCGGCGACGTCGGCGATGGCGGTGTCGGCGATGTCGCCCACCTCGGCATCGGTGAGCTGGGTGGGCAGGTACTCGTCGATGATCGATTCCTCGGCGCGCTCGTTGGCGGCCAGCTCGCCACGCCCGGCCTGCTCGTAGACGACGGCGGCCTCATTGCGCTTCTTCGCCTCCTTCTGCAGGACGGCGATGATCTCCGCGTCGGAAAGCTCACGGGCCTCGGGTCCGGCGACTTCCGCGTTCTGAACGGCGGACAGCAGCATCCGCAGGGTGGCCAGCCGCAGCGTGTCCTTGCTCTTCATCGCGGTGGTCATGTCCGACCGCAGCTTGGATTTGAGTTCCGACATGAGCGACACGGTACGAGGGACTTCTATCGTGGTCCAGCTCATTTGACTCGATGTTTCTCCGCCGGGTCGCCTATTCTGGGCAAATGCCCGTCTTCTCGACTTCCGTCCTCAGCCGTGCCGCACTCGGAGCCGCCGGGGCCGCGGTCGCCGGAATCGGATACGCGACGCTCATCGAGCGCAATGCCTTCACGCTGCGTGAGGCGACGCTACCGGTGCTGGAACCGGGCAAGCCCTCCCTACGGGTGCTGCACATCAGCGACCTGCACATGATGCCCGGGCAGCAGTTGAAGCAGGCATGGCTGCGGGAGCTGGACCGGCTGGAGCCGGATCTGGTGGTGAACACCGGGGACAACCTTTCGCACCAGAAGTCGGTGCCCGCCGTGGTGCAGTCACTGGGCGGATTGCTCGCGCGTCCCGGCATTTTCGTGTTCGGCTCGAACGATTACTTCGCGCCGGTGCCGAAGAACCCGTTCAAGTACTTCAACAAGGACCACAAGCGGGTCTACGGTGATCCGCTGCCCTGGCAGGATCTGCGGGCCGCGTTCACCGAGCGGGGCTGGCTGGACCTGACGCATGTGCGCCGCGATATCGAGGTCGCCGGGGTGCGGATCTCGACCGCGGGCGTGGACGATCCGCATCTGCAGCGGGACCGCTACGACACCGTGGCGGGTGCGCCGAATCCGCTGGCGGACTTGAGCATCGGACTCACCCACTCGCCGGAGCCGCGGGTACTGGACCGATTCGCGGCCGACGGCTACGACCTGGTGATGGCGGGCCACACCCACGGTGGGCAGCTGTGCCTGCCGGGCTTCGGCGCCCTGGTGACCAACTGCGGGATCGACCGCGCCCGGGTGAAGGGCGCCTCGCGCTGGGGCGCGCACACCCGGCTGCACGTGTCGGCGGGTCTGGGGACCTCGCCCTGGGCTCCGTACCGGTTCTGCTGCCGCCCGGAGGCGACGCTGCTGACGCTGGTCGGCGCGCCGCCGAAGAAGCCGGTCGCCGAGTCGGGGCGGGGTCGCACCGCGTCGTCGGAGGCTGTCGCGCGGTGAGCGCCCGCCGCGATATACAGCGCGGTATGTAGTCGTCAGTCAGGGGGCAACCGTGACCAGTGGAAACGACCACAGCAACGAGCCCGGCCGTCCGGAACCCGATCCGGACTGGTGGCAGGGTGTGCCCGGACAGGATCAGACCTGGCAGCAGCCGCAACCGTCGCCGCAGCCGGGTTATGGTGCGCCGCAGCCGGGTTATGGTGCGCCGCAACCCGATCCGGGCTGGCAGCAGCCCGGCTACGGGCAGCCGCAGCCGACGACCCCGCTCACCGGCGGCCCGTACGGCCAGCCCTATCCGCCCGGTCCCGCCCAGTACCCGGCCCAGTACCCGCCGACCCAAGCGTTCGGCGCGCCACAGGGCTACGGCCAGCAGCCGCCCTATCCCCCGCCGCCCGGTGGCGGCAATCGCCGGGTATGGCTGTTCGCCGGTGTCGGCGTGCTGGTGCTGGCGATCATCGCCACGGTGGTGGTCGTGGCGCTGGTGCACCGGAACTCGAACGACGCCTCGGCGAGGTCGAACACCGCGCCGTCGCTGATCAGCGCGCTCACCTCGACCGCGGCCAAGCCCACCCAGTCGGGCCGGCCGACGACCGCCAGGACCACCGCCCCGAAGGCGACCAGCACGCCCGCCGCGGTGATCCCCGGCTACCAGGTGGTCACGATCACGGACAACGGTGCGGCATACGACATTCCGCAGAGCTGGAAGGTGGACGGCACCGGGCAGAGCACCTTCGGCAGCGGCGCGGACAGCATTCCGGTGGCCGGGCTGGCGCAGGACGGCATCGAGTACTGCCCGAAGTATGTGCGCACCAACATCTTTCTGACCCAGTCCGACGAGACGGATCCGACGCGGGCGGCGGCCGACATCGGCACCCGGATGGGCCGCATCGGCTGGTCCACGTCGACGGGTGCGACGCCCGGCGCGGCGGAGTCCTTCCAGTCCTCGGACGGGCAGCTGCAGGGCATCTACATGGAGACCAAGGGCGCTGCCCCGGCTCCGGCGGCGGGCTGTGCCTCGACGTATTCGGTCTACACCTTCGCCTTCCCCGGCGACAGCGGCGCTTTCGTGTTCACCATCGCCGCGGACACCGGGGTGGACCAGTCCGTGGACGCGACCCTGGCGAAGAAGATTCTCGCCAGTATCCGCCCGATCCAGTAGCCGGCACGACTCGTCACAGGGGGTCCGACGATGAGCGGTGAAACCGACGGCCAGGACATCGATCCGGAGAAGACGACGTCCAGCGGGGACTGGTGGCAGGGGCCGGTGCACGAACGGCCGCAGCCCAGCCCACCGCGCCCATATCCCCAGCCGAACCCGAATCCCCAAGCCTCCGGGCCGAATCCGATCCCGGGACCGGGTCCGGCCTCGGGTCCAGGACCGTGGCCGGGCCCGAGCCCGAGCCCGTACCAGTCGGGGCCCAACCCCTACCAGTCCTCGCCCTATCGGTCCGGGCCGAATCCCGTTCCGCCGAGCGCGAATTCGTACAGCACGGGCGCGTCGCCCTTCGCCGCCGGGCAACCGGGCGGCTTCGGGCCCCCGCCGGGCGGCAATCGCAGGCGGGTGTGGCTGCTGGCAGGCGTGGGCGCGCTCGTGGTGGCGATCGTGGCCGTCGTGGCGATCGTGATCGTGATGCGCGATTCCGGCAACGGCCCCACCCCGACCGCCGCGAAGCCCACCTCGATCACCAGCGCGCCCGCCACCACGCCGCGCACCACCACGACCCCGGCGTCCACCCTGGCTCCCCAGATTCCCGGCTATCAGGTCGACGTGCCCAAGGACCTGAAGGCCGCGTGGGACATCCCCAGCGACTGGAAGACCGATCTGACCGCCACCACCTACGGGAACGGCACCGACAGCATTCCCGCTGCGGGCTTCGCGGAGGAGGGTTCGGACTACTGCCCGAGCAATGTGCGGACCACCATGTTCCTGTCCACCTCGGATATCTCCGACGCGGCCGCGGCGGCCACCGATGTGGGTGCGCACGCCGCCCGCATCGGCTACACCACCAAGACCTCGCTCACCGCGGGCACCGCGCAACCCCTCGACACCAGCGACGGCCAGCTGCACGGCACCTTCCTGGAGACCAGCGGCGGCTTCACCGCTCCCGCGGGATGCGCCACCGGCTATTCGGTCTACACCTTCGCTCTCAGCGTGGGCGCCGGCAAGGGTTCGCTGGTGCTGGTGATCCTCGCCGACACGGGCGTGGATCGCTCGGTCACGGCCGATTTCGCGCGTAAGCTGTTCGCCACTTTTCGCCTGCTTTAGAGCACCTGACCAGCCGATTTAACGTCTGGACGACGGGTGCGCTAAGCTACTGCAGGTTCGCTTCACGGGGTGTGGCGCAGCTTGGTAGCGCGCTTCGTTCGGGACGAAGAGGTCGCAGGTTCAAATCCTGTCACCCCGACTGTGTGGTTGAGACACAACTCGGCCCCCGGCTCTTTCGAGAGCCGGGGGTTTTGTGTTTTTCAGGGACCCCGCTTGTTTTCCGGGGACCCCGCGTGGTTTCAGGGATCCCGCTTGGTTTCGGGGTTGGTTTCCAGTCGTCAGCCCGCGACCGGACGAAGGCGGGTGCCGCCCAGGCGGTCCGCGTGGTCGGTGAGGATGGTGCGCAGGGCGGCGGCGGACGTCGCGTCCACGGGCGTGAGGACGGTGAGGCTGTAGTCGGCCCCGTCGGGGCTGGTGAGGTTGTCGTAGCAGACCGTCAGGTCGCCCGCGTCGGGATGCCGGATGCGTTTGGTGCCGTGGCTGCGGTCCTGAACCGCATGGTCGTCCCACCAGGTGGCGAATTCGGGGCTGTCCGTGCGCAATTCGCCGATCACCTCGCGCAGGCGCGGGTCGTCGGGGTGGCGGGCCAGGTTGCGGCGCAGGTTGCCGACGGTCTCGCGGGCCACCCGGTCCCAGTCCAGCTGGGTGGCGCGGGTGGCGGGGTCGAGCAGGGTCAGGCGGGCGACATTGATGCCGGGTTCGAAGCCCGGGCCGAACAGGGCCGACGCGGCGGTGTTGCGGGCCAGCACGTCGAGGCGGAAGTCGGACAGGTAGGCCGGGAGGGCGGGCAGGCCGTCGAGGATGGCGCGCAGTGATTCCGGCGGGTCGGCCGGTCGGCGGCGGGTGGGCGGCTGGGCGCCGCGGGCGATGAGGTGCAGGTGCGCGCGCTCGGCGTCGGTGAGCCGCAGGGCGTCGGCGAGGGCGTCGAGGATGGCGGCGCCGGGGGTGCCGACGCGGCCCTGTTCGAGGCGGATGTACCAGTCGACGCTGACCGCCGCGAGCTGCGCCACCTCCTGCCGTCGCAGGCCCGGAGTACGCCGCTGCCCGACGTTCGGCAGCCCCGCCTGTTCGGGGGCCAGCCGTTCCCGCATGGCCCGCAGGAAGGCGCCCAGCTCCCTTCCCGATGTCGTAGTGTCCACGCTCGCACTCCTTCTCGCCGGAGCCCCGGCACCGCCCCGGCTCCCGGCCCTCAGCCTAGGGTGCGGGCGGGTGGCACGCGGGATACCAGGGTGCGGACGATCTCCCTGGCGGTACCGGATTCCGAGAGTCTCTTCTCGTCAGTCGAACGACGAGGAGAACCGCCATGAATCGCACCGCACGCATCGTTTCCGCGACCTTCGCCGTGGCGGCCCTGCTGTCCGCCGCCGCCTGCGGCAGCGAACGGGATTCGCCCGCCGCGACCCCGAGCCCGAATCCGGCTCCGTCCGTTCAGGTTCGGGCCGTGGTTCCCGCGTCGGCCGCCCCGTTCACCGTCACCACCGGTGACGCCACGGCCGACCGTGCCTTCCCGGCCGACTTCTACGCGGGCGCCTTCGGCTGCACGGCCGCCAATCATGCCCCGCGCCTGCACTGGTCCGGCGCTCCGGCCGGAGCGAAGAGCTTCGCGGTCACCATGTTCGACCCGGACGCGCCGACCGGCGCGGGCTTCTGGCACTGGATGAACTGGGACATCCCGGCCGCCGCAACCGATTTCACCGCGGGCGCCGCGAGTGTGGCGGGCGCCAACGACGCCGGCGTCCCCGGCTACCTGGGTCCGTGCCCGCCCGCCGGCGACCGGCCGCACACCTACCAGATCTCCGTGCTGGCCCTGGACACCCCGACGCTGGACCTGCCCGCGGCGACCACCCCGACGGTCGCGTCGTTCTCGATGGGTTCGCACATCATCGGGGTGGCACGACTGTCGCTGACCGCGCAGCGACCCTGACCCGAACGCACATCGGGTCCCGGCCAACCCGGCCGGGACCCGATGCGGTGGAACGGCTTTCAGCCCAGGTGCAGGCGCCGCATGAGGCGCAGCGTGACCAGGGTGGACTTGAGCTGCTTCTCGTAGGGCATGTTGGCGCGGGCCGCCATGATCTGCTTCTTCTGCACGCCGACATTGATGGTGTCGGTGTACTTGAGAATGCCGGCCGCGCCGTGGCGGGTGCCGACGCCGGACTGCTTCACGCCGCCCGACGGGGTGCCCTTGGCGGCGTAGCTGGTGACGAAGCCGTCGTTGATATTGATGGCGCCGGCTTCGACGCGCTCGGCGAGTTTCGTTGCGCGGTCGATGTTTCCGGTCCAGATGCTGGCGTTGAGGCCGTACGCGGTGTCGTTCGCGAGCGCGACGGCCTCGTCCTCGGTGCCGTACTTGTAGATGCTGACCACGGGGCCGAAGGTCTCCATGGTGGCGTGGGCCATGTCCTTGGTGACGCCGGTGAGGACGGTCGGCTCGAAGAAGGCGGGCCCGATGTCGGGGCGGGGGTTGCCGCCGGTGACGACGGCCGCGCCCTTCTCCCGGGCCTCGTCGACGTGGGCGGCGACGCGCTTCATGTGGTCCACCGAGACCAGCGAGCCCATCTCGGGATCGAAGTCGTAGCTGGCGCCCATCTTGCCGGCGAGGTCCTCGGCGGCGGCCACGAAGCGGCGCAGGTACTCGTCGTAGATGCGCTCGTGGACGTAGATGCGCTCGATGTGCATGCACGCCTGGCCGGTGTTGCCGAAGACGGCGAACACGGCCGAGGGGATGGCCTCGTCGAGGTTGACGTCGTCGAGCACGATCATCGGGTTCTTGCCGCCGAGTTCCAGGCTGCAGCCGATGAGGTTGCGCCCGGCCTGCTCACCGATGGTGCGGCCGGTGGCGGTGGAGCCGGTGAACATGACGAACTCGACATTGTCGATGAGGGTGGGGCCGACGTCGGGGCCGCCGCCGCAGACCACCTGGATGAGCCCGCGCGGCAGGCCCGCCTTCTGCAGCAGTTCGATGCCGTAGAGGGTGCACAGCGCGGTCTTGTTGTCCGGCTTCATGATCACGCCATTGCCGGCCATGAGCGCCGGGGTGGAGTCGGACATGGAGATGGCGAACGGGAAGTTCCACGGCGCGATGACCGCGACCACGCCCTTGGGCCGGTGCTCCTCGGTGGAGGAGGTGATGACCGGCATCGGGCCGCTGCGCTTCTTGGGCTTGAGGGTCTTCTCGGCGGTCTTCAGGTAGTGGGCGATGACCATCGGCGTATCGCACGCCTCCTCGATGGCCATCCGCCGCGCCTTGCCGCAGCCGATCTGGATCAGGTCCGCGATGGTCTCGATCTCGGAGAGAATCAGCTCGTGCGCGCGCTCGAATACGGCGAGGCGGTCCTTGAGCGGCCGGGCGGCCCATTCCTTCTGGGCGGCGCGGGAAATCTCGACGGCGGCCTCGACGTCCTCGGGCGAGGACTGCGGCAGGTAGCCGACGACGTCGCCGGTGTAGACCTCGACCATCTCGAAGGGCTCGCGGGCCTCGCCGGCCCGGCCCGCCGTCACCATCGCGGTCAGCCGGTTGATGAGGGATTCCGTGACGCGCGGCGGAAGCTTCGCCTTGCTCGTTGTGCTCATGGGACTCTCTCCACTACTTGCCGCCCGTGACGGCGGTCACCATGCTCCAAACTAGAACACGTTATTGTTCAGGACAACGGCGCGGGGTAGTTTCGTGCCGGAATCTTGGTTCGCCCATGTGGAAAGAAGGGTCGGCGATGACCGCAGCGACTGCTGAAACACCTAGCAACACCGAACCGCACGCTCTGGTCGAGAAGCGCGGCGCGACGCTGATCGTCACCATGAACCGCCCCAAGTCCAAGAACGCCCTCACCGGCGAGATGCTGGCGATCATGACCGAGGCGTGGGACACCGTCGACAACGATCCGGAGATCCGCTCCTGCATCCTCACCGGTGCCGGCGGCGCGTTCTGCGCGGGCGCGGACCTGAAGGCCATGAACAAGCGCAGCCCGGACGACGGCATGAAGGAGGGCAGTGCGTTCGACCCGTCCCGCATGCCGGGTCTGCTCAAGGGCCGTCGCCTGACCAAGCCGCTGATCGCGGCGGTGGAGGGCGCGGCCATCGCGGGCGGCACCGAGATCCTGCAGGGCACCGATATCCGCATCGCCGGTGAGAGCGCCAAGTTCGGTGTCTCCGAGGCGAAGTGGAGCCTGTTCCCGATGGGCGGCTCGGCGGTGCGGCTGCCGCGCCAGATCCCCTACACCGTCGCCGCGGAACTGCTGCTGACCGGTCGCCACATCACCGCGGCCGAGGCGCTGAACTTCGGCCTCATCGGCCACGTGGTGCCGGACGGGACCGCGCTGGACAAGGCCCTCGAGATCGCCGAGCTGATCAACAACAACGGCCCGCTGGCCGTGCAGGCGATCCTGAAGGTCATCCGCGACACCGAGGGCATGCACGAGGAAGAGGCGTTCAAGATCGACGCCAAGGTCGGCCTGCCGGTCTTCCGCAGCAACGACGCGAAGGAGGGCCCGCGCGCCTTCGCCGAGAAGCGCAAGCCCAATTTCCAGGGCAACTAGGAATTCCGGGGACTCCCCGGAGCCGAGGTGGCGACGGACCTCTCACATCGCCACCTCACCGTCAGCGAGCGGCCAGCTCCTCGCCGAGGAAGCCGCCGGACTGGTGCCGCCACAGCTGCGCGTACGTACCCTCGCCGCGCAGCAGCTCCTCGTGGCTGCCCTGTTCGACGATCCGCCCGCGATCGAGCACGATCAGCCGGTCCATCCCGGCCACCGTGCTCAACCGGTGCGCGACCACCAGCGCCGTACGCCCTTCCATCAACTCCCAGAGCGCTTGCTGCACAAGGATTTCGCTCTCGGAGTCGAGGGCGCTGGTGGCCTCGTCCAGCAGCAGGATCGGGGCGTCGCGCAGGATTGCCCGTGCGAGCGCGACCCGCTGGCGTTGCCCGCCGGAGAGTTTCACGCCGCGCTCGCCGATGAGCGTCTCCATGCCCTCGGGTAGCCCGTCCGCGAATTCGGTGACGTGCGCGGCCTTGGCGGCGCGCCGCACCTCCTCGTCGGTGGCCTCGGGCCGGGCGAAGCGAATGTTGTCGCTCAGCGACCGGTGGAACATGGCCGGGTCCTGCGGCACGTAGGACAGCAGGCTGCGCAGATCACGCTGCCGCAGGCGCGAGATATCCTGTCCGCCGATACGGATTACTCCGCCGTCGACGTCCATCATGCGCAGCAGCAGCTGGGTGAGCGTGCTCTTGCCGCCGCCCGACCGGCCGACCAGGCCGATGCGCGCGCCACTGGCCACATCCAGATCCAGCCCGCGGAACAGGGGCGGCGCACCCGCGTGGGCGAAGTCCACCCGCTCGAACCGGATGCCGGAGCCCTTGGGGCACAGCGGTTCCGGCTCGCTGGTGTCGAGCACCGTCGGTGATTCCAGCAGTAGTTCGGTGAACTGCGCGGCCTCGGTGGTGGAGCTCTCCAGCCGCCGGTAGATCTGGTTGAACCGGAACATGATGCCGGTGGCGTTCCAGTAGTAGGTGAAGGCCACCATGATCACCTCGACCGAGGCGTGCCCGCCGCCGATGCCCAGCGCGATCAGCAATCCGGAGACGTTCACGATCACCATCAGCGGCGTGACCGCGGTGTCGATGTAGAGGTTGTTGTAGTCCCAGGACCGCAACGACTTTCGCCGCTGCACCGCCACCCGCCGCCGATGCTCCTCGATCTCCTGCGGTTCGGCCGCGAAGGCCCGCACCGCCTGCATGTTCGACAGGGTGTCGGAGACGTGGCCCGATACCCGCGCGATGGCGGCCTCGCGGTCGTCGACCAGGTGCTGGCGCCGCCGGATCAGCGGGGCGACCACGACGCCGCTCACCGCGATCAGGCCGAGCAGCACGACGACCAGCATCGGGTCGTAGCGCCACAGCACCACCGAGGCGAAGCTCAGCGGCACCAGGGCGGCGACGATCTCGAAGGCGAAGGTGTCGGCGAACTCCTCGAACCGGGTCGCGAAGCTCAGAGCGCGCTTGGTCAGCGAGCCCGCGAAGTTGTTGTGGAAGAACGCCGAGTCCTTGGCCAGCAGTTCGTCCATGGCGGTGTTGTAGAGGCTCTCGATGCCGTAGGCGTCGAGACGGTTGAGACAGTGGATCCCCAACCGCCAGAAGACTTCCGCGATGAACAGCAGCGTGCCGAACCCGATCACGTACGGCGCGAGCGTGCCGAACGAGGAGTCACCGGTGGCGGCCACCTTGCCCACGACGACCGCGACCAGCAGCGGCGCGATGTAGAGCTGGCAGATATTGCCGAGGGCGGGCCCCAGCATGGCCGGAATCGTGATTGCCTTGCGCCGGGCCATTTCCCGGCCGTAGTAGCGCAGAACCAGCCTGACAGCGGATGTGCGCGAACTCATCCATCCCCTCTCGAATAGGTGCTTCGAGCAGTGCAGACAGCCCAGAGTGCCTGGTGGGGAGAGGGCGCGCCACCGAATTATTGCTGCGCGGTAGCTGGTTTCGGCTCCGGTCGAAGGGTTTTCGGCGCTGGGCAGCCGCAGGGCCGGCTACCCAGCGCCGGGAGCGGATGCCGATCGGAGCACGTGCCGGCATCCACGTTCGGGGGGATTACTCGGTGGGGTGCACCGTGCGCCGGACGATGGCACGCGCCAGGCCGGGCAGCAGCCTCCGCATGAGATACGCCGGTCGCGCCTGTCCGGGGAAGACGAACAGCGGCGACTTCGGTTTGGCCAGTGCCTTTTCCAGCGCGTCGACAATGCTCTCGGGCGTGGCGCCGCCGGCGTTGCCGAGCACGCTGGCGTTCTCCTTGCGGACCGCGTCCAGGAACGGGGTCTCCACCATGGGCGGGCAGAGCACGAGCAGCCGCACGCCGGTGTCGTGCAGTTCGTAGGAGAGGCTGTCGGCGAAGCCGACCACCGCGTGCTTGGAGGCCGTGTACCCGGCCATGCCGGGTGAGGGCAGCCAGCCCGCGAGCGAGGCGAACAACACCACGGTGCCCGCGCCCGCCTGCTTCATGGCGGGGATGACGGCCTGGCAGAGATTGACGGTGCCGATGTAGTTGATGTCCATCATCTTCCGGATCTGGGCCACGTCGTGGTCCAGCACGGAGGCGTGCACGTGGGCCATGCCGGCCGCGTGCACCAGTCGGTCGATGGTGCCCAGTTCCGCGCGCACCTTGTCGACGACGGCGCGGACCTGCGCGGAATCCGACACGTCACATTCGTAGGTGTGGGTGTTGGGCGAGCGCGCGGCCATGGTGGCCAGGCCGTCGGCGTTCAGGTCGACCGCGGCCACCTGCCAGCCCGCGGCGGCGAGTCGCTGCGCGACGATGCGGCCCATGCCGCTGGCCGCTCCGGTGACGAGTGCTGTCCGGCTCATCGGACCTCCCGGGTCTGCAATACCGTCGCGGCGTCCTCGAAGGTCATGCGGAGTGCGCCGATCCGGCTGGAGAACAGTGCGCGCGCGGGGAGTCCCAGCGCCCGCAATTGCTCGGAGACCGGATGGTTTCCGAGTTCGATCCGCGCACCGCCCGGCCGTCCCCGGACCTGGGCCGGATTCATGACCCACGGTGTGCGCCGCAGGATTCCATTGCGGGCGGTGTATGCGTCGATGGATGCCCCGCCCGCGCCGCCGGGCATGCGGAAGCCGTCGGCGACCCGCAGCGCGAGCACGAACTGCCCGTCGACGTGGACCTCGCAGCGGTGCCCGCGGCCGTCCGGCGTGATGTCGATATCGGCCATGAGCTTCGGGAAGCCCCAAATGGATTGTCCCGCTTCACAGGTGAAGCTCTGGTTGACCGGCAGCCAGTGGATGTACGCGCCGGTGCTGTTCTTGCGTCCCGGCTGTCTGGCCATGAGCGAGAAGGCGAATTCGTGGTACGGCCCGAGGTCTCCGTCGAGGTAGCGGACGAAGGCCAGGGAGAGCACGGCCTTTCCGGGCAGCGTCGTGATCGGCTCCAGCCCGGTGCCGGTGAGCAGGTCGCGGGCCGCGGCCGCGTCGACGAGGAACAGCGCCGAGCAGGCGTCCGCGTGCCGGATCTGCACCGGCATGCGGACCTGTTCACCGAGTACGGTATGCGCCTCCATGCCAGAATTAGAACAGGTTTCAGTGATGGACGCCGGTCGTTTCGCCGAGTTTCTTCACCTCGCCTCGTAGTCGGGTTCCCGCTCGGCCACATAACCCTTGGCCCAGCGGTAGTCGGGCTTGCCGCTCGGCGTGCGCGCGACGGTCTCGGCCACCCAGATCCGCCGCGGCAGTTTGTATCCCGCGAGACGCGCGCGCACGTGCTCCGCCAGCGCGGCGAAGTCGATCGCGCCCGCGGCCGGCGACACCACGACCGCCACCAGCTGACCCCAGCGCTCGTGCGGCACCCCGATGACGACCGCGTCGTAGACGGCGGGATGGGCCTTGACGGTGGCCTCGACCTCTTCCGGGAAGACCTTCTCCCCGCCGGTATTGATGACCATGTTGCCGCGGCCGATCAGGGTGACCGACCCGTCGGACTCCACGCGTGCGCGATCGTCGGTGATGACCATGCGCACCCCGTCCACGGTGCGGAAGAGCTTGTCGGTCTTGACCGGATCCTTGTAGTAGCCGATCGGCACATTGCCGGTCTTGGCCACCCAGCCCTCGCCGCCCGGCGCGACGGGCCGCCCGGCGTCGTCCACCACCAGCGCCCCGCGCCCGGTGTGCACCCGCGGCGCGCGGGCCGGGTCGTCGTCCTTCTGCGCGAATCCGATACCGCCGAAACCGGTTTCGGAGGAGCCGATGGATTCGGTGACCAGCGTGTTCGGGAACAGCTCCAGCAGTGCGTTCTTCACCGGCTGGGTGAGCTGGGCCGCGCCGGAGCCGATGGAGATCAGCGAGGACGCGTCCACCGGCGCGGCCCGGTAGGAGTCCACCAGCGGCCGGGCGATGGCGTCGCCGGTGACCACCAGGACCTGGGGCCGCTCCCGCGCCACCACCTGCCACACCTCGTCGGCGTCGAAGCGCGGCTGGAACAGCACCGCGTTGCCGGACCACAGCGCGGTGAAGGTGGGCATCATGGCGGCGGCGTGAATGAGCGGCGGCAGCACGAACCAGGTCATCGGCGAGGGGTTCTCGGCCCCCGCGCGGGATTGCTGGTACTCGTCGGCGACGGGTTCACCGGTGTAGAAGTCGATGCCGCCGCCCAGCACCCGCCACATGTCCTCCTGCCGCCAGATGACCCCTTTGGGCAGGCCGGTGGTGCCGCCGGTGTACATGATGAAGTGGTCGTCGGCGCTGCGCGGCCCGAAATCCCGATCGGGCGAACCGGATTCGAGCGCCTGCTCGTACGGGATGGAGGCGGTCGGCAGCCCCGCGCCGCCCTGATCGTCCTCCACCACCAGGGTGTGCCGCAGCTTCGGCAATCGCGGCCGGATCTCCTCGATCAGCGGCGCGTAGCAGCGGTGGTGCACCGCCATCTCGAGGTCGGCGTTGTCGTAGACGTAGCGCAGTTCCTCCGCGCGGTACCGGTAGTTGATATTGACCGGCACCGCGCGAATCTTGTAGCAGCCCAGCAGTGTTTCGAGACTCTCGATGCTGTTGTGCATGTGGAAGCCGATGTGGGTCCCCGGTCCCGCGCCGGCGGCGGTGAGGTGGTGGGCCAGCCGGTTGGCGCGGGCGTCGAGTTCGGCGAAGGTGCGCCGGCGCGGGCCCTCGATGACTGCGGTCCGGTCCGGCACGGCGTCGGCGGAGTGTTCGTAGAGGTCGGCGAAAGTGCACGCCATGGCCGTATCTCCTGGTGTGGTCCGGCTACAGGACGGTGAGCGGCAGCGGGGTGCCCCGGTCGGTGAAGGTGAAGGCGGCCCCGGAGCTGAACCGGGTGATGGCGACCTCGTCGGCCTCGCGGTACGGCAGGTCCGCACAACCGATTTCGAGGGTGAGGCCGCACTCGTCGACGGAGCGGACGTGAGTGTGGAAACGCGGGTTGACCCCGCGCACCAGTGCGTCGAGCGGGGCCAGGTGCTCGGGGTCGAGCAGGGCGGGCCACGCGCCGTCGTCGATCGCGCCGCAGCCGCGGCCGACCCGCAGTTCCACCAGTTGTTCGCCACCGGTGGTCTCGGTGGCGACCTCGATGTCGACGTAGGCGGCCGGATTGAAGGCCGGATGCAACCGCAGCACCTTGGCCAGCGCCGCCGCGTCGTCGCCGAGCCCGAGCGCCGTGCGGATGCGTTCGGCGGTGAGGCCGGCGATTCCCGTCCACTGCTTGCGCAGGATATCCAGCGCCACTTCGGGTTTCGTCCGCGCTTCGACGGCTGTTTTGTAGCCGAGGTTGAGCAGATGGTGCTGCAGGCACACCTCGTCGGCGATCCGGATGAGCGCGGAGCGGGAGAAGTCCGCGAAGCGCAGATCGCTCAGCAGCGGACCCGAATAGTCGTGCTGCCCCGGATCTTCCGGGTCGATGGGCGCCAATACCGTGGCGGCGGCCTCGGATCCGGCCACCACCTGCGCGTCGTCGGGCGGGACCGGTGGCTCGTGCGCGGGATCGATGGTGACCGTCCACGCGCACACCGGCTTCCGGTCGGCGGGCTCGCGAGGTGGCCGGTGCACCGGGCGGACCTGCGCGTAGGGGTTGGTGGCCAGCGCGGTCGCGTCGAAGGTGGGGTCCTCGATGTCGTGGCACATGGCGACCACGAACTCGGTGCCCATCGGTTCCACGTCGGCGAGCGCGCCGCAGTGGTCCAGGTGGAATTCGCCGTGGTCGTGGTCGATCACCCGGAAGCGGAAGTCCATGAATTGCGGCGGCGCGCCGATATCCAGCTGGAAGCCCTTGAAGATGGCGTCCACGCCGTCGCCGGTGATGTCGAGCGCCCGCCGCATGCGCCGGGTGTAGACCGGGCTGGCCAGCTGCCATTCCTCGATGGCCACCGCCGTCATGCCCTCCCGGCCGAGCGCGCCCAGCACGTGCGCCATGCCGGAGCGGTCGATGAGGTGGCCGCACAGCAGCAACTCCGGAACCAGCAGGGCCAGTTCGGATCTGGTCAGGGCTTCGAATCTGCTGTTCACCACAGGGGCACCGGCCCCTTTCCGACGGGGTACCAGCCGGGCAGCGGTTCGCCCGTCATGGCCCGTTCCATGCGCTTGCGCATTCCGGACGATAGCGCGTCGTTCGAGATCATCTCGACGAAAAGCGCGGTCACATTGCCGAAGTCGAAGAAGTCGCGCTGCCAGGACCACTGGTAGTCACCCGCGTAGCGGAACCAGCTGCCGCCGATGCCCTCCGGACTGTAGGGCCGGCCATCCGCCCGCCGGCCCTCGTTGACCTGCTTCCAGAAGCCGATGACGCTGCCGCTGCGCTCGTCGACCACGAATTCCTGATACGGATAGGTCCAGCCCTCCAGGCCGAACATCTCCTGGCCGAGCGCGATGTCACGGATCTCGTCGCGGCCGACGGCCATGAACTCCTGCTGCGGACCGTAGTTCCAGCCGTAGGTGGCGTCCTCGGTGTAGAAGTGCTCGAGCGGCTTCCAATCGCCGTGGGCCTCACACTGTTTGTTCTCGTCCACCCAGCGGCGGATCATCTCGTCGAGTTCGTCGCGGGACCAGCTCACCGCGGCCTCCTTCTGTTCGGGTTGCGCTATTCGGTGGCGCTGTCGTCGACCAGCGACAGCGCCTGGGTCGGGCAGTAGCGGACGGCGGCGCGGGCCGCCTCCAGGTCGGCGCCGGGATCGGGGCGCAGGATCCGGACCTGTCCCTGTTTGGGCACCTGGAAGAGTTCGGGGGCCTCGTCCTGGCAGACGGCGTGGCCCTGGCAGAGATCGAGATCGACGATCAGTCGCATCAGGAGACGTCCTTCCTGTCCTGGATCGGCGCTTCCGGCTGCACCTCCACCAGCACCAGGTGCGCGCCGCGCGGGGTGGAGACGACCGCGGTCACGGCCGCCGCGAGATCGGCGGGCCGCAGGAACTGCGGGTGCCGGGCGAAGCCCCATTTCACCCAGTTCTCCAGCAGCGGGCCGACGACTTCCGGGGTGGCCTGCATGCCCATGCCGGTGAGGGTCTGCCCCGGGCGGACGATGGACGAGCGCACCCCGGTGCCCTCCAGCTCCATGCGCAGCTGGGTGGCGAAGGCCTCCACCCCGGTCTTGGCCGCGTTGTACGCGCCCGCGCCGGGGCGCACCCGGACCGCGCAGTCGGAGCCGATGACGACGAAGTCGCCGCGCTGCCGTTCGATCATGCCGGGCAGCACCCGGTGCGCGAGGCGCTGCGCGCCGACCAGATGCACGCGGACCTGGGATTCGAAGACGTCGGGATCCATTTCCCAGGCCTGCCCGAATTCGAGGTCGCCCGCGCCGGAGACCAGGATCTCGGTGGGGCCCAGCGCTGCTTCGGCGGCGGTGACGAATTCGTGCACCGAATCGGTGTCGGAGACGTCGAGCCGTCCGGCGAACGCCTCACCGCCGGCCGCGCGGATCTTCTCGGCGAGGGTCTCGCAGATCTCCATCCGGCGTGCGCCGAGCGCGACCGGATGCCCTAGGGCGGCAAGGGCTTCCGCCGTGGCGGCGCCGATGCCGGAGGACGCGCCCGCGACAATGGCGGGACGGCGGCCGGGATGTGCGGGGAAACGGGTCATCGGCGGACCTCCACGGAGACGGGCAGGTGGGCGAAACCGCGCACATTCACCGAATGCACGCGCCGGCAACCGGATTCACCGATACCGAAGGCGGGCACGCGAGCCGCGAACTCCCCCAGCACGATCGAGGCCTCGAGCCGGGCCAGGTGCGCGCCCAGGCAGAAGTGCACGCCGCGGCCGAAGCTGATCAGCCCGCCCTTGTCGGTGCGTTCGATGTCGTAGCGGTCCGGGTCGTGGAAGACGGCGGCGTCGCGATTGGCGGAACCGACGAGCAGCAGCACCTTCGAGCCCCGCGGAATCGTCTGCCCGTAGTACTCCAGGTCCTCGGCGGCGGTGCGGGCCAGAATCTGGCTCGACGCGTCGTAGCGCAGTGTCTCGTCCACCCAGTCCGCCACGAGTTCCGGATGGGCGGCGACCTTGGCGTACTCGCCGGGATTGTGGCCCGCCCAATACAGCGCATTGCCCAGGAGTTTCGTGGTGGTCTCGTTCCCGGCGACCACCATGAGGAACATGAATCCGAGGATCTCCTCGTCGGTGAGCCGGTCCCCGTCGGCTTCGGCGTCGAGCAGGGCCGAGGTCAGATCGTCGGTGCGCTGCCGCTTCCGGGCCACCAGCATCTCGTTGTAGTAGCCCGCCAGCTGCAGGGCGGCCTCCATGGCCGCGATCGGCACATCCAGCACGCCCTCCTCGCGATGCACCAGCAGGTCCGCGAGCCTGCGCAGTTCGGTGCGGTCGGATTCGGGGACGCCCAGCAGTTCGGAGATGACGTCCATCGGGACCTGTCCCGCCACCGCGTCGATCCAGTCGAAATCGCCTCCGGCCAGCGCGGGTTCGAGGTAGCGCCGGGTGATGTCGCGGATGCGATCGCTCATCTCGGTGACCCGGCGCGGCGTGAAGCCCTGGTAGACCAGCTTGCGCAGGCGCAGGTGCCGCGGATCGTCCATGGCCAGGAAGGACATGGTCCGCCAGGCGTGCGGACCCCAGGCGGCGGGGTCCAGGGAGACGCCGTTGGCGCTGGAGAGCCGGATGTTGTCGCGGAACCCGGCGGTCACGTCGGCGTGCCGGGACAGTGCCCAGAAGTCCAGGTCGGGGTGGTGGTACACCGGCGCGTCGGTGCGCAACCGCTGGTACACGGGGTAGGGGTCCTCGTGGATGCGGTAGTCGTAGGGGTCGAACAGCAGCGGCTCTAGGGAGGCTGCGGTCATGGTGTCTGCACCTCGTCTTCGATAACGCGTTCATCGGAGCCGATGAACGTTTTCCAGCAACGGAGACACGTAGCTGGACATGTGTCTGTACGGTACTAGCGACGGGATCGCCTGACAACGGAATCCCGCGAACCAAATCGGCAAAGTCCGCGCAAACTGAAACAGGTTCTTGCGCGTATCCGAGCCGCGAACCTATAGTCCGTACACGTGTCCGGACAGCATGGGAGCTACCTATGAGCCCGAGCGATCTCGTCCCCGACGGCGGTTCGCACCTGCTGATCGGCGGCAAGCTGACGCCCGGCGGCGGCGGTGTGTTCACCACCGCCAACCCCGCCACCGGGGAAACCCTCGGCTACGCCGCCAATGCCGACGCCGCCGATATGGACGCGGCCATCGCCGCCGCCCGTACCGCCTTCGACACCACCGACTGGTCGCGCGATCCGGGATTTCGCGCGACCTGCCTGCGGCAGCTGCGGGACGCGCTGCGCGGGCACCTCGAGGAACTACGCGAGATCACCATCGCCGAGGCCGGCGCACCCCGCATGCTGACCAGCGGGCCGCAGCTGGAGGGCCCGGTCGGCGATCTCGGGTACTTCGCCGACCTCGCCGAGAACTACGCGTGGGAAACCGATCTCGGCATCGCCTCACCCATGGGGATCAAGAGTGCGCGGCGGGTGCGCCGCGAACCCATCGGCGTGGTCGGGGCGATCACGCCCTGGAATTTCCCGCACCAGATCAACTTCGCCAAGCTGGGCCCGGCGCTCGCGGCGGGAACCACCGTGGTGCTCAAGCCCGCGCCCGATACGCCGTGGTGCGCGGCGGCCGTGGGCCGGATCATCGCCGAGGAGACCGATATTCCGGCCGGAGTGGTCAATATCGTCACCTCCGACGATCACGGACTGGGCGCCCAGCTGGTCACCGATCCGCGGGTGGACATGATCTCGTTCACCGGGTCGACGCAGACCGGCCGGGCCGTCATGGCCGCTGCGGCAACGTCTTTGAAGAAGGTGTTCCTGGAGCTGGGCGGGAAATCGGCGTTCATCGTGCTGGACGACGCGGACATCGCGGCGGCGGTCGGCTACGCGGCGTTCGGGGTGTGCGTGCACGCCGGGCAGGGCTGTGCGATCAGCACCCGGCTGCTGGTGCCGCGTGCACTGCACGATCAGGCGGTCGAAGCGGCCGCGCGCACCCTGGCCGGGATCAAGCCCGGGGATCCGTCGAAGCCCGGAACCGTCTGCGGCCCCGTCATTTCCGAGCGGCAGCTGGCGCGCGTCGAACGCTATCTCGAGATCGCGCGCGCCGAGGGCGGCACCATCGTCACCGGCGGCGGACGCCCCGAGCGCGCCGGCGGCTGGTTCATCGAGCCGACCCTGATCACGGGGCTGCCCAACAGCTCCACCGTGGCCCAGGAGGAGATCTTCGGGCCCGTCCTCACCGTCATCCCGCACGACGGTGACGCGGATGCCGTCCGCATCGCCAATGACTCCCCCTACGGCCTGTCCGGCTCGGTCTGGGGACGCGATCCCGAGCGGCTGCGCGCGGTCGTGGAGGGCGTGCGCACCGGGACGCTCAGCGTCAACGGCGGCATCTGGTATTCGGCCGACGCGCCCTTCGGCGGCTACAAGCAGTCCGGCATCGGCCGGGAAATGGGCGTCCTCGGCTTCGAGGAATACACCGAAACCAAACTCATCGCGACCGGCGTCTGAGGAGAACTGACATGAACCGATTCACCGACAGGTCGATCATCGTCACCGGCGCCGCGCGCGGCATCGGCGCCGCCTACGCACGGGCGCTGGCCGCCGAGGGCGCGAAAGTGGTTGTCGCCGACCTCAACAGCGAACTGGGCGAGACCGTCGCCAAGGAGATCACCGCCGCCGGCGGCGTCGCGGTCTTCGCGCAGGTCGACGTGGCCGACCCGGCCTCCGCCAAGGCGGTCGCCGACTTCACCGTCGCCGAGTTCGGCGGCATCGATCACCTCGTCAACAATGCCGCCATCTACGGCGACATGAAGCTCGACATCCTGCTGACCGTGCCGTGGGACTACTACAAGAAGTTCATGGCCGTGAATCTCGATGGGGCGCTGAACATGACGCGCGCGGTGTACCGGCACATCGCGGCCAAGGGCGGCGGTTCGATCGTCAATCAGTCGTCCACCGCGGCCTGGACCTACTCCGGGTTCTACGGGCTGGCCAAGGCGGGCATCAACAGCCTGACCCAGCAGCTGGCACACGAGCTGGGGCACTCCAAGATTCGGGTCAACGCCATCGCGCCCGGGCCCACCGACACCGAGGCCACCCGCAGCATCGTGCCGGACCAGTTCGTGGATCAGCTGGTGAAGCAGATGGCGCTCAAGCGGCTCGGCACCACCGAGGACATGGTCGGGGCGTGCCTGTACCTGCTGTCCGACGATGCCGCCTGGGTGACCGGGCAGGTGCTCAATGTCGATGGGGGGCAGGTCTTCCGGCCATGAGTGCGAACCAGGAAATCTCGGTCGGGTTCATCGGACTCGGCAATATGGGCGCGCCGATGGCGCAGCGTCTGGTCGGCTGGCCGGGCGGGCTGGTGGTGTGCGATATGCGGCCGGACGCGGTGCAGCCGTTCACCGACGCGGGCGCGACGGCCGCCGCCACCGCCGCCGAGGTGGCACAGCGCTGCGGCGTCGTCTCGGTCGTGGTCCTCGACGACGACCAGGTGCGCTCGGTCGTGACCGGCCCCGACGGGCTGTTGCAGACCGCGAAACCGGGCACCGTCATCGCCGTGCACTCCACCATCTCCGATCGCACCGCCGTCGAGCTCGGCGCCGAATGCGCCGCGCACGGTGTGGAATTCGTGGACGCGCCGATCAGCGGCGGGGCGCCGGCCGCGCAGCGCGGGGAGCTCGCGGTCATGGTGGGCGGCACCGCCGCCGCCTTCGAGACGGTGCGGGAACCGTTCGGGCGCTTCGGGTCCCTGGTCATCCATGCCGGCGAGGTCGGTGCGGGCACGCGAATGAAGCTGGCGCGCAACCTGCTGCACTTCGTCGCCTTCACCGCCGCGTCGGAGGCGCAGCGACTGGCGGCGGCGGGCGGGCTGGACATCGCCGCGCTCGGCAAGGTGGTCCGGCATTCCGACTCGCACACCGGCGGGCCCGGCGCGATCATGCTGCGCAAGACCACCGCGCCGGTCGCCGCGGACGACTTCTGGTTCCCGATCCTCGGCCACGTCCGCGACCTCGGCGAGAAGGATCTGGCGCTGGCGCTGGACCTGGCCGGGCGGCTGGATGTCGACCTGCCGCTGGCGCGGCGCGCATTGCACGACCTGGGTGACGGGCTCGGTGTGGGGCCCGGAACGATCGCGAAGGAGCAGTCATGACAGCGGATCAGAGTCCCTCGGAGCAACGGCAGCAGGGCCTGAAGAAGATGTCGGAGGTGTACGGGTTCGATCTGCCGAACCTGACGGGTGATCCGTTCTTCGAGGTCACCGTCGATCACCTGTTCGCCGATATCTGGAATCGGCCCGGCCTGTCGCTGCGCGACCGGCGGCTGCTGCTGCTCGGCGCCATTACGGCGCAGGGACATTCGGAGATCGCCGAGATCCAGGTCGGCGCGGCCCTGCGCAATGGCGAGCTCGACGCCGATCAACTGCGTGAGATCGCGGTGTTCCTGGCCCACTACGTGGGCTGGCCCGCGGCCACCAAGCTGGACGGCGTCATTCGCAAGACGCTCGCCAAGGACAAGAAGAAGTAATCCCAACCCGCAGTGAGGAATACAGAGACAATGGCGGAAACCGCAAGCGTCCGACCGCTTCTGGCCAGCGAGGTCGAGACCTGGGACGACCAGGCCGACGTCGTGGTCGTCGGCTTCGGCATCGCCGGGGTGTGCGCGGCCATCGAGGCCGCCCGCTCGGGGGCCGACGTCCTGGTGCTGGAACGCACCGGCGGCTGGGGCGGTGCGGCCGCCATGTCCGGCGGCTTCATCTATCTCGGCGGCGGTACCGCGCTGCAGCGGAAACTGGGCTTCGAGGACACCGCCGAGAACATGGAGGCATTCCTCACCGCGGCCCTGGGCCCGGGCGTCGACAAGGCCAAGATCCACGACTACTGCCAGGGCAGTATCGAGCACTTCGATTGGCTGGTCGCCCAGGGCGTTCCGTTCAAGGAGGAATTCTGGGGCGAGCCCGGCTACGAGCCGCCCGGCGACCAGGGCCTGATGTACTCCGGCGGCGAGAACGCCGCACCGTTCAAGGACTCGATCCCGCCCGCGCCGCGCGGTCACCTGGCCTGGACCAAGGACAAGAAGCTGGGCGAGAAGGGCGGCGGCTACATGCTGATGGAGCCCCTCGCCCACAAGGCCGACGAACTCGGCGTGCGACACGAATACGACGCGCGCCTGCGCCGGCTCATCGTCGACGAGACCGGGCGCGTGGTGGGCGTGGCCGCCACCCGCTACGGCAAGCCGGTACACGTGCGCGCCGAACGCGGCGTGGTGCTGGCCACCGGCAGCTTCGCCTACAACCATGAAATGGTGCAGCGCTACGCGCCCAAGATCTCCGGCCGGCCCACCGCCACCGTCGAGGAGCACGACGGCATCGGCATCCGGGTCGCCCAGGCGCTGGGCGCGGATCTCGCGCACATGGACGCCACCGAGGTCGCGCTGGTGGTGGACCCGCAGGTGGTAGCGCGCGGGATCCTGGTGAACGGGCGCGGGCAGCGCTTCATCACCGAGGACACCTACGCCGGGCGCATGGGTCAGGCCGTGCTGCAGGAGCAGGGCAATCAGGCGTACCTGGTGATCGACGAACTCGCGCTGGAGGAGGCGATGGAGAGCAAGTCCTCACTGTCGTTCCTGCGCACCGCGCCGACCTGGGTGGCCGAGACGGTCGCCGAACTGGAGAGCGAGATGGGCCTGCCGGAGCACACCCTGCAGGCCACCGTCGACCTCTACAACCATCACGCGGAGCAGGGCGAGGATCCGCTGCTGCACAAGAAGACCGAGTGGGTCAAACCCATCCGCACCCCGCTCGGCGCCTACGACCTGCGCGGCTACACCGGCGGTTTCACCCTGGGCGGCCTGCGCACCGACCTGGACTCCCGAGTCCTCCACGTCTCCGGCGAACCCATCCCCGGCCTGTACGCCGCGGGCCGCGTCACCTCCGGCATCTGCGCCGGCGGCTACGCCTCCGGTTGCTCCCTCGGCGACGGCAGTTTCTACGGCCGCCGCGCCGGCGTCTCCGCCGCCAAGCAGCTCTGAAAGGAGCCGTCCCCCATGCGATTCGGCATCGTCCTGTTCACCAGCGACCGCGGCATCACACCCGCGGCCGCCGCCAAGGCCGCCGAAGATCGAGGCTTCGACTCCTTCTTCGTCCCCGAGCACACCCACATCCCCGTCAAACGCGACGCGGCCCACCCTCAGACGGGCACCGCCGAACTCCCCGACGACCGCTACATGCGCACCCTCGACCCGTGGGTGGCCCTCGGCACGGCCGCCGCGGTCACCTCCCGCATCGAATTGTCCACCGCGGTAGCGCTGCCCACCGAGAGCGACCCCATCACCCTCGCCAAGACCATCGCCACCCTGGACCACCTCTCCGGCGGCCGCGTCACCCTCGGCGCCGGATTCGGCTGGAACACCGACGAACTCACCGACCACGGCGTACCCGGCAACAAGCGCCGCACCGTGCTGCGCGAATACATCGAAGCCATGCACGCCCTCTGGACCGAGGAAGAAGCCTCCTACTCCGGCGATTTCGTCTCCTTCGGCCCCAGCTGGGCCTGGCCCAAACCGATCCAATCCCACATCCCCGTCCTCATCGGCGCCGGCGGCACCGAGAAGACCTTCAAATGGATCGCCCGCTCCGGCGACGGCTGGATCACCACCCCCTACGAATCCGACGTCTCCGCCTCCACCACCCTGCTGATGAAGCACTGGCAGGAAGCAGGCCGCCAAGGCACCCCCCGCGTGGTGGCCCTCGCCCACAAACCCGACCCCGAAAAACTCTCGGCCTGGTCCGAAGCCGGTGTCACCGACGTCCTCTACGGCCTCCCCGACAAACCCGAACCCGACGTCCTCGCCTACCTCGACCGCCTGGCAGGCAAACTCGCCCCACTGGCCCTGACCACCCCCACCGCCTGACCCGTCCCACTCGCAGCCCGGCGCAACACCGACCTCCCCGCCCGCAACAACCGCAGGCGCGGAGGTCGGTCTACGCAGGACAGGGACGCGAAGGTTGTCGAAAACTGCGCCACCGCCGAACATCCGAGCTTTCGGTTCTTGCTTTTGTTTTGTTTGTTTTCTTTTGTCCTAAAAGGTGATCCGTGCAGTCCGCCGGCCGGGACCGAGGTCACGGCACCCGAGCCGCGTCAGCGAAAGTCCGGTAGGGCAGGCGACGCAACCACACTTCCAGGTACATCACCGCGCGAGGAATCCCGTTGCCAGTCATCCACCCTGGTTGTCTTCCCTCGAGTTACCTGGCCTCATGCATCTGAATCACATAGTGACGCGGGAGGTCCCGGCGTGTGAACGTACCGCCCGCCGCTGGCCCGGCGTGCAATAGACATGGACGATCTCGGTCATGGCGTTGACCACCGGGCCCGGATCGATCAGAGGCCGAATCGGTTCGGCATCCGGAACTCCGGGAGCGGTGACCGGCGGCACCGCCAGCGCCGGAAACAGGAACTTCGCACCCTCCGGGGAAGTGATCACCGAACCACCTGAGGGCGTGCGCCATTCGACCTTCCGGTCCGGATGGTGAACGACCTGCCAGCCATTGGCTCCATTGTCCGCGAGTGTCTTCAATCGATGGTGGCGACGACACCGGCATCCGAGATTCGACTCGACTGTGCGGCCGCCATTCTCGGGGTCCGTGTGATCGAATCGATCCTGATGGTCGAGATCGGTTCCGGCAGGGGGAACTCCGCAACCCGGTGCGCGGCAACCACCGTCGAGAGCGCGAACTCGCCTGGCCGTTCGGGCCGCAGGGCGGTATCGCAACTCGGAATCAGTGGCCCGCGCCGCGGGTACGGGTGCCGGTGCGGCCGGGTCGGTGATGATGTCGAAGCGGGCATGTCGTGCGATCTGGCGGGCCAGGTCGGCATCGATCGCACCGAGACCCGCGAGCAGTGCCGGGTTGTCCTGCAGACCGGCCAGTGTCTCCGCCGAAACCCCGACCTGCACAAGGGCTTTGCGCGCCGCAGGAGTCGGCTCGCCCGTATCGGTGCGGGGGCAGTCGGCGCACCCACATTCGCAGGCGAGGCGGCCGCGGCCGTCTGCCAGTGCGACCAGTGCGTCAGCCCGGCGCTGATTGGTGGTGCGCGGATCGTTCCCGCAGCACTGAGTGGTCGCCATTTCCCGCAACCGTTCATAGAGCGCCTGCCCACCGGCGGCGGCCAGCACCCCATCGAGCAGCGCGGTGCCGTCATCGGCCGCGGTGACCTTCACATACCGGTCCGCCTCTGCGGACTTACGCCGCGCGGCCTGACCCGCCGGATCCGCCTCCAGCAGCCACCGCCGCAGCGTCTGCCGAACCCGCTGCGGCTCAGCATTTTCCGCATACGCGACGATCCGCGACTCCAACTCCGCGACCAGATCCTCGGAAGCATTGGCCAGCGTTTCACTGATCGCCCGCACCCGTGGCAGGTCGATCCGGCCATCGGCGAAAGCCTCGCGAGTACCGCTGTATCGGTTGTCCAAGCCCAGACCGAGCGCGATCAGCCCGTCCGCCGACCGCTGCGATACCTTCAGCGCGATCCCGATCTCGGTGGCCGCATCCTCGCCCGCATACAACGCACCGACCCCCAGCTCCAACTGCTGCTCGCGCCGCAGCCGATACAGCTGCGTCATCAACTCGACCTCTTCGGCCTGAGCCGCAGCAATCATCGAGTGCACCACACGGAGTCGCTCCACCACCTGCACGGCGGCGAAGCCCTCACCAGTTGATTCACTCATAGATTCGATCATAATTTCGAATCCGAGGACACGGAAGCAAGATAGCCGAGACACGCCCTGAAAATCTCTGGCTAACAATAGGATTCGCGCCGCGTGCGGTCTAATTACAGGCGGCGATCCGTTGCAGGATTCGCAGCGCTCCGACCGCAGCGAGCTCGCGGAACTTCCCTCCGGCCGCGACTCGGCGATAGAGGGCATCAGCGTCGCGGAGCACGAGCAGCCCGCCACCGGCGATCCAATGAGCCCAGTCGTCGTAGGCGAGCTCGGCGGCGGCATCGGAGCCCGGCTCGGCGATCAGGAGCAGACGCAGCGGCGTACGCCACCCACGAACCTCGCTGTCGTAGTCACCCGGCGCGGCCTCGTCGTGATTGCCCGGCGCAGCCTCGTCAGCGTGAGCGGCGACTTCCAGGATGACGCCCTTGCCCGCATAGGCGTGTGCAGCTTCGGACAATGCGCGAGCCTCGTCGACCGGCCACGATCCGTTGATCCGCTCGATCAACGCCGACATCTCGCGCGCGGTGACCTGGAGCGCGATGCGGTTCATTCGAAAGCCTTTCCGATGCGCCCTCATTCATACGGTTCGCGCATACCGCGAGTTGCTCGGCGGGCTCGGCCATAGTAGCATCCGGACACGTGTCTGATCCCCTTTCCGCCCGCCCTGCGGTGAGCATGGAGGCCACTCGCCGGCGACTCACCGAGAAGCAGGCCGATACCGTGGACCGCCTGACCCGGGCAGCCATGGATGTGCTGTCGCGGGAGGGATTCGCCGGGCTCACCGTGCGCATGGTGGCGGCACAGGCCGGAGTGGGCACGGCCACCGCGTACACGTATTTCTCGTCGAAGGAACACCTGGTCGCGGAGATGTTCTGGCGCCGATTGGCCGCCACCGAGCCGCCCGCCGCGGAGGGCGCCGATGCGACCGCGCGGGTGCTGGCGGTACTGCGGCAGATCGCGCTGCTACTGGCCGACGAGCCGACCCTCGCGGGCGCGGTGACGGCCGCGCTGCTGGGGACCGATCCGGATGTGGCACATCTGCGGCTGCGGATCGGTGGCGAGATCCGGCGGCGATTGATCGACGCACTGGGCGCGGACGCCGATCCCGAACTCGTGGAAACACTCGAAATGATCTACGCGGGCGCACTGGTGCGCGCGGGCATGGGCTATGTGTCCTACGCCGAGATCGCCGATCGCATGGAGAAATTCGCCCTGCGCGTGCTGCGGAGCTGAAACCTACCGCAACGACCATTCCACGATGGTGGTGCAGCTGCAACAGCCGTGCGCGGTGCGGTACCGCCGCCGGGCACGGCCGTCGTAGAGCTGACCTATCGGAGCCCTCCGAGTTACAGCGCGCCCTCGAGGGCGGAGACCACGGCCGGATCCTTCGGCTCGGTGCGCGGACGGAACCGCCCCAGCACCGCGCCATCGCGCCCGATCAGGAACTTCTCGAAGTTCCACTGGATGTCCCCGGCCTCGCCGGCGGCGTCCGCGACCTGGGTCAGCTCCTGGTACAGCGGAATCCGGCCCTCGCCGTTGACCTCGCTCTTCTCCAGCAGCGGGAAGTCCACCCCGTAAGTGGCGGAACAGAATTCCGCGATCTCCTCGGCGCTGCCGGGCTCCTGGCCCATGAACTGGTTGCACGGCACACCGACCACGGTGAAGCCCTGCGGCCCGTAGGTCTGCTGCAGTTCGACCAGGCCCGTGTATTGCGGGGTGAGCCCGCACTTGGAGGCGACATTGACCAGCAGCACGACCTTGTCGCCGGCCAGTTCGGCCAGTGTGGTGGGCTTGTCGGTCAGCGTGCGCAGCGGAATTTCGCGAAGATTGGTCACAAACACGAATGGTAGAACGAGTTCGATGAGGTCACCGGTTCAGGAGTAGCTCACCTGCCAGTGTTTGATCCCGTTGATCCAGCCCGACCGCAGCCGTTGCGGCGCCGCGACCTCGGTGATTTCCGGCATGGCGTCGGCAATGGCATTGAACATCAGGTCGATCTCCAGCCGCGCCAGATTCGCGCCCACGCAGAAGTGGTTTCCGGTCCCGCCGAATCCGACGTGCGGATTGGGATCGCGCTCCACATCGAATTCGAAGGGGTGGTCGAAGACCTCCTCGTCGAAGTTGGCGGAGCTGTAGAACAGCCCCACCCGCTGCCCCTCCAGAACTTTCTGCCCGCCGATTTCGGTGTCGCGCACGGCGGTCCGCTGGAAGGCCGAGACCGGCGTCGCCCAGCGCACGATTTCATCGGGTGCGGTGCGCGGCCGGCGCTCCTTGTACAGCGCCCACTGATCGGGGTGATCCACAAAGGCTTTCATGCCGTGCGCGATGGCATTGCGGGTGGTTTCGTTGCCCGCCACCGACAGCAGGATGACGAAGAAACCGAACTCGTCCGAACCCAGGGCCTCACCGTCCACATCGGCGGTCACCAGCTGGGAGACGATATCGCCGACCGGGCGGGCCCGGCGCTGTTCGGCCATGTTGTAGGCGTAGCCGAGCAGTTCGGCATTGGCGGTCATATTGCTGCCCGCGAATTCCGGATCGTCGTAGTTGAGCAGCTGATTGGACCAGGTGAACAGCTTGTGGCGGTCGTCCTGCGGCACGCCGAGCAGTTCCGCGATGGCCTGCAGCGGCAGCTCGCACGCGACCTGCTGGACGAAATCGCCGCCGCCACTCGCCTTCGCCTCCCGCACGATCTTTGCCGCGCGTTCGGTGAGCGCGGCCCGCAATCCCTCGATGGCGCGCGGGGTGAATCCCTTGGAGACGATGCGCCGGATCTTGGTGTGCTTGGGCGGATCCATATTCACCAGCAGCGCCTCGCGCCCGAGTTCGAGCTGTTCGGGTTCGGAGTCGGCGGGCATCTTGATGATGGAGCCCTTGCGATTCGAGGACCAGAGTTCCGGTCTGCGGGAGATCTCCTTGACATCCTCGTGGCGGGTGATCACCCAGTAACCGTCGTCGTCCATGGGTGCGGCCTGCTCGGGAGTCTGGGCATTCCACCAGACCGGCGCGGTGCGGCGCAGCAGTGCGAACTCCTCGGCGGGGCTGTGGTCGGCCCAGAGCGCGGGATCGGTGAAATCGAAGCCGGCCGGTAATGACGGAACAGACACTGTTCCTCCTCGGGCAAGGTGCCGCTATGATCACGAAATTGGAACGTGTTTCACAGAAATTGAACCATGCCGACCTGCGGCTGGGCAGCGTTTCCGGCCTCCGATCCCCCGGTTCCCGCACGCCCTGCGGGGCCGTTACCCCGCAGCAGTGAATCTGCAACATGTTCAACGAGGACCCGACGCGCCTGCAAGATCGCTCAACCGGCCTTGAAGTCGATCTTGTGACTGGACATCATGTCCACTGTGTCGGCAGACTAGAACTTGTTCTACAGTGATGCCAGGCACACTCGAAGATGAGGTAACTGATATGACCGCTTCCCCGGGCTCCACGTCCGAAGCCGATTACGTCGTCGTTGGCGCGGGCAGCGCCGGCGCAGTATTGGCCGGACGGCTCGCTCAGCGTGGCGCGAGCGTGATCCTGTTGGAGGCCGGGCGCAAGGACAACACCCAGCTGGTCACCCGCCCCGGCATGATCTCGATGGTCCACACGGTTCCGCAGCTGAAGAAGCTGGTGGCGTGGAAGCAGTACTCGGTCCCGCAGAAGCACGCCAACGACCGGCTGATCCCGATGACCCGCGGCAAGGTGCTGGGCGGCTCCAGCTCCATCAACGGCATGCTCTACGTGCGCGGCAACCGCGCCAACTTCGACTCCTGGGCCGCCGAGGGCAACACCGGCTGGAGCTACGACGAGGTCCTGCCCGCCTACAAGCGCCTCGAGAACTGGGTCGACGGCGCGGACGACTACCGCGCCACCGGCGGCCCGATCGAGGTCACCCGCCCCCGCGAGATCACCCCGATCTCCGAGGAGTTCATGACCGCCGCGTCCGAGACCCTCGGCGCGCCGATCATCAAGGACTACAACGGGGCGTCGCAGGAAGGCCTCTCGATCTTCCAGCAGAGCGTGAAAGACGGTGTGCGCTACAGTTCTTCGCGCGGCTTCATCACCAACATGCCGAACTCGAACCTGACCGTGCTCACCCACGCGCAGGCCACCCGCGTGGTGATCGAGAACGGCCGCGCCACCGGCGTCGAGATCGCCGAGAAGAACGGCTCGCGCCGCATCGTGCGCGCCGCCAAGGAGGTCATCGTCTCCGGCGGTGTCGTCGGATCGCCGCAGCTGCTCATGCTCTCGGGCATCGGCCCGGCCGGGCACCTGCGCGACCTCGGCATCGAGGTGGTCGCCGATCTGCCCGTCGGCCAGAACCTGCACGACCACCTGTTCGTGCCGATGACCTTCGTGTCCAAGAAGGCCATCCACCGCGGCATCCCCACCTACTTCGCGCGCGGCATCCTCAAGGAGATGCGCAACCCGGGCAGCTCCTTCATGGGCCGCACGGTCTTCGAGGCCGCCGGCTTCGTCAAGACCAAGTTCGCCGAGGGCGACCACCCGGACATGCAGATCCACACCCTGCCGTGGAGCTACCCGACGCCCAACCAGGACGCCGACAAGCTGCACCTGGTGGACCGCCGCCCGGCGCTCACCGTCATGCCCAGCCTCATCTACCCGAAGAGCCGCGGCGAACTGAAGCTGGCCTCCGCCGACCCGTTCGCCTCGCCGCTCATCGACCCGGGCTACCTGACCGACCCGTGGGACACCGAGTTCCTGATCGAGGGCATCAAGATGATCCGGGAGGTCATGTCGCACAAGAGCATCGCGGGCGACATCACCGAGAACTTCTTCCCGGGCCAGGAGTGGGCGGACGAGACCGCGCTGCGCCGCGAGCTGCCCAACCGCGTGCACTCCATCTACCACCCGGTCGGCACCTGCCGCATGGGTGTGGACGAGCGCGCGGTCGTCGACCCGACGCTGAAGGTGCACGGCATCGAGGGCCTGCGCGTGGCCGACGCCTCGATCATGCCGAGCATCACCGGCGGCAACACCAATGCGCCGAGCTACATGATCGGCGAGAAGGCGGCCGAATTCATCGGCTGACCACGAGCCCGCGGAGGAGTGCTGCTACTTCCCTGGCGGCTCCCCCGCGCGGGTCGGCGGATCACGACCACCGCTGACCCGAAACAGCCCCGGGCCTACTACCTCTCGGCCCGGGGCTGTTGTTTTCTCGTATCAGGAGGAGTCACGGTGTCCCTGCCCGTCGATATCTGGCTGAACGCGCCACTGGCCGAATCGGCTTCCCGCGCAGCGCGATTGCGCGAGCTCGGCGTGGACGGGGTGTTCACCTTCGAGGGCGCGCACGACGTGTTCCTACCCTTGACACTGGCCGCCACGTCCGGGGTCGACATCATGACCAATGTGGCCATGGCGTTCCCGCGCAGCCCGATGCATCTGGCGCACACCGCATGGGATCTGCAGTCGTTGTCGGGCGGGCGGTTCCGGCTCGGGCTCGGCAGTCAGATCCGGACCCATATCGAGCGGCGCTACGGCAGCACCTGGTCGGAGCCGGTGGAGCGAATGCGCGACACCGTGCTGGCGGTGCAGGCGATCCTGCGGGCCTGGCAGGACGGGGAGCGGCTGGACTACCGCGGCCGGTTCTGGCAGCACACGCTCATGACCCCGCAGTTCGATCCGGGGCCGAATCCCCATGGGGCGCCACCGGTTCTGGTCGGCGCACTGGGGTCGCGCATGACCACCATGGCGGCCGAGGTGGCCGACGGACTGCTGGTGATGCCGTTCAATACCGAGCGGCACTTCCGGGAGCGAACCCTCGCCGCGGTCGCGCAGGGGCGCGGTGACTCGACCCGGCCCTTCGAGATCATCGTGGAAGCCATTGTGGCCATGGGTGATTCGGAGCAAGAACTGCTCGAGGCGCGCCGGGCGGTGCGAAACCTGCTGGCGTTCTACGGTTCCACGCCCGCCTACCGTCCGGTCCTGGAGGTGGAGGGCTGGGCGGAGCTGCAACCCGAGCTGAACCTGCTCTCGAAGCAGGGGCGGTGGCGGGAGATGGCCGGGCTCATCGAGGACCCGATGGTGGACGCGCTCACCGTCAGCGGCACACCGGTCGAATGCGCGCAGCTGATCCGTACCCGCTTCGGCGACAGCGCCGCTCGCGTCTGCTGCTATTTCCCGGGCTATCGGGCCACCGATGCCGCCATCGCCGACCTGGTGACCGCGCTGCACTCCTGAAGGTCCACTTTCCACGAAAACTGCCCATCAGCAGGCATTTTCGCAATTACAAGATCTTGTTAAGGCCGTGCCAAGCGCGGCTGGGCATCGTTTGTGTCAACGCCGGAACGCACCGGCGGACCCAACGAGCCACCATCCGGGGGTGGGAACGCTGGGGCCGACCCGTCTACGAGGGGTGGCGGGTCGGCCACAGCAAACCAACCAACCGGTACTCAATTGGGGACATGGCCTACCGCGAAGGGGGTGGTAGGCCAGCGCAGAACCCGCCGAGTCCGACCACGAGGGGTGTCGGACTGGGCGGGTTCTTTGTGTGGCAGGCTAACGGTTAGCGATCTTGTTCGTCCGATTTGTGGCCTAGTCCACCCGGCACACGGCATCATGTAGGTAAGTGCGCCAAGAAGATTGGGATTGCCGATGGAAACCGTGGTCGTCTTCGTACTGGCCTGCCTGATCTACTGGTGGGGCCTACTCTGACGTGGGAGTTTGCGCGACCGCATGCAGCGCGTCCGCGATGCGGCGGCTGAAGTGGTCGGCATCCTCGGTGCCGTGCGTGAGCGCGCGCATCAGGGTCGCACCCCGCAGGAATTCGAAGATCGCCTCGACGTCGCAGGCGCCGGCCGCCTGACCCGATTCGGCAGCGGCCATGAGCAGCTCGCGCAGGGCCTGAATCGTCGGCCGCTCGCCGCCGTCGAGCAGGCGGCGGTAGCTCTCCCGATCGTCGTGATACTCCGAGAGCAGGCCGGGGATGGCCGAGCGGGCCGCCGGGTGCGCGGCGGCATTGAGGAACAGGCGCGTCCAGGCCAGTAGGTCGGCACGCAGGTCGCCGCTGGGAACCGGGTGATTCTCGGTGTCCAGGGCGAAGATCGCATCCTCCACCAGGGCACGCTTGCCGGGCCAGCGGCGGTAGATCGAGGTCGTGACGACTCCGGCACGCCGGGCCACGGCCGCGATGGTGGTGGCCTGGTAGCCGTCGCGGACCAGGAGTTCCTGGGTCGCGGTGAGCACCAGGGCGTCCAGTTGCGGGTCACGGGGTCGGCCGGGGCCGGGGCGGGTGGTCCCGGTGGCTGCGGTCACGGGGCTCCCCTCTCGCTCGGGTCGGTGGCAAATTCTGAAACAGGTTACATCGTCGTCCGATTTGAAATACGGTATGACCCGTATTCTAATTCAGGAGGCACCCATGCTGACGCCCCAGGACGAACTGCTCGCCCACCAGCTCCCCACCACCTTCGACCACGTCCAGCAGAGCGATCTGCGCTGGACCGAACGTGTCGTCCTGTACGGCTTCGACACCACCGGCGAGATCAGCGTGATGACCGGCATGGCGCGCTACCCCAACCGCAATGTGCTCGACGCCTACGCCATGATCACGATCGGCGACAAGACCGCCCACGTGGTCCGGCTCTCGCGCGAGATCGGCGACCGCTACGACGGCCTCGCCGACTGGCAGGTCGGCCCGTACAAGTACGAGATCGTCGAACCGCTGCGCAAGGTGCGCGCCACCCTCGGCGACAACGAGCACGGGGTGCGGCTGCAACTCGACTTCGAGGGGCAGTTCCCGGCGTACGAACAGGAACCCGCCTTCTTCCGCAGCCGCGGCCGGGTGCGCGAGGACGCCCGGCGCTACTACCAGAACGGGCGCATCTCCGGGTGGATCGAGGTGGCGGGCAGCCGCTTCGAGATCGATCCGGAGACCTGGTGGTTCGGGCGCGACCACTCCTGGGGCACCCGCCACGGCGGGGGCGGCGGCAGCCTCGGCGAGGGCGAGGGCCTGCAGCCGGGCGACATCCCCGACGGCGTCCTCTACTACATGGGCATCTTCCAATTCGAGGACGAACTGGTGCATTTCGCGCAGCGCGAGACCGCCGACGGGCAGCGCTGGCACTTCGAGGGCACCGTGCTGGCCCCGATCGGCTCCGCCGCGCAGCCGGTCCCGATCGTCACCACCGACCACGCGCTGACCTTCCGCGACGACTTCCGCATCGTCAGCGGCGGCAGCTTCACCGCGCGCGGCGCCGACGGCCGCGACCGTGAATTCACCATCACGCCGGTCTCCGGCTTCTGGCCCGGCCTCGCGGGATACGACCACTACCACGGCTACGCCTCCGGACTGTGGAAGGGTGCGGACTGGAGCGACGGCTTCACCGCCGACCTCACCGACACCGCGGATCTGCGGCAGGTCAGCATGCTCAGCGAGACCTTCTGCCGCATCGAGACCGCCGGCAAGGTCGGATACGGGCTGGTCGAAATGGTGTTCATGGGCCGCAATGCGCGGTACGGGTACGAGGGGTACTGACCGTGAGCACCACCCGAATTCCGGCCGAGCAGCTGGCGACGGCACTGGAACCGGCGGTACGCGAGCATCTTTCGCCCGCGGGGAACGCGCGCGTGCTCGAGCTCGCGCGCACCGAACGCGGATTCGCCACCGAAACCTATCTTTTCGAGGTCGAGGACGATTCCGGCCGCACTCCCCTGGTCCTGCGACGACCACCGGACCTGTCGCTGTTCCCGGACTACGACCTGCTGCGGCAGGTGCTGGTGATGCGCCGGCTGGCGGACACCGGGCTGCCGGTGCCGGCCGTGGCCTGGCTGGAGCGGGGCGACAATCCGCTCGGCAGCCCGTATTTCGTGATGAACCGGCTGGAAGGCCGGGCGCCGAGCGACTATCCGTCGTACCACGCGGCCGGGAACTACTTCGAGGCCACGCCCGAGCAGCGGGCTCGCATGTGGTGGGGATGCGTGGACACCATCGCCGAGGTCAACCAGTTGGATTGGCGGGCACTGCGATTGGACTTCCTCGCGTTTCCCGAGCATGGCGCCGGGGTCGTCGAGCAGGGGGTGAACTATCTGGACGCCGCGCTGAAGTGGGCTTGCGAGGGAACGCCGCCGGAGACCTACCGGCGGGCGGTGGCGTATCTGCGCGACAACCTCTGCGAACCCGAGCAGCCGTGCCTCTGCTGGGGTGACGCCCGGATGTCGAACATCCTGTACGGCAACGACTTCCGGGTCCGCGGTGTGCTCGACTGGGAGATCGCCCACCTCGGCGCGCCGGAGTCGGATCTGGCCTGGCTGCTGTTCCTGGACTGGGCGTGCAGCGAGTACGAGGGCCATCCCCCGCTGCCGGGCACACCGACCCGCGCCGAGACCATCGCCTACTACGAGAAGCGGACCGGTCATGAGGTCCGCAACCTCGAATTCCACGAGGTCTTCTCGGCCGCCCTGCTGTCGATTCCCCTGCTGCGCATGACCCACCGCGTACAGCTCCCGCCGGAGATGAACATCACCGGCTTCTGCACTGCCCGCATCGAGCAATTACTCGACTGACACCTGCCGGCGCCGCGCTGCCGCGGCAGTGACTCCCTGCCGCGGCAACGACTCCGCCCCCGGCGTGCCGCCGGGGGCGGAGTCGTTCGCGGGTGCCGGGACTAGCGGGCTTCGACCAGGTCGGCCTCGGCCGGGACCGCTTCCGGCGCAGCCGGCTTCGCGCCCTTCATGAGGAAGAATGCGATCACGGTGGCAGCCAGCACCGCCGCCCCACCGGCCAGGAAGGTGTTCGACATGGCGTCGGTGAAGGCATCGCGGGCCGCGGACACCAGGCTGCCGTCACCGGTGGCGAAGGCTCCGGCGATGCCCTCCCGGGCCGCCGCCGGCGCGTCGGCGGGCATGGCGTCGGTGTAGGTACCGGCCAGCACCGCGCCGAGCACCGCGACACCGAGCGCACCACCGGTCTGCTGAATGGTGTCGTTCAGCGCCGAACCCACACCCGCCTGCTCCGGCGGAATCGCACCCATCAGCGCACCGACGGCGGCCGGCATGGCCAGGCCCGCACCGGCGCCGACCAGCGACATCGCCAGGGCCGGCAGCCAGAAGCCGGAGTCGGAGCTCAGCGCGGCCAGGGCGCCGAAGCCGCCCGCCAGCACCAGCATGCCGACCAGGGCGACGGGACGCACACCCAGCTTCTGCACCAGCGCGGCGCCCAGACCGTTGAACACCAGCGCGGTCAGCGCGAACGGCGTGAAGGCGAGGGCCGTCTTGATGGGCGAGTAGCCGAGCACGAACTGCAGGTACTGGGTCAGCACCAGGGTCAGGCCGGCATTGGCGAAGGTGGCCAGCACCAGCGAGAAGCTGGATCCGGTGAAGACCCGGTTGCGGAACAGCTGCAGCGGAACCATCGGGTGCTCAGCCGTCAGTTCACGAATCACGAAGGCCACCAGCACCGCAACCGCCAGCACGAGCGTCGCCCAGGTGCCGTGCAGGCCCTTGGCCGGGAACTCGATGATGGACCACACCAGCGACACCATGCCGACGATCGAGAGCACCATGCCCGGCAGATCGATCGGACGGGCGGGGCCCTTGGATTCCGGCATCAGGGCGAAGGCGGCCGTGATGGCCAGTGCCGCGATCGGCACGTTCAGCAGGAAGACCGAACCCCACCAGAAGTGGTTCAGCAGCACGCCGCCCAGCACTGGGCCGCCGACCATGCCGAGCACGGACACACCGGTCCAGGCGGCGATCGCCCTGGGCCGCTCGTCCTCGTCGAACACGGTGATCAGGATCGACAACGTGCTCGGCATGATGAGCGCGCCGCCGACCGCCATGATCACGCGGCCGGAGATGAGCATCCCCGCGCTGGTCGCGTAGGCCGCGATGAGGGAGGCCGCGCCGAAGAGTGCCAGCCCGAGCACCATCACCAGCCTGCGGCCGAAGCGGTCCGACAGGCTGCCGGTGGTGAGCAGCAGGCCCGCGAAGACCAGGATGTAGGAGTCGATCACCCACTGCAGGGCCTGGGACCCGGCATGCAGGTCGATCGCGATCTCCGGCAGCGCCACGGTGAGGACCATATTGTCGATCACCAGCACGAGCGTGGCCAGGCAGAGCACGACCAGGATCAGCCAGCGCTTCGGATTGCGCTGGGCCGCAGGCGATGTCAGCGCCTCGGTCAGTTCGTTCGCAGTCATTTCGGTTCCCCTTCGAGAAGCTCTTCCGCACACTGTGCGGCGTTGTCGAACACTGTACGGTCTACGTACACTGTTCGCAATACAGAACGGTGTACGGCCGAACGAACGGCGTTCTAGCTGGGGTTATGCTGTTCCGCAGACGAAGGAGGAAGAGCCATGGCGGCCAAGGCACAGGAGTTCTCGTCGGTGTGGACCCGCCCGCAGCGACAGCGGCGAGATCAGCCCGCACTGAGCCGGGAACAGATCGTGTCCGAAGCCCTCGCGCTGCTCGATACCGAGGGCTATGACGCGCTCAGCATGCGCAAGCTCGGTTCCCGCCTCAATGCCGGAGCCACCTCGCTCTACACGCATGTCACGAACAAGGACGAGATCCTGGAACTGGTGATCGACGAGGCGTTCGGCGAGGTCCACGAGCCCGCCACCATCGCATCGGAGAACTGGCGCGCCGATCTACTCGCGCTGGGTCGCGATGTGCGCGACACCGTCCTGCGCCACCCCTGGATGAGCACCGCCATCACCGGAGCCGGACTCGCCTACCTCGGCCCCAATCTCATGCGCCTGTCGAACGCCATGCTCGCGACCCTCGAAGCGGCCGGCTTCGACGACGGGGAGGCGGACCGGGCCTCGAATGCCTTCTGGGCCTTCGTCCTCGGCTCCGCCGGCACCGAAACCGCCATGCTCACCAGCGTCTCCCGCAGCGGGCTCAGTGAACAGGAATGGTTCGCCAAGATGATGGCCGTGTCCGAACAGGCGGTACGCGGTTACCCCCACGTCGCCAAACGGTACAGCGTCTACCGCGAACTCGACCCCACGCAGGCCAGGAACGACTTCTTCGACTCCGAGCTCGGACTCATCCTGGACGGACTGGAGTTTCGGCGCGACCGCGCCAAGTGACCTGCGGCGGCCGGTGATTCAGCCCAACGTCGCCAGCCGACGGCGCTGGGCCGGAGTCTCCACCACCACCGAGCCGATCACCAATCCGGCCAGCACGCTGAGCAATCCCGCCACCGGAATGTGGGTCGCGATCGGCAGCAGCCCCGCCACCAGCACGGCGGTGAGCACACGGATCACCACGACGCTCTCGCGAATTCCGGTGAAGGCGGCCCGGGTCAGCGCTACCGAGACCAGGTACACGATCACGCCGCCGACGACACAGTCCGCGGCGGTGGCATTCGACTGCGCGCTGCCGCCGGTCACCGTGATGCCCATCGACGCACCGGCCAGGGCCAGACCGAGCAGCAGCGGCAGGTGCCCGAAGGTGTAGAGGTGCAGCAGTTTTCCGGTGCGCGCCAGCTCGGTGTGCGACCCCGGGCGCATCCCGCTGCCATTGAAGTAGGACCACCACAGGCCCACGGTGAGCGCGAAGGCGGCGGCCGCGGTCACCGCCGCCCAGCCGGCGGTGTGTACCGCCGCGAGGCCATTGGTGAAGCCCAGCACGGATTCGCCCAGGATCACAATGGTGAAGAGCCCGAAGCGTTCTCGCAGATGGCCGGTCTCCTGCTCGACGCCGGCCAGCCACCGGGTCACCACCAGCGGCAGGGCCAGCTCCATGAGCATGGCCAGCGTCCAGGCGCCGTAGCGCAGCGGGCCGGCATCGCACGCGAGGCCGCCGAGCCAGCCCACCGCGCTCACGGCCGAACCCAGTGTGAACGAACGGAATACGGCCCGCAGTGCCGGATTCTGCCGGGAATCCCAGGCGTACAGCAGGGCGACACCGGCCCGGGCCACCAGGTACGCGAGGACGAATCCCGCGTCCACGCCCCGGCTCTGGCCGACCGCGCCCGCGAACACCGCCATGCCCACAATGCCGGTCAGCCCGAAACTGGTGAGCAGGCGGTGGGCCGCGGTATCCCGATCGGCCCGATTGGCGTGCACCGCGTACAGGACCCAGGCCCACCACAGCGGCACGAACAGTCCGGCCGCCGCGGCCACCGATCCGGCATCGGGGTGCGCGCCCACCCGATGCGTGATCTGGCCGACCGCCGCCGCGAACACCAGATCCCCGAAGCATTCGAACCAGGTGACCCGGCGCGGTGTGGTGGTTTCCGGTACGGCGGCGGAGCTTTCGAGCATGCCGACCAAACTACTGGCCGGTCAGCGACCCGTCGCCAGACTGGTGCCGCCATTGGCGTCGAGCACGACGCCGGTGATGAATCCGTTGGTGGCCAGCATGTGGATGGCGCGGGCGATGTCCTCGGGTCGGCCGACGCGGCCGACCGGGGTGGTCGCCACCAGGCCGTCGAACAGAGCGGTGCGCTGCGCCTCGGGAACCCGGTCCCACCACGGGGTGTCGATGACGCCCGGGGAGACGGCATTGATGCGCAGCGGGGCGAGTTCGACGGCGAGCGGCGGCACCATGGCGTCGAGCGCGCCGTTGATGGCGGCCAGGCCCGCGGTGCCGGCGAAGGCCGAGCGGGACGAGCCCGCGGTCACCAGGGTGACCGAGCCCTGCGAATCCAGGTGCGGGAGTGCGGATTTCAGGATGCGCACCTGTGGCCAGAACTTGCCGTCGAAGCCGGCGGCCAACTGGTCCAGATCGAGGTCGGCGAAGGGACCGCTGCCGGCCGAGCCGCTCACCGAGATGACCAGGTGGTCGATGGTCCCGGCCTGGGCGAAGAAGGCGTCGATATCGGCCTGGCTGGTGGCGTCGAGGGCGTAGCCGGTGGTCTTGCCGCCGATACGCGCGACGGCCGCGTCGAGTTTGTCCCGGCCGCGGCCGGTGATGACGACCTCGGCGCCGTCGGCCGCGAAGGCGGTGGCGGTGGCCTCGCCGATGCCGGAGCTGCCACCCATGACGACGACGCGCGGTGTTGTGGTCATTGTCGGAAACCCTCTCTGTCGCTGTCCGCTTATTCTTACGGAACCGACAGTCTCGACAACACTGTTGGCGAGACTTTTAGTCTCGACAAATCCGTGAGGTGCGTCACAGGAGGGCGATCATGGAAAGCACGGCGGCACAGCCCAATCCGGCGCGACCGCACACCGGGCGACGCCGCAACGAGGCCACCCGGCAGGCCATCCTCGATGCCTCGCTGCGGCTGCTCGGCGAATCCGACGGCGCACCGGTCACCATCGACGCCATCGCGCGGGCGGCCGGCGTCGGGAAGCAGACCGTGTACCGGTGGTGGCCGTCCAAGGGCGCGGTCCTGCTGGACGCGCTCACCGAACGGTCGGCGCTCGAGGTGCCGCCGCCGGACAGCGGTTCGCTGCGCACCGACCTGCGCACCCTCATGGAAGCGACTTTCCGTGGCGCACAGCGCGGTTCGACCGCACCCGCGCTGCGCACGCTGGTGCGCGAGGCGGCGCACGACCCGCATCTCGCGGAGCTGTTGCGGACCTTCACCGCGCAGCGCCGGGCAGCGGTGCGGGCCGTGCTCGAACGCGGGCGGCTACGCGGCGAACTGCCCGCCGGCGCCGATCTCGATCTGCTGGTCGACCAGTTCTACGGGGTGTTCTGGTACCGCTTCATCCTCGGCCACGCGCCGTTGGACGACGCGCTCGCCGAACGGCTCACCGACTCGATGCTGGCCGGCCGCTGAAGAATTCGGCCGAGCGATCGGTCTGCGCCAGATGCCGCAGCGCGGCGATGAGCTCGTCACCGAGCACGTTTCCGACCACGACCGTCTCGGCCCTGCTGTCGATATCGCCGCGCGAGGTCAGCACGGCCATATCCAGTTCGGCGATCGGCTCCAGGGCGTGGGCGTAGTCGTCGAGGCGGTCCGCGATATCGCCGTGGCCGAGCTGGCGCAGCGCGCCGACCACCTCGGCGGCGGCCGACACCGCCGGATTGTCGCGGCCGACGCGCCAGCCCAGGCGATCGAGCATGGCCGTCACCTCGGCGCGGGCGGCAGTGCGCGATTCCTCGTCGCAGAAGGCGATGCTGCGGGCGGCGGTGTGCTGGGCGACGCCGAGGATCTTGTGGGTGCCGAGATCCGGATCGTCCAGGGCCGCGATCACCTCGCGCGCCGAGGCGATGGAGAGCCCGCCGACCTCGATGAGCGCCCGGATCAGCCGCAGGCGGCGCAGATGCGCGTCGTCGTACTGCGCCTGATTGTGGCCGGTCGCCTCGCCCTTGGGCAGCAGACCTTCCCGCAGGTAGTACTTGATCGTCGGGGTGGACACGCCACTGGCCTTGCTCAGCTCCCCGATTCGCATCGGACCTCCTCGTCGCCGCGCGGGGCTTGCCCACCGAGCCACCATCATAGATAGCCACGTTATGGACACCGCGGCTATCCGCTGCGCGGATATGACGAAGGCCCGCGCCACAATTCGCGGCGCGGGCCTCGTGCGGGTTCCGGGGAAGCCCCGGACTGTCCCTGGAGTCGGGTCAGAGCTGCTCGCGGACCCCGATCTCGATGCGCTTGCCGAGCTCGGCGTCGACACTCTTCCAGTAGTCGAAGACCCGGCTCAGGATCGGCTCGCGCACGCCGCCCAGGATATGGCCGACGACATTGCCCACCAGGCGATCCCGCTCGGCGTCGTTCATGACCTCGCGGACCAGGGCGCCGGCCTGCGCGAAGTCGTTGTCCTCGCGGTGCTGGAGGTAACCGGCCCGGACCATGGCCGGGTCGAACGCCCAGGCGCCGTCGTCGATGGCGCGCGCCGGATCGGCGTGCGGGCCGCCGAAGGAGTTGGGCGCGTATACCGGAACGCTCGCGGCATTGTGCGCGAAGCGCATGGCGCCGTCCTGCGAGTAGGAGTTCACCGGCGCTGCCTTGGCCCGGTTCGGCGGCAGCTGTTCGTGGTTCGCGCCGATGCGGTAACGGTGCGCGTCGGCGTAGGCGAAGACACGGCCCAGCAGCATCTTGTCGGGCGAGAAGGCAATGCCGGGAACCACATTCGAGGGCGCGAAGGCGGCCTGCTCGATGTCCACGAAGAAGTTCGCGGGGTTGCGGTTCAGGGTCCAGCGGCCGACCTCGATGAGCGGGTAGTCCTGCTGCGACCAGACCTTGGTCAGGTCGAACGGGTTGAAGCGGTAGTTGTCCGCCTCGGCGACCGGCATGATCTGGACCTTCAGGGTCCAGCTCGGGAAGTCGCCGCGCTCGATGGCCTGGTACAGGTCGCGACGGTGGAAGTCGGCGTCCTTACCGGCCAGCTCGTCGGCCTCGGCCTGGGTCAGGTTCTTGATGCCCTGGTCGGTCTTGAAGTGGTACTTCACCCAGAAGCGCTCGCCGGCCTCGTTGATCCACTGGTAGGTGTGCGAGCCGAAGCCGTCCATGTGGCGCAGGGTGGCCGGGATGCCGCGGTCGCCCATGAGCCAGGTGACCTGGTGGGCGGTCTCCGGACGCAGGGTCCAGAAGTCCCACTGCATGTTCGCGTCGCGCAGACCGGAGCCGGGCAGGCGCTTCTGCGAGTGGATGAAGTCAGGGAACTTGATCGGGTCCTTGATGAAGAACACCGGGGTGTTGTTGCCGACGATGTCGTAGTTGCCCTCGGTGGTGTAGAACTTCACCGCGAAACCGCGCGGGTCGCGCCAGGTGTCGGGGCTGCCCTGCTCACCGGCGACGGTGGAGAAACGCACCAGCGACTCGGTGCGGGTGCCCGGCTGGAACAGTGCGGCCTTGGTGTAGCGGCTGACATCACCGGTAACCACCAGTTCGCCGAACGCGCCCGAACCCTTGGCGTGCACCACGCGCTCGGGCACCCGCTCCCGGTTGAAGTGGGCGAGCTTCTCGATCAGGTAGTGATCGTGCAGCAGGATCGGGCCCTGTGCGCCCGCGGTGAGCGATTCGTTGTCGCTGGGCACCGGGGCGCCGGTATTGGTGGTGGTCGCCTTGGTCATGTTTCCGAGCGTGCCGAGTTTTCTGGAACTAGTCAAGAAAAGTCCGCCGGGCGGTGAGTAAACAAAGGTATATACAGTCCAGCCGCGCAGATATGGCAAATATCCAGCATCGGCGAATGTGACCACAATGCGGGCGGAGTCAGCAGACCGCTGCAGCAGCGCCATCACCTGCTCGTTCCGCGGACCGTTGCCCAGATCACAGTGCCCGCCCCGGAATAGATCCGGCGGACCCCGGGTTGATCCCCCTTGCCGGCGTCGGAACAGCCCCGGGCCGCACCCTTCGTCGCTACGAGCGACCACTCGCCGAGAGGCGCTTGTTGGGCGTCGGCTTCAACTTTCCGGGTCAGCCTGAGCGGTATGCGTCGGACCCGGCTCGCGCACACCGGGATTCGCTGACCGGCCGCCGACCCCTGATTCGGTCAGGGGGTGACCGCGGCGCGGCCCGCCAGCTCCCGTAGTTCGTCGGCCGGTCGGCGACCGGCGAACTGCAGCAGATCCCGCACCACTTCGCGGGCGCGATGATCGGTGTGCACCAGTTCGGGGGTTAGTCGCTCGGCATTGAGCAACGCTTCCAATGCCTCGCTCGCCTGCCGCCGCTGCGCGTGCGCGCGGGCCACATCGACCAGGAAGCGCGCCTGCCGCTCCGGAGACAGGATCGAGGCGTCGACGGTGCGCGCGGTATCGAGCGCCTCGCCGGCGTCGCCCAGTTCGACCGCCACGGCCACCGCGTGCACGGCGACCCCGGTCGGACCGAACTCGGTGTCGAAATCGTTGCGGCCCTCGCCCAACCGGTCGGCGGCGGCGCGCGCCGCTGCCAGCCCGGTGCGGGCGGCCGTGCGATTCCCGTCCGTCGCCGCGATCACCGCCAGCATGAGCTGCAGAGATCCGTAGAGCGACAGCACTTCCGGCCGTGGCTGCTCGGCCGCCACCTGCGCGGCCAGCGCGGCCACCGACACTCGCGCCGCCTGCTCGGCCTGTTCCAGGCGTTGCAGACGCAGGAAAGCCTGTGCCATGCGGTAGGTTCCGGCCACCACGCTCAGCGCGTCACCGGATTCCTCGGCCGCGGACAGTGCGCGATCGGCCGCGACCCACGCCGCGTCGACCTCTTCCTGGCGGGTGAACGCGGTCGCGGCCACCTGATAGGCGCGCGAGAGCAGGGTCAGCACCTCCGGCCGCCGCGTGGCATCCGCCCGCGCGGCGTGCTCGAGATCCGGAATCAGTTCCAGCAGACTGCTGCCCACCTCGACCAGCCGGGATTCGTGCGCCAGCTGCCAGGCCAGGTCCACTCGCTGTTGCAGCTCCGGCAGTTTCGCGGCCGCAGTGCTCAGCTCGAGACTGCGATCGGCCTCGTCTCCGAAGAGCTGTTCCAGGGCGGGATGCCCGGTGAGCAGCAGCCGCAGCTGCTCGAACACCGCCGAGCCGGGCCGATGCCCGTCACCGCGGTCGGCGGCAATCGGTTCGGCCGCTTCGGGACGCAGATCGCGTACCGCCACTCCGAGCACGTCCGCCAGTCTTTGCAGAACGGACAGTCGCTCAACAGGCAGCACGTCTCGCTCGACCTGCGACACCCAGCTTTCCGAGCGCCGAATCGCCGCTCCCAACTCTTTCTGCGATAGTCCCCGCCGCCGGCGCAACTCCGCTACCCGTGCCCCAAGGGTACTTTCGGCCACCGGGTCAAACTCCTTCTGCCTGATCGGCTTTCCCGGCCGTCACCGCCCGCTTGTTTCGCCGATGTCTACCATGCCCTTCTCCTTCCGCCCTTTCCATCCAGAGGGGGATCTGCCGACAAGGATTCCAGACCGACCGAGCTTACGGCGCACAGTATGGAACATGGATTTTTCTTATTGCACCGCAATTTTTCTGTGTTTAACGTTTGAAGAGGACCCGTCGAACCAAACGGACGACAAGAGGTGGTCATGCCCGGCGAACTTCTCTTCTTCCTACTCGGAGCCGGAATCGGCGGCGCGGCAATGTGGTTCGCGGCGTGCGCCCTTGCGGCCACCAAGTATTCCTCCACTGCCGACGGGGCGACGGTGCAAAGCATCACCGCGCGCCTCGAACGCGAGGGTATCCGGAACTCGCGCTCGATGAAAGGTCAACCAGCCTCGCATCGGGCACCATCGAGATGACCGCGGCGCCGAAAACCGACGAAGTCCATGTGCGCCTGCGGTTTCCCGGAGGAATGATCTTGGATTACCGCGCGGAACGCGCAATTGCCGAACGCCTCGCTGCGCATTTGCGCCCGCATCGCATAGAAGTCACGATCGACGGGCTCCGGACCGATCGACTACCGCCGCTCCCCTGTGCCGAACTTTGGGCGGATTGACCGACTCCGGAGAGCCTATCGCATTGACGCCTGGACAATATCCGAAAACGGACCGTGCACTTTCTTGTGCACGGTCCGTAACGGATAGATCTGATCAGTTGTTCAAAAGAACTTCCGCGATCTGAATCGTGTTGAGCGCAGCGCCCTTACGCAGGTTGTCGCCGGAGATGAACAGCGCCAGACCGCGGCCGTCCGGCACACCCGGATCCTGGCGGATGCGGCCCACCAGCGACTCGTCGATACCGGCGGCGGCCAGCGGGGTGGGGACGTCGGTGAGCTTCACACCCGGCGCCTTCGCCAGCAGCTCCTCGGCGCGCTCCACCGAAAGCGGCTGCGCGAATTCGGCATTGATCGACAGCGAGTGGCCGGTGAAGACCGGGACGCGCACACAGGTGCCGCTCACCAGCAGATCCGGCAGACCCAGGATCTTGCGGGACTCGTTGCGCAGCTTCTGATCCTCGTCGGTCTCGCCGCTGCCGTCGTCCACCAGCGAACCCGCCAGCGGGATCACGTCGAAGGCGATCGGGGCCACGTACTTGTTCGGCGCCGGGAACTCCACGGCCGAACCGTCGTGCACCAGCTTCTCGGCATCGCCGATCACGGCGCGCACCTGCGAGGCCAGCTCCTCGACACCGGCCAGGCCGGAGCCCGACACCGCCTGGTAGCTGGACACGATCAGCCGCTGCAGCCCGGCCTCGTCGTGCAGCACCTTGAGCACCGGCATGGCGGCCATGGTGGTGCAGTTCGGGTTGGCGATGATGCCCTTGACCAGGTTGCGGGTGGCCTCCGGGTTCACCTCGGAGACGACCAGCGGCACCTCGGGGTCCTTGCGCCAGGCCGAGGAATTGTCGATGACGGTGACACCGGCGGCCGCGAAGCGCGGGGCCTGCACCCGGGACATGGTGGCGCCGGCCGAGAACAGCGCGATGTCCAGTCCACTCGGGTCGGCGGTCTCGGTGTCCTCGACCACGATGTCGCGGCCGCGGAACGGCAACGTCTTGCCCGCCGAGCGCGCGGACGCGAAGAACCGCACCTCGTCGGCCGGGAAGTTGCGCTCCTCCAGCAGCTTTCGCATGACCGCGCCGACCTGACCGGTCGCGCCGACGACGCCTACACGCACACCCATGCCGTTACCGTCCCGTTCCGCCGTGCACGACCGCGACCTCGTCGCCGCCCAGATCGAACGCCGAGTGCAGCACCTTCACGGCCTCGTCCAGGTCGTTGTCCTTGACCAGCACCGAGATCCGGATCTCCGAGGTGGAGATCAGGTCGATGTTGATGCCCGCGTCGGCCAGCGACTCGCAGAAGGTGGCGGTCACGCCCGGGTGCGACTTCATACCCGCGCCGACCAGCGACACCTTGCCGATGTGGTCGTCGTACACGACCTGGGAGAAGCCGATCTCGCCCTGCTGCTTGGTGAGCAGCTCGACGGCCCGCGGGCCCTCCAGCTTGGGCAGGGTGAAGGTGATGTCGGTCTTACCGGTGTCGACCTTCGAGATGTTCTGCAACACCATGTCGATATTGATCTCGGCATCGGCGACCGCGCGGAACACCTTGGCGGCGTAGCCCGGCTTGTCCGGAATGCCGACCACGGTCACCTTGGCCTCGCTGCGGTCGTGCGCGACGCCCGTGAGGATTGCTTGCTCCAAGGGGATGTCCTCCATCGATCCGGTAATCATGGTGCCCGTCTTGTCGGTGTACGAGGACCGCACGTGAACGGGCACGTTGTAGCGGCGCGCGTACTCGACGCAACGCAGCATGAGAACTTTCGAGCCGCAGGCGGCCATCTCCAGCATTTCCTCATAGGAGACGGTGTCCAGCTTCTGGGCGTCGGAGACGATGCGCGGGTCGGCGCTGAACACGCCGTCCACATCGGTGTAGATCTCGCACACATCGGCATTGAGCGCGGCGGCCAGCGCGACGGCGGTGGTATCGGAACCACCGCGACCCAGCGTGGTCACGTCCTTGCTGTCCTGGCTCACGCCCTGGAAGCCCGCGACCAGCACGATGGTGCCCTCGCCGAGCGCCTGCTGCACCCGGCCCGGGGCCACGTCGATGATCTTGGCATTGCCGTGCGTGCCGGTCGTGATGACACCGGCCTGCGAGCCGGTGAACGAACGGGCCTCGGCGCCCAGCGAGTGAATGGCCATGGCGACCAACGCATTGGAGATGCGCTCACCGGAGGTGAGGAGCATGTCCATCTCGCGGGCCGGGGCGGCGGGCGCGACCTGCTGGGCCAGATCGAGGAGTTCGTCGGTGGTGTCGCCCATGGCGGAACACACGACGACCACATCGTGGCCCTGCTTCTTGGTCTCGACGATCCGCTCAGCGACCCGACGGATGCGCTCGGCGGTGGCGACCGAGGATCCTCCGTACTTCTGGACGACTAGAGCCACGGCGGAAATCCTCCAAGATCGACAAACTGCTGCTACCGACGCCCAAGACTACCGGCCCAGGTCCACGACTTTTCGTCCCACCTCCCGTCCGCGGATTCCAGTCACCCGGCAGCTATTCCGGCGCCGACATCCGCACGCCCGGATCATGCTTGGCGACAAGGGTGTTGAACAGCCGGCTGTACTTGGTTTTGTGGAAGGCGGCGAAGCCCCACTCGCGGTCCCCGCCGCACCGCGACGTACACGTTCACCTTGGTGTCGAAGCGGTTCCGGCGACGCTTGCATCCCCGTCCGCCCGTGCCTGATTCGAGCGCTCGAACAGGGCGCGAACGGCGGTTTCGTCGGTGATCTGCTGAACAGTTATGACATCCCTCCCGAAGATATCTGAACCAGTCTTCAACTGAATTGAGCAGTAGTTGACTCATTCAGATATTGCCCGAGTGAGACTAAGCTGCCAAGGGATGAGCGAGAAACACGACGAATTGGGCGCCGCCCTCACCTTCGCCGCCCAGCGCAGCGCCACCGACGCCGTGATGCTGCACGGGGCCATGGCCGACAAGCTCGGCCTGCACGTCACCGACCTGCGCTGTCTCAATATGCTGCGCATCGGCGGCCCGGCCACCGCGGGCGAACTGGCCCAGCGCACCGGCCTCACCACCGGGGCCATCACCCGGATGATCGACCGGCTGCTGAAGGGCGGATTCGTACGGCGCGAACACGATTCGAAGGATCGGCGCCGGGTGATCGTCACCGCCCTGGACGACCGCACCGACGAGATCGCACCGCACTACGAGTTCCTGGCAACGGAATTCGCCAAGATCGCCCGCGACTATTCGGACGAGCAGTTGGCGCTACTGCTCGAGATCTTCGACCGGCTGCACGAGACCTCGATGGACGTCACCGCCCGGATCCGCGGAAGCGATTGAGCACGAACGGGACTCAGGCCCGGTCGAGCCAGGTGACCTGCGTGCCGTTGCCGAATTCCCGGCGCTGAGTGACCTCGAACCGGGACGGGCTGAAGTTGCCGACGATCATGGGCAGGCCCGCACCCGCGATGACCGGGTAGCTCTTGAGGATCAACCGGTCGATCTCGCCGATCAGCTGTCCCGCCAGATTCGCGCCGCCGCAGAGCCAGATGTCCAGGCCCTCTTCCTTTTTCAGGCGCCGGACCAGTTCTACCGGATCGCCCGAGACGATCTCCACCTGCGGATTGTCCACCGGCGCAAGGGTGGTCGAGAAGACGTACTGCTTCAGGTGGTTGTACGGGCTGTCGGTTCCGGCGGCCAGGCCGGGTTCATAACTGCCGCGCCCCATGAGGACCGTGTCGATCTGCCGGTTCGGCGTATCGACCGGCAGGCCGACCAGTTCGCGAAGGTGAGTCGGGACCGTCTCCGGCATGGCCTCGTTGAACCAGGCCATCATGTCGTCGCCGGTCGGATAGAAGTCGTATTCCCCCTGCGGACCGGCGATGTAGCCGTCGAGGGAGACCGCCACGTAGTAGACGAGCTTTCGCATTGTTTACCGCCTTGTTCGTAGTACTATGTCCGTAGTGATTACGAACGTAGTACTACACATGGAGTGGTGTCAATGGTTCGGACGAATCCGGAACGACGCAATGCCCTGATCGACGCGGCGATCGAGGTCCTGGCCCGCGACGGCGCGCGCGGACTCACCTTCCGCGCGGTCGACAAGGAGGCCCGGGTGCCCGCGGGCACGGCCTCCAACTACTTCGCCAATCGCGACGAACTCCTGATCCAGGCCGGGCACCGTTTCTACGAGCGGCTACAACCCAGCAAGGAGACGATGGACCATCTCTTCACCGGCCCGCGCACCCGCGAGACCATCGCGGAACTGATGACGGAGACCGTCAACCGCATCACCGCGTTCCGCACCGGCTACCTCGCGCTGCTGGAACTGCGGCTCGAGGCCACCCGCCGCCCGGAGCTGCAGGCGATCCTCGCCGAGCGCGTGCGCGCGGACCTCGATTTCAATGTCCGCAACCATCTGGACTCCGGCCTGCCCGGCGACGCCGATTCGGTGACGCTGCTCTACCTGGCCCTGAACTGGCTGATCGTCGAAAGACTCACACTGCCGGACATCTTCACCGACGAGGAGGCGGCCCGGCTGGTGCGCGTGGCGGTGGAACGTGCCATTCCGACCTTGTGACGAGCATCACCAGGGGCGAATAATCCCAAGTATGCATGCAAGTGTCGGTGATCATCTGGTCATCCATGGGCGCAATGTCGGACTCCCCGACCACACCGCGGAAATCGTCGAAGTGCGCGGCGCGGAAGGTGAGCCGCCCTACGTGGTGCGGTTTGCCGACGGCCGTACGAGCCTGGTGTTCCCGGGCCCGGATTCGGTGGTGGAGCCGGGCTGACGACACCCGGTCACAACCCGTTTCGGCCGTGTTAGCCCAAGATTTTCCGATCACGCCCCGGCGTGACCGGATAGCCCTGCCGAGCAGGGAAATCGGGACTTACCAGACCGACCAGTCGGTCAGAAGCGAGGGGCAGCACAGTTGACTCTCCGAGCGACCCTGGTCACAATCGGTGCCCGAATGGAAGGGTAGATATGAGAACGAAGACTGATCACCGGTTCGTCATCGACATCGATCCCGGACAGGTGATGGATGCGTTGCTCATGGTCGAGCAAATGCCCGACTGGTCCCCCTCCCATCAAGACGTCCGGGTCGCCACCCGCGACAAGCGCGGCCGCCCCAAGCGCGTCTACGTGTCGGCCAATCTCATGGGCCGCCCCGACCGGCAGGTCGTCGAGTACACCTGCACCGAGAACCGCGTCGAATGGCGGGTTTCCGAATCCAGCGCCGGCGCCGGCGGCAAGGGCTGGTTCGACCTCGGCGAAACCGAGGACGGCGCCACCGAGGTCTGGTACCACTCCGAGGTCTACCTGCCGATTCCCGCGCCCGGCATGCTGCTCAAGCGCAGCGCCCGCCGCGAGGGCGACGCGATGATCAGCAACTTCATCGCATTCGTCGAATCCGTCACCGGCGTCCAAGGACTCGGTGAGGTGGAGGAAGCGCCCTACGCCGAATCGGCCGCATTCGAGCAGCCCGGTCAGGTCCAGCCCGGGTACGCCCAGCCGGGCTACGCGCAGCGCCTGGACTACGGCCGCAATTTCGAGCCCGGCTTCGGCACCGCCTAGGCCGGCCGCGAACACGCGCGGCTGATCGCGAACAGCGAACAGCCGTGATCGACACTGCCTTTCGAGCCGCACATTGGGCAGGATGTCCCTCATGCCCGGTCCCGTACGCACCCGCATGATGCCCGTCGCCGAGGACGCCTCGGTGACGCAGCTGGAACTGTTCTTCGACCTGGTGATCGTCTTCGCCTTCACCATGGTCACCGACTTCGCCGCGCACGAGACCACCGCGGTCAATCTGCTGCGCGCACTGCTCATTCTGGCCATGCTGTGGTGGGGCTGGATCGGCTACTCCTGGCTCGGCAATGTGGTCAAGGCCGATGAGGGCATCGCCCGGGTGGCCATGTTCGTGGCCATGGGCGCTGCGTTCATCATCGCGCTCACCATTCCCGAGTCCTTCCGCGATCTGCCCGGCGGCTGGTACGGGCCACTGGTATTCGTCATCGCGTACCTGGCCGTCCGGCTGGTCCACCTGACCGTGTTCTGGATGGCCAGCAGCCACGACGCCCAGCTACGCCGGCAGGTGATCCGCTGGGCCGCAGGCTCACTCAGCGTGGCCAGCGTGCTGCTGGTGGCCGGCGCGCTCACCACCGGGACCGCGCAGCTGGGGCTGTGGCTGGCGGCGCTGGTCTGGGACATGGGCTGGACGTTCTTCGCGGGCAACGAGTGGCGGCTCTACTCGCCCTCGCATTTCGCCGAACGGTACGGGCTGATCGTCATCATCGCGCTGGGCGAATCCATCGTGTCCATCGGCGTCGGCGTGGCCGGGCTGCCGATCTCCTGGTCCATCACCGTGGGCTCGATGCTGGGCCTGGGCGTGGCGGGCCTGCTGTGGTGGGCGTACTTCGATGTGGCCGCGCTGGTCGTGGAGCACGCGATGCATCGCGCCGGCGGCGAGCGCCGCATCCAGATCGCGCGCAACTGCTACACCTTCTGGCACTTCCCGATGATCGCCGGAATCGTGGCCATGGCACTGGGTTTGAAGAAGGTGCTCAACTACGTGGGTGGGGCGCAAGGACATTCGCTCAGCGACGAGCTGCACGGGATCCCGCTGTTCGCGCTGTACGGCGGTGTGATCGCGTACCTGGTCGCCCTGGTCGGGTTCCGGCACTACGCGACCGGCAAGGTGCTGGTGCCGCGACTGGTGGCGGCGGTGGTGCTGCTGGCCCTGATCCCGCTGGCGTCGGCGGTGCCCGCACTGGCCGCGCTCGGCGTGCTCTGCGCGGTCCTGCTGGCGCTCATCGTGTTCGAGGTGGTGCGCTATGCCCAGCCGCGCGATCTGATCCGGCACGGGCTCGACTGAGGCCCTCGAACACGCGGCCGGCGACGGCTCAGGGCCGCGGGGTGAGCCGGTTGTCGATGGCCTCCGGCACCCGCTCCCCCGAGTTCACGGCCTCGCGGATCTGATTGATGTTCTCGCGCAGGGCATCCGCCACCAGCTCGTCGGTGCGCGGATCGGCGAGCACCTGCAGCACGACGCGGAAACTGGCGTCGGCGATGCCGCGAATCATCTCCTCGTGGAACGGGACATAGCGCACCTTCCCCAGCTGGGGATCACTGCGGATCACCTCGAGGATCATCTGATCGATCTCGGAACGGTTCTCCTCCAGCGCATTCGCGATGTTGCGGGTGTATCGGCCACACCGCAAAACCTCGGCGACCTCGTCCAGCACGGCCACCGTGATCGGGCGCTCGATGGCCTCGACGATGGCGCCGATCGACCGGTTCACCACGGCCGCGGTGATCCGGTCGCCGAACGCGCGGTCGGCCACCCGGCCCACCCGCACCGCGATCACCACGATGCGCAGCAGCCGGAAACCGCGGAAGAACGGACTGGTCACCGGGATCATGCCGAGGACCTCGTACCAGTAGATGAAGGGGAAGGTCCAGCTCCAGCCCTCACGCCGCCAGCGCCACAGGAATTCGGCGAGGAACACCGCGCAGATGCTGTAGTCCGTGATGCGGATCGTCCGGTAGGTGTGATCGGAGACCGGGAAGAAGGTCACCCAGGTGACGAGCGCGACCGAGACCACCGCGAGCCCGAGCATGACGAAATCGGTCCACAGCGTGGGAGGCTTGTGGGGGAATTCATCCTCATCCGCTGCGCCGAGCTCGATCACGACGTCCCCTTCCTCATCGAACGGTCCCGCCAGCGTAGTCGGCGCAAACGACCGCGCGGCGGGCTTCGAGGGGCGGGGCGGCCGGGCCGGCTACTTCCCTGCCCGGATGATCGCCTCGATATTGCGTTCCGCCACAGCGGTGATGGTGAGCGACGGGTTCACCGTCGCGGTGCTGCCCGGGATGCCCGCGCCGTCCATGACGTACAGGCCCGGATGCCCGATGACCCGGCCGTAGGCGTCGGTGGCCTGCCCCAGCACCGCCCCGCCCAGCGGGTGCGCGGTGAAGAAGCCTTGCGCGTCATAGCCGATCGGCGTGTAGTTCACCAGCGAGCGGTCGGCCTGCGCCACCCGTTGATCGACCGCGCGGCAGGCGGCGACCACCTGATCCTGGGCCGCCCTGGGCCAGCTCAGTCCCACCGCGTTGCGGCCGGCGTCGTAGCCGAAGCGGGCCCGGGTCGGGTCCAGCGTGATGCCGAGCGAGGCGATGGCGCCGGTGTCCACCGGAATGCCCGGCACATACCAGCTTTCGAGGTGCAGCGGCATACCCGAGTCGTCGAAGATGCGGCTGGCGCTGGGCACGCCACCGCCGGTCATGGACAGCGAGCTGACGCTGCGCGCCAGCACCACATCGCCATTGGTGCCCCAGCCGTCGCCCACGTGCTCGTTGAGGTTGGGCAGGGCGCCGGTGGCCTGGGCGCGCACCAGCAGTTCGGAGGTGCCCACCGAGCCCGCGCCGAGGAACAGGCGGTCGCAGGTGAGCGTGCGGCTGCCGAGCACCTGACCGGTCGGGGCCAGCTTGGTCACCGTGACCACGTACTTGCCGCTGCCGTCCTGGCCGATGGCGTCCACCCGGTGGCCCGGGTAGATGGCCGAGCGGCCGGTGCCCTCGGCGTAGCGCAGGTAGTTCTGGTTCAGATCGAACTTGGCGCCATTGGAATTGCCGAGATTGCTGCGCGACGCGATGGCCGAGGCCCGGCTGGCGCCTGCCAGCTCGGCGCGGATCACATCCCAGTTGAAGATCGAATCATTGGCATGCGGTTCGTAACCCGCGGCCCGCACCTGCCGATCCCATACCCGCGCATGGGTGAAGGGCGTGGAGTCGTACACGTCCGCCGGCATGGTGGACAGCCGCAGCATCTGGCGGACCCGCGGGTAGTAGACCGAATCGAGTTCGTCGTAGTTCACCACGCCCCCGAAGACCTGGTCGAACAGGCGCCGCGGCGGCGCGACCATGGCGCCGCTGAACACGATGGACCCGCCGCCCACCGCGGCCGCGCGCCACACGTCGATGCCCGGATACTCCGTGACGTCCAGCACGCCACCGAAATCCGAGCACGGCATGGGCACCTTGGTGATGCCGGTGAAGCTGGTGCGATGCCAGAAGCCGCGCCCGTCGGGCAGGTCGTCGCCGGTGAAGATCTCCCGCCACGGGTCGTTGGGCCAGCGCGAGCCGCGCTCGAGCACGGTGTTCTGCACGCCCGCCTCGGCCAGCCGCAGCGCGGTCACCGCGGCCCCGAAGCCGGAGCCGATGACGATGGCCTCGCTGTGTTCCGGCGGATCCGGCAGCGGCGCAAAGATTTCCGGTACCCACGCCTGGTACAGCGCGTTCCACAACGGATTGGCCGACGCCGGTCCGGCACCGCGACCGGCGGTACCCATCCCGACACCTGCCAGCAGAGCCGCCGAAACAGCAGCCTTCAACACGGCGCGCCTACGCAAGCGGCCACCTCCCTCATCACGCATGGCCGCGCGCGAGATTACCGGCCGGTCGGCCACGCCTCAACAGGTTGGTGCGAGATCGCCACCGAGATATGCGGGCCGGCTATGTGTTTCCACACTTCACCGGCATCGCGGGACCGGGCGCAGGCAGGCCGCTGTCAGGCCCGCAGGCGCTCGCGGCGAAGCTGGTCGACCTCCGGGAGATCCAGCGCCGGAAGCGAATCCACGCCCAGGGCCCGGGTCAGCAGATAGTCGGCGAGCTCCGGGTTACGGGCCAGGGCCGGGCCGTGCATGTAGGTGCCGAGCACCGAACCCTGGATGACGCCCTCGAGGCCGTCGCCCACCCCGTTGCCGACGCCCTTGGTGACGCGCCCCAGCGGTTTGGCGTCGCCGCCGAGTTTGGTTCCGCCACGGTGGTTCTCGAAGCCCGTGAGGGGCTGCGAGAGGCCCGGAACGAGGGGCTGGGTCGCCACCTCGCCGATGGCGCGCTTCTCCTGCGGGGAGGTGGTGACATCGAACAGGCCGACGCCGTCCACACGTTCCCCGGCGGAGGTCTCGTACCAGTGGCCGAGCACCTGGATGGCGGCGCAGATGGCCAGCACCGGAGTGCCGCGTCCGGCGGCCTCCTGCAGGCCCGGGTGGCGTTGCAGGTGGCGGGTGGCCAGGCGCTGGGCCGAGTCCTCCGCGCCGCCCAGGGTGTAGACGTCCAGCGAGTTGGGAACCGGCTCGGTGAGCGGGATTTCGATGATCTCGGCGTCGTAGCCGCGCATGCGCAGGCGCTGGCGCAGCACCACGGCATTGCCACCGTCGCCGTAGGTGCCCATGACGTCGGGCAGGACCAGGCCGATGCGGACGGTCGATTCACTCATGCGCGGGTCCCCGTCTCCAGGTCGCGGTTCAGGTCGCGGAACGCGGTGTAGTTGGCCAGCACCTCGACCCGTCCCGGCGGGCAGGAGGCGATGGCGTCCAGCGGATCCGCGACGGTGATGTGCTCGACGCCGGCGTAGGTGAGCCGGACCGCGAGATCGGTGGCGCGCTCGCCGGCGGCCACCACCTGGGTGCCCTCGAAGTGCTCGAAGCGGACGTCCCACAGCCAGGACAGGTCCTCGCCGTCGGGCACCTGGCCGTTGACCGCGATCACCAGACCCGTTGCGGCCGGATCGATCATGGACAGCGCCTCCTGCCAGCCGGCCGGATTCTTGGCCAGCAGCATGCGGGTGCGGCGGCCGTCCACCTCGACCGTCCGATAGCGGCCCGCGATCTCGCGCACGGTGCCCGCGGCGGCCGCGGCCGCGGCCGGATCCGCGCCCAGCGCCACCGCGGCGGCCACCGCCTGCGCGGCGTTGCCGCGATTGGCGCGCCCAGGAAGGGCAAGGGCGAGTGGGATCTCCAGGCCGTCCGGCCCGGACAGCGTGTGCTCGCCGACCCGCCACTGCGGCACGGGCCGCTGGAAGTCCGCGCCCGTGCTGTACCAGTGCTCGCCCTCCCACACGATGGGCTCGCCGCTGCGCGGGCAGCTGGTGGCGTCCACCGACCAGCCGCTGCCGGCCGACACCCACACCACGTTCGGGTGGTCGTAGGCGATGGAGGTGACCAGTACGTCGTCGCAGTTGGCGATGAGCACGGCCGCGGGATGCCGCGCCATGCCCTCGCGCAGGCGGCGCTCGATCATATTGATCTCGCCGACCCGGTCCAGCTGGTCCCGGGAGAGGTTCAGCAGCACCACCACCGACGGATTAAGCGCGTCGGCGACATGCGGCAGGTGCAGTTCGTCCACCTCGATGGCGGCCAGCGGCGCGCTGCGGTGCGCGGTGAGCGCGGCCACGATCCCGGCGTCCATGTTCGCGCCGTCGGCCTGGGTGGCGACACTGCCGAGTCCTCGGCGATCCGCGCCGCCGAGGGTCTGCAGCGCCGCGGCGGTCATGCGGGTGGTGGTGGACTTGCCATTGGTGCCGGTCACCAGGACGGTGCGCTTGCCGCGACCCAGCTGGGCCATGAGGGAGGGATCGATCTTCAGCGCGATCAGCCCGCCGATCATCGAGCCGTTGCCGCGCCCGGCCCGCCGCGAGGCCCACGACGCCGCCGTCGCCGCCCGCAGCGCCAGCTGTCCGCGCATCGAGATGTCTGCCACGACGCGAGTTTATGGGGATGGCGGGCGGGACGTGCAGGCGGCATCGGGGCCCACGGCGTGATACGCGCCGCACTCAGCCGTTGTAGAGCATCTTTCGATAGCCCTCGCCCGTGTAGTACGCCTCGAGCTGCTCGAGGGTCTCGGGGGTGGCCGGCTGCACATCCTTCACCAGGCGCGCGACGCTGGGCATCGTGTCCTCGGGCCACTGTTCCGGCTGCCACAGCGCGCTGCGCATGAACGCCTTGGAGCAGTGGAAGAAGATCTGCTCGATGGCGACCTCGATGGCCAGGATCGGGCGATGACCCTTGACCACCATGTCGTCGAAATAGGGTGCGTCACGGACCAGCCGGGCGCGGCCGTTGATCCGCAGGGTGTCGCCGCGGCCCGGAATCAGGAACAGCACGCCGACATGCGGATTGCTCAGGATATTGAGGTAGCCGTCCGCGCGGCGATTGCCGGGCCGCTCGGGAATGGCGATCGTCTTGTCGTCGAGCACCCGCACGAAGCCCGCCGGATCGCCCTTCGGCGAGGCGTCGCAGTTGCCGTCGGCATCGCTGGTGGCCAGCACCACGAACGGTGAGCGGGCGATCCATTCCCGATCCCAGTGATGCAGGGCGTACCGGTCCTTGTTCCGCGGCCGCGGCGCGACCTCCCCCAGCAGTTCACGCAGTTCGACCGGGTCCGTGATCTCGCTCATGCCCCCGATTCAACGCGCGGTACGGGCCGCACACCAGCCTTTTTCGCCGGTGTGCGGAAGCGCCCTAGGCGTCGAACATGTTCGGCTGTCCCGCCGCGTACCGCTGAATGTCCAGCTGCCGGAACGGCTCCAGCACCTCCGCGCGGTAGAGCGTGAACAGCTTGCAGCGCGGGGCATCCGAACCCGCCACCTCCAGCAGCTTGTTCACCGCGCCGCGGGCCGCCTCGCACGCGCCCTCCATGGTGGCCAGGTCCACATTGGTGCGCACGTAATCGCCTGCCAGATACAGGTTCTGGAGCGAGTCGGAATGCGATTCCGGGCGCAGCGCCCAGGAGCCCGCCGTATTGATCAGCAGCGGATCGGCATTGGTGTTGCGCTGCTGCGCGGCGTCCCACGCGATGCCGGTGTCGAGGAACCAGGAGTGCAGATCCTCGTCGCGCAGCAGGTCGGCGCGATCGTTGAGGTGTGCCTGCAGCTGCGCCCACACCTCGCGCGCGATCTCGTCATGGGTGCACTCCTTGGCCGTCTTGCCGTAGAGCATGCCGGGGGTGTTCCAGTCGGAGATGTCGACCGACAGGCAGTCCTGCACGGTGCCGTCGCCCATGCCGGTGACCGGGGTGCGGTTCCAGAACTGGGCCTGCGCAATGGAGGTCAGCGACCACGGGGAGTCGACGTAGGCGGTGTGCCCGCGCGCGATATCGGTGGGGCGGCGGAGGAAGAACTGGATGCCGGTCATCCAGTCCACCGTCAGCTGGCTCATGCCTGCCAATTCCGGTCGCAGCGACAGGATTTCGGGCGTCCACAGGGTGCGGGCCACCTCCACGGGCAGTGCGCTCACGAAATGGTCGGCGGTGACCGTCTGGGCCGCGCCCGACGAATCCACCACGCGCGCACCGGAAATGCGCGCACCCTCCAGATCCAGACCCCGGACCTCGGCGTTGACGAAGGTGACGCCGAGATCCCGGAGGCGGTTCACCCAGGGATCGATCCAGGCCTCGTTGGTGGCCCCGTTCAACAGCCGGTCCAGCGCGCCGTCATTGCCGACCTCGAGCGGATTGCCCAGGAACTGCTCGCCCATGGTGCCGATGGTGAGGGTGCTGGCCTTGTCCTCGCGCGCGGCCACCAGCAGCGTGGTGAGCGTGCGCGAGAGCAGCATGCGGAATTCGTTGGAGCGCCTGCCCGCGCCCACGAAATCCCGCCAGGCCATGTTGTCCCACTGCCCGTAGCGGCGGGCGTCGCAGCTGGTGTTGAAGACCAGCAGGCGACTCGCGAAATACAGGGCATCGCTGGTGCCCATTTTCGTGGAGGTCGTAATGGCCGACCCGACGGTCTCGCGGAAGTCGTCCGGACTCGACCAGGGCTTGCCGAACTTGCCCATCGGAATGATGGTGTCGTCCGCGTCCTTGCGCGAGAACCGCGCCTCGGGGGCGGCGATCAAGTTGTCCCACACACCATTGGCGTTGCCCGCGAACGGGATTCGCCGCATGGTGTCGGGCAGGTGGCGGTAGAAGCCGGGGAAGAACCGGAATCCGTGCTCGCCCCACAGCTCCGGCCGCCCGTCCTTGCCACTGCCCGGGACCGCGATGCTGCGTGCCTTGCCGCCCAGGGCCCGCCGCTCGTAGACGGTCACCTCGAAGCCGCGTTCGGCCAGCTCGTGCGCCACGGTCAGGCCCGCGACCCCACCGCCCAGCACCACGACCCGCCGTCCGGTCTCGGCCCGGGCGGCGGTGGGGCGGGCGGCCCCCGCCGCCACCGCTCCCGCCATTGCCCCGGCTGCGACCGCTCCACGCAACACTGATCGCCGCGTGACGGACAAACGTTGTCCTGCCATACCCGTTACCTCCCACGCCTGGTCCGCATCCTATGGAGCTGTCGCAGACAGATGGTCGGTTGGGGTGGAAAATTTCATCCCGAAAACCCGAAAGATGGGCGAACTACAGCAAATCGGACTGCTCAGCTATGCCTCGACGAGATTCGGGTCCAGTTCTGACCGGCGTGTCGGCCCGGCGGGTCGGATGGGTCCAGGCGTGTCGAGCGCCGCCTCCGGCACCCGGACGCGGCGGCCCGCCGAGGTGGCCGTGAAGGCGCCGGCGATCACGATGACGGCCCCGAACAGGGACAACGCGGACGGAGTCTCGTGCAGGAACGCCCAGGAGCCGGCGATTCCCACCACCGGCACGGCCAGCGACAGCGGCGCCACCGTGCCCGCCGGATAGCGGCTCATCAGATAGGTCCACAGCCCCGATCCCGCGATCGTCCCCAGCGCGACGATGTAGGCCAGGGCCGCGTAGGCGGGCCAACCGGTCGCCGAGCAGGAGTCGATCAGGTCGTTCCACCCGGTGGCCGGCCCCTCGGTGAGCGCGGACAGCACGAACATGGGGATCGGCGGCACCACGGCCATCCACAATGTCAGGTGCAGCGGGTTCACCTGCTCGGACGAGGCCGCGGCCAGCCGGGACCCGATATTGCCGAAGGCCCAGCCCAGTCCACCCAGCAGGGTCAGCACCAGCGGCAGCAGCGCCGCGTGGTGCGAACGGTCCCACCCGATCACCGCCATACCCGCCATGGCCACCGCGATCCCCGCCAGCTGAATGCCGCGCAGCCGCTCCCGCAGCAACACCGCGCCCAGCAGCACCGTGAACGGCGCGGACGACTGCAGCACCAGCGAGGACAGACCCGTCGGCATCCCCGCCCGCATGGCGGTGAACAGAAACGCGAACTGCAGTATCCCGAACCCGATCCCGTACAGCAGCAACCACTTCCACGGCACCCTGGGCCGCGGCACGAACAGCAGCACCGGAATCGCGATCACGGCGAACCGCAGCCCCGCGAAGAAGAACGGCGGGAAATGCTCCAGCCCCACGTGAATGGCCAGGAAGTTCAATCCCCACAGCACCACGACGGTGAGCCCGAGCAGTCGATCGCGATTGGTCATGCCGAAAATCTTGCTGACGCTAATAAATAAGAACAATCGAATAATTCTGCATCAACAATGTAGTACTACTTAACCATGCCCCAGCCCGACCCACCCCGCTCCGTCCCACCCCCACGCCGCATCCCCCGCGACACTCGCGCCGATGCCACCCCGGACGCCCCGGTGAGCGCAGCCCGGCCCGGCCCCGCCCCTACGCGGGCGCGACGCGTCAAACCGAGCCCTCCCGACGCGGCCCCGGTCCACGAGGGCGGCCGAGGCACGGGCGCAGCCGCGGAAGTCGGCGCTGCGCAGCTCGAGGGGTCCGGCATGGCGCGGTCGGAGGGGCCGCTCATGTCACTCGAAAGGCTGCGGGTGCTCCGGGAACTGGCCGATCGCGGGACGGTTGCCGCTGTGGCGCAGGCATTGTCCATGACGCCGTCGGCAGTGTCGCAGCAGTTGAAGGTGCTGGCGCGGGAGGCGGGGGTGGCGCTGCTGGAGCCGGATGGGCGGCGGGTGCGGCTGACCGATGCGGGACGGGCGCTGGTGGTGCGGGCCGATGAGGTGCTCGAGGCCATGGAACGGGCGGTCAGCGAGATGGCGGAGTATCGGGGATCGCCGCGCGGGCGGGTGCGGGTGGCCCTGTTCCCGTCGGGGGCGACGCTGCTGCTGCCGCATGTGCTGGCCGAGCTGGCGGACAGCGGGGTGGAGATGGTGGCGCGCGACGAGGACGTGCCGCCCAGCGAGGTGCCGCGTTTGCTGGCCGATTACGACGTGGTGCTCACCCACCGTGACGAGCGGGCGCCCTCGCTCAGCGGGCCGCGGGTGTCCTCGCGGGTGCTCATGCGCGAGCCGATCGATGTGGTGGTCGCGCCCGATCACCGGCTGGCCCGGCAGGGCGCGGTGGTTCCGGCGGAGCTGTCCGACGAGACCTGGATCAGCGTCCGCACCGGCTTCCCGGTCGACGACGTGCTCCGCTCGATCGCGACCGTCACCGGCGTGCAGCCGCGAATCGCGCAGCGGCTCAACGAGTTCAGCGTCATCGAGGCGCTGGTGGCCACCGGCTACGGCGTCGCCCTCATGCCCCGCCACGCGGTCCGTCACCCCGACCTCGTCATGCTCCGGCTGGCCGGCGTCCGCGCCGCCCGCGTCTACGACCTGGCCACCCGCCCGCACGCCGACAAGCGCCCGGCCGTCGCCATGGTCATCGCCGCCTTCCAGGCCGCGGCCCGCCGCGCCACCGGGACCGAATAACCCGGCCAGATCGTGCGACCGGGAATCGGAAATCAGCGGTTGACTTGGAGCGCACTCCAGGTCCTACCTTTGCGGCATGAGCATTCGACTCGGGTATCAGATGCCGAACTTCAGCTACGGGGTCGCGCCGCGGGACCTGTTCCCGGCGGTGGTGGCGCAGGCACGGGAGGCCGAGGCGGCCGGCTTCGACGCGGCCTTCGTCATGGACCACTTCTACCAGTTGCCGCTGCTCGGCGCGCCCGAGGAGCCCATGCTGGAGGCGTACAGCGCGCTGTCCGGCCTGGCCGCCTCGACCGAGCGAATCCAGTTGTCCGCCTTGGTGACCGGCAACACCTACCGTAATCCGGCGCTCACCGCCAAGACCGTCACCACCCTCGACGTGGTGAGCCGCGGCCGGGCCGTGCTGGGCATCGGCGCGGGCTGGTTCGAGCTCGAGCACCAGGCCTACGGCTTCGACTTCGGCACCTTCACCGAGCGGTTCGAGAAGCTCGAGGAGGCCCTCGAGATCATCACCCCGATGCTGCGCGGGCAGCACTCCACCTTCGACGGCAAGTGGTACCGCACGAACAACGCCATGAACGAGCCGCGCGTGCGTGACGACCTGCCGATCCTGCTTGGCGGCGGCGGCGAGAAGAAGACCTTCGGCCTGGCCGCCCGCTTCGCCGACCACCTCAACATCATCTGCAATGCTTCGGAGATCCCCCGCAAGCTCGAGGCCCTGCACGCGCGCCTGGACGAGGTGGGCCGCGACCCGAAGACCCTGGAGACCAGCTTCCTGGCGTTCGTCATCGTGGACGAGGACGGCGACCGCGCCCGCAAGACCCAGGCCGAGATGCTGGCCCGCATCGGGATCACCGATCTGGGCGCGCTGCCGAACGAAGCCCTGCGCAACACCCCGGCGGACCGCCAGTTCGTCGGCACCCCGGACCAGGTCGCCGAGCAGATTCAGTCCCGGGTGCTCGACCAGGGCATCGACGGCATCATCGTGAACATGGTCACCAACGGTCACGAGGCCGGCGCGGTCGAACTCGCCGGTCGCGCCCTGGCTCCGCTGGTCCGGGGCTGACCCGCTCCCCTTTCCGGGCCGACTCATAGGAAATGCCCCGCGGTTCCGTTGAACTGCGGGGCATTTCGTCGTTCGATACCGGATCAGCCCTGCGGCCGGAAACCGTCGCCGTGCGGCGGATAGCCACCGTCGCCGTGCGGCGGATAGCCACCGTCACCCTGCGGCGGGTAACCGCCGCCCTGCTGCGGCGCGAATCCGCCCTGCGGGGGCTGCTGCTGGAAGCCGCCCTGCGGCGGGAACCCTTGCTGCGCAGCCTGATAGCCGAAATCGTCGGCCACCATGGCGGCCAGTTCCAGCAGGGCCCGCCGCGTCGGCTTGCCGACCAGTTCCAGGTCGATCTCCGCGCCCTCGGCCAGGTGGTCGTCGAACGGGACGACCTGCACCGCGCGGGTGCGGTCCAGGAACAGCTTGCGCAGCTGGTCCAGGTCCACCGTGGAGGAACCCTTGCGAGAGGCGTTGACCACCACCACGGTTCGCTCCACCAGCTTGTGGTAGCCGTGGTGGTCGAGCCAGTCCAGGGTGGCCGAGGCACTGCGCGCGCCGTCGATGGCCGGGGAGGTCACCAGCACCAGCGAGCTGGCCATATCCAGCACGCCGGACATGGCCGAGTGCATCAGGCCGGTGCCGCAGTCGGTGAGGATGATGTTGTAGAACTGCTGCAGGATGCCGATGGCCTTGCGGTAGTCCGCCTCGGAGAACGCCTCCGACACCGCCGGATCCTGTTCACTGGCAAGCACTTCCAGTCGGCTGGGCGCCTGCGAGGTGTGGGCGCGCACATCCGAATACCGCGAGATGTGCCCGTCCTCCAACAGATTTCGCACCGTGGAGCGGGTCTGCCGGGGCACGCGGTGCGCCAGCGTTCCGAGGTCCGGGTTGGCGTCGATGGCGATCACCCGGTCACCGCGCAGCGAGGCGAAGGTGGAGCCCAGACCGACCGTGGTGGTGGTCTTTCCGACGCCGCCCTTGAGCGACAGGATCGCGATCCGGTAGTCCCCGCGGACCGGCTGGTTCACCCGGTCCACCAGCTGTCGGTACACCACGTCCGCGGCCGACTCGCCCGGGTTGATGGCACCGCCGGACGCCTTGTGCACGGCTCGCCGCCACCCGCTGCGCGGCGCCCGCTTGGCCCGCTTCAACAGGTTCAGATCATTGACCGAATGCCCGGGGGGCATCGGCTGCTGCCCGAACTGCTGCCCGAAAGCACCCTGCTGCTGTGGAAAACCCTGCTGCGGCTGCGGATTCCAGCCGGGCTGGAAACCCACCTGGGGCTGCGGCTGGGATAGCTGGGTCTGCGGCGGCGCGGCCGGGGGCGGCGACCAGCTGTAGATCGGCCCGCCCGGTTGATCATTGGACGGCGCGAACTGCCCCGGCTGGCCCGGACCACCGAAATGTCCCGGCGCTCCGGGCTTCTCACCGTCACCCGGCACGCCGGGCGGCTCGGTAAACACCCGGCGCACCATGCCGTCGCTGCCGATCTCCTGCCGGATCTCGCCGTAGGGCGTCTGATCGCGCACCTCGCCCAGCGGTGCACCCGGCGGCGGAAAACCGCCCGGCACACCGGGATTCGGCGGCGGCGCGAACTGCCCGGCATCCGGCGGCGGGAACGCGCCGGCGGGCGGGAAGCCCGGCTGGCCGTACGGCCCGGGACCGCCCGGCGCGAACGGATTGTGGCCGTCGCCCGCGAACGGGTTGTGGCCGTCCGGCCCACCGTAGGGCCCCGGGAAGGGGCCGTTGGGCGGTGCGAAGGGGTGGGGGCCCTCACCCGGATGCGGCAGGGCCTGGTCGATCGAATCCGGCACCGGCGGGAAGAATCCGGCCACCTGCTCCTCGGAATCGCTCGCCGCGCCGTTGTTCTCGGCCGGTCCGTCGGCCTTCACCGCGTCCTGCTCGGCCTCGACATCGGCCACCTCGACGGCGTCGTCGGTAACCCCCTTGCCCTGCACAGGCTTCGAGGTCGAATTCTGATCTTTCGTGGTCACGTGTCCCCCATCTGCTCGACGGCTCGAACAGAGAGCTCGGCGCTAATGCGTCCCAACGCTAGCATTGTTGCCCCCTCCGGACGCGGCGAGGCAGAGCCGCCTCCCCGCAGCTTCGGCGCACGGCTGAGTGCCGTTTTCACTCCTGCATGCGTGCCTGCGTCGGGTGCCGAACCAATTCTGGACGTACCCGGTGAGTTACCCCGATCCTCGCGAAATCGGTCGTCACGTTCGCGAGGATCGGGAGCAATCCCTCAGGCCCTACGGGCAGCGCGGTTGACCGCGGAGACGACCGCGCGCAGCGAGGCGGTGGTGATGGAGGTGGCGATGCCGACACCCCAGGTGACCTGATCGCCGATGGCGCATTCGACGTAGGCCGCGGCCTGGGCGTCGTCGCCGGAGGACATGGCGTGCTCGCTGTAGTCCAGCACGCGCACGTCGTAGTCGATGGTGGCCAGCGCGTCGACGAAGGCGGCCAGCGGGCCGTTGCCCTCACCGGAGATGGCGTGCTCGACGCCGTCCACCTTCACCACGGCGTCGATGTGGTCGACACCGCCGTCCGTCTCGGCGGCGGTGACCTTCTGGCGCATGCGCTCCAGCGGCAGGATCGGGGTCAGGTACTCCTCGGAGAAGACGTCCCACATCTCCTTCGGGGTGACCTCGCCGCCCTCGCCGTCGGTGATCTTCTGCACGGCCTGCGAGAACTCGATCTGCAGGCGGCGCGGCAGCACCAGCCCGTGATCGGTCTTCATGATGTAGGCCACGCCGCCCTTGCCGGACTGCGAGTTCACCCGGATCACGGCCTCGTAGGTGCGGCCGACGTCCTTCGGGTCGATGGGCAGGTACGGGACCTCCCACACGATGTCGTCCACGTCGGCGCCCTGCGCGTCGGCGGCGGCCTTCATGGCGTCCAGGCCCTTGTTGATGGCGTCCTGGTGCGATCCGGAGAAGGCCGTGTAGACCAGGTCGCCGCCGTACGGGTGGCGCTCGGCGACCGGCAGCTGGTTGCAGTACTCGACCGTGCGGCGGATCTCGTCGATGTTGGAGAAGTCGATCTGCGGGTCGATGCCGCGCGAGAACATGTTCATGCCCAGCGTCACCAGGCAGACATTGCCGGTGCGCTCGCCATTGCCGAACAGGCAGCCCTCGATGCGGTCGGCGCCGGCCTGGTAGCCCAGTTCCGCGGCGGCCACGGCGGTGCCGCGGTCGTTGTGCGGGTGCAGCGACAGCACGATGGAGTCGCGGCGGGCCAGGTTGCGGTGCATCCACTCGATGGAGTCGGCGTAGACGTTGGGCGTCGCCATCTCCACGGTCGCGGGCAGGTTGATGATCAGCGGCTTCTGCGGGGTCGGCGCAATGATCTCGGAGACCGCGTCGCACACCTCGCGGGCGTAGTCCAGCTCGGTGCCGGTGTAGGACTCCGGGCTGTACTCGTAGCGCCAGTTGGTGTCCGGGTAGCGCTTCTCGACCTCCAGGCACAGCTTCGCGGCGTCGGTGGCGATCTTCTTGACGGCGTCGCGGTCGGCACGGAAGACCACGCGGCGCTGCAGGATCGAGGTCGAGTTGTAGAAGTGCACGATCACATTGGCGGCGCCGGCGCAGGCCTCGAAGGTGCGCTCGATCAGCTCGGGCCGGGACTGGGTCAGCACCTGGATGGTGACGTCGGCCGGAATCGCGCCGTCCTCGATGATCTCGCGGACGAAGTCGAAGTCGGTCTGCGAGGCGGACGGGAAGCCGACCTCGATCTCCTTGTAGCCCATGCGCACCAGCAGGTCGAACATGCGACGCTTGCGGGCGGGGCTCATCGGGTCGATCAGCGCCTGGTTGCCGTCGCGCAGGTCCACGGCACACCAGCCGGGCGCGCGGTCGATGATCTTGTCCGGCCAGGTGCGGTCGGGCAGGGTGACGGGCTCGACCTCCTCGGCGAAGGGCCGATACCGGAAGACCGGCATGGAGGAGTTCTTCTGTGTGTTCCAGGCCGGCTGGTCGGCGGGCGCGGGCTTGGACGGCGCGGTGATGGACCGGGTACCGGATACGAAAGCGTCAGCGGCTGACATGGCGATTTATCTCCGAGGGTGTGGCTGGATCCCAGGTATGGGGTAGACCGGCACGGCAGATCCCCGCGACGGGAGCCGGTCCGAATCAGACCCCGTCGCGGCGGCCGAGGAGAAGTGCCCGCTGCATGATGGCGACGAGTTTACAGGGGCGCAATAGATGCTCGGAAGCAGGGGAGGGCGGGCGCCACAGCCCGGGCGTGTCACTCATCGGCGCCGATGGGTGCCACATCGACCGACACGGTGATGGTCGATTCCTTGGCATCGGTATAGATGATGCCGCGCAGGGGCGGCACGTCGGCGTAGTCGCGACCCCAGGCGACGGTGACGTAGCGGTCGTCGGCGAACTGGTCGTTGGTGGGGTCGAAGCCGATCCAGTGCCCGGCGGCGCCGGGGAGCCAGACCGCCGCCCAGGCGTGGGTGGCGTCCGCGCCGACCATGCGTTCCTTGCCGGGGGGCGGATCGGTGGACAGGTAGCCCGAGACATAGCGCGCGGCCAGACCCTGAGAGCGCAGGCAGGCGATACCGAGGCGGGCGAAGTCCTGGCAGACGCCGTGGCGGGCGGCGAAGACGTCGGCGACGCTGGTGCTGACGGTGGTGGAGCCGGATTCATAGGCGAAGTCGGTGTGGATGCGCGTGGTCAGTTCCCACACCGCGTCCAGCAGCGGGCGGCCGGGCGGGAAGGATTCGGCGGCGTAGGCGGCGACCTCGGGGATGATCTCGGGCGGGGTCAGGTCGAGGGTGAATTCCACTGCGAGCGGGCCGTTCTCGGCGTTCGGGCGCGCCTGCTCCCAGGCCGGCTGGGCGGCCGGCGCGGCGGGCGCGCCGACTTCGACGAGGGATTCGCCGGTCACCTCCAGGCGGCGGTGTTCGGCGGTGACGTGGAAATAGAGGGTGGTGTTGTCGTACACGTCGGTGCCGACCGATCGGTCCGACGGCACGGGATCGACGCGAATGTCGTGGGACAGCAACCGCTGTCCCGGAAACTCGCGCGGTGTCAGGTAGGCGCGGCCGTAGGAGCTGCTGACCACGTCCGAGTACAGGTAGACGGTGCGGTGCAGCACCCGGTAGCGGCGCATCAGCCCACCACCCGGGCGGAGCCCCACAGCGGCTGGATCTCGCGCGGCACCGACAGCCGGCTCGCCTCGAAGGATTCGGAGAGTTTGCGCAGCCGCAGGTGGACGCCGTCGAGCAGCTCGGCCAGTTCGGTGCGGCGGCCGTCGGCGACGGTCTCCAGCTCGGCCGGGTCGACGCGGCGCAGCATGCGCTGGGCATCGGCCAGGAGTCGTTGCGGGCGTGAGGATCCGGAGGCCCCGGGCAGCGCCGGGAAGTCGGCCTCGAGGCGTTCCAGCTGGTAGGCCAGCGAGCGCGGGTTGTGCCCGTCGAACAGCAGCAGTCCGGCGACGGCGGCGATGCGGACCGAATCACCGTGGCGGCGGCGGTAACTCACCGCGGAGACGGTGGCCTGCAGGACCGCGTCGGTCACCACCCGGCCGACCTCCGGCGGGTAGGCGTCGGTGAGGGCGGAGGTCAGCAGGGCCGACAGCGCCAGCGCGCGCTCGACGCGCCGCCCGATGTCCATGACGTGCCACCCCGTGTCCCGCACGGTCGATTCCGCGTCGATGCCGGTCAGCGACAGCAGGGCGGACAGGGCGCGGGAGTGCACGGCCGACAGCGCCGCGCCACGATCGCCGCGCACGGCCCGGTACTCCGACAGGGCACGATCGATGGAGCCGAGCACCATCCAGGTGTCGGGTGAGAGCTGATCACGCACGGCGCGTGCGGCTTTCGCGTAGCGCTCCACGGAGAACGCGACCGAGCCGGGAACCTCGCGGTCGACGGTGAGCGAGACCAGGTAGTCGTGGTCGCGGCGGGACGCGCCGGGCAGCGCGATCGGGACGGTCGGCTCGTCGGAGTACTCGCGACGCCGCGGCGGCTGGGATCCGGATCGGGTCCGCGCAGCGGACTGCGCCTGCGGCTGGCGGCGTCTGCGCCGGAGCTCCGGCGAATCAGCTTGCACGGCGGTCGGTTTCGGCACGGCAGGCAGCTTCGGCTCGGCCGGGGTCGTGCCGGTCATGCGGGCGAGGGCGGCCATCAGGATGGGCATGGCCTCCGCGCCCTCCAGCCACGGCCGGTAGCGGTAGTCCTGGTGGCGTTCGTGGATGGCGCTGAGCAGGCGCACGGTGACCTCGGCGCGTTCGCCGTAGCGGCCCAGCCAGAACAGGTCGTTGAGCACGCGCGGCGAGCTGACCACGTCCATCGGGGCGACCGCGACGACCCGGCGCTCGCGCTCTTCGGGTACCTCGGCGGTGGCCGCGGGCACGGCCGGGACGGCGGCGGGCGCGGCGCGCACCCAGACGTCCTTGGCGGCGGCCTCTCCCACTGTGCCCTCGGGTCCGCCCTGCTGATGCAGCTGCCCCAATCCGCCCGGCATGATGCGGTATCCGACGCGTCCGGCCAGGGAGAACAGGCGGACGGCGACGGGGGCGGCGGCGAGCCCGCCGGAGCCGTCGACCGCGGGGGCGACCGAGAAGCGGGCCGGTTCCTGGCCGACCCATTTCCAGCCCTCGGTCTCGATGCGGGCCCGCCACTGCGCGCGCTGCACGGCGGTGAGGATGGGCCCGAAGATCGTGGTGCCGTCCACGGTGGAGCGCAGGATCAGGCGGTGCAGGTTGGCCGTCAGGTGGGAGCGTTCGGAATCGTCTCCACCCCAGTAGGATTCGATGCCCGGCAGGATGAGTTCCTCGTCCAGCAGCCGCCGTGACAGGCGCGGCAGGAACGTGGCCAGCGCCGGATTCTCCAGCAGTCCGCTGCCCAGGGTGTTGACCACGGTGACCGCGCCGCGCCGCAGCACCTCCACCAGGCCCACCACGCCCAGGCGCGAATCCGGTCGCAGGTCCAGGGGATCGGAGAACTCGGCGTCCACGCGGCGCAGCACCACGTCGACCCGTTCGAGCGTGCCCAGCGAGCGCATCCACAGCCGGCCGTCGCGCACCACCAGGTCGGCGCTCTCCACCAGCGGGAAGCCCAGCACGGAGGCCAGATACGCCTGATCGAAGGCGGTTTCGGAGTGCACGCCCGGGCTCAGCACCACGACCACCGGGTCCTCGTCGGCGCCCCGCGGCGCGGCCTCGATGAGCATGAGCCGCATGGCCCGCACGAACGGGGTGAGCGGACGCGGGCCGGCCAGCTCGAAGGCCTCGGGAATGGCGGCGGACACCACGCGGCGGTCGGCCAGCGCGTAGCCCGCGCCGGAAGGGGCCTGCGCCCAGTCGGCGAGCACCCGGAAGCCGCCGTCGCTCCAGCGGCTGACATCGCAGGCGTGCAGGAACAGCTGATGCCGCCCCGGCAGTGAAATACCGTGCGCGGCACGGACATAGCCGCGGTGCGCGAAGACCACCTGCGGCGGCAGCAGCCCCTCGGTGAGGGTGCGGCGCGCGCCGTACACGTCGGTGAGCACCGCGTCGAGCAGCCGGGAACGTTGCACCACACCGGATTCCAGCGCCGCCCACTCGGTGTCGGAGAGCAGCAGCGGAATCGGGTCCAGCCGCCACGGCGAGGGCGTCGCGGCCCCGTCGGAGCCCGTCAGTTCGGTGTAGGTGATGCCGTCGTCCTCGATCAGCCGCCGGACCCGGCCGTCGATGCGGTGCAGTCCGGCCCGGCCCTGCTCCAGGAAGTCGGCGGACAGGTCGGCCCACAGGCCGCGCAAGCGACCGTTGTGATCGACGAGTTCGTCGTAGAAGCCGCCGGTGGCCAGGCCGCAGGCGTCGCGGGCGCCGGTATCGGCCGCGGCGGCACGGTAATTCGCGAACTCCTCGCCGGGTGGCACTGCGTCGAGCACTGTCACCGCTACCACTTCCCCGGGTATGCCTATCGATCGCCGACGACGCCCCACACGGTCCGCGCCCGGCGCAGATCGAGTATTCCGGGCGCCCCGACGTCTGTCGCCTGTATGGCCATTTTGGCACGCAAATCGGCGATATCCACCGGGCCCGGGGTGTGCCCGGAGGATTCGAATCGCCGATTGCGCCGGGATTGCGCCACCACCGAATTCACCGGCGGCCCGGCATAGAACATGCCGCCCGGATGGCTCACGTGATACGTGCAGCCGCCGCGGGACAGGCCGGTCTGCAGCTCGACCACGTCGAAGACCAGCGGCGCGTCCACCGTGACCGTGGGATGCAGGGACTCCGGCGGCTGCCACGCCCGATACCGCACGCCCGCGACCTGCACGTCCGCCCGCCCGGCCGGGATGAGGGGCAGCGGGAAACCGTTGCAGGTCACCGCATACCGGTCGCGGTCCGCCCCGGTCACCCGGACCTGCAGGCGCTCGACCGAAGAGTCCACGTATCGCGCGGTCCCGGAGGCGGTGGTCTGTTCCCCGAGGGTGTTCCACGGCTCGATCGCCCCGCGCAGTTCCACTTCCATATCCCCGAGTACCACCGTGCCGAAGCGGGGAAAACGGAACTCCGAGAACGGATCCAGCCAGCTGGTGTCGAACTCGATGCCGTGCGCGCGCAGATCGGCCGCCACCTCGGCGATATCGGCCTGCAGGAAATGCGGCAGCAGGTAGCGCCCGTGCAGGTTGGCGCCGTGCCGGAGCAGCGGCGCGGTGTAGGGGTGCTCCCAGAACCGCAGCACCAGCGCCCGCACCAGCAGCGACTGCACCATGGCCATGCGGAAGTGCGGCGGCATCTCGAAGCCGCGCAGTTCCACCAGTCCGAGGCGCCCGCGCGCCGAATCCGGGCTGTAGAGCTTGTCGATGCAGAATTCGGCGCGGTGGGTATTGCCGGTGAGATCGGTGAGCAGGTGGCGCAGCGCGCGATCGACCGCCCAGGGCGGCGCGGCCGGCTCGTCGGGGTCGGCGGCCCGGCTCAGGCGAGCGATCTCGGCGAAGGCGATCTCCAGTTCGTAGAGCGCGTCCGCACGGCCCTCGTCGACGCGGGGCGCCTGGGAGGTCGGGCCGATGAAGCGGCCCGAGAACAGATAGGACAGCGCCGGATGCCGCTGCCAGTAGGTGAGCAGCGACACCAGCAGGTCCGGGCGGCGCAGCAGGGGCGAGTGCGCCGGGGTGCGGCCGCCGAGCGTGATGTGATTGCCGCCGCCGGTGCCGCGGTCGGTGCCGTCCACATCGAAGGATTCGGTGCTCAGCCGGGCCAGCCGGGCCTGCTCGTAGAGCGTCTCCAGCAGCCGCGACTGCTCGGCGAAACCGGTGGTGGGCTGGACGTTCACCTCGATCACGCCCGGGTCGGGCGCCAGGGACAAGGTAGGCAACCGGCCGTCCACCGGGGCCGGATAACCCTCCAGCACGACCGGCTGCCCGACCGCGGCGACCGCCTCCTCGACCCGGCGCACCAGATCGCAGAACGCGCCGAATTCCTCGACGGGCGGCAGGAATACGAACAGCCGGCCGTCGCGGACCTCGGCGACCAGCGCGGTGATCGGCGCGCGCTCGGCGGACTCCACCACCGCGGGCGGCTCATCCGCGGCCAGCGGCGGGCGCGGCGCGAACGGGTCCGCCTCGGGTCGCGGCGGTGGCGCGTTCCAGGTGACGGACCGCAGCGGCAACCGGAGTCCGGCCGGGGAATCGCCCTCCGTCAAGACGATTCGACCGCGCCGCAGCTTCCAGTCGGCGCTCGCCCACCCGGCCTCGTCGTCCCGGCGATAGAGCGACAGCACGTAGGCGGCGGGCTCGCCGACGGCGGCATCCAGCCGAGCCAGCAGCGCGCTGCGCGCCGACGCCGAATCCCCGCCGCTGTCCAGATCCTCGTCGGCACCGACCGGATCACCCTGTGGCACAGCGGCCTTGGCGGCCATCCGGAGCAGCGAATCCTCGTAGGCGGGCCGCACCTGACCGTCCGGCAGGCCCAAGCCCCGGGCGATGTGGGCGATCACCGCGCGCGCGGCCCTGCGCTGTTCGGTCGTGCCGGGTGTCGCCGCGGCGGCCTCGCCCGCGTCGCCGGCCTGCGGGAGCCAGGGATGCGCGAGCAGGTGGGGGTGCCGCCACAGTGGTTCGTCGTCGTCGCGCCAGGTCATGGCGATTTCCCAGCGCGGCAGGGGTTCTCCCGGATACCACTTGCCCTGGCGGTATTGCACCAGGCCGGTCGGGGCGTAGATGCGGCGCAGGCGCTCGGCCAGGTCGGCGGCGCGTTCGCGCTTGCGCGGGCCGTCGGCCTCGGTGGTCCATTCCGGACCGGTCTGATCGTCGAGGGAGACGAAGGTGGGTTCACCGCCGATGGTGAGCCCGATCCCGGCGGCCTCGGTGCGGGCGTCCACGACCGCGCCCGCGGCGCGGATGCGCTCCCACTGGGAATCGGTGTAGGGCAGGGTGACTCGCGGATCCTCGTGGATCCGGCGCACGGTATTGGAGAAGTCGAGGCTGGCGGCGACCGGGTCGGTGGATCCGGTGATCGGCGCCGATGAGACCGGATGCGGGGTGGCGGCCAGCGGAATGTGGCCCTCCCCCGCGAACAGGCCGGAGGTGGGGTCCAGGCCCACCCAGCCCGCGCCGGGCAGGTACACCTCGGTCCAGGCGTGCAGGTCGGTGAAATCGGCGGGCGGCCCGGAGGGTCCGTCCAGAGACGGTACGTCCTGGGCCAATTGGATGAGATACCCGGAGACGAAGCGGGCGGCCAGCCCGAACTCCCGCAGGACGGACACCAGCAGCCACGCCGAATCCCGGCACGAGCCGAGGGCGGCGCGCAGCGTGTGATCCGGCGACTGCACGCCCGGTTCCATCCGGACGGTGTAGGCGACATCGTGGCGCAGCGCCTGATTCACCGCGATCAGGAAGTCGATGGTCCGCGGCCGATCCGCCGGCGTGTGGCGGCGCACCCAGTCCCGTACCGAAGCGCCGGGGCCGGACCCGGATTCACCCTCGTCCACCGGCCGCAGATAGGGCTCGAGGTCCGCGGACAACTGCGGCGAATACCCGAACGGGAAATGCTCGGCGTGCTCCTCGACGAAGAAATCGAAGGGATTGATGGCGTCCATGTCGGCGATCAGCCCGACCACGATGGACAGTTCCGGCGTGGGCTCGTGGAAGATCAAGCGCGCCAGGAAATTCCCGAACGCGTCCTGCTGCCAGTTCACCCAGTGGTTCCCGGGGCTCACCCGCATCGAGTACGCCTCGATGGCGGTGCGGGTGTGCGGGGCTGGCCGCAGGCGGACCACGTGCGGATGGACGCGCACGGGATGGTCGAAGGAATAGGTGGTGCGATGTTCGAGGGAAACCTTGATCCCCATCTGTCCAGTTCACCATGCGAAGGCCGGGACACGCTGGAGTTTCTCCGACAGCTAGCCTGGCCGGGTGAGCTACGACCTCGTTCTGCTGCCCTCCGGAGCCGCCGTGTCCCCCGCCGAGGTGGACACGTATCTGACCGCGCAGGACGGCAGGCCGGCCGGTGACGCCGTCACCGAGATCGCGGCCGAGCTGGACGAGCGCAATGGCGAACTGCCCGAGGCGGACAGCTTCCTGGGCTCGCCCGCCGGCGACGGCGTGCTCGGCGACGCCCTGTTCGTCTCCACCCCCTACGACGCCATCGGCCATGTGCGCGGGCTGCTGTTCGAACTGGGCACCCCGCACGACTACGCGCTGTGGGACCCGCAGCTGGCCTGGCTGGTGGATCCGGCCGAATCGGTCACGGCCGCCGTCACGCACGGCGGGGCGGGCGAATTCCCGTACCTGACACGGCAACTGGTGGAGCTGTGGATTCCGGAGCTGGAACAGCCCGGTCCGTATCTGATCGTGGAAACCGGAGATCAGATCTACATCCAGACCTATCGGCATCAGGACGGGCATTACGACCTGGAATACCGGGACGGGTCCGCCGACAAGCATTTCGCCGCCACCGCGAACGACCCGCGAATTGTGGCCGATCTCATCTGGGGATGGGCCACCGGAGATCGTTCGGGATTCGCCGCACTGGATTGGCAGCGTCTCACGTTCTGACCGTCGAATAACGGACCGATTTCAATTTCCACTTCCAACCCCCCGGAATGAAGGCTGCGCACGCGCAGGAAAGCTAGCATTTCGCTAATTGCACGCGGTGTTTCCGAGCTTGTACGCATTACTCACCGAGGCGAGGAGCGAAACATGAAGCTACGTTTGTCGAAGCTACGCCCATCCTTGAAGAACGGGACCTTGCGTAAGGGCTTGGCAGTCGTGGCCGGTTTGGCGGCTACTTTCGCTATCGCCGTGGCATTGCACGCCAGCGGGGCCGGAGCCGATATCCCCAGGAACGTTCAACACATTCCCTGCCCGCAGCCGGCGGCGCTCCCCGCGCCGCCGACCTGGACATAACCCGATCCCGGTACATCACTTACAGGGCGCGCCGCCCGGAAAGGGCGCGGCCCAGGGTCAATTCGTCGGCGAATTCCAGATCGCCGCCCATGGGCAGCCCCGAGGCCAGGCGCGTCACGCTCAGTCCCGGGAAATCGCGCAGCATGCGGACCAGGTAGGTGGCCGTCGCCTCGCCCTCGGTATTCGGATCGGTGGCAATGATCACCTCGGTGACATCCACGCCGTCGTCCTGATTTCCGATGCGGGTCAGCAATTCCCGGATACGCAACTGGTCCGGTCCGATACCCGACAGCGGGTCGAGCGCGCCGCCGAGCACGTGATAGCGCCCGCGGAATTCCCGGGTGCGCTCGATGGCCTGCACATCCTTGGGCTCCTCGACCACGCAGATCATGGTGCGGTCGCGGCGCGGATCGGCGCAGATACGGCACAGTTCACCGTCGGAGACGGTGCCGCAGACGGCGCAGAACCGCACGCCGTCCCGGACCTTCTGCAGGGCCGCCTGCAGCCGGTCGATCTCCGGCGGCTCCACCGAGAGCAGATGAAACGCGATGCGCTGCGCGCTCTTCGGGCCGACGCCGGGCAGCTTGCCCAACTCGTCGATGAGATCCTGAACCGGACCCTCGTACACCTACCCAGCCCCGATCAGAGTCCGGGCAGCGCGCCGCCGCCGAGACCGCCGGCCAGCGGGCCCAGCCGCTCGGCGGCCAGGTTCTGCGCGGTCTCCATGGCGTCGTTGAGCGCGCCGATGATCAGATCCTGCAGCGTGTCCACATCCTCTGGATCGACCACCTTCGGGTCGATGGTCAGCGCCAGCACCTCGCCGGTGGCGCGGATCCGGGCGCGCACCAGGCCACCGCCCGCCTCGCCCTCGACCTCCGACTCCGCGATCTCCTGCTGCGCGGCCATGACGGCCTGCTGCATCTGCTGGGCCTGGGCCATCAACTGCTGGAAATCGAAACCTTCACCGGGCTGCACGGCGCGTCCTTCCTGGGGGATGGTGATCGCTCCCCAGCCTAGTCGGCGACGCGCGCCGCGCTGCTTGACTCTCCCCTCGCTGGAGGGTGTTCGCTAAGGGCATGACGGCAACGGTTCCGATCGGCGAGTTCTCCCGGCTCACCTACCTGACCATCAAGACGCTGCGGTACTACCACGAGATCGACCTGCTGGCCCCGGTGGCGATCGACCCGGGCTCCGGCTACCGGTTCTATTCGACCGAGCAGGTGGACCAGGCGCACCTGATCAAGCGGCTGCGCGAGCTGAACATGCCGCTGCCGGAGATCAAGGCGGTGATGGCCGCCCCGGATCAGGCGGCGCGGGACGCGGCCATCCGGGCGCATCTCGAGCGGATGGAGGCCGAGTTGGTGCGCACCCGCGATGTGGTGGCCTCGCTCCGGGCGCTGCTGCTGCCGTCGACCGGGATCAGCGTCGAATACCGTTCCGTCGCAAGCTATCCGGCGCTGGCCATGACGGCGGAGGTGGCGCGCGAGGACTGCGATGCGTGGTGTGAGCACAGCTACGGAACCATGTACGCGCAACTGGCCGCCGCGAACCTCGCACCCGCCGGACCGGGCGGCGCCACCTACGCGCCGGAGTTCTTCGAATACGACCGGGGCGAAGTCGTCACCTTCGTGCCCATCGACGAGCGGCACCGGGACCGCGTCGACGCCGGGACCGTGCTCGACCTGCCCGCCCGCCGGTTCGCCATCGCTGTCCATGCGGGCCCGTTCACCGAATTCGACCGCACCTATGGCGCGCTGGGCAGCCATGTGGCCGACCACGACACCGCGCTCGCCGAACCCGTGCGCGAGATCTACCTGGTCGGGCCCGGTGACGCCGAGCCCGCCGACTACCGCACCGAAGTCTGCTGGCCCATCGGCCGGCTCTGAAGAAGGAGAGAATCCATGGCACTGTCCCTCGGCAATATCGTCTTCGACTGCCACGACGCCGCCGCGCTCGCGGGCTTCTACGCGCAGCTGCTGGACCGCCCGGTCGACGAGGGCGCGAACGAGCATTTCGCGACCATCGGCGACGCCGCCGCCACCCCGACGTTCATGTTCGTCCAGGTGCCGGACAAGAACCCGGGCAAGAACGTCGTGCACGTCGACCTGAGTGCGGGCAGCGCCCTGACCACCGAGGTCGAGCGCGCGGTTGCCCTCGGGGCCAAACATCTCGCGGACTTCGACGAATACGGCGTGAAGTGGGCGACGCTGGCGGACCCGGAGGGCAACCTCTTCGATATCGGCGGCGAGGGCTGACCCCCGCTCGCTAGGCGAGCTCGCGCTTCAGGTTCTCGAGCACCTCGGCCTGGATCTTCTTCAGGCCGAGCGGCGCGAAGATGCCCTCGAAGATGCCGCCGATGCCGCCCGCGCCCTTCCAGGTGGTGCGCACGGTGACCAGCGAGCCGGTGCCCGAGGGGGTCACGGTCCAGGCGGTGACCATGGAGGAGTTCGAATCCCGTTCCGTCACCATGGAATCGGAGACCGAGACGGCCGCACGCACATTGCGGGAGCGCTTCTCGGTGGCCTGCAGCGTCCACTCGGCGACGGTGCCGGCGCCCTGGCCGCCCTCGACCACCTTGTAGTCGCGGTAATGCGCGGAGAGGATCTTGGGCCGCACTGTCTCGTAATCGGCGATCGCGTCGAGGGTGCGCTTCGGATCCGCCGCGACGACGATCGAACTGGAGGCGCTGACCTGTCCCACCATGTGCTCCTTAGTGATTGCGCGGGCCGACCGGCACTCTGCCCTGTTACCGCTCGGTCATGCTACGCCGCATCCGGGTGCGCCGGTTCGCTGCGCCGTGTCGGGTCGGCCACCTATCCTGGGTGCACTACTGCGGGGGAGGACGCGGTGATGACGCGGTTCGTGACCTGGATCCGGCTCAATATCGACGGTGTCGTGACGCTGGTCGTGGCGGCCACGGCCATTGTGGTCGAGACCTTCGACAAGTTCGCCAATCTGAACGCGGTGAGCGGAGCGACGCTGCTCGTGCTGAGCCTGCTCGCGCTCACCCTGCTGCGCGACCGCAATCGGACCTCCCGGCTGGTCCGGGAACTGGCGGCGGTCCGGCTGCTGCACGGCGCGGAGATCGATCAGGCGCACGCGCGGGCCCGGCGGGACACCGACAACTGGATCTACAAGGGCGGCACCGGAACCTATCTGCGCGCGGTGACGCTGCCGTATTTCCTCGGGCGGGCGCGGGACGAGAGCCACCTGCTGAATCTGCGGGTGGAGGTCCTGGACCCGGGCAATGAGCAGCTGTGCCTGGCGGACGCGCAGTACCGCAATTCGCTCCAGCCGCAGGGCGATGCCGGCGGGCGGCCGTGGACGGCCGACCGCATTCGCAAGCAGTCCTACGCCACGGCGCTGGCCTGCGCCTGGTATCGGCAGCAGTCGGAGTTCCTGACCGTCGAACTCGGGCTGTCGTCGACGCTGTCGACCTACCGCTGGGACATGTCGGACAACGTGGTGATCATGAATCAGCGCGGCTCGAAAACCCCGGCGCTGCTGTTCGAGCGCGGCAAGCCCCAGTATTCGGATTTCACCCGGGAATTGGCGGTGAGCTTCAAACAGGCCCAGCCGGTGCAGCTCAGTCGCGACGCCGATCTGCGGCCGCCGAGCGAGCCGACGATCGGGCAGGTGCGCAGACTGCTGGAGAGCCTCGGCCTACCCCTGCCCGCCGTGTACACCGACGACGACGTCATCGAGATCGTGGAATACGCACTGCGCCCGGTGCATACGTTCTAGCCGGTGAGCAGCAGCCCCGCGGTGGCGGCGGCGGTCGCGGCCACCGCCAGCACCAGGCCGGTCAGCAGGAACCGGCGCATGGGGACCCGTACCGCGTGGGTGCGGCAGAACTCCAGGCACAGCAGCGTGGCCAGGGAGGCCCACGGGGTGATCACCGGGCCCGCGTTGGTGCCGATCAGCAAGGCCAGCAACTGGTTCCGCTCACCCGGGGAGATCACGGCCTCGCCCGCGGTGTAGGCGGGCAGGTTGTTGACGACATTGGACAGCGCCGCGCCCGCACCGGCGGCCCGGAACACGCTGGGACCGCTGGAGTCCTGCCCGATCAGATGATCCATCACCGTCGACAGGCCGTGCGCGGACAGCGTGGGCACCACCAGGAACAGCCCGGACACGAAAACCAGCAGCTGCCAGGGAAACAACGACAGGCGCAGCGCCGACCGGTCGCAGATGGCGAAGGCCAGCACCGCGATGGCCGCGGCCACCGTGGCCGCGATCCCGATCCGATCCCCCACGAACGGAATGGCCAGCACGAACAGCACACACGCGCCCCCGGACGCGTACAGCAGCACCCGTTCCCGCAGATCCGCCGGGCGGATCGGCTCCGGCACCACATACCGGTCGGCCCCGCGCTGCGACCGCCGCCAGTACCACCACCACAGGCACAGCATGGTCACCGCGATCGAAAGCAGTTGCGGCAGCCACATTCTGGCTGCGAAACCGGTCGCGTCCAGTGCTACCCGATCCGCCGCCAGCAGATTGGTCAGATTCGACACCGGCAGCAACAGGCTCGCCGTATTCGCCAGCCACAGCGTCGTCATGGCCAGCGGCAACGGCGGAATCCGCGCCGGCCCCGCCAGCGCGATCATCACCGGTGTCAGCAGCACCGCGGTCGTATCCAGATTCAGCACCGTCGTCGTGGTCGACGCGAACAGCACGCACAGCAGGAACAACCCGGCATAGTTCCCACCGGCAATGATCGCCAGCCGATGCGCGATCACATCGAACACCTTGGCCCGCCGAGCCAGATTCGCCAGCACGATCACACTGCCCAGAAACAACAACAACGGCGCGATCCGCCGCATGTTCTCCGCCGCCTCATGTCGTGGCAGCAGTCCCGTTGCCACACAGAGCAAGCCGATGATCAGCAGCCCGATTCGAACTGAATCCAGCACACTTGGCCGCCACGAGCCCGTCGGCCGTTCCACCTCTTCCGCGCTACGCATGTCGCTTTCCCTTGGGGTGAGGCCGCTTTCGACCGCGGAGCGCCGAGATCAACTCCGCCACGCTGATGATCGCCGCAGGGCGCTGACCTGGCTCGACGCCACGAATCGCGGCCAAAGTGATCACTGCTGCTGCCACGGCCATGACGGCCTGCACGCAGGCGGCCGCTGGAACGAGTACTTGGAACGCGCTCATCGGTGATCGGATTCCAGCTGTTCGGGCATTGGCCAATGATCGCAGGATCGGCGGGAGGGTCGCACCGGCTGAGAACTGTCGCGCAGGCCAAGGAATCCCACAGAGGTCAATTCGATTGGCCTCGCGACGCTTTCGATGGCGGGATACTGGCAGGGTGACGCTGTGGGGTGGGCGGTCGCGGATGCTCTTCACGAGTTACTCACCGGCCGACGAGCGGTGGGCCATCTGGCTGGCCTGGCAGTTGGAGCATGCCGAGGCGCGGTATCGAACCGTGGTGTCGTCGTGGGATTTCGATCCGGCGACCAACTATGCGGACTTCGTGCAGCGCGGGGTGCGGGAGTCCGATCTGGTGGTGGCGGTGCTGACGCGGGACTATGTGTCCTCGCGGCACGCGAACCGGGAGTGGCAGGCCGCGCTGGATGTGGATCCGGGGAAGCTGCTGGCGGTTCGGGTCAGCGAGTGTGCGCTGGAGTGGCTGCCCACGGGTGTCGCGTCCCTCGATCTGCTCGGAGTGAGCGATGCGACCGAGATGCGGCGGACGGTAGTGGACCGGGTCGAGCGGATGCTCTCGGACCGGTGGGCGCCGCGGCGGCAGCCGGACCCGCGCGCGGACGACATCTGGTCTCCGGCACCGGAATCCACCCCGGTCCGCCGGCGCCCGCTGTCGCCGCCGGCCTTTCCGGGGGACACGGCGGCGAGTCGTCCGCATGCGGGGCTGTCGATCCTGCATGTCGGTGGCCCGCGGTTCGGCCGCACCCTGTCGTCCGCCGATGTTCCCGCCGATCCCGAAGGCCTGCAGTCACATATCTATGGCGCGGTCACCGAGCTCATCGACCGGCAGGCCCCCGCGCCGGATCTGATCGTGGTGAGCGGTGACCTCACCGAGTCCGCCCATCCGGCCGAATTCCGCAAGGCCGTCTCGTTTCTCACGGGACTGCGGGTCCTGCTCAAGCTGGAGCCCGACCGGTTGGTCGTAGTCCCCGGCAATCACGACATCTCCCGACTCCTCTGCCGGGCCCACTTCCTCGACTGCGAGGCCAACGACCGCCTCCCCCGGCCGCCCTACTACGCGAAACTGCGGTTGTTCGAGCAGATGTTCAACACCCTGTACCGCGGACTCGACCATCTGGTCTTCGATGTGGGCCAGCCCTGGACCCTGTTCCCGGTGCCCGAATTGCGGCTCGTGGTGGCCGGTCTGAACTCCACCATGGCTGCCACGCACCGCCCCGAGGACGACTACGGCTCCGTGGGCACCGAGCAGAAGGACTGGTTCGCCGAGCACCTGCGCGTCCAGGAGGCGCAGGGCTGGTTCCGGCTGGGCGTCGTCCGCCACGATCCCGCACCCGGCCCGAACGTCTCACCGTACGACCCGGGCGTGCTCCGCGACGCCGAACGCACCTTCCGCCGCCTGGGCCCGCGCCTGAACCTGCTGCTGCGCGGCCCCGGCCGGGCGGGCCGCTCGCTCGCCCATCCCACCGGCACCCTGCCCGTGCTGCCGGCTCCCGCCCCGGGCCAGGCCGAACTCCTCCACATCACCGCCGCCGGACTGACCCGCCACCGGTGCGACGAATCCTTCGAGACCCCCGCCCTGCAACAACTCACCTGGACGAATTGCGCTGTCGCGCTGTCGAGCCGGGCCACGCCCCCGGAGCTGCCGCCACCCCCGCCCGAACCCCGCCGGCCCGAGCTCCGGGCGAGCGAGACCGCCCGGCCGCACGACATGCTGCTGGAGCAGGTCGCCGAGGTGTGCGAGGTTCGCTATCCCGGGGCGCGCATCCGCCGCATCGCCTCCGACCCGCCGTACCTGCTGGTCACCGTGAAATCCGAGCCGGTGATCGAGCAGCTCATCATCGGCGTGCACGTGGGCGAGGTGACCGGCCAGGTCCTCGACGAATTCCTCGGCCCGGAACCGAAACCCGGCTCCCAGCTCATCTACCTGGGTCCCGCGCCGAGCCGGGAACTGCTCGACCGCGCGGCCGCCGAGGGCGTGCGGATCCGCAGCTTCCCCGACTTCCAGGGCATGGCCAATCTCGGCGACTACCTGCGCAAACAGTCGGCGCGCCTGCACGACGACCCCGCCTACGCGCCCGATCTGTATGTGCCGCAACGCTTCCGCATGCTCGCCCCGCACGGCCGCGAGGTGCAGAGCGACCTGGTCGCCGAGCTCATGCGCCTGGTGACCGCCGACGACGGCCGATTCGTGCTGCTGCTCGGCGATTTCGGGCTCGGCAAGACCTTCGCCCTGCGCGAGCTGACCCGCCGCATCACCGCGAACGCCGGCCGGCTCGTCCCCATCCTCATCGAACTGCGGGACCTGGACCGCACCAGCTCCCTCGACACCCTGCTGGCCGCGCACCTGGCCAACAACGGGGAATCCCGCATCGATCTGCGCGCCCTGCGCTACATGCTCGAACAGGGCCGGGTGGTGCTGCTCTTCGACGGCTTCGACGAACTGCTCACCCGCCTCAACTACGACAGCGCCGCCGAGCACATGGCCACCCTGCTGCAGGCCGCGGTGGGCCGGGCCAAGGTCGTGGTGGCCGGGCGCACCCAGCATTTCAAGTCCTACGACCAGATCGCGACCGCGCTGCAGACCCAGGAGGAACCCCATCCGGATCGCTACCTGCTGAGCGTGGAGAACTTCACCGCTGAGCAGGTGCACGCCTTCCTGGTCAATCGCTACGGCACCGAAGGCCCCTCGGCCGACGCCCGGATGCGGCTGCTGCGCGGCATTCCCGGCCTGTTCGAGCTGGCCTGCAACCCGCGCATGCTGAGCTTCATCGCCGATCTGGACGAACAGCGGCTGCGCACCGCGGCCGGGGCCCGCCGCATCATCGGGCCGACCCGGCTCTACGAGGAGATCCTGACCAGCTGGCTCGGCTACGAGATCGAACGCTCCCCCGAGCGCGCCGGCTCGCATCCCACTCTGCGCATCGACGAACTATGGCTCGCCGTCACGTATTTCGCGTTGCGGGTGTGGGAGACCGGGCGGCCGTACCTGAATCTGGCCGAGCTGACCGAGGTCGCGCACGCCGCCGTGGAGCAGATCGACGACGGCCGGCTCAATGTCGCGCAGTTCGTGCACACCCTCGGTTCCCGCAGCCTCATCGTGCGGGCGGAGGACAACCGCTTCGGCTTCATCCACTCCTCGGTGCGGGACTGGCTGGTGGCCAAACAGGTCGCCGCCCAGCTGAGCACCGGAGTCACCGCCCCCGCGCCGCTGGCGCAGGCGCAGCTGGAACCGCTGGCCGTCGAATTCCTCTGTGATCTGGGCGAGGTCGAGCTGCTGCAGGCCTGGGTGGAGCGCACCCTGGACGATCCGGACGAGCACGAGATCACCCGGACCAATGCCGCCAGGATCGCGGCCCGGCTCCGCATCTCGCCCGACAAGGACCTGCGCGGGCTGGACCTGTCGCGGGAGGATCTGTCCTTCCGCAATCTGCAACAGCTCGACTTCACCGGCGCGAACATGACCGAGACCCGGCTGACCGGCGCGGTGCTGGACCAGGCGGTCCTGCGCGGCGTGCGATTGGTGGGCGCGCAACTCGACCAGGCCTCTCTGGTCGGCACCGATCTCCGCGGAGCGGATATGACCGAGGTCCAGCTCACCAGCGCCAACCTGCAGAACGCCGACCTGCGCGGGGCCCGCCTGCATCGGGCGCACCTGGATCAGGCCTCCCTGGTGCGCGCCAACCTCGGCCGCGCCGACCTGACCGGGGCGCGACTGGCCCGCACCGATCTCACCGGGGCACGCGGCGAGGGCAGCCGCTGGACCCGGGCCGCCCTGCTGGATGTGATCGGCAGCCCGGTCGGCACCGGACTGGCCGGGTCCGGGCGGGTGCCGGGCACCCCACCGCTGACCGAATTCGCCCCGGCCGCAATCGGTGTCAAGCACGGGGTGGACGCGCAGAGCGGACGGCTGCCCCGCCCGCTGGCCTACAGTCCGGACGGCGGCACCGTCGCCGTCGGCTGCGATTCCGGCAGTGTGGTCGTCTACGGCGCCGACACCGGGCGCACGCTGCGCACCCTGCACGGACATCGCGCCCGCACCTTCGCGGTCGCCTACACCGAGCAGGTCCTGGTCACCGGTTCGGCCGACGGCACCGTCCGGATCTGGGACGCGGCCAGCGGGGCGGTGCGAAAGATCCTGTCCGGCCATGCGAATTGGCCGTGGCCGCTGGAAACCGATTCGGCCGGAACGCTGCTCGCCACCGGTGACGCGGCCGGGGTGCTGCGCATCCGGCAGCTCCCCGACGGCGAACAGCTGCACGAGTTCCCGCCGCCGGACGGCCGACCCCAACGCATCTACAGCATCGCCTTCCACCGCGACCGGGTGGCCGCCGCGTATCACGATGGTGCGGTGCGCATCTGGCAGCTCTCGACCGGCGCCGAGGTCGCCGGCTTCCGGGGCGCGCCGGGCCCGATCCGCCGCATCTGCTGGGATCCCGCGGGCGCGCTGCTCGCCGCCGGCGGCGCGGACGGCGTACTGGGCCTGTGGAATCCGGCCACCGGCGGGCGGATCAGCGACCTCGCCGGGCACCGGGACGTCGTGTACACCATGGCCTTCCACCCGGTCGAGCCCATCCTGGCCAGCGGCGACACCGCGGGCGGAATTCGCCTGTGGGACACCGGCACCGGCGAGACGGTGCACACCCGCACCGAACACGGCAGTGCGCGCATCCACTGGCTCGGCTTCGATCCGGCCGGTGACATGCTCGCCTCCGGCGACACCACGGGCGCGGTCTACGTGCGCGACGGCCGCACCGGCGCGCCGCTGCACCGGCTCACCGGCCACACCGGATCCATCTGGCCCTTCGCCTTCCGCCCCGACGGCACCCAGCTGGCCGTCGCCGACGACCAGTTCGCGCTGCGCATCTGGGATCCCGCCACCGGCGAGCGCCTGCACACCCTCATCGGGCACGGTCGCCATGTCCGCGCGGTCTCCTTCAATGCCGACGGCACCCTGCTCGCGGGCTGCGGCAACGATGGCAGCGTGCGGCTCTGGGACGCCGCCACCGGACGGCTGGCGCAGCGCCTGCAGGGCACCGCGGACGGGCTGATCACCCTGGAGTCCGGTGTCTTCAGCCCGGCCCACCCCGCCCAGCTGGTGACGGTCGGCAATGCCGGGCGGCTGCGGGTGTTCGATATCGACGCCGCCACCGCGGAACGCGACATCACCGTCGACTCCGCCCCGGTGTGGGCCATCGCCTACGACCCGACCGCCCGCTACATCGCCACCGCCAATGACGACGACACCGTCACCCTGTGGACCCGCGAGACCGGCGGCGAGCACGCCGTCTGCGCCGAGCATCGCGGCCGGGTGCGCTCGATCGCCTTCGACGCGGCGGGGGCGACCATGGCCACCGGCTGCGACGACGGCCATGTCCGGCTCTGGGACGTGGCGTCCGGGGAGCTGCTGGAAACGCTGTCGGACCCGGTCCGCGCCGGCGCGAGCGGCCACCGGGTCTACGGGGTGGTCTTCCATGGCGACCGGCTGGCCAGCATCTCCTGGGACGGCACGGTGCGGATCTGGAGTCTGACCGGCGGTCCCCCGCTGCATCGGCTGGACCTGCACCGCGGGCGGCTGTGGTGCGTGGCGGTGGATCCGGTGTCGGGCACGCTGGCCACGGCGGGCGACGATCTGGTCATCAACCTGTGGGACATCACCGGCGGCCGGCACCTGCACACCCTCTACGGCCATCGGAACCGGGTGCGGTCCTTGGCTTTCGCCCCGTCGGGCCGGCTGCTGGCCAGCGCCGGGAACGACGGTTCGATCATGCTGTGGTCGCTGACGGATCCGGCCGCGGCTCCGCAGCCGCGCGGCACCCTGCTCGGGCTGCCCGAGGGCTGGGTGGCCTTCACACCGGACGGCCGCTACAAGACCGAGGGCCTGACGGCGGGCCAGTTCTGGCACGTGATCGGATTGTGCCGTTTCGAGGCGGGCGAACTGGATCCGTATCTGCCGCAGATCCGGCAGCTGGAGCTCGACGACCCGCTGTAAAGAGCTCGGCCGCACCGTAACCCAATTGTTAGCTGAAGTAACAATCATCACGCCGGGGACGGGAATACCCTCGCTACACGGCAGGTCGTACCCGCCGACACGCATGCAAACTGTGCGTGAAAACCCGCCCCGCCGGTGCTCCCCTGCTGGCCGTACCGGTCGGTGCACGCTAGGTTTCCGAAGGTGGCAGTGAGTCTGTTGGGGAAGGCCGGCCGCGCACCGGCCGCACAGGAATCAGGTTTCGCCGCGCATCGGGCCGGAGTCGATCGCCTCCTGGCCTCGTACCGCGCCATCCCGCCGGATGCGAACGTACGGCTGGCCAAGAAGACCTCCAACCTCTTCCGGGCCCGGGCGCGCAGCACCGCGCCCGGCCTCGATGTGTCCGGATTGACGCAGGTCATCGCGGTGGACCCGGAAGCCCGCACGGCCGACGTGGCCGGCATGACCACCTACGAGGACCTGGTCGCCACCACCCTGCGCTACGGGCTGGCCCCGTTCGTGGTGCCGCAGCTGAAGACCATCACCCTGGGCGGCGCGGTCACCGGACTGGGCATCGAATCCACCTCGTTCCGCAACGGTCTCCCGCACGAATCCGTGCTCGAGATCGACGTACTGACCGGCGCCGGTGAGATCGTCACCGCCACGCGGGACGGCGAACACGCGGATCTGTTCCGCGGATTCCCGAATTCCTACGGCACGCTCGGGTACTCGACCCGGCTGAAGATAGAACTCGAACCGGTGCTGCCCTACGTGGCATTGCGGCACATACGGTTCCACGATCTGCGGGAGCTGGAGGCGACGATGACACAGATCATCGCGGACCGCTCCCACGACGGCGAACCGGTCGACTACCTCGACGGCGTGGTCTTCACCGCCGACGAGAGCTACCTGATCCTGGGCCGCCAGACCGACGAGCCCGGCCCGGTCAGCGACTACACCGGCATGGACATCTACTACCGATCCATCCAGCACGATTCGGCGCGGCCCAAGCGCGATCGGCTGACCATCCACGATTACCTGTGGCGCTGGGATACCGACTGGTTCTGGTGCTCACGGGCATTCGGGGCGCAGAACCCGCGGATCCGGCGCTTCTGGCCCCAGCAGTACCGGCGCTCCAGCTTCTATTGGAAGCTGATCGCGCTGGATCACCGGTACGCGATCGGCGACAAGATCGAGGCGCGGCACGGGAATCCGCCGCGCGAACGAGTGGTGCAGGACATCGAGGTGCCCATCGACCACACCGCGGATTTCGTGGAATGGTTCCTGCGCGAGGTTCCCATCGAGCCGATCTGGTTGTGCCCCTTGCGCTTGCGCGACAACCGCGCGGAAGCGCAGGATGCGGCCGAACGCCCCTGGCCGCTCTATCCGCTGGAGCCCGGCCGCACCTATGTCAATGTCGGTTTCTGGTCGGCCGTGCCGACGGTGCCGGGACAGCCCGGCGGCGCGGCCAACCGTGCCATCGAGCACAAGGTGTCCGAACTCGACGGTCATAAATCCCTGTATTCGGACTCCTTCTACGACCAGGATGAATTCGCCTCCCTCTACTACGGCGGCGATACCTACCTCACCCTCAAGAAACGCTACGACCCGGATTCTCGTCTACTGGATCTGTATTCGAAGGCGGTGCAACGCAAGTGACCACGTACAAGGACCGTTCCGACGTATTCGCCGAGCTGGGAACCAAACTCAGCATTGCCGAGATCTTCGAGACCCTCCTCGACGGACCCGTACCGATCCGCCTGACCTGTTACGACGGCAGCAGCGCCGGACCGGAGGACTCGGAATTCGGTCTGGAGATCACCACCCCGCGCGGCGTCAACTTCATCGCCACCGCGCCCGGCGACCTCGGCATGGCCCGCGCCTACATCTCCGGTGACCTGATCACCCACGGCGTCGAACCCGGCGACCCCTACGAGCTGCTGAAGGCCATGGCGGGCATGAAGTTCCGCCGCCCCACCGCCCTGCAGCTGGTGGTCATCGCCCGCTCGCTGGGCTGGGAACTGCTCAAGCCGGTGCCCCCGCCGCCGCAGGAGGCCATGCCGCGCTGGCGGCGCATCGCGCTGGAAGGCCTGCGGCACAGCAAGACTCGCGACGCCGAGGCCATCCACCACCACTACGACGTCTCCAACGCGTTCTACGAGTACGTGCTGGGCCCGTCCATGACCTACACCTGCGCGGCCTACGAAGACCCGGCCTGGACACTGGAGCAGGCCCAGGAGAACAAGTACCGCTTGGTCTTCGAAAAGCTGAACCTGAAGCCCGGCGACCGGCTGCTCGACATCGGCTGCGGCTGGGGCGGCATGGTGCGCTACGCCGCCAAGCGCGGGGTGCGGGTCATCGGCGCCACCCTGTCGGCCGAGCAGGCCGAGTGGGCGCTGGCCAAGATCGCCGAGGAGGGCCTGTCCGACCTCGCCGAGGTGCGCCACAGCGACTATCGCGACGTGCACGAGGGCGAGTTCGACGCGGTCTCCTCCATCGGGCTCACCGAACACATCGGCGTGCACAACTACCCCGCCTACTTCGAATTCATCAAGTCGAAGCTGAAGGTCGGCGGCCTGTTCCTGAACCACTCCATCACCCGGCCGGACAACACCCGCATCACCAAGGCGGGCGACTTCATCGACCGCTACGTCTTCCCCGACGGCGAACTGGCCGGCTCCGGCCGCATCATCTCCGAGGTCCAGAACGTCGGCCTCGAGGTGCTGCACGAGGAGAACCTGCGCCGGCACTACGCCCTCACCCTGGCCGAATGGTGCGACAACCTGGTGAAGAACTGGGATGCCGCCGTCGAGGAGGTCGGCGAGGGCACCGCCAAGGTGTGGGGGCTCTACATGGCCGGCTGTCAGCTCGGCTTCGAGCGCAATGTGGTGCAACTGCACCAGATCCTGGGCGTCAAGCTCGGCGCGGACCAGGCCTGGACCGTGCCGCTACGCCCCTGGTGGAAGGCATAGGAACCCTCGTAACACGAGGCAGGCGCGCGGCTTTCGCCGCACGCCTGCTTTCGTTGCTACGAGGACAGGCCCGCCACCGGAATTCCCAGGCGCGCGGTCATCCACGGGAATGACGAGGTGAAGGCCGCCGCCGCGAACTGCCAGGTGTGCCCGCCCTCGGTGGTGTGCACCGTGCAGTTGATATTGACCTGCTGCCCCTGGGCACAGAGCGCCTCGGCCGCGCCGACCTCGCCGGTGTCGTAGACGCCGTCCTTGCCGCCCATGCCGACCTTGCTCTCGTCGATCGACTGCTGCTGCATGTAGGCCTTCGCCTTGGGGTCGGAGGCCATCTTCTTCTGCCACGCGGGCGGCGTCAGATCGTCGAACAGGCCGACCGTGTCGGCATACGGGCCGTGCTTCTGCATCACGGTCGTGGGATCGAAGGCCGCCCAGGCCTGCTCGCTGCCGCCGAAGAGCCGCTTGACGGTCTGCTCCTTGTTGCCCGCGGCCGGACCGAGATCGCCCGCGATATCCACGAAGGTGCCGAACAGTTCCGGATGCATGGTCGCCAGATCCACCGCGCAGGTCCCGCCCATGGACCACCCGACGATCCCCCACTTGGCGGGATCCGCGGACGCGCCGAAGGTCGATTCCACATAGGCGGGAACATCATTGGTGAGGTGGTCGGCCGCATCGCCGCGCGGGCCGTTCACGCATTCGGTGTCGTTGTTGAAACTGCCGCCGGAATCGACGAACACCAGGATCGGCGTCTGGCCGTTGTTGGACTTCGCGAAATCGTCCACGCTGGGCATGATCTGACCGCTGCGCACCCAGTCCGCGGGGGTGTTGAACTCGCCGCCGATCATCATGACCACCGGCAGGGTGGGCGGCTTGTCGCCCTGGAACCAGGCCGGCGGCAGGTACACGTATTCGGTGCGGTGATTGAAGTGGCTACCCGATTCCGGAATGTCCACCGGCACGATCCGCCCGGTTCCCACATTCGTGTTCCGCAGCGACGCCAGCGAATCCAGGCTGGTCTGATGCGGCAGCGGTTCCGCCGTCATGGCAGCCCACGCCGCGTTCGCGGTCGGGTAGTACCCCACCCACTGATTCAGCACGACACCCACGTTCAGCAGCGCCGCCGGCACCGCCAGCACGGCCACGATCCGCTGCCACCAGCCACCGGTGCGGATGCCGACCACCGCGGCGGCGAGTGCCGCCCCCGCCAGGCCGATAGCCACCCACAGCAGCACCGGCGCCGGATCCGACGCCAGCCCCTCGTTGTTGGTGTACATCCAGGCGGCCCACACCACCCCGAGCGCGAACACCACGCAGACCGGCACCCACAGCAGCCACCACCGGCGGGTGAATCGCGCGAACGCCACCACCAGCAGGAAGACCGCGACGAAGGTGATCACCTGGGGCAGCCAGCCGTGCAGCAGTGAAACCCCGTGGTGGAAGCCACCCCCGAACCCGGTCTGGGTCTGTGCGGGCAACTGCGGTGCCGGAGGCACGGCGGGCGGGGACTGCAGCATCGTCGTCACAGGCACGTCGGCGATTCTCGACACCATTCCTCGAGAAACCCTGTGAATAGGCTGCATGAAGCCTGGACGCTGGGCGAGCGCGCCCGAATTCGCCGGCCGTAACGCCGAATCCGCTGTTCAGAGCAGCGAATCGAGAAATCGGCGGGGCAGCTCCGGCGCCTCGGTATCGGCGTCCAGCGGCATCTCGTGGCGCATGGTGCGCAGGATGTTCACCACGCCCGGCCCGGCGTCGAGCAGCGGCCGGGACCAGCCCAGCCCGGCGCAGCGCACCACCACCGGAGTGAGCACCGCGATGGACTCCCCGAGCCAGCCGGAGACCGACAGGCATTCGGCCAGCAGCAGCGCCGCGTCGAGTTCGGCGCGCGGCCGGTGCTGCTCGCGGATGCGCGAATACAGGGCGCGGGCGCGCTTGACCGCGGTGTCGTCGGCGCCGAGCGGGGCCAGGTCGTCGGTGGCACGGTCCTCGCCGCGGTAGTGCCGGGCCAGCAGCGCACGGATGGTGGCGATCTCCTCCGCCTCCGCGGCCAGCGCCGCCGCGCCGGTGGCATGCCGCAACGCGCGGGCCATCGGATCGGTGACCAGGCCCGCGGTCAGCGCATCGGCGGGCAGGCCCAGCCGCAGGCGCTCGGCCCGAACCTGGGCGGCCAGGCGGGTGAGCCGCCGGTCGGCGGCGATGCGCGCGCCCTCGTCCAGGCGCGCCGCGGCGGTCTCCAGGTCACCGCGGACCGCCTTCACCCGGGCCCCGCTCACGAAGATGGTGACCAGGAAGTCCACCGGGCCGACCCGGGCGGTCAGTTCGTGGCTCTGATCCAGCAGCCGCTCGGCGCTGTCGAGGTCACCGCGCCGGTAGGCCACCTCGCCCAGCAGCGCGGCCGCCACCCGCGCCGAGTTCGAGCGGGACCCCGCGCGGTCGCGGGCGATCTGCCACGCCTGCTCGAAACACCGGGTGGCGGTATCGATATCGAGCTGCTCGTAGGCGGCGTCGCCCTGCGCGCAGCGGCCGAACACCTCGCCCAGCGGATCGGCCGACCGCACGTGATACGGCGCGGCCCACTCCTGCATATCCCGGGCGCCCTCGAAGTCGAAGTCGCACAGGCGCACGAAGGAGGCCAGATTCGCGGCCGTCGACACCGTCCACGCCGGGAGGTCGTCGGCCAGCTTCAGGCATTCGGTGATCTTGTCCAGCACGCCCTCGGTGCGGTCGCGGGCCACCTGATCGGCCGCGGCCAGCACCGCCGCCTGACAGCGCTGATTCACCGCCTCGGCGTCGTCGGTGCCACTGCGCGCCAGCATGTTCGACAACCGCCCCAGTGCGGTCCGGGCCGCACCGGACTGCTGCAGGTTCACATTGGCCCGGGCCAGCGCCATCAGCAGCTTGCTACGCGAAGTCACCTGCTGCACCGGCAGTTTCGACACCGTGCCGAACAGGGTCGCCAGCCGAGCGCTGTCGATCAGGTCCATGCCGCCCTTCTCGACCAGGTCCAGCGCGTACTTCAGATCGGTAGCAGCGAGCGCGTGATCGACCGACTGCTTGATCAGATTGTGCTCGGCGAACCAGCGGGAAGCCTTGCCGTGCAGCTTCTTCAGCTGCCCAGGCTGGGCCCGGTCCAAGCGGGCGCGCAGGTGCTCGGCCACCATCGGCTGCATCTGGTACCAATTCGGATCGTCGGCGAGCCGGTGCACGAACAGTTCCCGCCGCTCGGCCTGATCCAGCAGATCGGCGGCGTCCTTCGCGCCGGACAGCGCCTCGGCCAGCAAGGCGTTCACGCGTTCGGGAACCGCTATGGCACTGAGGAATTCGAGCATGTGCGGCTCGATGGTGTCGAGCACGTTCTCGGCGAGGTACTCGCGAATCGCCTTGTTGTCGCCGGAGAGTCCGGTGATCAGCCGGTCCACGTCGCGATCGGCCGACCGCAGTGACAGTCCGGCCAGCTGGATCGCGGCAGGCCAGCCGTCGGTGGCGGTGTGGATCTGCTCCACCTGCCGCTCGCTCAATTCCAGCCCCATGCGCTCGACCAGGATCTGACGGGTCTCCGCCTCGGTCAGCCGCAGCTGACCGGATCCGATCTCCACCAGTTCGTCGGCCACCTGCAGACGGCTCAGCGGCAACCCGGCCCGCTCCCGGCTGGTGATGACGAAACGCAGGTCGTGCGAACAGTTGTCGAGCAGCGACTCCATTACCCGCTGCGCCCCCGCGTCGGTGATCCGATGCCAGTCGTCCACCACCACGACCACCGGGCTCCCGCTCGCGTGCACCTCGTCGATCAGCGCCGACACCGCGTACGGCACCGCCTCGGCGGGCCGCTCCTCCAGCAGCTGCTCGAGCCCCACGCCGATCTCCGGCCGCACCTTGCGGATGGCGGCGATGATGTGGGCCAGCAGCCATACCTCGTTGTCGTCGTCGCTGTCGATGCTGATCCAGGCGACCGCCACCCCGCGATCGGTGAGCTCGGCACACCACTGCGCGGCGAGGGTGCGCTTGCCGAATCCGGCCGGGGCGTGGATCACCGCCAGCCGGCGGCGACCGCCCGCGCGCAGCGGTTCCAGCAGCCGGGGGCGTGGGATCGGCTCGCGGGCCGGGGTCGGGGGCAGGAATTTCGTTGCGGCCGTGGGTGGCAGCGTATTGCCGACGGCCCCGAACTCGGTGGTGCCGGAGGCGGCGAACACGGCGCTGGGATTGCCCTGCGGCCGCAGCGTCAGCGAGCGGGCACGCGGGGCGGTGACCACGGTGTGCGTGCGCCGGCGCGAATATGTCCGGGTGGCAGTGGAATCCGTGCCGTCCACCCCGGGCTGTTCACTCTCGAGCAGCGCCATCTCGTCCGGGACCTGCCCGTGCTCGCCCTGCACGGTCCGCAGCAGCTCCCCGAATTCCACGGCGCTGCCGGGCCGGTCACGCGGATCCGGCGACATGGCCGCCTCGATGGCCGCCGCCACGTCGGGCGGAATCTCGAGCTCCCGCAGATCCGGCACCGGCTGGCTGGTGATGCGCAGGAACTGCGCCACGATCTTCTCCCCGGCCTGGCGTTCGAAGGCGGCGTGACCGGTCAGCAGCGCGAAGAGGGTGGAGCCCAGCCCGTACACATCCGAGCGCACGGTCGGCTCGTCACCCTTGAGCACCTCGGGCGCGGTGAACGCGGGCGAGCCGGTGATCAGACTCGTCGAGGTGCGGAAACCCCCTGGGATACGGGCGATTCCGAAGTCGGTGAGCTGCGGTTCCCCGTAGCGGCTCAGCAGCACATTCGCCGGTTTCACGTCCCGGTGCAGTACTTCGGCCCGGTGCGCGGTCTCGATGGCCCCCGCCAGCTTCACCCCGACCCGCACCGAATCCGTCCAGGACAGCGGCCCGCTGTCCCGCACCACCTGTTCCAGGGAACCGCGGGTGGCATAGGGCATCACGATGAAGGGCCGCCCGCTGGGCGTGACGTCCACCTGCAGGATGTCGACGATGTTCGGATGCCCCGACAACCGGCCCATGGCGTGTTCCTCACGCAGGAACCGCTCCCGGCTCTCGTCGTCGATCTCGGTGGAGAGCACCTTGACCGCAACCACCCGGTCCAGGGCGCGCTGGGCACAGCGGTACACCACCCCGAAACCGCCCCGGCCGATCTCCTCCGCGTCGAACAGGCCCATGGCCTCGAGCTCGTCGTCGAGGGTCATGGGAAGGTAGGACTGCGTGGAGTCTTCGGGAGGGGCCTGCTCACTCCGCGAGCCGCCCGGGCGCGCCTGTGGATTCATCTGGACCTGCCTCCGGTGTTCTCCCGCGCATCTTCCAACGTAGCGCGGACCGCACGGGCGTGTGGACCTTTCACTCAGCTCCGGGCGTCCCGTGCGGTCCTCTTCACACACCTGTAAAACACCCGGCCCGGGCCGCGTATTCGCGACCCGGGCCGGGTGTTTCAGCGCTGGAGCGCCGTTGTTACTTGCGCAGCGAAGCCGGAACCTCGAAGCGGCTGCCGAACTTGGCGGCCAGCTCGTCGGCGCGGGCCACGAAGGCCTGCTGTCCACCCGGGTAGCCCACGATGAACTGGTGGGTGCCACCGGTCCAGGCCGGGAAGCCGATGCCGAAGATCGAGCCGATGTTGGCGTCGGCGGTCGAGGTCAGCACGTTCTCGTCGAAGCACTTCTGGGTCTCGATGGCCTCGGCGAACAGCATGCGGTCCTTCAGGTCCTGCAGCGAGACGCCCTCGGGCAGCTCGGTGGAGGTCTTGAAGGTGGAGCGCAGCTCCGACCACAGGCCGGTGGCCTTACCGTCGACGTAGTCGTAGAAGCCCGCGCCGCCGGCCTTGCCCTTGCGGTCGAACTCGTCCACCAGCTTGTCGAGGATCTGCGCGGTCGCGCCGGAGGCGGCGTCGATCTCGCCACCGGCGGCCACGATGGCCTCGGCGGTCTCCTTGTAGATCTTCTGCATGGTGGTGAAGTTCAGCTCGTCCGACAGCTTCAGCGGCGCCGCCGGGTAGCCCGCCTGCAGACCGGCCTGCTCGATGGTCTGCGGGTCGACGCCCTCACCGAGCATCATGATGGCCTCGTTGATGAACTTGCCGATCACGCGCGAGGTGTAGAAGCCGCGCGAGTCGTTCACCACGATCGGGGTCTTGCGGATGGCGAGGGTGTAGTCGTACACCCGGGCCAGCGCCTCGTCGGAGGTCTTCTCGCCCTTGATGATCTCGACCAGCGGCATCTTGTCGACCGGCGAGAAGAAGTGGATGCCGATGAAGTCCTCGGCCCGCTTCACGCCATTGGCCAGCAGGGTGATCGGCAGGGTCGAGGTGTTGGAGCCGAGCAGCGCGTCGGCGTCCACGATGTCCTCGATCTCGCCGAAGACCTTCGCCTTGAGCTCCGGGTTCTCGAACACGGCCTCGATGACGAAGTCCACGCCCGCGAAGTCGGCCGCGTCGGCGGTCGGCTTGATGCGGTCGAGCAGGGTCTTCGACTTCTCCTCGGTGGTCTTGCCACGCGAGAGCGCCTTCTCCTCGAGCTTGACCGAGTAGTCCTTGCCCTTGTTGGCGGCCTCGATGGTGACGTCCTTCAGGACGACGTCGATGCCGGCCTTGGCGGTGACGTACGCGATGCCCGCGCCCATCATGCCCGCGCCGATCACGCCGACCTTCTTGATCTCACGCTTCGGCACGTCCTTCGGACGCGAACCGCCGTTGTTGATGTGCTGCAGGTCGAAGAAGAACGCCTGGATCATGTTCTTGGCGACCGGACCGGTCAGCAGGGACACGAAGTAGCGCGACTCGATCAGCGAGGCGGAGTCGAAGTCGACCTGCGCGCCCTCGATGGCGGCGGACATGATCGCCTTGGGGGCGGGCATGTTCTGGCCCTTGAGCTGCTTGCGCAGGTTGGCCGGGAAGGCCGGCAGGTTGGCGGCCAGCGACGGGGTGGAGGGGGTGCCGCCCGGGATCTTGTAGCCCTTGACGTCCCACGGCTGCACGCCCGCCTCGGGGTTGGCCTTGATCCACGCCTTGGCGGCCGGGACCAGCTCCTCGACGGAGGCGACGGTCTCGTGAATGAGGCCGGTGGCCTTCGCCTTCTGCGCGTTGAACTTCTGGCCCTGCAGCAGCACGCCCATCAGGCCGTTCGCGATGCCGAGCATGCGGGTGATGCGGGTGACACCGCCACCGGCCGGGAGCAGGCCCAGGGAGACCTCGGGCAGGCCCAGCTGCACGGCCTTGATGTCGGCCGCGATGCGGTGGTGGGTGGCCAGGGTGATCTCCAGGCCGCCACCCAGGGCAGCGCCGTTGATGGCCGAAACCACCGGCTTGCCAAGGGTTTCCAGACGACGCAGGTCGTCCTTGATGAAGGTCAGTTCCTCCATGATGGCCGCGGCGTCCGCCGGGGTGGTCTGCATCATGTTCTTGAGGTCACCGCCGGCGAAGAAGGTCTTCTTCGCGGAGGTGATGACGACACCGGTGATGTCGTCCTTCTCGGCGACCAGGCGGTCCACCGTGGCCCGCATGGAGTCCTTGTAGAGCTGGTTCATGGTGTTGGCGCCCTGGTTCGGGTCGTCCATGGTCAGCACGACGATGCCGTCGGCGTCCTTTTCCCAGCCGATCATGTTCTCGGTCATTGTTTTCGATTCTCCTGAAGATGAAAGTCGGTGGGCGTCAGACGCGCTCGATGATGGTGGCGACACCCATGCCGCCGCCGATGCAGAGGGTGACCAGCGCGTAGCGCGCGTTGCGGCGGTGCAGCTCGTCGACCATGGTGCCGGTGATCATGGCGCCGGTGGCGCCCAGCGGGTGGCCCATGGCGATCGCGCCACCGTTGACGTTCAGCTTCTCGTCCGGGATGTTCAGGTCCTTCTGGAACTTCAGGACGACGGAGGCGAAGGCCTCGTTGATCTCGAACAGGTCGATGTCATCGACCGTCAGGCCCGCCTTGGCCAGCGCCTTGTGCGCGGCCGGGGTCGGACCGGTCAGCATGATGGTGGCGTCGGCGCCGGAGGTGGCGGTGGCGACGATGCGGGCGCGCGGGGTCAGACCCGAAGCGGCGCCGGCCTCCTCGGAGCCGACCAGCACCAGCGCGGCGCCGTCGACGATGCCGGAGGAGTTACCACCGGTGTGGACGTGGTCGATCTTCTCGACGTAGGTGTAGCGCTGCATGGCGACGGCGTCGAAGCCGCCCATGTCACCGATGCCGGCGAAGGCCGGGTTCAGCTTGCCCAGGTCGGCGGCGGTGGTGCCGGGACGCATGTGCTCGTCGTTGTCCAGGACGGTCAGGCCGTTGATGTCCTTGACCGGGACGACGGAGCGCGAGAAGTAGCCGTTCTTCCAGGCCTGCTCGGCCAGGTTCTGCGAGCGGACCGCGTAGGCGTCCACGTCGTCGCGGGAGAAGCCCTCGATGGTGGCGATCAGGTCGGCCGAAATGCCCTGCGGCACAATGTAAGCGTTGTAGCTGGTCCACGGGTCCATGAACATGGCGCCGCCGTCGGAGCCCATCGGCACGCGGGACATGGACTCCACGCCACCGGCCAGCACCAGGTCGTCGAAGCCCGAGCGGACCTTCTGGGCGGCCATGTTGACGGCCTCGAGGCCGGAGGCGCAGAAGCGGTTGATCTGCACGCCGCCGACGGTGTCGGGCAGGTTCGCGGTGAGCACGGTGGTGCGGGCGATGTCGGCGCCCTGATCACCGACCGGGGAGACGACGCCCAGGATGATGTCCGAGATGCGGTCCTCGTCCAGGTTCGGGAACCGGTTCCGCAGCTCCTCGACCAGACCGGTGGTCAGGTCGATCGGCTTGACCGAGTGCAGCGAGCCCTTCCGGTTCTTGCCGCGCGGGGTGCGGATGGCCTCGTAAATGTAGGCCTCTGTGGTCATATCGGAGTTTTCCTCTCTTGGGTGCGCCGTCACCGCGTTGTGCGGGCAGTGCCATGGCTATAACCTCGCCGACCGGCCCCACGACCGATCGCCTAGACGCTGTACAAACAGCGTCCCGAGCAGGCTCGTTGACGCTCCGGTAGCCCGTACGCCCGGGCCATACCTTAGAACCTCGCGAAACCGATACTCACGGCCACCCGATCATAGTACCGAACTATGCGAACTCCGGTTAACTTAAGTTGCCCCGCAGGGGAACTGTCAACCCTCGAGAGGCGTGGCCCCCAACTCCGACCTCAGCAGTGCTAGCGCCACCTCATCCGGGTCGCGGCGCTCCTCCGGAGGCACCGGCTTCGCCGACTCCGCCAGCATCTCCCGCTCCTCCTCCGGCGTAGTAGCAGGTGGGACGCCGTCATAACCTACCGGCGAGTAGTCACCCGGCCCCGGATCGTCCGGAAGATCCGGCCCGTCAGGCAGCGGAATATCGTCCTCCGGCGGCGCGAAACGGGCACTGTTCGCATCGAACGGATCCCCGCCCGCCGGCCCCGGATCGGCCGGCGCCGGAGCGGCGGGCGCCGCGGGCGTGGTGCTCCCCCACCCAGCGGCCGCCGCGGGCTCGGCGACCGGTGCGGCCGCGGCCGCCTTGGCCTGACTCGGGCGCGAGAACTTCGGTGCGGCCTTCTTGGGCGCGGGCTGCCCGCCCGCCGGGGCCCGCCCCGCCGCCGTGGCCGCCGATCCGCCACCGGCGGCCGGTCCCCCGACCTCCCACCGCACATCGTGGTCGCGCCCCAGCACGGCCCGGACCGCCGACCGCACCGCGTCCAGGTTCTGCGGCTGCGACAACCGCTGCGCCAGCGGCGCGTGCAGGTGCGCGAAGACGATCGTCTCCCCTTCGACCCGCGCCACGCTGGCGCCGGTCAGCAGGGCCTGCACCGCGGCACCGAAGTCCCGCACCTTGGCCCGGATATCCGCCCAGGCCGCCTCGATCTCCTGCAGCACGGCGTCACCCACGGGCGCCGCGGCCGCCGGAGCAGCGACCTCGGCCGGTGCCGCGACCGGCTCGGCCGGGGCGGTTTGCCGAGGCCCAGCAACCGGCTCGGGCGCGGGGACAGGCTCCGGCGCGGGAATCACGACCGGCTCGGGCGCGGCCACCGGCTCCACGACCGGCGCGGCTGCGATCGGATCGGCAACCGGCGCAACGGGTTCGATCGCCACCGGCCCCGGCTCGGGGGCCACCGGCGCGGGCGCGGGTTCCGCAGCGGCCGGAACCTGCTGCGGTGCAGGGCTTTCCGCTACCGGGGTCGCCGCCGCAACCTGCGGTGCGGCACTGCCCACCGGGCTCAGTTCAGGCGGCCGGACCGCGGTGCCGCCGGCGACGGCCTGCGGTGTGGGATCGGCAGCCGGCGCGGGAGCGATCGGCGCGGAGGCCGTCTCGGCGACGGGAGCTGCCGGCGTGCCGGACTTTTCGGCGCGCAGCGCGGCCAGGGCCGCGGCTCCGCGCCGGCGGTTGTCACCGCCGGCCGGGGGCACGGCGGGAGCGGCGGACGCGGATGCGGCCGGAGCGGCCTGCGCCTGCTGCGGAGCGGCGGGGATTGCGCCGCTTGCCATTCGGCGCTCCAGCAGCTCGAGGCGCTGGAGGGTGGCGGTTTCGGCATCCGAAGCGGCCGGAAGAAGCATGCGGGCACTGATGACTTCGAGCAGCAGGCGGGGGTTGGTGGCGCCGCGCATGTCGCCGAGGCCCTCGTGCAGGAGTTCGGCGTGGCGGGCCAGGGTGGCGGCGCCGAGGCGCTCGGCCTGGGAGCGCATGCGGTCGATGACGTCGCCGGGGCCGGTGACCAGGTTGCGGTCGGTGGCGTCGGGGACGGCGCGGAGCAGGATCAGATCGCGCAGCCGCTCGAGCAGGTCGGTGGCGAAGCGGCGGGGGTCGTGACCCGCCTCCACCACGCGGTCGATGGTGCCGAACAGGGCCGCGCCGTCGGAGACGGCAAGCGCCTCGATGGCGTCGTCGATCAGCGCGACATCGGTGACGCCGAGCAGCGAGACCGCACGCGGATAGGTGACGCCCTCGGGGCCCGCACCGGCCAGCAGCTGGTCCAGCACGCTGAGACTGTCGCGCGGGGAGCCGCCGCCGGCGCGAATCACCAAGGGGTACACCGACTCTTCGACCTGCACCCCCTCCTGGTCGCAGATCTTGCCGAGCAGTCCGCGCATGGTGGCGGGCGGGAGCAGCCGGAAGGGGTAGTGGTGCGTACGTGAGCGGATGGTGGGCAGCACCTTGTCCGGCTCGGTGGTGGCGAAGACGAAGATCAGGTGGGCGGGCGGCTCCTCCACGATCTTGAGCAGCGCGTTGAAGCCCGCGGTGGTGACCATGTGCGCCTCGTCGACGATGAAGACGCGGTACCGGGATTCGGCCGGGGCGTAGAAGGCGCGGTCGCGCAGTTCGCGGGTGTCGTCCACACCGCCGTGGCTGGCGGCGTCGAGCTCGATGACGTCGAGATTGCCGGATCCGCCCGGGCCGAGCGCCACGCAGGACGAGCAGACGCCGCACGGCTTGGAGGTCGGGCCCTGTACGCAGTTCAGCGAGCGCGCGAGGATGCGCGCGGAGGAGGTCTTGCCACAGCCGCGCGGTCCCGAGAAGAGATAGGCATGACTGATCCGCCCGGTGTCGAGCGCGATACTCAGGGGATCGGTGACGTGCTCCTGACCCACCACTTCAGCGAACGTTGCCGGTCGGTACTTCCGGTACAGAGCCACGGGGAGAGGTTACCGGGGCGCACCGACAGGCGGTGCCGCGCCGCCGGGCCGGTCGTCCGGTACTCCGCTGGTGTCCGACCGTCCACTCGAACTATGGCGTAGATCACACTCATTCCTGAGGCCCGGTCAGAACCGACCGTCCCGAACGGACATCTCGACAATTCCCACAGCAAATTCTCAGCGTGTCCATAGCGGCCATTTGTCCAAGACCTCTGACCTGCTATGTCACCAGATACAGACTTACGTTCTGTTTCAACTCCAGAGATCCGACATAACGATCCAGTCAATCGATGCGGCAAGATCGCAATCGCTTGGCTACCGTGGACGACGGCAACTTCGGTAGCCAAACCTTCATCAGGTTGGTCGCCCCGGCCGGTCCCTCATCCCGGCCGGAGCACAACCAAATCCCCCGGAGGACATGCCTCGTGCAGTCGCATGACGACATCGCCGCAGCCTGGCTCTCCAGTACCGAATTCGCCGGCGATTCCGCCGCGGTCGGACTGCTCAGCCGCGCCATCAGCCCGCACGATTACGACATCCGGCGCGATTCCCTACCGGTGTCCGCCGCTGCCGATCCGGCCACCGCGGGCGCGATTCTGGAACTGCTGCAGCGCGGCCAGGTGCCGACCCTGGCGGCGATCCACACCCTCATCGTGCAGAACGACATGCGGGCCGAGGCCGAGCGCATCGAGCGGCTGGGCCGGCGGGCGCAGCGCAGCATCGACGATTTCGGACGGGTGCTGGCGAAACTCACCGACAACTATTGGATCGCGCACGGCACCGGTCCGACCCGGCGCGACATTCTGCTCTCCGAACCGTCGATCGCCCTGATCCGCGATCGGGTGGGCGATATCCAGCCGACCGCCATCAAGCATCTGTGGCTGATCGAGCGCGCCCAGCGCGCGGGCTGGATCGCCTACAACGCCGCGCCCCGATCCCTGTGTGCCGGAAGGCGCTTCCATGCCGCCCGGTACGGCAATCGGGTGTCGCTGCGACCGGTGAACACCATCGGCACGCTGGTGGCGGCGTATCTGCGGGACCAGGTGGCCGAGCAGGGCCGCCCGCCGCGCTGGTCGGTGCTGGCCTACGAATTGCGCGACGATCGGGGACGGCGCGTGTTCAACGACACAGCCGACGCCCGGGCCCAGCAGCAGTGGCTGGTGACCGCCGAATGGATGGCGCTCGACGACGGCAATCCGGTCCCCGGCCCGCGCGGATTGCGCGCGCTGACCAAAAAGGTCAAGGATCGTCGCAGCTAGGGCTGTTAACGGCAGGTATCCGAAGCCTCATTTTTGTAACAGCGCCTTAACGTGAGGATTCGGTAACTTCCACGCAACGCGATCACCGCGTGGAAGGAGTTACCGCATGACACCTCATCTCGACCCGGCGGCGACGGCCTGGCTGCTGGCCGCCACGGCGCTGGTGCTGCTGATGACACCCGGACTGGCGATCTTCTACGGCGGCATGGTGCGGTCCAGCGGTGTGCTCAACATGCTGATGATGAGCTTCATCTCGATTCCGCTGGTCGCGGTGGCGTGGCTGCTGTTCGGGTACAGCCTGGCCTTCGGGGATGACGCGGGCGGCGGGATCATCGGCGATCTCGGGCACTTCGGGCTGGCCGGAATCGATCCGAACACGCTGCACGTGGTGGACACCAAGAGCGGGGCGGCGGTGCCGGAGCTGTTGTTCGTCACCTTCCAGCTGACCTTCGCGATCCTGACCGTGGCGCTGATCAGCGGCGCGATCGCCGACCGCGCCAAGTTCTCGGCGTGGATGATCTTCGTGCCGGCCTGGGCGCTGATCGTGTACGCGCCGATCGCGCACTGGGTGTGGACGCCGGACGGCTGGCTGGCCAAGCTGGGCGCGCTGGATTACGCGGGCGGTCTGGTGGTCGAGATCGCCTCGGGCGCTTCGGCACTGGCCATGGCGCTGGTGCTGGGACCGCGGGTGGGCTTCAAGACCGATGCCATGCGGCCGCACAATCTGCCGTTCGTCCTGCTGGGCGCGGGCCTGCTGTGGTTCGGCTGGTTCGGCTTCAACGCGGGTTCGGCCCTGGCGGCCAATGGCATTGCCGCCGCGGTATTCCTGAACACGTTGGTGGCGGGCTGTCTGGGCATGCTCGGCTGGCTGGTGGTCGAGGCGCGGCGTGACGGCAAGCCGACCACCTTCGGCGCGGCCTCGGGCGCGGTGGCCGGTCTGGTCGCGATCACGCCGTCCTGCGGCGAGGTGAACACCATCGGCGCGGTGATCGTGGGTCTGGTTGCGGGCGTGGTGTGTTCGTTCGCGGTGAGCTGGAAGTTCAAGGGCAACTACGACGATTCGCTGGACGTGGTGGGCGTGCACTTCGTGGGCGGCATCGTGGGCACGCTGCTCATCGGCTTCCTGGCCTCGGCGGTCATGACCGGTGGGCCGAAGGGCCTGTTCTACGGCGGCGGACTGGGTCAGCTGGGTAAGCAGACCGTGGGCGTGCTGACCGTGGCGGCCTTCGCCTTCGGGGTGACCTTCCTGCTGGGCAAGGTGCTGGACAAGCTGATCGGCTTCCGGATCACCAAGGAGGACGAGATCGGCGGTATCGACTTCGCGCTGCACGCGGAGACCGCCTACGCCGAGGGCGTGCACGGGCACGCGCCGAGCCGGATCGCCAAGCCGCACGGGCACTGAGCTGTGCGATATTTCGAGCCCCGCTGCGTCTCGCAGCGGGGCTCGAATGCTTTGCGGTCCGGTTCAGTTCACCTTGCTCGCGGGGACGCTGAAGGTATTGCACTGGAGGGTGCGGTCCTTGTCGTACCCGATCTCGAACCAGCCGCCCATGTTCTGGGCGGTGCCGTGGTCGCGCATGTCGCCGGGTCCGTCGCCGCGGTGATAGGCGTCATTGCGGGCCACACCGATCTGGGCGCTGGTCAGCGAGCCGCCATTGCTGGAGGACGACAGGTACATGCCGTCGAAGCATTGAGCCTGTAATTCGGTGCGGCGGGACAGTTCCAGGCCGGTGTCGCTGCGGGAACCGGCGTCGCGGCGCTGCTGGTGCACCTTGCCGAGAATGCCGGCCTGAGCCTGGACGTGATGGCCGTATTCATGGGCGAAGACGGACAGGTAGACGACCCAGTTGTTGCCGAAGAGATCGGTTTGCAGCTGGCTGATCGGCAGGTAGATGGTCATGTCCGCCGAGCAGTAGAAGGCCGCGAAATTGGTGCTGTTCCCGGTGCACAGGGTGGTGATTCCGGTGGTGTCGGCGGACACGTTCAGCTTGGGCGCCTCGAACGGAAGATTGATCTTGTCGAACAAGGGTTTCCACGTGGAGTGCAGGCAGTCCGCCGCGGTTTCGAAGAACTTGCGCGCCACCTCGACCTGGGTGCCCCACGGCGTGTACGCGCACTTGGCCGGCAGCAGCGTGTAATCGGCATCGGTGAGCAGCGGGTTGTCGGCCGTGGCCGCTACGCCGTGGTTCTCACCGGCATCCCCCGAGTAGCTGGTCTTGACGGTCGAGCCGGCATTGATGGAATTCAGGCCGGTGGTGATGGCGGTGCGCAGCAGCACGCCGGTCACCAGCAGGACCAGGATCACCACCAGCACACCGATCCGGCCGCGGCGCGGCGGCGCGGGCCGGGTCATCGGGATCGCGCCGGTCGGCGGGGCGGCGGTGGGCGGCGGCATGGGCGCGCGGTAGGCGGGCCGGGCCGGGTAGCCCGGCGGCTGGCCGTAGGCGGGCGGCTGGCCGTAACCGGGCGGCGGAAAGCCTTGGTGCGGTGGATATCCCGGCCAGGGCGCACCCGCAGCGGGCGGGGGCGGATATCCCGGGCGCGGGGATGGATAGCCGGGCGGCGGCGGAGTGGGCCGGCCCGGCTGCGGCGAATATCCCGGCGGCCGTTGGTATCCGGGCGGCTGCTGCGACCCGCCCGGCGGGGTTCCGCGCGGTGGCACGGGACGCCGGCCCGGGGGTGTCGGTCCGTGTTCGGACGGTGGGCGAGTCATCTCCCCCGCACCCCCTCGTTCCTCAGAGATAACCTGCCGGCTCCATAGACCTGCGACTTGCCGCTGAGGAAGGATAGCAAGCTGGCTAGAGTAGCCAGTCATGCAGATTTTTCGGGGGGCCGCCCTGGTCGCGCTGCTGCTCGCGGTGGCGGGTGTGGCGGCGCCGGCCGCGGTGGCGCAGCCGGCCGGTGTGGATATCACCGCCGAGGTGAATCTGGGCGACGACGGTCTGCTGCGGATCACCGAAACCGTGAAAGTGCCCGAGGGCGGCGAGTTTCGGCAGGTGCTGCCGCTTCGGGTGCAGGTGGGCGCGGGCGTGCAGCGCAATTTCCAGGTGACCGACGTGTCCGCCGACGGGGACGGCGACGCCAAGGTCGCCGACGACCGGTTCACCATCGAGGCCCGGCCGGGTTCGGCCACCTTCAAGTACACGGTGCACAACACCGTCAGTGACGCTTCGGGCGCGCAGGTGTTCCAGTGGACCGGCGTGCTGAATACCGATGTGGCGTCGATCAATGCGACGGTGTCGAGCCCGAGCTTCCGCATGGGCATCACCAAGTGCACGGTAGGTCCGCCCGGAAATCCCCAGGACTGCGCGGATATTCGTGTGGAGCCGGACGGGTTCGCGCATCTGGAGAAGACGGACCTGCACAAGGGCGACATCCTGGATGTGACCTTGCAGCTGCCGCCGAGCACGGTCAAGGCGAATGCCGATGTGCGCGACGACAATGCGCCCGGCGCCTTCTCGCTGACCGGTCCGGTGTTCGCCGCGTTCGGCGTGCTGCTGGCGGCGCTGGCGGCGGCGGCCGGGTATGTGGTGTGGTCGCGCCGGTCGGCGCCGGCGGGCACCGAAGTGCTCGATCCGCTGGTGCGCGCGGGCGACCACGTGCAGTTCACCTCGCCCGACGGGATGCTCCCGAGCACGGCCGGGCTGCTGCTCGACGGCCACGCCGACGTACCGGATATGGCGTCGACCGTGGTGGATCTGGCGGTGCGCAACTATCTGTGGGTGAGCGCTGTCGGCGATTCGGATTGGCGTTTCTCCCGGGTGAATCCGCCCGACGCGCAGCTGACCGCCTACGAGCGCGCGGTGTACGCGGCGCTGATTCCGGAGGGCGTCGAGTCGGTGCTGCTGTCCGAGCGCAAGGGCCGGGTGGATGCGGGCGCGGTGCGGGCGGCGCTGATCGGTGATGCCGTGGCAGCCGGGGTCTTCATCGACCGGACCCGCCGGGGTTTCGAGTTCTGGCTCGGGGTCGGGCTGATCCTGCTCGGGGTCATCGCGACCGTGGCGCTGGCCTTCGGCCCGCAGCGGCACGCCCTGGTCGGCGCGGCCATCGCGCTCGGCGGGGTGGCGGCGCTGCTGCTGCCGCGCTATCTGCCCGCCCGCACGGCGCTGGGCCGGGAGCTGACCGGTCGGGTCCAGGCCATGCAGCGCGGGCTGAACGCGATTGCGCCGCAGCGCATTCCGGCCGCCGTTCAGGAGCTGGTGTTCTCCCGGGCGCTGCCGTTCCTGGTGGCCGCGCGCCGCGGCGACCAGTGGGTGCGCACTTTCCGCGAGCTGGATCCGACAGCGGACGGGAGCCCGGGCCTGTACTGGTTCGGCGGCTTCGAGGGCGATCGCGCGCTGCAGCGTTTCGGCGCGCATTTCCCGTATTTCATCACGGCCGTCGAAGGGTTGTTCCGGACCGCCGACCAGCGCTGACCCGCACGACGGCCTAGCCGCCGGCATGCACCGCCAGCGCACGCCGGGCGTAGGCGCGCACATCGGCATCGCTGTCCGCGCGGGCGGATTCGAGGGCGGCCAGGGCGGCGGCGGATTCCGGCCAGGTGCTGAGGGTCAGCACCGCGGCCTTGCGAATGTCGGGGTGGATATCGGCGAGGGCCCGGCTCAGTGGTTCGACCGCTCGATCCGGTCCGACCGCGGCCAGGCCGCGCGCCGCCCCCTCCCGGATCTGCCACGCCGAATCACCCAGTGCGGCGGTCAGTGTCGCGGCGTCGGAGTCGGCGCCCAGTCGCGACAGCGCGGTGAACGCGGCCGCGCGGACCAGTGGGTCGCGATCCGTGGTGAGGGCGCGGACGGTGTCGGCGCCGCCGAGACCGATGGTGGCCAGACCGCGCGCGGCGGCAATCCTGACCTCGCGATTGTCGTCGTGCGCGGCGGCGGTCAGGGCGGTCCAGTCGTCCAGGGAGACCAGGGCGTGCACGGCCTGGATGCGGACGCGGTGGTCGGCGTCGACGGCGGCCTTGGCGAAGAGCTCCGCCGAGCCGGACCGCAGGGCGCGCAGCAGGTCCACTACCGCGGCGCGCACGATCGGGTCCGGGGAATCGGCGTGCCGCACGAGACCGGTTGCTGCGGGCAGGATTTCGGCGAGTTCCCGCAGGCCGGACACGGCGGCCGAGCGCACTTCCGCGTCCTCGTCCGCGAGCGCCGCGATCAGCTGCTCGGCGAAGCCGTCCGGCGTGTGCTCGGTGAGGACCGCCAGGGCGGTGGCGCGGACCCGGGGATCCGCATCGGAGAGGAACGGCAGCAACTCCTGGGTGCCGGGTGCGTCCAGGCTCAGCAGTAGCGCGATCCGCGGTGCCACCACGTCTTTCGTTGCGACGCCCGCGGCCGGCGCATGCGAGCGCACCTGCGCCCCGAGGTTGGGCGGGGTGCCGATGAGGGCGGGCTGGTCCACCGGGACGACGGTGTCGTCGGTGCCGGGCAGATCATCCAGCCCGGGCACCGGAACGAAATACGGTGCGACCGGCCGCTTCAGGAATTCCATCCGGCCGTCGGCGGTCTTGCGCAGGTTGAGGTGGTACCGCCATTCGACGTCGTCGCGTTCCGGCAGGTCGGCGCGCTCGTGGTACAGGCCCCAGCGGGATTCGGTGCGGGTGAGTGAGGAGCGGGCGGCCATCTCGGCGCAGTCCCGAATGAAGGTGACCTCGGCGCAGCGCATGAGCTCGTGCGGGGTGCGCGCGCCCATGGCGGTGAGGTCGTCGCGCATGCGGTCGAAGGTCTCGATGGCGAGGGAGAGCTTGGTGGCCGTCTTGGGCGGGGCCACATAGTCGTTCACGAACCGCCGCAGCTTGTATTCGACCTGCTGCTGCGGCGGCCCGTCGGGATTGCGCAGCGGGCGGTAGACGAGTTCGTGGGCGGCGGCGAGCTGGTCGGCGGGCAGCGCGCCGGGAGCGGTGATCTCGCCCAGGGTGGATGCGGCGTGTGCGCCGGCCAGGTCGCCGTAGACGAACGCGCCGATCATGTAGTTGTGCGGGACGCAGGCCAGGTCACCGGCGGCGTAGAGACCGGGCACGGTGGTGCGGGCGTGTTCGTCGACCCAGACGCCGGAGGCGGAATGCCCGCTGCACAAACCGATTTCGGAGATGTGCATCTCGATGTCGTGGGTGCGGTAGTCGTGGCCGCGATTGGCGTGGAAGGTGCCGCGGGTGGGGCGTTCGGTGGTGTGCAGGATGCTCTCGAGGGCGTCGAGGGTCTCCTCGGGCAGGTGTGAGACCTTGAGATAGATGGGGCCGCGGGCGGATTCGATCTCCCGCTTCACCTCGGACATCATCTGGCCGGACCAGTAGTCGGAGTCCACGAAGCGCTCACCGAGCGCGTTCACCTGGTACCCGCCGAACGGATTGGCCACATACGCGCAGGCCGGGCCGTTGTAATCCTTGATGAGCGGGTTGATCTGGAAGCATTCGATGCCCGAGAGCTCCGCGCCCGCGTGGTAGGCCATGGCGTAGCCGTCACCGGCATTGGTCGGATTCTCGTAGGTGCCGTAGAGGTACCCGGAGGCGGGCAGCCCGAGGCGGCCGCACGGGCCGGTGGCCAGAATGACGGCCTTCGCGCCGACCGCGACGAATTCACCGGTGCGCGTGTTCAAGGCGGCCGCGCCGACCGCACGCCCTTTCTCGGTGAGCACCCGCACGGGCATCAGCCGGTTCTCGATTCTGATGCGCTCGCGCATCTTCCGCTGCCGCAGCACGCGGTACAGCGCCTTCTTCACGTCCTTGCCCTCCGGCATGGGCAGCACGTACGACCCGGACCGGTGCACCCGGCGCACGGCGTATTCGCCGTAGGCGTCCTTCTCGAACTTCACGCCGTAGCGCTCCAGCCGCTGCACCATGGCGAAGCCGCGGGTGGCGGTCTGATAGATGGTGCGCTGGTTGACGATGCCGTCATTGGCGCGGGTGATCTCGGCGACGTAGTCCTCGGGTTCGGCCTTGCCGGGGATGACGGCATTGTTGACGCCGTCCATGCCCATGGCCAGCGCGCCGGAGTGGCGGACGTGCGCCTTCTCCAGCAGCAGTACGTTCGCGCCCGCTTCGGCGGCGGTGAGCGCGGCCATGGTGCCGGCGGTGCCGCCGCCGATCACCAGCACGTCGCAGTCGAGGCGGGTGGTGTCGGCGAGATCGGGGATGTCCATTACTTGGTTGCCTCCGTGAGGTCGCCCGAATGATCCAGGGCGGCAATGATGTCGGTGCGTAGCGCGCTGCGATCGACCCCGGTTTCGCGTGGGCGCGGGACCTCCAGCAGCGCGCGCAGGGGTTCGCCGGCGCGGCCGAGCACCGCGATGCGGTCGCCCAGCAGCAGCGCCTCGTCCACGTCGTGGGTGACGAAGACGAGGGTGGCGGGATGCTCGCGCCAGGTGTCGATCAGCAGGCGCTGCATGGTGTTCCGGGTCTGGGCGTCCAGCGCGCCGAAGGGCTCGTCCATCATGACCGCGCGGGGCGCGCCCGCCAGTCCGCGGGCGAGCTGTACGCGCTGGCGCATGCCGCCGGACAGCGATTTGGGCAGGAAGTCGGCGAAGCCGGTGAGCCCGATCTCGGCGATCCAGCGGTCGGCCAGCGCGCGTCGTCCGGCCCGGGGTTCGCCCCGGAGTTTCAGGGCCAGTTCGATATTGGCGCGCACGGACTTCCAGGGCAGCAGGGCATTGTCCTGGAAGACGACGGCGCGGTCGCGATCGGTGCCGGTCACCTCGAGCCCGTCCGCCAGCACCCGGCCGGTGTCCGGCCGCAGCAGTCCCGCCAGGGCGCGCAGCACCGTGGACTTCCCGCAGCCGGAGGGTCCGGTGAGGATCAGGATCTCGCCCGGTCGCACCGTCAGCGACAGGTCGCTGATCACCGGCGCGACCGTGTACGACAGCCCGACCCGGTCCAGGGTCAGATCGATTCCGGCGGTGCTCATTTCACGGACTCCTCACCGCGGGGCAGCCAGTGCGTGACGCGCCGCCCGAGCAGTTCCACGGCGGCGGAGGTGGTGTAGCCGAGCACGCCGATGGTGATGATGCCGACGAAGACGCCCGGGTAGTCGACGATGGTGTACGCCTGCCAGGTGCGGTAGCCGACGCCCAGCCGGCCCGAGATCATCTCGGCCGAGACCACGCAGATCCAGGCCACGCCGATGCCGGTCGACAGTCCGCCGAAGACGCCGGGCAGGCTGCCCGGCAGCACGACTCGCCACAGCACGTCCCAGCGCGTCCCGCCCTGTGTCCGCACCGATTCCTCCCAGATGACCGGCAGCGCGCGCACCGCGTGCCGGGTGGCGACCATGACGGGGAAGTACGCGGCCAGGAAGGTGATGAACACGATTCCCGCCTCGTCGTCGGGGAACATCAGAATGGCCACCGGCACGATGGCGATGGCCGGAATCGGCCGGGCCAGCTCGGTGAGCGGCCCCAGCGTGTCGGCGATCCACCGCGAACGCCCCAGCGCCACACCGGATGCCACCCCGGCGACGGCCGCCAACCCGAATCCGGTGAGGATTCGGATGAGCGACTGCCCCAGATCGAGATAGTAGGTGTCGGTCCCCAGTTGATGCTGAAACGCCCGCACGATCTGCGTCACCGTCGGCAGGGTGTCGAACCGCACCCAGAGCCGGAGGTGGGAGGCGGTCAGAAACTGCCAGACACCCACCGCGGCCAGCACAGACAGCGCGCGCACCAGGCGCGACCGCCATACCGTCCGGCCGGCCCCGGAGCCGGCCGCGCCCACCGCCCGTGCGGGTGCGGCGGCCGGCGACGCCGGACGGGCCGCTACCGCCGTGGACGCGGTCATCGTCCAACTCCGTTGCGCCACCGAATGCTTCGGCCCGCTTCGGCCGTTCGCCGCCGACCCGGGATCACATCGTTCCGTGGCCGGGCGCTCACGGCCGGACCTCGCTGACGGCCTGGTCGAAGGACACCGTCACACCCGACGGGTGTCCGCCCAGATAGCGCTGCACGGCCGGCGCGGTCGTGAAGGGCAGGTAACTGTCCCCGTCGCGGACCCACAGCGCCTTGTCGGCGAACCAGCGGGTGCCGAGTTCGGCATCCGGCACGTAGGCGGCGCGGACCGTCTTCCCCTGTGCCCGTGCCTGTTTGATCGCGCGGAGCAGGCTGGTGGGGTCGGCGGCGGGCTGGGTGACGTCCTGGCCGGTGAGCCAGATCTCGCCGGCCAGCGCCGGATTGTCGGCAGCCCGGTTGGCCACCGGATCGGTGCCGGCGACGGGGGCGGGGTTGGTGGTGCGCGCCAGCTCCGCGTCGTAGTTCAGGCCCCGTTCCGCGAACGCCTGCTTCAGCGCGGCCGGGTCGACGAACCTGTCGATGTCGAGGTCGGCGAAGTCGCCGATCGACTTCAGGTACGGCACATCACCTTTGAACGCGGCGATGAGCGAGGGCTTCAGCGTGGTGTCGAAGGAGGTTCCGCCCGGCCCGTTGTACAGGTACACGACCTCCGGGGCCAGCCCGGCGTTGTCGGCGACCACCTGCGCCGCTTCCAGGGGGTGCTGGTGGATGAAATCGGTGGCGTCCAGCTGGGCCTGCAGGAAGGCATCGAGCACCTCGGGATGCTGCGCGGCGTAGTCGCGGCGGGCGACCACGCCGTGGAAGGTCGGGACGTTCAGTTCCGCGCCGTCGTAGAGCAGCCTGGCCTTGTTCTGGAAGACCAGCAGCCCGGGCCAGGCCACGAACTGCGACAGCGCCGCCACCTGCCCGGATTCCAGTGCGGAGGAACCGATCTGGGGCTGCTGATTGAGCACCTCGACTCCGGACTTGGGGTCGATGCCCGCGCGGGTCAGCGCCTGCACCAGGGTGCCGTGCCCGGCGGAGCCCACGCTGGCCGAGATCTTCCGACCGGCCAGATCGTTCAGGGATTGCGCCTTGGAGTCGGGCGCGACCACCACCATATTGAGCGCGCCCTTGGGGTTGTAGCCGGTGATCGAGACCAGTTCGGTCTTCGATCGCTCGCTCGCCTGGGTGCGGGAGCCATTGATGAGCAGCGGATAGTCGCCCATCGAGCCGATGTCGATCTTCTCGGCCACCATCTGCGCGGTGATGGGCGCGCCGGTGTCGTAGTCCTGCCATTCCACCGCGTACTTCTTGCCGCCCGCGGCGCTCAGGGTGTTCAGGCGCTGTTCCAGAAAGCCCTTGGCCTTCAACAGGGTTCCGGCGGTGACGGTATTGATGGTCTTGGACTGGTAGCCGATGACGACCTTGACGGTGTCACCGTCGCCGGTGCTCTCGAGCGAGCAGCCGGACGCGGTCAGGGCGAGGGCGGCGGCCAGGGCGGCCGTAGCGAGGCGGGCGGGGCGGTTCTCACGAAGGGTCGACAGCATGGGTTTTCCTCAACGCAGCAGGTAGGGCATGTTGACGGTGACGGCGCCGGTGGGACAGCGGGCCGCGCAGGGGCCGCAGTACCAGCACTCGTCGACGTGCATGTACGCCTTGCCGTTGTCCGGGTTGATCGCCAGCGAATCCAGCGGGCAGATCTCCACGCACAGCGTGCAGCCCTGGATGCACAGCGATTCGTCGATGGTCACGGGCACGTCGGCCCGGTGCTCGACCACAGCCATCTAGATCAACCTCCAGTCGGTGCCCGCTTCGGCACCGGGTGAGCGCTCCGGTGGCCGGATCAGGCTGCCGCGCATGGTGATCCGGTCTCCGCGCATGCGGATGTATTCCAGGTCGACCGGGCGGCCGTCCTCGAGTTTGGTGAGCCGCTCGAGCAGCAGCAGCGCGCCGCCCTCCGGCATCTGCAGGGTCATGGCCGAATGGGCGTCGGCGGTGATGGCCTCGAGCGCGAGATCGGCGGATCCGAGTGGGCCGCCGCTGATCTGCTCGATGAGGGCGAAGACGTCATTGCTCTCGAGATCGCGGGTGACGACCTCGTCGCCGATGTCGGGGGCCAGATAGGTGAGGTCCAGGCTCAACGGCAGGTCGCCGAGGTATCGCAGGCGCTCGATGTACACCGCCTGTTCGCCGGGTTCGAGCCGCAGCTTGCGGGCGACCGCGGGCGGCGGCAGCAGCCGCCGGGCCGCACGCACCTCATTGCGGACCTCGCCGTGTCCGCGCAGGGTCTCCTTCAGACCGAGCAGGGCGTCGAGTCCGTGGTCGTATTTGCGCTGGGCGACATGGGTGCCGATCTTCGGGGCGCGTTCGATCAGGCCCTCGTCCTTGAGCAGGGTGAGGGCGTCGCGAATCGTGTTCCGCGACACCGCGAATTCGGCGGCCAGCTCGTGTTCCGGGGACAGCGCCCCCTCGAACGCGCCCGCGTGAATCTGCTGACGCAGCACATCCGCCACCTGACGGGCACGATCGGCCCGGCGCAGGGGTGCGCGCAGCGGTACCGGTTCCGGCGACACCTCGACTCCTCTCAACGCCTTTGACCTGTGGTTTCAGAACTGTAGAGGCGATGCGGGAGGGCACCGGGGCACGCACCGGAGGGCCGCGCGGGCGGTGCGTTTCTACGCCGCCCGGCCGTCCGCGCGGCCTGCCGAAATGCCGGTGATTCGAGCTATTGCGCCACCGCGACCGCGGGTGGCGGACTTGGAATCACGCTGAGCGGAATGCGTGCACCGGACCCGGGTCCGGAGTGGGCTCGGGGCAGGCCCGCTTTCTCGAGATGCGGGACGGCGACGTGGCGTGCACCACATTTTCCGTCGGCTCTGCCCGACCGGTTCGGTGGCGTGAAATATCAACCGGCACAAAAGATTCGGCCGTACAGCAGGTTGTTCGGAGGGTTTGCAGCCGAGACGGGCCGACAGGCCCGAGGCTGCCGGGACGGACGCGCGCGCCTTCCGTTCGTCGTGATCGGAATGATACTTTGATCCTATGTCTGCCAGTCGCCCTCTCTCCGCGCCGCGGGTCACCTACGTGACCATCGCGCTGGGCGTTCGGCTGCCGCGGCAACGGGAACTGTGTTGTCCCTGCCGTCGCGCAGCCGAGTTCTGACCCGGATCGTTCAAGCCTCACCGCCCACCCGGATCCGGGTTCCTCGCTGCACCGCTGATTCCTCCATGTAGGCATTCGTCCCCCTGTCGGCAGGCGGGACCGCAGCAAGGATTGCGAAAAGTGTCCAGCCCCACGCTCGAACGTCCCCATACCGCCGTCTCCACCGCGACCGCACGGCTGGCTCCGGCCCGCCCGGCGGTGCCGCCGGAGCTGCGCATCACCGACAATCCGGCGGCCGCCGTGCTGCGCGCCGCCACCCGCGGACCCATCTTCCGCGATATCGCCGCACAGGCCACGGGTCTGAGCATCGCCACCGTGAATCGCCAAGTGTCCGCGCTGCTTTCGGCCGGACTGCTGCGCGAGCGCGCCGATCTGACCGCGTCCGGCGCGGTGGGCCGCCCGCGGGTGCCGTTCGAGGTCGACACCGACACCTACGTGACGCTGGGTGTGCACATCGGCTTCACCGTCACCCGCATCGTGGCCGCGGACCTGTCCGGCCGCATTCTGGGCGGACTCGAAATCGCCACGCCCCAAACGGGTCAGGACGCGGCGCTGACCATAGTGGCCCGCAGCGCCAAGGCGTTCCTGGACCGGCTGCCGCGGCGGCGGCCGCTGTGGACCGGCGTGGCGCTGGCCGGGCGGGTGGATCCCGGCGCGGGCGTGGTGGACCATCCCCGCCTGGGCTGGCAGGCCGCGCCGGTGGCGGCGGTCTTCAGCAGCGTGCTGGATCTGCCGGTCTCGGTGTCCGCACACGTCGAGGCGATGGCGGCGGCGGAGCTGCTGCTCACCCCGCGCGAGCCGGGTGAGGAGGCGCGACCGGGCAGCAGCCTGTTCGTCTACGCCCGCGAAACCGCCGGTGTGGCAGTGACATTGCACGATCGGGTCCACACGCCCGCCAACGGCCCCGGCTCGATCGCGCACCTGCCGACCGGCTCGGAGGTGGATTGCACCTGCGGCCGGCGCGGCTGCTTGGAGGCCGCCATCGGTGAGCGCGCCCTGCTGGAGCGCGCGGTGCGCAAGGGCGTACTGCCCAAGCCGGAGGCCCCGCGTCGCCCGGCGATCACCGATCTGTACCGGGCCGCGGACTCGGGCAATGCCGCCGCCCGTGACCTGCTCGTCGAGCGGGCCGAAATCCTGGGCCGCACGGCGGCTCTGGTGCGCGACATGTTCAACCCGGACCGGGTGGTGCTGGGCGGTCAGGCGTTCACCGGCTGGCGGCCCGGCATGGAGCGGGTCGCCAAGGCCTTCGCGGAGTCGACCACCCTGCCCGCGGCGGATCTGCGGATCAGCCGATTCGGCGGACGGGTGCAGGAATTCGCGGCGGCGGTGACGTCGGTGAGCGTGTTCTACGCCGATCCGCTGTCGGCCATGCGCCGGGCCACCCGGGCCCGCTAGCCCGATACGACGAAATCCCCGCCGGCGTGTCCGGCGGGGATTTCCTTGTGGCCGAGGGGGTCGGGCCGGACGGTCCACGGTCCGGCCCGGCCCCCGGTCCCGCAAGCACGCGAGGCCCTTGCGCGTACTGCGGGTTTCCCCGCCGCCCGCCCCGGAGTCCCCTTCCGGGCGGGCGGCGGTGGTCTCAGGCGGCGCGCACCTGCGGGGACAGTCCCCACTCGCGAGCCAGCAGGCGGTGCGAGTTCACCCGGTTCTCATGGTCGAAAGTCACGCTGGTGACCAGGATTTCGTCCGCCCCGGTGAGCCGTTGCAGGGCGCGCAGGCGTTCGGCGACGGTGGCCGGGGAACCGACGAACTGGGTGGTGATCCGGTCGTCGACCAGGCGGCGCTGCTGGTCGGGCAGTGGCGGCGCGGTGTCGGGATCGAGGTATTCCGCCGCGCCCGCACCGCTGCGAATGCTGTAGACCCAGTGGCCGTAGGTGGCGGCCAGGTGCTGGGCGGTGGCGTCGTCCGCGGCGACCACCACATCGGCGGAGACCACCAGATACGGGCGTGGGAAGCGGGCGGACGGGCGGAAGGCCGCGCGGTAGGCCTCGACCGTCTCCACGACGGTGCCCGGCGAGACGTGATAGTTCGCCGCGAAGGGCAGGCCCAATCGCCCTGCCAGCTGCGCACTTTCACCACCGCTGCTGCCGAACAGCCAGGGCTGCACATCGGCGCCCTCGCCGGGAACGGCGTGCAGCTCGACGCCGTCGGGCGTGACATAGGTACCGTCGAGCAGCGCGAGAATCTCCGCGATCTGCTCGGTGTAGGGCAGCGGTTGCGCGCCCGGCAGGTGCAACGCGCCCAAACCCGCTCGCACCCTGGAGAAGTCGAGCAGCTGGCCGGGGAAGAACGGGGGCGGGATGACCACGCCGTCACGAACCTCGGTGGGGCGATCCGGCGCGGGCACCGGCGGCACACCCGCCGACCGCACCTGGTCCGCACGGTGACCGGAGCGCCCCAGCCCCAGATCCAGGCGACCCGGGTAGAGGGCGTCGATGGTGCCGAAGGCCTCCACCACCGAGATCGAGGTGTGGTGCCCGAGCTGCACGGCCGCCGACCCGACGCGAATGGATTCGGTTGCGGCGGCGATCAATCCGATCAGCGTGGTCGGCGCGGCGCCGGCCACCTTCACGAAATGATGCTCGGCGACCCAGAACCGGTGGTAGCCGAGCCGTTCGGCCTGCTGGGCCAGGTCGATACTGTTGCGCACCGCCTGCTGCGGCGTGGAGCCGGCGCTGATCGGGGCCAGGTCCAGGACGGATAGCGGAATGGTCATGCGGTGTGCTCCTTACGCGGATCCTGTTCGCCCGCTTCGACGGCCAGCGGGAGCCGGTTCTCGGCCGGAGCGACCGGGCAGGTGGCGTAGTCGGTGAACGCGCAGGGCAGATTGACCGCGCGATTGAAGTCGAGGACCACGGTGCCGTCGGCGGCGGGCCGGGACAGATCCAGCCGCCGCACGCCGCCGTAGGTGGTGACGCCGCTGGTGGCGTCGGTGAAGAGCACGTGCAGGCCGCGCGTCTGGTTACCGAAGACGACGAGTTGCCGCTGCTCGCCGTCCAGTTCGACGGTCACGGTTCCGGTGGCGGCGTGGTGGTGTTCGAGACCCTCGACCACCGCACCCGTGGTGACCACCCGGGCCACCTCGAAGGGTTCGAACCGGCCGGTCACGACCCAGGCCGGATCCGGCCGGTAGACAGGGATCTCGGTGAAGGCCGCCAGGGCCGGCGACGCCGGATCGTGGACACGCAGCGCGAACTGCCCGGTCCGGCGGATCACCTCGATGACACGGTCACCGGTGCGAACCTCGAGCCCCGGGGCGCCCTCGCCCGGGGTGAGCACCGCCGAACCGGCGAGTGCCGCGCCGTTCAGCAGCAGCTGCCCGGCCTCCTCGGATTGCACTATCACATGGACGTTCTCGCCCTCGGCGCGCCAGCGGCCGGGCAGGCCGTCGACGGTCTCGTCGTGCTCCCCGAGCCAGTGCAGGCCGGTCAGGCTGAGCCAGCCCAGCGGTTGGCGGGCCCAGGCGGCTCGCTCGGCGCGGAACGCGACCCACTGCTGGTCGAATTCGGTGGCGGTGGCGGTCATGAGGCGCGGACTCCTTCGGTGCCGTGGTGGGGGTGGCGCAGACCCAGGTGGTCACGCAGGGTCGCGCCGGTGTACTCGGTGCGGAAACTGCCCAGGGACTGCAGTTCCGGGACGACCTTCTCGACGAACTCGTCGAGACCGGTCGGTGTGAGAGGCGGGACCAGCACGAAACCGTCGGCGGCATCGGACTGGACGTAGTGGTCGATCTCGGCGGCCACCTGCCGGGGCGTGCCCACGAACTGCCGGCGGGCGGTGGTCGCGATGATGAGCTCGCGAATGGAGAGCTGCTCGGCCTCGGCCCTGGCCCGCCACGCCTCCGCGATGACGCGCGGATCGCGAGCGTGCCGGACCCTGCCCCGGGTGATGTTCACATCCTCGGCCGGATCGATGTCCGGCAGCGGGCCGTCCGGATCGTAGGCGGAAAGGTCACGGCTCCAGACCTGTTCGAGGAAGGCGATCGCGGTCTGCGGCGTCACCTGCTGCCGGCGGATGCGATCGGCGCGGTGCACCGCTACCCGGGTGCTGTGCGGATCGGCCGCGCGCACCGCCACCGGCGGCTGCCCCTGCGGCGGACGCGGGGTGATGGACGGGCCCTTCACCGAGAAGTGCTCACCGGCGAAGTCGATGTAGTGCAGTTTGTCGCGGTCGATGAAGCGGCCGGTGGACGTATCACGGATCTCGGCGTCGTCCTCCCAGCTGTCCCACAGCCGCGACACCACCTCGACGGCCTCGTCCGCCTCCCGCCAGCGGGAGCGGGCATCGAAGAGGTCCTCGGCGCGGGAGTCGGCGCGCCGCCAGAAGGCCGGGTGCACGCCGGTGCCGGACAGTTCCAGGCCCAGCAGCAGCGGAGAGAGATGCGGCATCAGGCTGTCCTTTCGAGCGGAAGGGGGACCTCGGGCGGGGTCGCCCGGGGGACGGCCGCGAGCAACTCGCGGGTGTAGTCGTTCTGCGGATTGTCGAAAAGCTCTGCGGTGGTGGCAGTTTCGACCACACACCCCTGGCGCATGACGGCCACGCGGTCGGCCAGGCGGCGGACCACGGCCAGGTCATGGGAGATGAACAGGTAGGCCAGGTCCAGGTCGGTCTGCAGCCGTTCGAGCAGATCCAGGATCTGGGCCTGCACCGAGACGTCCAGGGCCGACACCGGTTCGTCGAGAACGATCAGGTCCGGGCGCAGGGCCAGCGCGCGGGCGATGGCGACGCGCTGCCGCTGGCCGCCGGAGAGCTCGGCGGGGCGGCGATCCAGGTAGGCGCCCGGCAGCGCGACCTGGTCCAGGAGTTCGGCGGCCGTCGCGCGGCGGGACCGGCGATCGCCGATTCCGAACGCCTGCAGGGGTTCCGACACGATCGTGCCGATGCTCAGCTTGGGGTTCAGCGACACGTACGGGTTCTGATAGACGACCTGGACGCGGCGGCGGAGCGCCCGCAGCCCGGCCCTTTTCAGCGCGGTGATGTCCTGCCCGTCGAAGGTGACGGTGCCCGCGTCCGGTGCGGCCAGCCGGGCGATGATGCGGGCGGTGGTGGACTTGCCCGAACCGGATTCGCCGACCACGGCCAGGGTTTCGCCCCGATTGATCTCCAAGGACACGTCGTCGACCGCGGTGACCGTGAAATCCCTGGTGACACCGAAGGATTTGCGCAGCCCGGTCGCCGACACCAGCGGCGTCGCGGGCTCGCGGACGGGTCGCGGATGCTGACCCCGGTCGAGGGTGGGGGCGGCGGCGATCAACCGCTTCGTGTACTCGTGCTGTGGATTGCCGAGAACCTCTGCCGCCGTACCCGTTTCGACGATCAGTCCGTTCTGCATGACCGCGATGCGGTCCGCGCGTTCGGCGGCCACCGCCAGGTCGTGGGTGATGAGCAGGACCGCCGCACCGGATTCCGCGGTGCGCTGCGCGAGGTGGTCGAGAATACGACGCTGCACGGTGACGTCGAGAGCGCTGGTCGGCTCGTCGGCGATCACCAGTTCGGGGCCACAGGCCAGGGCGATGCCGATCAGCACGCGCTGGCGCTGGCCGCCGGACAGGTCCTGGGGATATTGCCCGGCCCGCACCTCCGGCCGATCCAGTCCGGCCTGCTCCAGAATCCGCACCGCCTCGAGCCGGGCGGTGCGGCGATCCGCCCGGCCGTGAATGCGCAGCACCTCCCCCACCTGATCGCCGATGCGCAGCACCGGATTCAGCGAGGTGCCCGGGTCCTGCGGGACCAGACCGATGCGCGCACCCCGGATCCGTTGCAGCGCCCGCTGCGAGGCGTGCTCGAGGCGCTCCCCGGCGAAGCCGATCGCACCCGCCGTGATCCGGCCGCCGTCCAGCAGCCCGATCACCGCGTGCGCGAGAGTCGACTTGCCCGAACCGGATTCGCCCACCAGCGCGACCGTCTCACCGCGCCGCACCTGCAGCGAGACGCCGCGCACGGCGGCCGTCGTCCCGGTACTGCCCCGGTATTCGACCCGCAGTCCCTCGATACTCAACAGCAGATCGGTCATCGGGCACCGTCCTGCTGCAGTGCGCGGGCGATCCGCTGGGTGGACAGCACCAGCACGACGATCACCAGCCCGGGCATGGTCGTCAGCCACCACGCGGTGGCCAGGAACCCGCGGCCGTCGGACACCAGCGATCCCCATTCCGGCGTCGGCGGCACCGCGCCGTAGCCGAGGAAGCTCAGCGAGGCCACGAACAGCACCGCGACCCCGAAGTCCACCGCCGCCAGCGCCGCCACCGGACCGTAGGCATTGCGCAGCACATGACGGAACAACACCGTGTGCCAGCGCACCCCGGAGGCGAAGGCCGCCTCCACGTACGGGGCCCGCCGCACCCGCAGCACCTCGCCCCGCATCACCCGCGCGAACCGGGCGATGAGCGAAACACCCACGGCGATGGCCACATTGCGGGTGCCCAGCCCCAGCACGGTGATCATGGCGAGCGCGACGAGCAGATCCGGTATGGACAGCAACACGTCGACCACCCGCATGATCGCCGTGTCCACCGCGCCGCCCGCCGTGCCCGCCACCAGCCCCAGTAGCGAGCCCGCGATCAGCCCGAGCAGCACCGCGAACACGGTCGCGCTCACCGAGAGACCGGTGCCGTGCACCACGCGGGCGTACAGGTCCCGGCCGAGATTGTCGGTCCCGAACCAGTGCCCCGCGCTGGGCCCGCGCAGCTTCTGCGCCGGCACGCCGTGCAGGGGATCGCTACCGGCGAATGCCGCCGGGGCGATCGCCCATGCCAGCACCAGGAGCACCACAGCACTCGCCGCCAACAGTCCGAAATTTCCGCGCACCCACGCCACTGCGCGCCGCATCGGGACGATAGGCAGCGACGGCGTATCCGACAGCGCCACAGCGTCAGACATGATCGGGCCACCTACTTTCGCACGCCCGCCGACTCAGCGCGGGTGCCGGCCACGGCAACAGGTCCTCACGCATCGGACGCCTCCTCTTCGCCGACCCAGTAGGCGATGCCGGGATCGAGGAGCGGGTGGGTCAGGGTGATGACTCGCAGCCGGGAGCGCGGGCCGGAGGGGACGCGCAGGTTGTCGCGCAGGTTCCGGATCAGGTGAGCGGGCAGGAGGTCAGGCATGGGCGCGCTCCTTGCGGGTATCCCGGTGCGCCACACGGGGATCCAAGAGTGGATAGGCGAGATCGATGAGGAGGTTGACCGTGACGAAGACCAGCGCGGCGAACACGACGATGCCCTGCACCACCGGAATGTCCTGGTTCAGCACCGATTCCTGGGTGAGGCGGCCCAGTCCCGGCCGGGAGAACACGGTCTCGGTGACGACCGAGCCCGCCAGCACCTGGCCTACCCACAGGCCCGCCACCGTGAACGCGGGGGTCGCGGCGGGCCGCAGCACGTGGCGCAGCTGCACCCACCAGCGCGACGCGCCCTTGGCGAAGGCGACCGCCACGAACGGCTGCCGCCAGGTGGCGACCAGGCTGCTGTAGAGCACCTGGGCGATCACCGCGCCGACCGGGATGGCGATGGTGACCGCGGGCAGGATGGTGCCGCTGAACCCGGTCCCGCCGAGCGCGGGCACCAGGCGTAACCGGAACGAGAACAGCTGCAGCAGCAGCAATCCCACCCAGAAGCCGGGCATGGAAGCCCCGATCGGCGGCAGCGCGGTGAGCAATCCGCGCAGCCAGGGCCGCTCGGTGTAGGCGGCGGCCAGGGCGAGCCCGGTGCCGCCGAGCACCGCCAGCAGCAGGCCGAGCCCGGCCAGCGCGAGGGTCGAGGGCAGCGCCTCGGCCACGGCGCGGGCGACGGTCTGGCCGCTGAAGATGGAATGGCCCAGATCGCCGCGCACCGCGTGGGTGAGCGCCGTCCAGTACTGCGTCCAGAGCGGTCGGTCCAGGCCGTATCTGGCCCGCATCTCCGCGATGGCCGCCGCGTCCACGGGGGTGCCGGTGGCGGTATTGGCGGCTATCTCCACCGGATCGCCCGGCAGCAGGTACAGCACCACGAACGACAGCGTGAACGCTGCCCACAGCACGCCTACCGCCTGGAGTACCCGTCCGATCGCATAGCGGCCCATGGAATTACCGCTGCAGCCAGGTGTCATGGAACTGCAACCGGGCCGACGCCTCGAACTTCACCCCGGCCACGCCCTTGCCCACGCCGATCGCCTGGGACAGTTCGATGGTCGGAATCCACAGGCCCTGATCCAGCACCGCCGACTGGGCGTCGCCGATGACGCGGGCCCGCGTGGCCGGGTCGGTGGCCGACAGCTGCTGGGCGAGCAGGGAGTCCAGCGGCTCGGCCGGGCCGCGGGCGTTCAGGTTGCGCTGGTCCACCGCGAAGGTGGTGCGCAGGATGTCGCCGTCGGCACGGGTGGAGTTGTAGTAGTCGAAGTCGAAGTCCTTGTTGTTCTGGCGCACATTCGATTCCGCCACCGACAGCGGCTCCAGGCGGAGATCGAATCCGACCGCCTTCAATTGCTGCTGGGTCAGTTCGAGGATGGCCTGATTACCCGCGAAGACCGCGGAGAAGATGACGCCCGCGGCCAGCCGCTGGCCGTCCTTGACCCGGATCCCGTCCGCGCCGGGCACCCATCCGGCCTGGCCGAGGAGCTTCTTCGCCGCGTCCGGGTCGTACTTCACGCGGGATGAAAGGTCCACATACCCCGGGGTTTTCGAGGCGAGCACACTGGTGGCCGGTTTGAACTGCGGGCCCAGCACGGTGTCCACCAGTTCCTTACGGTCGAGGGCGGGCACCAGCGCCGCCCGCACCGCCGGGTCCCGTAGCGGTCCGCGGGTGACATTCACCTGGAGGCCGAACGGCACGCCCGGATTCGCGGTGAACTGCACCCGGCCACCACCCGCTTCGATCTGCGAAACATCTTGCGGCAGGGCGTCACTGATGGCATCGAGCTGACCGGAGGCGAGACTGCCGGTGCGGACCCCCGACTCCGGGACCACGGTGAACACGATCTTGTCCAGGTACGCCTCACCCTGTCCGGCGAAGACCGCAGAGCCCCAGGCATATCCGGCGCGCTTGGCCAGCGTGGCCGAGGCGTTCTGCTTCCATTCCGCATAGGTGAACGGGCCGCTGCCGATATTCGCGCCCAGGCAGCGGTCGTCGGCGGGCTTGGCGACCGAGGCGTCGGACTGGATCCCCAGCTGCGGCGTCGACGTCGCCTGCAGGAACTGGGCATTCGGCGCCGCGAAGTCCACCCGCACCGTGCGCGGATCCACCACCGTGCTGCCGGTGTATCCGGCCAGGTAGCTCGCGGCCAGCGGCGCCTTGGCCCCGCCGAGCGCGACAATGGAATCGAAGTTCTTGCGCACCGAGTCCGCGGTGAGCGGGGTGCCGTCGCTGAAGGTAATGCCGCCCTTCAGGTGGAACGTGAACGACTTGGCGTCCGGGGAAACCGTCCAGCTGTCGGCCAGCCACGGCTTCAGCGCACCGGTTTCCGGGTCCTGATCGACCAGTGAGTCGACAACCTGCCGGGTCACGTAGATGGTCTGATTCGTGCCGGACTGCGCGGGATCCGAGCAGGTCGGGGCCGACGACAGACCGTAGCGCAGGGTGCCGCCGGACTGCGGCGGGCCCGACGGCTCGCCATTGCCACCGGCGGTACCGCCGCCACCGCACGCGGTCAGCGCGAGGCTGGCGGCCAGCGCGCCCGCGAGCGCGAGGGGACGGGTCGCGCGGGCGGCGAGGAGGTGATTCATGCGGGGTCTCCGGACAGGTAGCGATCGCCGCCCAGCGGACGGCTCGGAATGCGGTGGCGCAGTTCGGATGCGACCTCGGCCTGGAACAGCTCGAGGCTGTCGCGATGCTGGGCCTCGGTGCGGCCGTCGGCGTCGGCGCTCAGGTGGATCACCTCGTGGCCGAACCGCTCGTGATAGCGGCTCACCTTGTCCAGCACCTGTTCCGGGCTGCCGATGAGCGCCGAGGAGCGTTCGACGAAATCCTCCACCGTCTCGAAGACGATGGGTCCGCCGAACTTCCGGGCCACGGCCTGACGGGCCTCGAAGACCGGGCGATACAGGTCCACGGCCTGCTGCGAGGTCCGGGTCACCAGAAAGCCCGCCGTACCCGCGCCCACCAGCGCCTCAGCCGGATCGTGCCCGTAGGCCGCCCAGCGTTCCCGGTAGTGGTCCACCAGTTCCGCGTACGGCTCGATCGGATAGGTGACATTCGCCGAGAACAGCGGATCCCCGTGGAGCGCCGCGTAATCCGCGGATTCCCGGCTGGTCGCGCTGCCGTGCCAGATGCGCAGGCGCGGTTGCAGCGGCCGGGGCAGCGCCTTGGCCTCGGTCAGCGCCGGCCGGAAGCGGCCGGACCAGGTCACGCTGTCGCTATCCCAGAGCTTGCGGAACAGCTCGTAGCCCTCGCGATTGCGATCCCACTGGTCATCGGTGGTGACGTGGAACAGCTTGGCCTGCGCCGCGCCATTGCCCTTGCCGATGATCAGTTCCAGGCGCCCGTCGGAGAGATTGTCCAGGGTGGAGTAGTCCTCGAACGCGCGCACCGGATCCAGCAGGCTCAGCGTGGTGACACCGGTGAACAGGGCCAGGCGTGAGGTGACCGCGGCGACGTGGCTCAGCACCACCGGCGGGGCGGCGGAGATGAACGGATCCTCGTGCCGCTCCCCCACCGCGAAGCCGTCGTACCCGAGGTCCTCGGCCAGCCGGGCGCTGTCGACCACGCGGCGCAACCGCTGGCGGGGCGTCTCGGCAGTGCCGGTCACCGGGTCGGGGGTGTGCGTGATCAGGGTCAGGAGCAGGAATTTCATGCCGGGACCGCCGCGGTGTCGCCGGAGCGCCGGCCGGCGGCGACGTACTTCTCGAACGGGTGCACGTGCCCGACCTCCTTGACGATGTCGCGCGGCAGCGCGGTGTAGCCCGCGGCCGCGTACAGCGCCACAGCCTCCGGCTGACGCGGACCGGTGGTCAGGTAGATGCGCCGGTAGCCGCGCCGGGCGATCTCGGCCTCCAGCTGCTCCAGCACGAACCGGCCCAGCCCCCGGCGGCGGTGCGCGCTCGACGTCCAGATCCGTTTCAGCTCCGCTGTTTCCGCGTCGAGGCGCTGGAAGGCGCCGCCCGCCACCGGTTCGCCGTCCTCCACCACGATCAGCAGATCGCCGTGCGGCGGCGCGAAATGACTGGCCGAATAGCCGGTCAGATCCGCGTGCACCTCGCCCGGGGTACGGCCGTAGCGGCTGCTGTATTCGATGGCCAGCTCCGCCAGCAGCGGCGCGGCCAGCGGATCGTGCTGAGCGACGTGGAATACGGTGCGCGACACGCTCATCCCTTCTTCTTGGGTAGTCCGGGCGGATTGATCCGCGACTGCGGCACGGCCTCGTTACCGAGGCCCCAGCGGTCGAGGACCTGTTTGTAGGTCCCGTGGTCGATGGCGTACTGGATGGCCTGCTGCACGGGGCCGATGAGCCCGTTGTCCTTGCGGGTGAGTGCCGCGATCTCGGCCTGCAGTACGTCTCCCGCTCCGGACCAGGTGGTGAGCACCTTGTTGCCGATCGTCGCGCAGTGATACTGCGCCGCCGGGTTGGGGCCCACATAGCCGTCGATCCGGCCGGAGGACAGCGCCAGGTAGTAGTCCGCGGGTTGCTGGTAGTAGGCGAGTTCCAGTCCGGGCAGCCCCTCGGCCACGTTCCGGTCGTTCCAGGCGACCAGCAGCTGTTCCTGATTGGTGCCGGAGCCGACGCCGATCTTCTTGCCCGCCAGCGACTTCCGATCCTGATAGGTCCAGGTCGAATCCTTCGGCACCTCCAGGGCGATATTGTCCTTGCGGTAGGTGGCGAAGTCGTACTTCTGCTTGCGCTCCTCGGTGACCGTGACATTGCTGACGAACAGGTCGACCTCGCCCGAGTCGATCTTCACGAAGTTCTGTGACCAGTCCCCGTCCCGGCGCTCCAGCTTCAGGCCGAGAATGTCGGCGATCAGCGCGGCGACATCCACCTCGGAACCGATGACGGTGCGATCGTCGGTGGCGTAGAAACCGAGCGGCGGCGTCGCGCCGACAGTGCCGGTGACCACCAGCGTGCCGCGGTCGCGAATGGCCTGCGGGACCTGCGCGGCAATCGAATCCACCTTGCCGGCGTGAATGCGCCCCTTCTGCTCCGGTGACAGGTCATAGGTAACGCCGTTCACACTGCGCGTGTCGCTGGTGCCGCCATCACCCTTGCCACAGCCGCCCGCCAGCAGACTCAGCAGCGTGACGGCGATCAGGACTCTGGTCCGTCTGCGACGGCTCGCCAGGGACATGGGCTCTTCCTTACCTAGTGGGAACACGTCAGAGGACGTGCGCGAGAAAGGCTTTGGTGCGCGGGTGCGACGGGTTGTCCAGCACCTGCGCGGGCGGACCCTGCTCGACGATGCGGCCGGCATCCATCAGCACCACGGTGTCGGCGACCTCGCGAGCGAAACCGACCTCGTGGGTGACGATCACCAGGGTCGAACCACCGCGCGCCAGATCCTCGAGGACATCGAGGACTTCACCGACCAGCTCGGGATCCAGCGCGGAGGTGGGCTCGTCGAACAGCACCACCTCCGGCCGCAGGGCGAGCGCCCTCGCGATGGCCACGCGCTGCTGCTGCCCACCCGATAACCGGCTCGGATACTCGTCCGCCTTGTCCGCCAGGCCGACCCGCGCCAGCAACTCCAGCGCCTCGGCGTTCACCTCGGCCTTCGAGCGGCCCTGCGCGGCCACGGGCGCGAGCGCCACATTCTCCCGAACCGTCAGGTGCGGAAAGAGATTGAAGTTCTGGAACACGAATCCGATGCGCGCCCGCTGCCGCAGGATCTCGCGTTCGTGCAGCTCGTGCAGCTTGCCAGCCTTGCGCCGGTAGCCGACCAGCTCGCCGCCGACCCGCACGGTGCCACCGTCCACCTGCTCGAGGTGGTTGATCGTGCGCAGCAGCGTCGACTTGCCCGAACCCGACGGGCCCAGGATCACCGTCACCTCGCCGGGGCGCACCGCCAAGTCGATGCCTCGGAGCACTTCAGTGCGGCCGAAGGACTTTCGGATGCCGCGCAATTCGATCGCGAACTCGGTCATCGCCGATCACCGGCCTTCGAACGACGGCCCTTCGAGAAGTGCCGTTCGATATAGAACTGAATGACGCTCAGCACGGTGGTCAGCAGGATGTACCAGACCGTGGCCACCATGAGCAGCGGCACCACCCGACCATTGCGGCCGTAGATGACCTGCACCTGATAGAACAGCTCGGCAATCGCCATGGTCGACACGATCGAGGTGCCCTTGAAAAGGCTGATCACCTCGTTGGCGGCATTCGGCAGAATTCCGCGCATCGCCTGGGGCGCCACGATCGTGAAGAACTGCCGCCGCCAGGGCAGGCCCAGCGACCGGGCCGCCTCCCACTGGCCCTCGTCGACCGAGACGATCCCGGCCCGGATGATCTCCGCCGAATACGCGGCCTGATGCAGCGCCAAACCGATGACAGCCGCGCTGAATCCGCTGATCACGCCATTGGTCTGGAATCGCGCGAACTCCGGCCCGAACGGAACGCCCAGCGACAGCGTCTTGTACAGGTAGGCCAGATTGAACCAGAACAGCAACTGCACGATCAGCGGGATCGACCGGAAGACCCAGACATAGGTCCACGAGATCGCCTGCAGCACCGGGTTCTTCGACAGCCGGCCCACGGCCAGCCAGACACCGAGAAAGAAGCCCAGCAGGGTGCCCCAGAAGGTCAGCTCCAGCGTCACCTTCAGCGCCGACAACACCGACTTCGCGGTGACATACTGCGCGAAGGTTCCCCAGTCCCAGCCCGGATTGGTGATCAGCCCGTGCGCGAACTGCGCGACCAGCACCAGCGCGATCGCCGCGGTGACCCAGCGCCACGGGTGGCGGGCGCGGACGATCGGCAGATCCCCGTCGCGGTGTTCGGCTCCGGGCTCCGTCTGCGTGGGCGCCGCCAGCGTACTCATGGATTCGTCCTCCATCGGTCCCGGCGGAAGCACCCGCACCACGTGCGCGGGGGTTGCTGCGATGTCTGCGAGCCGGGTCTCTCGATCGCTCTGGATGGTGTAGACGACACTACGAATTCCGACGGCGTATGTCGCCGGTCCCGATCAACGTGAATTCAATTGCATGACAGTCGTTTTCCGGAATTCCGGTGGAAACGGGGAAATCAGCCCGCGGCCTCGTCGCGCTCGGGGGCCCGGTCGTAGAGGGCGCGGAAACCGCTGCGGTGGAAGACCAGCGGCTCGGAATCGGGGTGCGTGCCGAGCCGGTGCACCCGCAGCAGCACCACCGCGTGATCACCGGCCGGAACCTGTTCGTGCACCGAGGTTTCCAGCCATGCCGTGGCCCCGGCGACGAACGCCGCGTTCCCGTTCCCGGGGTGCAGGTCGACATTGCGGAAGCGGTCTCCCCGCCGCGAGCTCAGCCCGCGCGCCGCCGGCTCCTGCTCGCTGCTGAGCAGGCTCAGGCCCAAACGGCTCGCCTGCTCCAGCCGCGGCCAGGTCTCCGACGAATACTGAATGCAGATCGACACCAGCGGCGGGTCCAGAGAGACCGGCACGAAGGTGCTCGCCACCAGGCCGTACGGTGTCCCGCCGAGGCGCGCGCACACGGCCACCACCCCGCTGGGAAAGTGCGAAAAGGTCCGCCGCAGATCGGTCCCGTCGACCGGAGTGAGCGCGGCAGCCGCGCCGTGAATCGAGGTCAGCTCGCCCATTGCCCCACTTCAGCACCGCCGTACGCGCCAGGACAGGATTGCATTCACCTCGATTGCAAGTCGGCGGCCGCGATCCCGGTGCGGGACAATGCGAAACCCCCGCCCGGCAGGCGCCGGACGGGGGTCGGGGATCCTCGCGATGATTACTTCGGCGCCTCGATGTGCGGCTGGTTGATGGTGACGAAGTAGTTGTAGGCGGCGGCGATGGCGATCGGCGCGGTCACGAACAGCTGACCGGCGATGGTGCCCAGGAAGCCGACGGTGGCGGCGCCCAGGATGCAGCCGCCGAGCGGGCCGAGGCCGAACAGGGTGGCCAGGGCGCCGGTGGCGACCAGGCCCACGCCGATGCCGGCGATGCAGCCGATGGCCGCGCCACCCAGCGCGCCGACCGTGGTGCCGATGGTGGCGCCGGTGGAGATGGTGTCCTTCAGGCGGTTCCAGGCGGCCTGTTCACGGTCGTAGTCCGACTTCCACGGAGCCTGGTCTTCGTAGGGCAGGTTGATCGGCTTGTAGACCGCGTGATCCGTGTCGTACTGCGGGGTCAGGGTCGCGGTGTGGTCGGCGATCTCCGCGGCGATCGGGAACTCGAAGTCGTCGACCCGGAAGTTCAGCGGCAGGCCGGCCAGCACCGTGCCATTGGCGGCCTTGATCTTGAAGGTGCCGTCCTCGACCACCATCGAGCCACCATCGGTGTGGATGATGGTGTTGGTGTCGGAAGTCGTTGCCGCGTAATCGATCACGCCATTGTCGGCGGCCGGGGCCGCATTGACGGTGCCGGCGGTGACGCCCATGGCGGCGATGACCAGCGCCGCGGTCGCGGCGAAATTCTTGAAGCGCATTTCCCTTTGTTTCCTCATCAGACAGTCCGCAGGTGTGGACCGAATGATCGAAACGGGCCGACCCGAACGAGATATGGATCCGGGGTGCTGGCGCGGTGAACAGTTGAAATGGGAAACCCGCCCGGCCATACGGCCGAGCGGGCTGTCCCGATGAGGTATCAGCTGATGCCTATAGAGCCCCTCGCTCCTATAGAACCGCTGTCTTACTTGGCCGGAGCCGGAGCGGTGACGTGCGGCTGGTTGATGGTGGTGAAGTACTGGATCGCGGCGGCGATGGCGACCGGCGCGGTCACGAACAGCTGACCGGCGATGGTGCCCAGGAAGCCGACGGTGGACGCACCGACGACGCAGCCGAGCAGCGGGCCCGCACCGAACAGGGTGGCCAGGGCGCCGGTGACGACCAGACCCGCGCCGATACCGGCGAGGCAGCCCAGGGCCGCGCCACCGAGGGCACCGACCGTGGTGCCGATGGTGGCGCCCAGGCTGATGGTGTCCTTCATGCGGTTCCAGGCGGCCTGCTCACGGTCGTAGTCCGACTTCCACGGAGCCTGGTCCTCGTAGGGCAGCGCGACCGGCTTGTAGACCGCGTGGTCCATGTCGTACTGCGGGGTCAGGGTCGCGGTGTGATCGGCGATCTCGGCCGCAATCGGGAACTCGAAGTCGTCGACCCGGAAGGTCAGGGGGGTGCCGGCAACCACGGCGCCATTGGCGGCCTTGATCTTGAAGGCACCGTCCTCGACCACCATGGAACCGGCATCCGTGCGGATGATGGTGTTGGTTTCCGAGGTGGTGGCGGCGTAGTCGATAGCACCGTTGTCGGCGGCCGGGGCCGCGTTCACGGTACCGGCGGTGACGCCGAGGGCGGCGACGACCAGCGCGGACACCGCGGCGAATTTCTTGAGACGCATGTGTTCTGGAATTCCTCTTCAGATGAGCGGATGCGTCCCAGGGCAACAAGGTCAGGTGTAGCCCTGGGACGCTGTGATGGAAACCCGGCTTTTCAAACACAACGTGGCACGTTGGTTCCTTGCCGGTGAACCTTTGCCCATCGGTTGCCGAAATTGCCTACTTAGCGGGCGTGAACGGCTGATTGATAGTCGTGAAGTATTGCAACGCAGCGGCAATCGCGACCGGAGCCGTGACGAACAATTGACCGCCGATGGTACCCAGGAAGCCGACGGTGGCCGCACCCACCACGCAGCCCGCGAGCGGACCCGCGCCGAAGAGGGTGGCCAGCGCACCGGTGGCTACCAGGCCGACGCCGATGCCCGCGATGCAGCCCAGCGCGGCGCCGCCGAGGCCGCCGACCAGCGTGCCCACGGTCGCGCCCAGGCTGATGGTGTCGCGCAGGCGGTTCCAGGCGGCCTGCTCACGGTCGTACTGGGTCTTCCAGGGGGCCTGGTCCTCGTAGGGCAGCGCGACCGGCTTGTAGACCGCGTGGTCCACGTCGAGCTGCGGTGTCAGGGTGGCCGTGCGGTCGCTGACCTGCGCCGCGATCGGGAACTCGAATTCGTCGACGCGGAACTTCAATTCCGTACCCGCGACGGTGGTGCCATTGGCGGCCTTGATCTTCAGCGCGCCGTCCTCGACCACGATCGAACCGGCGTCGGTCCGGATGACCGTGCCGGCATCGGTGGTCTGGGCCGTGTAGTTGATCGCGCCATCGTCGGCCTTGGCCGGACCGGCATAGGCGGTTCCGGCGGTCACGCCGGTCGCCGCGATCGTCAATGCCGCGATTCCGGCGAATTTCCTCATCTTCATGCTGGTACTGCTTCCCACTGCCGCGAACTGAACTGTCGGCGGCAAGCATTAAGCAACCTCCCAGGTTTCTGGAGGTTAAAAACCAGCTTGATTCGATCCGGGCGAACCGGACACCGGTTACTTCGCCTTGGCGGCGGCCTTCGCCTGCTTCTTGAATTCCCGCACCTGAGTGAGGGATTCGGCATCGGTGACGTCGGCGACCGAGCGGCGGGAACCGTCCTCGCCGTACGCGCCCGCGGCCTCGCGCCAGCCGTTGGCGGTCAGCCCGCGCTGTTTACCCAGGAGCGCCAGGAAGATCCGCGCCTTCTGATCGCCGAAACCCGGCAGCTTCTTCAGCCGCTTCAGGATTTCCTTGCCGTCCGGATCACCCTCGGTCCAGAGCGCCGCGGTCGTGCCGTCGTAGTTCTCCACGATGAATCGAGCCAGCTCCTGGACGCGCCGGCCCATGGAACGCCCGTAGCGGTGGATGGCCGGCGGGGTCGCGGCCAGCTCCTCGAATTCCGCGGGATCGACAGCGGCGATCTTGTGGATATCGAACCCGCCCATGCGTTCGGCGAGTTTCCACGGGCCGCGGAACGCGTGCTCCATCGGAAACTGCTGATCCAGCATCATTCCGACCAACAGGGCGAAATCATCGGTCGAAAGCAGCTCGTCGGCATCGGATTCCTGCGCAATACACAGCGTGCGGCTCACCATGTATCGATCATCCCATTCATCCCCGGTCGCGGTGACGCGGGTCACGCCGTGCCCGCAGAAGGACTAGGCTGCGGCCATGCCCGACACCATGGCTAATTCTTCAGTGCGAGCCGCGGCGCACCCTGCCGCTGAGTCCGGACTGCGACCGGACCGTTTCGACCGCGATGGACAAGACCAGCTCGTCGACGTTCACGATCTCCAGGCAGCGCTGCCGGGCATCCGGAGCCTGCGCGCCTGGGCCCACGAGGCCCTGGCCACCCGGCCCGGCGAGAGCGCCGTCGACATCGGGTCCGGCTCCGGGTCGGAGGTGCTGACCTTCGCCGACCTGGTCGGCCCCACCGGCACCGCGCTCGGCGTCGAACCGGACCCGCACCTGCTGAGCGCCGCCGAACGCCGCGCCGCCCAGGCCGGATCCGCCGCCAAATTCGTCAGCGGTGACGCCTACGGTCTGCCCGTCGGCAGCGAGAGCTTCGACGTGGCGCTGTGCGAGCGCGTCTTCCAGCACCTCACCGCACCCGCCCGGGCCGCCGGGGAGATCGCCCGGGTGCTGCGCCCCGGCGGGCGCGTGGTGGTCATGGACAGCGACTGGGGCACGGCCATCGTGCATCCGGGCGACCGGCACGTGGTGCACGAGGTCATCGAGACCATGATCGCGGGCACCACCAATCCCTACGCGGGCCGCCGGCTGGCGGGTCAGCTCACCAAGGCCGGGCTGGTCGTCGACGACATCGGCTCGCACGCGCTGGTGCAGGACGGCCGCGTCGGTGCGGGCCCGCTCCTCGCCCGGGTAGCGGATCGGGCCGTCGCGCGCAGCGCCATAACCGAGCGCCAGCGCGACCAACTGCTCGCCGACCTGGAGGCCGGCGCCGCCAGCGGCGACATCCACCTGTCGGTGACCATCTTCGCGGTGCTGGCCCACAAGCCGCACTGAGAAACAGCCCGGGCGCGCACCGGTTTCGGTGCGCGCCCGACGCGCGAAAAATGTTTCGCAACAACTGATTTCGGAGCTCGAGGGTAACTCATCGCGGACCCCGAAATGCTAGCGGCACCCAACCGCCGGCACGGGTTGCCGACCGGTCACGGCACCCGAGCCGCCCGCTAAAAGCTCGGGGAGGCGGAGGAGTTCATGAGCTTCTCGGACGCGGCCAGCAGCACGCAGGTGGCCAGGCCGTCCATCGCCTGCTCCAGCTCACCCTCGGATGGGAAGCTGGGCGCGATGCGAATGTTCTTGTCCTCCGGGTCCTTTCCGTACGGGTAGGACGATCCGGCAGGGGTCAGCGCGATACCCGCGTCCTTGGCCAGCGCCACCACCTTGCTCGCGGTGCCCTCCAGCACGTCCAGGCTGATGAAGTAGCCGCCCTTGGGCTCGGTCCAGGACGCCACCTTCGAGGCGCCCAGCCGGTCCTCCAGAATTCGCAGCACCAGTTTGAATTTCGGCTCCAGGATGGCGCGGTGCTTCTGCATGTGCTCCCGCACGCCCTCGGCGTCCCCGAAGAAGCGCAGGTGCCGCAGCTGGTTCACCTTGTCCGGGCCGATGGTCTTCTTGCCCAGGTGCTTCAGGTACCACTCCAGGTTGGCGGTCGACGAGCCGAAGAAGCTCACGCCCGCACCCGCGAAGGTGATCTTCGAGGTGGAGGCCAGCACGAACGGGCGGTTCGGGTGCCCCGCCGCCGCGGCCAGGCCCAGCACGTCCAGCACCGGCTCCGCGGTGTCGGTGAGCGGGTGCACCGCGTAGGCGTTGTCCCAGAACAGGCGGAAGTCCGGCGCGGCCGTCGGCATCGAAACCAGTTCGCGGGTAACGGCTTCGGAGAAGGTGACGCCGGTCGGGTTGGAGTAGTTCGGCACCGCCCACAGACCCTTGATGCTGGGGTCGGACGCCACCAGCTCCGCGATCAGGTGGGTGTCCGGGCCGTCACCCTTCATCGGGATCGGGATCATCTCGAAGCCCAGCGACTCGGTGATGGCGAAGTGCCGGTCGTACCCCGGCACCGGGCACAGGAACTTGAGCACCGGCTCGTCGGCCCAGCGGCGCACCGAATCGGCGGTGCCGTGCAGCATCGAGAACACCAGCAGGTCGTGCATGATCTCCAGGCTGGCGTTGTTGCCGGCGAGCAGATTCGACACCGGAATGCCGAGCAGCTCACCGAAGATCGCGCGCAGCTCCGGCAGGCCGTGCAGACCACCGTAGTTGCGCACATCGGTGCCGTTGGCGTCGCGGTAGTCGGCGGTGCCCGGCAGCTCGAGGAGTTCCTGCGAGAGGTCCAGCTGCTCGGGCGAGGGCTTTCCCCTCGTAATGTCCAGCGTCAGCTTCTCGGTCTTGAGCTTCGCGTAGTTCGCGGTCTGCGTCTCGTGTTCCGTCACGAGTTCCGCATGGCTCATCAAACCGAATTGCGTCTGCCGAGGCATCTGACAGCCTTTCCAATGGCGTGGGATGTTTGTCCAGGGTTGCGCGCACCGCGAACCCAACCGACCACGTTACTAGGCGGCCGCGCCGATTCGGCAGGGATATATACAGTTCCGCCGCCACCCGATCGGGCCCCGAAAATGAAAGGGGACCCAGCGCACCCGGCAGAGCCCGTTGACCCTTGCTGCCTTCCGGCCCTGGGGGAGTTCACAGGATGCGCGCCGCGCTGGATCCGTCGGCCAGTGTAGCGGCTCACCGCACCCCGTGCGCCATCGGGTCGATACGATGCCTGCGATAAGCGGGGTCACCCGCGAAATTCCGGAGGGGAAAGACGAGATGACGAGTTCCGATCCAGGATCGGGCGGGCCGCACGACCCGGCGAAAGCCCAGGAAACCGCGCAGTGGTGGGCCACCCCGCCCAGCGGAACCGACGCCGGCCAACCGGTCCAGGGCGCGGACCCGACCATGCTGAACTACAACGCCGGCGGCATCCCGCCATACACGCCGCCCGCCCAGCCGCTTTCGACCGGCCAGCCCTCCGGCGGCTACCCGGCGGTGTCGGGTGGATTCCCGCAGCAGGCGATGTCGGCGGGATTCCCGCAGCAGGCGATGCCGGGCGGTTACCCGCAGCAACCGGCCTCCGGGGGCTATGCGCAGCAACCGATGTCCGGCGGCTTCCCCCAGCAGCAGTACGCCCCGCCGCCTCCGACCCCGCCGATCGCGCCCGCCTACGGCTACCCGGCGCAGCCGCCCCGCTCGGGCGGCAGCAAGACCGGCTGGATCGTCGGCGGCGTCATCGGCCTGGTGGTGATCGTCGGCGTCATCATCGGCGCGGTCGCCCTCTCCGGCGGCGACGGCCCCTCGCCGCTGAGCGACGACAAGAAGAAGAACGCCGGCAAGTACACGATGGACGGTGTCACCAACGGCTGCAGCGTGATCGACACCTCGGTACTCAGCAAGTGGGTGTCCACCTCCAAGGGCACCCCCGAGCACTCCGAGACCAAGCCCACCGACTACTCGGGCGGGCGCTTCGACTGCCGCGCCGGCAACGAAGAGGCCAGCAAGACCGACAAGTACACCACCAACACCGCCGACCTCACCCTCGACGTGTCCTTCCTGAGCGGCGCGTCGACGGCCTACAACAAGCCCGAATACGACACCTGGAAGACGTCCGACACCGGCACCACCGGCAGCGGCCGCACCGCCGGCGACGTGAACGGCATCGGCGAGGCGGGCTACTGGTCGGCCAAGGTCGACGACTGGACCTACTGGACCACCACCGACTACACGGTCGCGGTCAAGGACGACAACGCCTCCGTCAAGGTCAACATCCGCCTGCGCATGGCCAAGGGCCAGGACGTCAGCAAGGACGAGATCGCCCAGGTCTGCAAGGACCAGGCCCAGAAAGCCCTCACCAATCTGAAGAAGAAGTAGCCCCCGACCACGGCATTTGCTTCCACCAGGGGGGCACCCGGTATATTGCTCGACGGAGGATTCGCCTAGTGGCCTATGGCGCTCGCCTGGAACGCGGGTTGGGTTAACAGCCCTCAGGGGTTCAAATCCCCTATCCTCCGCTTCGAAGGCCCCGGCCGGACCCAGTCCGGCCGGGGCCTTCCGCATATCCCGGCCCGGCGGTCGTGAGCGAGGTCGCCATCGCTCCCCCGGCGCTCTGGTGCCCGATCTGGTGGACGTGGACCAGCGGCACGCACTGGTCGCGGCCATGGATCTCAATAGCCGGATCGCACGGATCGCGCGCCCGGCACTGGCCGGGGTCCTGGTGCTCGTCGTGCCCACATGCTCTGTTCATCGCGGGCACAATGACTTTCGTGGTGGCGGTGGCGGCACGGTCCGCGCGAGGGCACGCCGGTGGAGATCATGCGATGGGCTTTGGCCAAGGTGCAGTTGGGTTCTCGTCAGGGTGCGACGAGATGACCGACCAAACCGGATGATTGGCACGAAACACCTATTGGTTGCGTCCTTGCGTTGGCCCGATCGGTGCAGTCGGGCGTGATGTGTTGCAGCCCTGGGGATTCGAGTTAATCGATGGCTAACTGTCGAGAGCGCATTGCGCGCGTCCGCACAGCACCGAATCTGAAACTGGCGCGGTGCACAATCCGGGGACCGGCCGCACAGTACCCTCGCCGCCATGATGGAGATCACATCCGCGAGATCCACAGATGGCGACGTGCAAGCGCCCGCGCTGCACAGGGCGGGGGGCGTCATGGGGCGACTGAGTTCGTTCAGACCCCGGTTGGCACATGCTTCGCTAATTGTCGCGGGCGTAGTAGCAGTCAAGTCGTTTCAAATGTCTTTTTCCGCTCTGCACCAACTCTCGATACGCAATCTGGTACCGCCCGACCTGGCCTCGAATGTGCCGATCGCCGTCGACGGCCTGGTAATCGGTTCGATCATCGCCACCGCCTCGTTCCGGCAATGGAGCGTCGGCTGGTGGTATTCGACCGTGCTGTTCGTTCTGTCGACCATGCTCTCGATTGCCGGGAATATCCAGTACGCCCACGAGATCGGTGGCGGTGTCGTGGCCATGTTCATTTACGCCGGCATGCCGCTGACCATGCTTTTCGCGGTGCACCTCACGTTGATGCTCTGGCAACGCGGCAAGCAGGTCGCGGCCGAGCTGGCAGCCGAGCTCGAAGCCGCCGGGCTCGGCGCCGCCGAGCCCGAGCCCGACCTCGGGACCGCCGAGCTCGAAGCCGACCTCGAGGCCACCGAGCTCGAGGCCGAGTCGTTCACCTCACCGGATCCGGAGCACTCCGCGGAAGCCTTGGCAGCGCGTCAGCCCAGGCTCTACCCGCTCGAATCCATCGGGCCCGGGTATTCCCGCGGGCAGACCGCAGGCATCGGTGCACAGCACAGGTCAGCTGCGCCGGACGGCGTCGAACGACCCCAGGTCTCGATGACCGCCGCGCAAATGTAATGGCGGATGCAGCTCGATCGACCCCTCAGTCACCTCTGAAACCCTCTCTGGAGCGAAAAATGGCGATGAACATGTGGCAGGACCAAGGAGTAGATCAGTTCCGGGAAATCGCGAGCCGGCTGGCTTCGATCATCCAGAACAGTCTGGATCGATCGGGTGCGATGACACAGTTCACCGACGCAGTCGGCAACGTCGAAGCATTCACCGATCTGATGATCGAATACTCCGGTCGGTGGTTCAGTGAGACGGGCGGACGCTCGACACTGATGGGGCCGGAACTGTTCTGGATGTTGTCCGAGCCCGGCCCGCGGCGCGGCCCGGTGGTCAGCATGCGCAGCCAGGAATCCGGTGTCGAATCCGAAGTCAATGCCGGGCATCGCGCCCGAAAATTGTTGTTGATCTGCGTTTTCGAAGCACTCGCACATAGTCAATGGGGCGTCCCCGAGGGCGTCTCGGAGCATCCGCTGGTCAACGGTATGGTCTGATCCCGCTGTTGAACTCGACGATCCATTCGCTTGATCGAAAGCATCAGAGGTGATTCGGGCAAACAGGCAACATTGCTGGGCCCGCAAGGCTCCGGCCGGACTCGGTCCGGCCGGAGCCTTCCGCATATCCAGCCCCGCAACACATCCGGCCCCGGTCAGCCCGTGCCGCCGGATTCCCGCAATGCGCAGGTGATCTCGTCGATCGCCGAATCCAGCAGGGCGCTGTAGCGGTCCACGTCGGGGATTACCGCGGGATCGGCGTGGATGGAGACGGTGACCGTGTCGCCGAGGCCGTGGATGCCGTGAGTCAGGTGCATGACCGTGCCGAGCGCTGGAAAGCCGGCCGTGAATCGGGCTGCGCCGCCGCCGAATCGGAGGTCCGCCGGACCGCGGTCGACGCTGGAGACGACGGTATGACCCGAAACTCGTTCGGGGAGCACATCTATCGGGGCGTGCGTCACATCATGGTGCAGCAGCGGGGCGGGAAGGACTGCGGTCACCGAATCCTGCGCGTCCTGGAGCGGATGTGCGGCGCGAGTGCGGCGCGCGGCGAGGTCGGCGGCGATGCGGTCGGCGCGGGTGCGCGGCAGGGGTGCGGCGACGGCCAGATCCACCGACAGGTCGCGGTAGCCGTTGCGGCCGGCTGCCGCGGTGGCGATCGCCATGGGGACCTGGGCGCGCAGGTCGGCGACCGCGGCGCCGCGCTCCGAGAGATAGGTCTCCAACGCGATGGAAATGGCGGTGAGCGCCACCACCGTTACCGAGTGGTCCGGTACCCGCAGCCGATCCTGGTCGCACACCAGCATGCGCACGATATGCGCGGCAGGCGGTGCGCCGGTGCCGTTCAGGGCCGTCGGTTCGGTATCGGGTGCGGGCGGCGGCAGTTCCCCGGCCGCCGTGAGCTCGGCCAGCCGGCGCTGGGCCCGGGCGGCGGCCAGACCGCGAACGACGGTGCGCGCCATGCCGATCGGGATGCCGGGCAGCGCAACAGTAGCGGCGAGGGCGCTCGTCACGGCATCACGAAGGCTGCGCGGGAGGTACCGACCGACGAGTCGGCGCGAGGGGACCCCGGTGGCAGATGCCGGAAATTCACTGCTGCTGAACAACGCTCGCGCGATGGCAGCGGCGCGGCGGCCGTCGGCCAGAGCGTGGGATAGCTGGAGCACCACTACCAGCGCACACTCACCGGTAGCGAATCCCGGGACGTCCCGGACATTTCGGAACACGTGCAGCCGCCAGGGGCGGTCGTTCGCATTCAGGCCCGCGCCGAGCAGATCGCCCACCGCGGCGGTGACATTCACCCACGTGGCGTCCGAGAGTCGATGGTCGACGAACTGCTCGTTCGTGAATTCGCAAGTCGCCCAAATCGGATACGCAATATTTGCAGGAGTATCCAGCACATGGATCAGCAAATCCGGAATGTGGACCACCCGGCCGGCGACGGCCGCCCGCAGCTCGCCGGCCTCGCGTCCGGTGTCGGCGAAGCAGTAGAGCAGGAACAGGTCGTTGCGGGTACGCGCGGACAGCCAGTACATGGTGGCGTCCCGGGCGGCCAGGGATTTCACCCGATGACCATAACGAAACCCCGTACGGCGCAGCGCCTCCGGGTGCTACCGTTTGTAGTAGAAGCCTTACCATTCTCCCGGGGGCGGGGTGACCGCGATGGCAACCACCAGCAGGCTCGCCGGTCGACTTGCGCAACAAGCCGATGGCATGGACGAGCGCTACAAAGGCGCCGCATTCCTCAAAAGATCGATCAACAAGGTATTTCCGACACACTGGTCGTTCCTGCTCGGTGAAATAGCGCTGTACAGCTTCATCATTCTGCTGCTGTCCGGCGTCTATTTGACCTTGTATTTCGACCCGTCCATGCAGGATGTCACCTACAACGGCGCCTATCAGCCGCTGCGCGGGGTCACCATGTCGCGCGCCTACGAGAGCGCGCTGAACATCTCCTTCGACGTCCGCGGCGGACTCTTCGTCCGGCAGGTGCACCACTGGGCCGCACTGCTGTTCACCGCGGCCATGATCATCCACATGTGCCGGGTCTTCTTCACCGGCGCCTTCCGCAAGCCCCGCGAGGCCAACTGGGTGATCGGCGCACTGCTGTTCATCATGGCCATGTTCGAGGGCTTCTTCGGCTACTCGCTGCCCGACGACCTGCTCTCCGGCACCGGCCTGCGCGCCGCCTTCGCCGGAATCACCCTGGGCAGTCCGGTGATCGGCACCTGGCTGCACTGGCTCATGTTCGGCGGGGACTTCCCCGGCAGCATCATCATCCCGCGCCTCTACATCGCGCACGTGCTGCTGCTGCCCGGAATCATGCTGGCGCTCATCGGAGTTCACATCGCGCTGGTCTGGTACCAGAAGCACACCCAGTACCCGGGCCCGGGCCGCACTGAGAAGAACGTCATCGGCACCCGCATCGTGCCGGTCTTCTCGCTGGACCAGGGCGCGTACTTCGCCTTCACCCTCGGCGTGCTGGCGCTCATGGGCGGGCTGCTGCAGATCAATCCGATCTGGAACCTGGGGCCCTACAACCCCTCTCAGGTCTCCGCCGGCACCCAGCCCGACTTCTACATGATGTGGACCGACGGCTTCCTGCGCCTGTTCCCGGCCTGGGAGGCCTATCCCTTCGGGCACACCGTCCCGGGCGCGTTCTCGGTGGCGCTGTTCATGCCGCTCATCTTCACGCTGATCATCACCTACCCGTGGATCGAGAAGCGGCTCAGCGGCGACCGGGCCCGGCACAACCTGCTACAGCGGCCGCGCGACGTGCCGGTGCGAACCGCCATCGGGGCCATGTCGCTGAGCTTCTACCTGATCCTCACCCTGGCCTGCGTCAACGACATCATCGCCTTCAAGTTCGACATCTCGCTCAATGCCACCACCTGGGCCTTCCGCATCGCGCTGCTGACCGTCCCACCGCTGGCCTACACCATCGCCTATCGGCTGTGCGTGGGTCTGCAACGCGCCGACCGCAGCGTGCTCGAGCACGGCATCGAAACCGGTGTGGTGCGGCGACTTCCGCACGGCGAGTACATCGAGGTGCACCAGCCGCTCGGGCCGGTGGACGAGCACGGCCATCCGATTCCCCTGGCGTATCAGGGCGCCCGGGTACCCCGGAAGATGAACGAACTCGGGATCGCCGGCCGCCCCGGCACCGGCGCGTTCTTCTGGTCCGATCCACCCGAGGAGCGCGAACTCAACGCCGCCAACGATCATGCGGCCGAGCACGCGCAACTGGCGGTGCTGCGCAAGGTCCAAGACCGCGCCCACTGAAACCGCACCTACAGGTTCGCGGCCGTCTCGATTCTGGACTGACGTAGTGGGGGAGCGAACCGGAGGAGCGGAGGAAGGAAGAATCGAGACCTCGGGGCCGCGAACCCGCCCGGAGCGAAGCGGAGGGCAAATTGACACAGAGCGAAGCCCCCGAGTCTCCGGGACTCGGGGGGCTTCAATTGTTCCCGGTGGCGCAGCGGTCAGGCCCGCTTGAACTCGCCATCGGAGACGCCCGCCACGAAGGCATCCCATTCGCCGGGGGTGAAGGCCAGGATCGGCCCGGCACCGTGGTTCTTGCTGTCGCGGAGCGCGACATTGCCGTCTCCGAGGAAAGCCACCTCCACGCAGTTGCCGTTGGGCCCGCTGTGTTTGCTCTTGCGCCACACGGCGCCGGTGAAATCCACCTTCACGGTACTAGCTCCTTTTCTGCGTCAAGCTTGGAATCTTGCTGGCATCGATCTTGGCGACCTCGGGATCCATCCTTAATCACGAATCCCAGGTGTGCTTCGGGTCGCACGCAAACGCTCCGTACAACCCGTTCTCTGCACTTCGCGATGGGAATGCACCCCCGATGGCCGTTCCCGCGCTAAACCCTAGCAGGGTTCGTCATAGGGAGATCGCATTCTTTCGTTTTCAACCAGCAAATTTGTGGCAAGGTTAGCCAGCTAATTATTTGCACAGAATTAGCTTTAATTTGAGGCTATTCGATTTCAGAAGTCCGAATTCCGTTACCCAGCCATTCGCGCACCCGCAGGCAAACTCCGCGCGGGCCGCCGGCACCGGCCATGGGGAATCATGGAGGGCATGCCCCAGCCGACCCACGACGACACCGGACGGGACCGCGACGAGAACGGACGCGCCCGGAATGCCCGACCTCGTGACCGTTTTGGGCGACCCCTCCCCTTCGGCAGCGCCGGCATCCCCCGCATACCCGATGATCTCGACCTGCCGCCCCTCGAAACCCTCGACTACGCCCAGCGGCTGCTCGACGACGGCCTGGCCTTCAACGCCCATGAGGTCCTCGAGGCCGCCTGGAAGAGCGGTCCGTTCGCCGAGAAATCGCTGTGGCAGGGCCTCGCGCAATTTGCCGTTGGACTGACCCACATTCAGCGCGGGAATCCGAAGGGCGCGCGCACCCTGCTCGAGCGCGCGGCACAACGGCTCGCCGCATACGGACCCGCGCCCTACGACATCGACACACCCGGCCTGGAGGTCCGCGCGCACGCCCTGCTCACCGCGCTCGACCAGGGAAAACCCATCTCCGACAACGATCTTCGGCCCCGGCTCACAATCCCGCACTGAATTCGCAAGCCCGCTGTCGCACCGCACCCGGCGTGTGCGCCCGCAAGAAGGCGAAGGACCAGCGGCGCTGCGAAGCATGCGAACTACCATCGACAACCGTGCCCACCGACCCCGCCACCGCAACAACCGGCCGCCGGGCTCCCCACCCCGGCCACGGTCCGACCACCCGCGGCGTGGGCCGCTTCGCGCCCAGCCCGTCCGGCGACCTGCACCTGGGCAACCTCCGCACCGGACTGCTGGCCTGGCTGTTCGCCCGCTCCACCGGCCGCGGATTCCGCATGCGGGTGGAAGACCTGGATCGGGTGAAGAAGGGTGCGGCCCAGCGGCAGCTGGAGGATCTGGCGGCCATCGGGCTGGACTGGGATTCGCCGGTGGTGTGGCAGTCACAGCGGCTGCCGCTCTACCCCGCCGCCATCGAGCGCCTGACCACCGCGGGCCATACCTATGAATGCTTCTGCACCCGCAAGGAGATCCAGCAGGCGGTGACCGCACCGCACGGCCCGATGGGCGCCTACCCGGGGACCTGCCGCGACCTCACCGAGCACGAAAAGCAGCGCCGGCGCGACGCGGGCCGGCCCGCCGCGCTGCGGCTGCGCGCCGAGGTCGGCGAATTCACCGTCACCGATCGCCTGCTCGGCGAATACCGCGGCGCGGTGGACGATCTGGTGCTGCGGCGCGGTGACGGCACCCCCGCCTACAACCTCGCGGTCGTGGTCGACGACGCCGAACAGGGCATCGACCAGGTGGTGCGCGGTGACGACCTGCTGCCCTCCACGCCACGGCAGGCGTATCTGGCGACCCTGCTCGGGCTGCCCGTGCCCGAATACGCCCATGTCCCCTTGGTACTCAACACTTCCGGGCAACGGCTCGCGAAACGCGACGGCGCCGTCACCCTGCGCGACCGGATGGCCCTCGGCGAATCCCCGCAACACGTGCTGGGATTGCTCGCGGCGTCATTGGGCTACTCGGGCGCAACTACGCCGTCCGCCTTGCTGGCGCAATTCGATCCGGAAAACCTGCCGCGCGAACCGTGGACACTCGACCCCGACGGGTTGTTGCAACCCAGTTCGTATCCGTAACGTACGCACTCGACCAGATCCCGAACGAATTCGACGAGGACGGCGAAACAATGACGAGCGGTGGGTACGACCCCAACCAGTATCCGCAGGGTGGCCAGCCGTACGGGCAGCCGCATCAGCCCCAGCAGCCGTACGGTCAGCAGCCGTACGGACAGCAGTCCGATCCCTACGGCCAGCAGCCGCAGCAGCCCTACGGACAGCAGTCCGACCCCTACGGCCAGCAGCCGCAGCAGCCCTACGGACAGCAGCCCGACCCCTACGGCCAGCAGCCGCAGCAGCCCTACGGACAGCAGCCCGACCCGTACGGGCAGCAGCCGCAGTCGTTCGGTCAGTCCGACGCCTATGGCCAGCAGCAGCCCTATGGCCAGCAGCCGTACCAGCCCTACCCGGGCGGCGGCCAGCCCGGGTTCGGCGCCGGCGGTTTCGGTGGCGGGCAGCCGGGTGACCTGTGGATCCGGTTCGCCGCCCGCATCATCGACGGCCTGATCATCGGTATCCCGGGCGGCATCATCGCGGCGCTGCTGCCCAACAACATCGCCTGGGCCTGGGACGTGCTGCTGCCGATCATCCTGTTCGGCTACTTCATCCTGATGGAGACCCAGCAGGGCGGCCAGACGCTCGGCAAGAAGCTGCTGGGCCTGCGCGTGGTCGGCCCCGGCGGCGGCCCGATCGACCCGGCCACCTCGGCCAAGCGCAACCTGTACGTGGTCGTCCAGCTGATCCCGTGCCTGGGCTGGCTGATCGGTCTCGGCATGGCGATCTACATCGCCATCACCATCGAGCAGGACCCGAACAAGCAGGGCTGGCACGACAAGTTCGCCGGCGGCACCCAGGTGCTGAAGGGCTGAGCCCGGCTCCGCTGAGCGCGAAATGGGGACGCATCCCGACGGATGCGTCCCCATTTTCATTGCCGCGCACGGCCCTTTTCATTGCTGCGCACAGCCCTTTTTCATTGCTGCGCACAGCCTTTCGTCAGGACGATCCGGTCGATCCCGCGATGATCAGGATCAGGAACAGCGCGAGGCCGATCACGATGCTGATGGCACCCACCCAGACGCCACCCAGCGCCAGCCCGCGGCCCTGCTGCTGCGTGTTCTTGAGCTGGTTCAGCGCCACGATGCCGAGCACCAGGCCGACGATCGAGACGACCGGCAGGAAGGCGCAGAAGAACATGGCCGGCACGCCGATGATCGACACCACCAGCGAGGCGATGGCCAGCGAATTGGTCTGCTGCACCGGCGGACCGTAGCCGTAGGGCTGATAGCCCGGATACCCGTAGGCCGGGGGTTGCTGCCCGGCGGCCGGATAGGACGGCGTCGGATTCGCCTGCGGCGGTGGATAATTCGGATAGACCGGCTGCGGCGGCGGGGTCAGCGGCGGATTCTGGTACTGCGGAGCGGAGGTGTAGCCGGCCGGGGGCGGGGCCGGCTGCTGTGGCGTTTCGGGCGGGGTCTCGGGCGTCACGCCCTCACCGCCGTACTGCTTCCACCACTCGTCGGAATCGCCGGGATTCGTCATTCGCTCAGCCTAGGGCAACCCATCGGTCCGTACCCATCGGTCGAGGCAGGGATACTTTTCGGCGTGAGTGAAATCGAAAAGAGCGACATCGGCACCGACCGATCTGGACACCCCACGCCCGAGCACGCGGCATTCGCGGACGCGGCGGGGGGATATTTCACGCCGGTGGCGGTGGCCTTCACCGCTGTCCTGCTGATCTCGAACGTCTGTGTCGCCAAAGGCGTCCAATTCTTCACCGGACACCACGTGTCCTTCGGCCCCATCACCGTGCTGCCGCTCACCATGGACGGCGCATTCTTCCTCTTCCCGCTCGCCTACGTCATCGGTGACGTCCTCAGCGAGGTCTACGGGTTCCGCGCGACCCGCCGCATCGTCTACTACGGGTTCGGCGCGCTGCTGCTGATGATCGTCTGCTTCCAGATCGTCATCAAGCTGCCCACCGGAGACCTGGATCAGAACGGTTCGGCGTTCGGAGACGTGCTCGGCCACACCCCGCAGCTGGCGTTCGCCGGCATCGCGGGCTACTTCGTGGGTCAGTTCCTCAACTCCGTCACCCTGGTGCTCATCAAGGAGCGCACCAAGGAGAAGCACCTGTGGGCGCGGCTGCTGGGCTCCACCGTGGCGGGCGAATTCGGCGACACCTTCGTGTTCTGCTCCATCGCCGCCACCGCCATCGGCATCCACACCTGGGGCGACTACATCAACTACACCCTGGTGGGCTTCATCTGGAAGACCCTCGTCGAGATGATGGTGCTGCCGATCAGCTACCGCTGCATCGCCTTCCTGAAGAAGCGCGAGCCCTCGTACCGGCCGCGCGAACGGTCCGCCATCTACGAGTGAGCGTGAGCCCAAGGGCCACCGTCCGGAACACGCGGCGCGGTCGTATCGAATTCCCTTACAGCCCAGGGGCTTTGATCCGACCGCGCCAGCGACCGAGGAACTCGGTCTTGTAATCGTCGAAGTAGCCGCCGTCGATGCTCTCCCGCACCCGATCCACCAGCCGTACCGTGAAGCGCTCGTTGTGGATGGTGCACAGCGTCGACGCGAGCATCTCCTTCGCCTTGAACAGGTGATGAATGTAGGCGCGGGTGTAGTTGGCGCAGGTGTAGCAGTCGCAGGTCTCGTCGACGGGCGTGAAGTCCCGCTTGAAACGGGCCGTATTGATATTGAAGCGGCCCTCGTCGGTGTACAGCGCCGCATTGCGGGCCACGCGGGAGGGATTCACGCAGTCGAAGGTGTCCGCGCCGTTCTCCACCGCGGTGAAGATGTCCTCCGGCTCGCTGATGCCGAGCAGGTGCCGCGGCTTGCCCTCGGGCAGCTCGTCACAGCACCAGCCGACAATGGTGCCCAGATTGTGCTTCTCCAGCGCGCCGCCGATGCCGTAGCCGTCGAATCCCGTTCCGGCCGCGCCGCGCAGGTCCTCCAGATCGCGACATGCCTTGCGGCGCAGGTCCTCGTACTGTGCGCCCTGGATGACGCCGAACAGCGCCTGGTACGGCCGGTGCGAGCGGGCCGCGGTGAGCCGCTCGTGCTCGTCGAGGCAGCGCTGGGCCCACAGCCGCGTACGCTCCAGCGATTCCTCCTGGTAGCCACGGGTGTTCATGAGCGTGGTGAGCTCGTCGAAGGCCATCATGACGTCCGCGCCCAGCTGATGCTGGATGCACATGGACACCTCGGGCGTGAAGCGGTGCCTGGAGCCGTCCAGGTGCGAGCGGAAGGTGACGCCGTCGTCGTCGACGTGTGCCAGCCGCTCCTTGCCCTTGGCGATCACATCGTCGTTCTGCACGCCGACCGACTCCATGGCCAGCACCTTCTTGAAGCCGACGCCCAGCGACATGACCTGGAAGCCGCCGGAGTCGGTGAAGGTCGGGCCGTGCCAGTTCATGAACTCGGCCACACCGCCGGCCTCGTCCACGATGTCCGGGCCGGGCTGGAGGTAGAGGTGGTAGGCGTTGGCGAGCAGGGCCTGCGAGCCGAGTTCCTTCATGGTCTCGGGCAGCACCGCCTTGACCGTGGCCTTGGTGCCGACCGGGATGAAGGCGGGGGTCGCGATGTCACCGTGCGGAGTGCTGATCACGCCGGTTCGGCCGTGCCGCCCTTCCAGGCGCGCACCGACCTTGAACGAGAACTCCGAAGCAGCAGACACCGAGCCATCTTCTCACTTCGTGAAAAGTGGCCCGGCCCGCACCGGAGGGTGCGGGCCGGGCCGGTTCGGGTCGATCAGGGCAGAGCCCGCCCGGTGCGGGCGGCAGCCGATGCGGCTTGCCGAGGGCTCAGTTCGCGGCCGCTCCGACCGCGTCCGGTTCCGGATCGTCCACATTGTTGCCCTCGCCATCGGTGAGGGCGGCGGCGAACTGCGCGTCGTAGAGCCGGTAGTACGCGCCCCGGGACCGCAGCAGCGTCTCGTGCGTCCCCTGCTCGACGATCTTGCCCTTCTCCATCACCACGATGGTGTCGGCATCGCGGATCGTCGAAAGCCGGTGCGCGATCACGAAACTCGTGCGATCCCGGCGCAGCGCCGCCATGGCGTGCTGCACCAGCAGCTCGGTGCGGGTGTCGACCGAGCTGGTGGCCTCGTCCAGGATCAGGATGGACGGCTTGGCCAGGAAGGCGCGGGCAATGGTGATGAGCTGCTTCTCACCGGCGCTGACGCCGGAGCCCTCCTCGTCGATGACGGTGTCGTACCCGTGCGGCAGCGCGTGCACGAACCGATCCACGTAGGCGGCCCGGGCGGCTTCGAGGAGCTCCTCCTCGGTGGCGGCGGGATTGCCGTAGGCGATGTTCTCCCGGATGGTGCCGCCGAACAGCCAGGTGTCCTGCAGCACCATGCCCATGCGCGACCGCAGGTGGTCGCGGGTGATGCGGGTGATGTCGACGCCGTCGATGGTGATGGCGCCGGAATCCACCTCGTAGAACCGCATGAGCAGATTGACCAGCGTGGTCTTGCCCGCGCCGGTCGGGCCGACGATGGCCACCACGTGACCGGGCTCGGCCACCAGCGAGAGATCCTCGATGATCGGGGTCTCCGGCTCGTAGCGGAAGGACACGTCCTCGAACGCCACCCGGCCACGATCCACCGGCCGTGAATCCTCCGGATCCGGATCCGCCGACTGCTCCTCGGCGTCGAGGATCTCGAAGATCCGCTCCGCCGAGGCCACACCCGACTGCAGCAGGTTCATCATCGAGCCGATCTGGGTGAGCGGCTGGGTGAACCCGCGCGAGTACTGGATGAAGGCCTGCACCTCACCCAGCGACAGATTGCCCGACGCCACCCGCAGACCACCGACCACGGCGATCAGCACGTAGTTCAGATTCCCGAGGAACATGATGGCGGGCATGATCAGGCCGGAGATGAACTGCGACTTGAACGAGGACTGGTAGAGCTTGCCGTTGGTCTCGTCGAACTTCTCGCCGACCTCGCGCACCCGGCCGAAGGCACTGACCACCTCGTGCCCGGTGAACGCCTCCTCGACCTGAGCATTGACCTCGCCGGTGAGCTTCCACTGGTCCACGAAGTGCGGCTTGGAGCGCTTGGCGATCTGCGCGGTCACGATGACCGCCAGCGGCACCGTCAGCAGCGCGATCAGGGCCAGCAGCCACGAGATCCAGAACATCATGATCAGGATGCCGATCACCGACAGCACATTGATGATCAGCTGGGACATGGTCTGCTGCAGCGTCTGCGCCACATTGTCGACGTCATTGGTGACGCGGGAGAGCACATCCCCGCGCGGCATCGAGTCGAAGTACCGCAGCGGCAGCCGGTGGATCTTCTCCTCGATCTGCGCGCGCAACCGCTTCACGGTCCGGTTGATCACGATGATCAGCAGTTGGGCTTCGAGCCAGCCGAACACCGAGGCGCCGATATAGAGCGCCAGCACCCAGGCCAGCACATGGCCGACCGCGGTGAAATCGATTCCCGTACCGGGAATCACGTTCATGCTGGCCAGCATGTCCGCGAAGGTGTTGTTGCCGTTCGCGCGCAGCCCCTCGACCAGCTGGTCCTTGCTCTGCCCGGGGGGCAGCTGCTTGCCGACCACACCGTCGAAGATGAGGTTGGTGGCCTTGCCGAGAATCTGCGGGCCCAGGGTGTTGAGCACCACCGAACCCACGGCCAGCGCGAAGACCACGACCAGATAGAACCGGTCGGGCGCGAGCATGCGCAGCAGGCGCTTCAGCGACGGGCCGAAGGACTTCGCCTTGGCATCCGGCGCACCGGGATTGACGGCTCCGGGCCTCATCGCACCTCCTCCGCACTGAACTGCGACTCCACGATCTCGCGGTACTCGGGACAGTCGCGCAGCAATTGCTCGTGGGTGCCGATGCCGGCCATCGCGCCGTCCTCCAGCACCACGATCTGATCGGCGTCGCGGATCGTCGAGATCCGTTGCGCCACAATGACGACCGACGCGTCCGAGGTCTCCGGCCGCAGCGCCTCGCGCACCCGCATGTCGGTGGCGACGTCGAGGGCGGAGAAGCAGTCGTCGAACAGGTAGATGCGCGGCTTGCGCACCAGCGCGCGGGCAATGGCCAGCCGCTGGCGCTGACCACCGGAGACGGTCGTACCGCCCTGTGCCACAGGCGTTTCCAGGCCCTGCGGCATCTCGCGCACGAAATCGGCGGCCTGCGCGATCTCGAGCGCGTGCCAGAGCTCCGCATCGGTGGCGTCCGGCTTGCCGTAGCGCAGATTGGAGGCCACGGTGCCGGAGAACAGGTACGCCTTCTGCGGCACCAGGCCGATCTCGGAGCGCAGTGTCTCGAGGGGCAGGTGCCGGACGTCGGTGCCGCCCACGTAGACCGCGCCGTCGGTGACATCGATCAGCCGCGGAATCAGGTTGATCAGCGTGGTCTTTCCGGCACCGGTCGCACCCACGATGGCGGTGGTGGTGCCCGGCCGGGTCTCGAAGCGGATGGCCCGCAGCACCGGCTTCTCGGCGCCCGGGAACTTGAACTCCGCGAAGGCCAGGTCCACCGTGCCCGGATCACCCTTGAACGGCTGCGGCAGCCGCGGTTCCGACACCGAGGACTCGGTGTCCAGTACCCCGCCGATGCGCTCGGCCGAGACGGCGGCGCGCGGGGCCATCATGGCCAGGAAGGACGCCATCATGACCGCCATCAGGATCTGCATGATGTAGGCCAGCATCGCGGTGAGCGAGCCGATCTGCATCTCCCCGTTGTCGATCGCGTGGCCGCCGAACCAGATGACGCCGACCGTGGTGACGTTCGAGATGAGCATGACGGCCGGGAACATGAGGGCCATGTACTTGCCGACATAGAGCGACTGCTCGGTCAGCTCGGTATTGGCGACCCCGAAGCGCCAGGTCTCCTGCCGCTCCCGCACGAAGGCCCGCACCACGCGAATGCCCGTGATCTGTTCGCGCAGTACCCGGTTCACCGCGTCGATGCGCTCCTGCATGCGCCGGAAGCCGGGCACCATGCGGCTGATGATGAAGGCCATCGACAGGCCCAGCGCCGGCACCGCGATCAGCAGCAGCCACGACAGCTGCAAGCTCTCGCGCAGCGCCATGAAGATGCCGCCGATGCACATGATCGGCGCCATCACCAGGATGGTGGCGCTCATCAGCACGAGCAGCTGCACCTGGCCGACGTCATTGGTATTGCGGGTGATCAGCGACGGCGCGCCGAACACGCCGACCTCCCGCGCGGAGAAGGTGCCGACCCGGTGCAGCAGCGCCGCGCGCATATCGCGGCCCGCGCCCATGGCCGCTTGCGCGCCCAGGTACACCGAGACGGCCTGAGCGGCGATCTGGATGCCCGTCACCAGCAGCATCCACCCGCCGGTGGACCAGATGTAGCCGATATCACCCTTGGTGACGCCCTTGTCGATGATGTCGGCGTTCAGCGTGGGCAGGTACAGCATGGCGATGACCGAGATCAGCTGGAGCACGACGACCCCCGCCAACTGCTTGCGGTAGGGCCAGAGGAAGGTGCGTAGAAGTCGGATCAACATGATGGTGGCAGGCTACCGCCATCCTCCGGAGCCCGCCGCGACGTTTTGCGGCACCGGCGGGCAACGGCCCGGGTCACGGCGCGGATCGGCTGCTCTCGGCAGGTTCGCTCAGATGTCGGGCTGATCCAGATCTCGCCACCCGCCCGCCGCGGGCGCGCTCGGCGATCCGCCATTGGACGCCGATCCGGCCGCGACCGGTCCGCCCGCGGGGCGGGGACGGCGGGTCCAGGCATCCGGATCGTGCAGCAGCTCGTCCAGGAAGGACGGCAGCAGATCGTGGGCGATATCGGCGACGGTGACCCGCTCCAGTACCGAGCGGATGTTCACCCGCAGCCCGATCCACACTCGCTGCAGTGGTTCGGCCGCACCCGGGTAGCTGACATCCTCCGGCCGCTGCCCGCGCACCGAGGCCAGCGGACCCTCCACCGCGCGAATCACATCCGCGATGCTGATCTCGGCGGCCGGGCGGGCCAGGCGATAACCGCCGTCGGGACCGCGGCGGCTGACCACCAGTTCGCCCTTGCGCAGATCCGCCACCACCGATTCCAGCACCTTGGGCGGAATGTCCTGGGCGGCCACGATGGCGTCGGCCTTCACCGAATCCGGTTGCGCCTTCGCGATTTCCACAAGGGTGCGCACCGCGTAATCGACCTTCGCGGTGATGTGCACGAGAACTCCTGAGACAGATCGGTGGTGAGCGAGAACCCTATCGCGCCGGATTCAGCACGCCGAGTGCGGCATTCAACAATGTCGTCTCGACGTGATCGGCATCGGCGCCGGGCACGATCTCCTGGGACATCATCGCGGTGCTGAGCACCTGCATGGCCGCGGCGGCGCGCAGCAGGGTGTCATTGTCGGCATCGGGCCCGGCCATCCAGCGGCACATGCGGTGATGCAGTTCGATCATGTCGGGATAGCGGTTGCCGAGGGCATTCACGATCGCGACGGTGTCCCGCATGCAGAGCACGCCGACCTGACGATTGGCCAGCGTCGACTGCAGGCGCCGGCGGATCACCTCGCGGACGTTCTCCTGGGTGTGCGGAATGTCATCGAGACCCTCGACCTGATCACGCACTTCGTCGAACATCGGCTCGATGATCGCTACCAGAAGATCGACCTTCGAGGCGTAGTGATAGTAGAGCGAGGCTTTTGTGATTCCCACCGCATCGGCGACCTCGCGCAGGCTGCTGTGATCGAACCCCTTGGTCGAAAACAGCTGTAGAGCGGCGTCCCGGATCGCGTCCTTGGTGCTTCTAGCTGCGACAATTGTTCCGGAACCGACCTGGCCACCCATGTTCTCATCCTCTCACCCGCGCTCGGTGTGCGATCAACGCCACCTAGAGTCGAGGTTGTTCCTCCGCTTATTCGCTCGGTAGTCTACCTACCGCACGGTAGGCAGATTTTAGTTTCGTGGAGGCGGGGAGCCCGCAGAGCTCCCGGCGGCAGTGCTGTCTACGCGCTCGCACCAGCACCCTGTTTTCGCCCGCACAAACCATCGCCCAGGAGAACCCCTCGTGTCCGTATACCTCTATCGGTGGGGAAAGTTCGCCTTCCGCCGGAAATGGATAGTCATCACGGCGTGGATCGCCGCGCTACTCGTTATCGGCGGACTCGGCGGGGCCCTCGCCAAGCCGTTCCAGGACTCCTTCACCATGCCGAACCTGCCTTCGGAGCGGGCCACGGAAATCCTCGACGCGCATTTCCCGGGGGCATCCAAGGAGTTCGACCCCAATGCCGTCAGCGGCACCTATGTGATCGCCGCGCCGGAGGGTCAGAAACTGACCGATCCCGGGCCGCAGGCCGCGCTCTCGCAGTTCCTGACCAAGCTCGGTGACCTGCCCATCGTGGACAAGTCGTCGCCGCTGATGAATCCCATCGACACCACCAAGAAGATCGGTCAGCCAGCCGGCATCGACTGCCTGGGCGGCGACCGTTCCAACCCGAACTTCTCCGCGATCTGCTCCAGCGCGCCCCTGAACGTGCTGAACAAGACCAACCCGGATTCGGTGGCGACGGTCCAGGCCAAGTTCACCATCGCGAAGTTCTCCGACATCAAGCAGGCCGACCGCGACGCCGCCTACCAGGTGGGCGACGAGGCGCGCGCGGCCGGGCTGCAGGTCGAGCTCACCGGTTCGATCGCGCAGGATCCGGGCGGCTCGAACGGCTCCTCCGAGCTGATCGGCATCGCGGTGGCGCTGGTGGTCATGGTGATCGCGTTCGGCGCGATCGTGGCGGCCTTCGTGCCGATCCTCACCGCACTCGTCGGTGTCGGCACCGCCATCTCCATCATCATGTTCGGCACCCACTTCCTGACCGTGCCGACCTTCACCCCGATCCTGGCCTCCATGATCGGCCTGGCGCTGTCCATCGACTACGCCATGTTCATCGTCTCGCGCTACAAACACGAACTGGCCGTGTCGAATTCGCCGGAGGAGGCCGCGGGCACCGCGGTCGGCACCGCGGGTTCGGCCGTCATCTTCGCGGGCCTGACCGTCATCATCGCGCTGGCGGGCCTGAGCTTCGTGGGTGTCAGCTTCCTCACCTACATGGGCATCTTCGGCGCGGTCTCGGCCGCGATGGCGGTGCTGGTGGCCGTCACCCTGATGCCGGCGCTGATGGGCGCGTTCGGCCGCTTCCTGTTCAAGCCGAAGCTGCCGCTGGTCGCCAAGCACGATCCCGAGGACGAGAAGTCGGTCACCAACGGCATGCGCTTCGCCCGCCTCATCGGCAAGGCGCCCGCGCTGACGCTGGGCATTTCCATCGTGCTGCTGGGCCTGCTGGCCGCGCCCGCGGTGAACCTGCAGCTGGGTCTGCCCGGCGGCGACTCCATGCCCAAGCACACCACCGTCCGCAAGGCGTACGACCTGCAGACCGCGGGCTTCGGCGAAGGCGCCAACGGCACCCTGCTGGTGGCCGTCGACCTCAGCAAGACGCCGGAGAACCAGCGCACCGAGGCCCTCGACGCGCTGCGCTCCAAGCTGGCCTCCTACCCGGGCATGGACTACCTGACCCTGGCCCGGCCCAGCGAGGACAAGCAGGCCGCCATGTTCATGGGCGTGCCCAAGTCCGGGCCGAACAACCAGGAGACCAAGGACCTGGTCAAGAACGCCCGCAATGCCGAGTCCGAGTTCCATGACCGGTACGGCATGGAGTACGGCATCACCGGTACCACGGCCATCTACGCGGATGTCTCGCAGGCGCTGCTGAACAAGATCATTCCGTACCTGGCGATCGTGGCCGGCGCGGCATTCATCCTGCTGCTCCTGGTGTTCCGCTCCATCCTGGTGCCGCTGACCGCCGCGTTGGGCTTCCTGCTCTCCATGGCGGCCACCTTCGGCGCGACCGTGCTGATCTTCCAGGAGGGCCACTTCGGCCTGGTGGAGGCGCACCCGCTGGTGAGCTTCCTGCCGATCATGCTGATCGGCCTGGTCTTCGGTCTCGCCATGGACTACCAGGTCTTCCTGGTCACGCGTATGCGTGAGGAGTACGTGCACGGCAAGTCCGCCAAGGACGCCATGATCAGCGGCTACCACCACGGCGCCCGCGTCGTGACCTCCGCCGCCATCATCATGATCTCGGTGTTCAGCGCCTTCATGCTCGACGACAACGTGGTGGCCAAGTCCATGGGCTTCGCCATGGCGGCGGGTGTCTTCTTCGACGCCTTCATCGTCCGCATGGTCCTCATCCCGTCCCTGCTCGCCCTGCTGGGCAAGTGGGCCTGGTGGCTCCCGAAGTGGCTGGACCGCATCCTCCCCGACATCGACGTGGAAGGCGCCAAGCTCGCCGAGCTGAAGCAGTCCGCCACCCCCGTCGAGGACAAGCAGCCCGTCACGGTCGGCTGACCTCCGCACGAAATCCACTCGGCCCCCACCCGATTACCCGGGTGGGGGCCGAGTTCTTTTGTGCTACTTCTCGTTTCACCGCATGAAGCGGGTGACAGCGTTGCGGACCACGATGCCCGCGGAAGTGGCGGGCACCATGAGGGCCGACGCGGCGCGCATGCCGCGCTGCCTGGGCTCGACCAGTTTCCGGTGACGCTGTTCGTAGGCGGCGAAGGCAGTGTACGGGCGACCGGGAGTACGGGTCATTTCCTCAGCGAGGGTGTGGGCGCCCGCGATGGCGAGGGTGGAGCCGTCACCGAAGAGGGAGAGGCAGGATCCGGCGTCACCGAGCAGGGCGACACGGCCATCGGACCAGCGCGGCAACCGGACTCGGCTCACCGAGTCGAAATAGAGGTCGTCGGCGGCCTTCAGCTGGTCGAGCAGGTCGCCGAAGATACCGATCGGCCCGGAGAAGGTGTCGGCGATGAGCCGCTTGTGTCCGTCGAGATCGCGCCGGCCCGGGATCGCGGCATGGCGGAACATGAAGGCCGCCACCGCCCTTCCCTTCGAAGGGTGCACGGTGATGGCCTGTCCCGGGCGATTGAACATGACGACCTCGTGCTCATCGCCGAAGGCCCGCTCCACCGGCAGGGTCGCCACGTACATGCCCAGATGGCGAAGGAACTCGGCCTCCGCGCCGAAGACGAGCCGACGAACATTCGAGTGCAGGCCATCGGCCCCGATCAGGTAGTCATAACGCCCACCCGCGCCGTTCTCGAAGACGACATCCACGCCGTCCGTGTCCTGCGTGATCCCGGAAATCGAATCGGCCCAGCGGATTTCGGCATGGTCGCGAGCCGCGTCGAGGAGAATGGCGGCCAGATCTGCGCGCGCGAGCTCGATCTCGCGGTCACCCGCACCACCCTGAAAAGCGCTGAGCCGCAACCTCGATCGCTCCCGCCCCGCCGCGTCGACGAAGCTCATTCGCTCCACCCGCGACGCGGCCGCCCGCAGCCGCGGCATCACCCCCATACCCTCGGTCACATCGACAGCCGGTCCTTTCACGTCGATCGGGTTGCCGCTGGACCGCTGCGCCCCCGCCCGCTCCACCACGGTCACGTCGAAGCCGTTGCGCCCCAGCCAGTACGCCAGGGTCGATCCCGCAATGCCCGCCCCGGAGATCAGCACTGTCCTGCTCATCGTCATCACCCTCGATTCAAGTGGACGATTTTCGTCCACTTTCAAGAAGGTACGCTAACCGGAAGATTTTCGTCCAGTTTTATCGGAGGTGAGGACAACGGCCGAGCTCAGAGCCGATGCCCGCAGCAATCGCGACCAGATCCTGACCGCGGCCCAACAGGTCTTCCGCGAACAGGGCGTCAGCGTCTCCATGAAGGACATCGCCGACGCCGCCGGCGTGGGCGTGGGCACCCTCTACCGCCGCTTCCCCGACCGCGGCGCCCTCATCACCGCCGCCGCCCACTCCTACCTCTCGGCCCTCGCCGACCTGGCCGCCACCGCCGACCGCGAATCCCCCACCGCCTGGCAAGCCCTCACCCGCATCCTCCGCGAATGCGCCGAACTCCGCCTGGGCGCCCTGGCCGCCGCCGTCGAACCCACCCTCCACTCCGACATCAAATCCGACCCCGCCCTCACCGAAGTCCGCGCCACCATCACGGACCGCATCGCGGACCTGACCGCGAGGGCCCACACCGAAGGCGCCCTTCGCCCCGACGTCACCCCCGAAGACATCGCCCGCCTGATGACCCTGCAGATCTACGCCGCCCCCACCGAGCCCTACCCCACCGCGATCAACCGCGTCCTCGACCTACTCCTCGACGGCCTTCGCCCCTGAAAGAGAAAGCCCCGAACCGGTTTCCAGGTGCGGGTGTTTCTGCCGGATCCCGAGCGATCGGGATCAGCAGCGACTCACGCGGAATGCCCCGCGCTGCAAGGAATCCTGGGCGGCCGACCCCAACCGAGTTTGGTCGTTCGAATAGCGGGTGATCGCGCGCATGGAGGACATGGAACGCGCATGGAGGACATGGAAAGAGCCCCTCACCTGTCGGAACAGGTGAGGGGCTCCTCAGCGGTGGCGGAGGGATTTGAACCCTCGGAGGGGGGTTACCCCTCACACGCTTTCGAGGCGTGCTCCTTAGGCCGCTCGGACACGCCACCGCTGGTGACTTTACCTGAGCACCCGCCGGATTCTGAAATCGCCTGGAGAGAGGGCTAGGGGCGGTGGGAATCGAAGAAATCGGCGAGGAGAGCGGCGCATTCGGGTTCGAGGACGCCGGCGCGGACCTGGGGGCGGTGATTGAGACGTCGGTCACGGACCACGTCCCAGAGCGAGCCGACGGCACCGGTCTTGGGTTCCCAGGCGCCGAAGACCAGGCGGCCGATGCGGGAGAGGACCAGGGCGCCGGCGCACATGGTGCACGGTTCGAGGGTGACGACCAGGGTCGCGCCCTCGAGGCGCCAGCCGTCGCCCAGCACCCGGGCGGCGGCACGCAGGGCCAGGATCTCGGCGTGGGCGGTCGGATCGCCCAGGGCCTCACGGGCATTGGCGGCGCGCGCCAGTTCCCGGCCGTGGGCATCGAAGACGACCGCGCCGACGGGGACATCGCGCGGGTCGGCGGCAGCTGCCGCGGCGATGGCGACCCGCATCATCGCCTCGTCCGAGGCGAGCGAGCCGATCAACGCGGGAGCTTGTCCAGGACCGCGGAGAATTCGTTGGCGAAACCGAGGCGCTGGGCGATCATGCCGAGCTGCTCGTCCGGGTACAGGTCGGTCTCGGCGAGGATGACCGCCAGCACCGGCTCGGGCAGGCCGAGATCGGCGAGGACACCGAGGTCGCCCTCCTCCCAGGGCTCGACGTCGTCGATCTCGTCCGGGTCGATGTCGGGAATCTCGATATTGAGTTCCTCGAGCACGTCGGCCGCGATGTCGTAGTCGATGGCGGCCGTGGCGTCGGACAGCAGGATGCGGCTGCCGGTGGGGCCCGGGCGCAGGATGATGAAGAATTCGTCGTCGACATCGAGCAGGCCGAAGACCGCGCCGGAACTTCGCAATGCCCGCAGCTCGTGCTCGGCCGCGGACAGACTGGACAGTGAGGCGTCGCTCAGGGGCGTCACTTTCCAGTTGGCTTCCTCGCGGACAACCGCCACTGCGAACCCTTCCACGTCGTCGAACTCATCCGACGCCGCCCTGTTCGTGCCCGAGCGCTGTGCTGCCATGGCCGCAACGGTAGTCCGCTTCGGGGGAAATGTTGAAGTCGTATGCGAATCTGATCGCATGACGGGCACTCCGAAACCAGCTGTCTGCGTCCTGGGTACCGGTTTGATCGGCGGTTCGGTGCTGCGCGCCGCCGCCGTCGCCGGGTACGAGGCGTTCGGCTACAACCGGTCCGAGGTCGGCGCGAAAGCCGCCCGCTTGGACGGATACGACGTGATCAGCGATGTGGAAACGGTGCTCACGCGGGCGGCCGACCGCGATGCGCTGGTGGTGATCGGTGTGCCCATGCCCGCCATCGACGCTGTGCTCTCGGATGTGAAGACCTTCGCTCCCGGCTGCGTGCTGACCGATGTGGTGAGCGTGAAGGCGCCGGTCGCGGCGGCCGTGCAGCGTCACGAACTGGGCGCCCGCTACGTCGGCGGCCATCCGATGGCCGGGACCAGTGAATCCGGTTGGGCCGCATCCTCTCCCGACCTGTTCAAGAACGCGGCGTGGGCGGTGAGCGTCGACCCGGGTGTACACGCCGACCCCTTCCGGCGTGTCGTGCAGCTCGCGCTGGACTGCGGCGCGGTGGTGGTCCCCGTGCTGGCGGTGGAACACGATCGCGCGGTCGCGCGCATCTCGCACCTGCCCCACGTCCTCGCCGAGGCCCTCGCCATCGAGGGCTCCAACGGTGGCCCGCTGGCCCTCGGACTCGCGGCCGGCTCCTTCCGCGACGGCACCCGCGTCGCCGCCACCGCCCCCGACCTGGTCCGCGCCATCTGCGAACCGAACGCCGCCGCGCTGCTGGACGTGCTCGACGACACCCTCGAGGTCCTCACCCAGGCCCGGGACAGCCTGCGCGCCAACGGCACCATCGCCGAACTCACCGAAGCCGGGCACGACGCCCGCAACGACTACGAGGACAACGAGCGCTGGGTCATCACCGATGTCCGCCCCGGCGACCACAACTGGCTCACCAAGCTCATCGACGCGGGCCGCTCCGGCGGTGTCCTGACCACCCTGGACTAGGCGCGCCCGGCCCCGGCTAGATCCGTTCGGCCAGGCCGGGGTAGTCGAGCAGGAAGCCGTCCTCGTCGACGGTGACGGTCGCGCTGGAGACGGGCGAGAGCACGTGGATGCCGTCGGGGCCGCTGCTGTAGACGAGGCCGGCTTCCTGCACGAGGAGATCGGGCAGGCGCACGTAGACGACGGGAACCTGCACGTCCTCACTGGCATGGGCCAGCCCGTAGCGGCGGATGGGCAGGGTGTTGAAGAAGGGGCTCAGCACCACGTCCACATCCAGCGCGCCGCCGAAGGTGGAGCGCACGTGGGTGTTTCCGGCGTCGATGAGCCAGTAGTTCTCCTCGTCGCGGGCGATGGAGGCGTGGCGTTCGCCCGAAGCGAGGGTGCTGCGCAGCGACAGCCGCTTGGTGACCCCGGATTCGTCGGTGACCAGGTCGTAGGATGCGCTGAAGGCCGGGTGATCCTCGCAGTCGCCCGCGATGATGCGGCCCGCGGCCCGAATCCGGTTGCCGCTCAGCACCACCCGCACCGACTCCATGCGCGACGCGTTGTGCGCCCGCCAGGTGAGAATGGCCGGCCACCGCGGCGCAGCCGGGTTGGCGTCCTCACTCCCGTTATCCGTCACGCCTATAACCGTAGTTCCCCGCGCCCGCGCACCCGCGATCCCCGGCCGGTATCACCGCCCCGGCGGCACATCGTGATCAACATGCAATGGTGCCGACCGGTTCTCGGTGTTTGCGCACGACATCGACCACCGTCCACCCGCCCGAGTCATAGCGAGGCGCTCTGGACCGGCGGTGGGCAGGGGTGTTGGTCACGGTGGGGGTGCGGGGACTCGAGTAACGTGCTCTGGGGCACGGAGGACTCCGGGGTGAAAGGGACTGTTGTGACGGGCGCGCGGATGGTCGGCCTGTTCGCCGGCATCGGCGGGCTGGAGCTCGGGCTCGCGGCGCACGGATGGCGCAGTGAACTGCTGTGCGAGATCGACTCCGGAGCGCAGGCGGTGCTGGCCGCGCATTTCCCGGACGTGCCATTGCATTCCGATGTGACCAGGCTGCGCGCGCTGCCGTCCGGGACGGAGCTGGTGGCGGCGGGTTTCCCCTGCCAGGATCTGTCGCAGGCCGGGCGGACGGCCGGAATCACCGGGGCCCGTTCGGGTTTGGTGGACGAGGTGTTCCGGCTGGTCAAGCGCAAGAAGGGCCCCCGCTGGCTGCTCATCGAGAATGTGCCGTTCATGCTGCAGCTCGGCGGCGGCGCGGCGATGCGGCACATCACCGCCGCGCTCACCGACCTCGGCTACACCTGGGCCTACCGGGTGGTGGACGCCCGCGCCTTCGGACTGCCGCAGCGGCGGGAGCGGGTGCTGATGCTGGCCTCCCGCACCGAGGATCCGCGGCCGATCCTGTTCGGCACGGACGCCGGGCCCCGCGAGGTGGGCGACCCGGCGCACGATCCGTGCGGCTTCTACTGGACCGAGGGCACCCGCGGCCTGGGCTGGGCGGTGAATGCCGTGCCCACCCTGAAAGGCGGTTCGGCCCTGGGCATTGCGAGCCCGCCCGCGGTGCGGCTGCCCTCGGGTGAACTGGTCACGCCCGGCATCACCGACGCCGAGCGGCTGCAGGGCTTCGACCGGGATTGGACCACGGCCGCGCTCGCGGTGCCCGGGGTGCGGCCGGGGCATCGCTGGAAACTGGTCGGCAATGCGGTGAGCGTGCGCATGGCGTCCTGGATCGCCGAGCGCGTCACCCACCCGTCCGACGACCCGATCCCGGACGGCGCGCCGCTGACCCGCCGCAGCTGGCCGACGGCGGCCTGGGGGCATCGCGGCGAGGTGTATCGGGTTCCGGTGTCCACCTGGCCCGTTCATGCGCCGTACGAGGATCTGCGCTGGTTCCTCGACGACTCCCGGCTGCTGTCCGCGCGCGCGACCGCGGGCTTCCTGCGTCGCACCCGGATGGGTTCGCTGCGCTTCCCCGAGGGTTTCCTCGACGATGTGGAGAACCATCTCGAGCGCATGGGGGGCGCACCGCGCGAGGCCGCATGACAGCTCCGGGGCACCTTGCCGGCGGTGCCGGGCGCGGCGAGGATGGCCCGATGGCGGATGCGCGACGACCCGGCACCGATGCGGCCACCAGCGCGCGCATGGCCAGGCAGCGGCGCGTGGGGACGAAGCCGGAGCTGGCCCTGCGGCGGGAATTGCATCGGCGCGGAAAACGCTTCTTCGTGGACCGGGCTCCGCTGCCCGGGCTGCGGCGGCGGGCCGATCTCGTGTTCCCGCGGCGGAAGGTGGCGGTCTATGTGGACGGATGCTTCTGGCACAGCTGCCCGCAGCACGCGACACGCCCGAAGAACAATGCCCAGTGGTGGGCCGACAAACTGGCGGGCAATGTGGCGCGCGATCGCGACACCGATGCCCGGCTGGCCGCGGCGGGCTGGACCGTGGTGCGGGTCTGGGAACACGAGGCCGCGGATTCGGCGGCCGACCTGGTGATGCGGGCTTTGGCGCGCGGCGTCTGACGTCCGCGCCGGCGCATGGGCGACAATGGTCCTACGACCGGACCAGCCGACCAGTCCGGACAGATCGGAAGCTGCGGGCAGGGCAGTACGAGTAAGCGAGGCCAGCGAAAGCGAGCGCGGTGATGCCAACCGAGCAGAAACTAGCCGAGGCGGCCCCCGTGGAGAACAGTCTCCAGCCGCGATGGCGACGGGTGCTGCGGTGGTTCATCGCGATCTTGATCGCGGTCGCCGGACTCGGCTATTCCTCCTGGGTCCTGGAATTCATCCTCCCGATCCACAGCAATCCCACCAACACCTTCCTGAGCCAGCTGGCCGAGAAGGGCGCGCCGTTCAGCTGGGTGTTCACCACCGGCGACACCGGGTCCGGCGCGCTGCTGGTGGTGGCGGGACTGGGCGGCCTGCTGCTGTTCTCTCGGCGGCGGTACTCCTCCATCGGCTGGGCGGCGTTGGCCTGCTTCGGCGCGTCCACCATCGCGGACGCGCAGTGGCCCATCGTGCCGGACGATCCGAACGGGCCCAAACGGTATGTGGACACCGGCCTGTTCCCGCAGTTGCACCAGATCCATGCGCTGACCAGCACGCTGGCGGTGTTCTCCATCTACATCGCGATGATCGCGTTCACCGTGGCCGCCTTCAAATACCGGCGCTGGCCGATTCTGCGGCACACCGGACTGTGGATTCTGATCGTCGGTTCGGCGGTGACGGCCTGGATGCTGATCGCCGACAATCTGCCCGGCAACTACGGCCTGGGCATCGCACAGCGCATCCAGGTCGGGGCCATGTCGCTGTGGCTGGTGGCGCTGGCGGTGCAAATCGTTGTGGCCGAACGGGATTCCGGAATCCCGACCCGGCGTCGGCACACCACGCGCTCATCCGGTCACTGACCGCTCCGACTGGGTAGGGTCGGACTCGTGACCAGCGATGCGCAACTCGCCGACACCGCAGCCCTGCTCGACACCGTCGCCGCCGCGACCGAGCGCCTGCTCCCAGCGATCGCCGCCCTCGGCGACGCCGACCTGGTGGAACCCTCACTGCTGCCCGGCTGGACCCGCGGCCACGTGCTCGCCCACCTCTCCCGCAATGCCGACAGCCTGGTCAATCTGCTGCTGTGGGCCCGCACCGGCATCGAAACCCCGCAGTACGCAAGCCAATTCCTCCGCGAGGCCGACATCGAGGCGGGCGCCCCCCGCCCGCTGCGCGACCAGCTCGAGGACCTCACCGCCTCCGCCGAACGGTGGCTGGACCTGGCCCGGGTCATGCCCGCCGACCGCTGGCCCACCCTCGTCCGCAACCGCCAGGGCGGCGAGATCCCCGCCACCCGCATCCCGTGGATGCGTCTGCTGGAAGTGGAGATCCACCACGTGGACCTCGCTATCGGCTACACCCCCGCCGACTGGCCGGCCGACTTCGCCGCCCGCCTCCTGGCCCAGTCCATCACCGAGGTCGAGCCCGCCGAGGGCACCGGCTTCACGGTCACCGCCACCGATTCCGGCTACACCGGCACCGTCGGCGTCCCGGCCGCGACCATCACCGGGCCCACCGCCGCCCTCGCCGCCTGGCTGATCGGCCGCTCCCCCGGCACCGACCTCACCGGCGACCTCCCCGACCTGTCCGCCTGGAAGTAACCGGGCGCCCGCCTCGAGCAGGAGGTCACGACGCTCGGAGATCGGCGCCTACGCCCAACGCGCGTTCACCGGACGTGAGTCGCTCGATCGTCATTGTCGATATCGGTCATGTTGATGCCGGTCATCGGGCCAGAATCTCGGCGGCGGTGCGGCGGCCGGATCGGACCGCGCCTTCCATGTAGCCGTTCCATTCGACGGCGTACTCCGCCCCGGCCCAGTGCACGCGGCCGATCGGTTCACGAAGCACGTCGCCATAGCTGGTCCACACGCCCGGCGCGAAATGCGCGCCATAACAGCCGCGCGTGAATTCTTCTGCGCTCCAGTCCTTCTCGACGTAGGAGATCGGGTCGGCCGCCGCGGGCCCGAAGTATCGGACGAAGCTGCCGAGCACTTCGCTGCGTCGTTCGGCCGCGGACAGCCGCTGCCACCGGCGCGCCTCGCCGCCCTCGACGAAGCCCAGCAGGATGCCGACCTCGCTGCCGGGAGGCGAGACGTCGAAGGTCACCTTGACGGGGCCGGCCTCGGAGATCGCCTGGCCGTTGAGGCCGTTCTCGCGCCAGAACGGCGTCGGGTACGACGCGAACGTCTTGATCACGGTCCCGGCGGGGAGCTTCTGGGTCAGCTGGTCACGCCAGGCGGGCAGCAGGGGGTCGTAGCGCAGGCGCCCGGCAAGGGTCGGCGGTACCGCGATGATCACGTGCCGCGCGGAGAACGCCTCGCCGGAGCGGGTCGTGACCGTGACACCGTCGTCGTCCTGGGCGACCGTCGTGACAGGCGACCCGAGGCGCACGTCGAGCCCCTCGGCAAGTCGCTCGGAGACGAGGACCGAGCCGCCGACGACCCGGTCCTGCTGCGCACCCTTGTCGACGGAAACGAGGGTTTCGAGATCGCCGTTGCTCACCGAGTAGAACAGCATGTGCAGAAGCGAGACGTCGACCGAATCGGCGGAGAGCAGCGCCTCGGCCACGACGCGGAAGTAGGTACGACCGCTGTGCGTGCGCAAGTTGCGGCGCACCCACGACTCGTAGGTCTGGCCGTCCAGTTCATGCGCTCGGGGGTGCGCCCAGGGCTGCGCGGGGTCGACGGTCTTCGCGAGCCGCTCGAACCGCAGGAGGCCCTGGGCCAGGTCGGCGAGCGCGAACGGGTTGAGCTTGGGCGTCGCGCCCTTCTGGCTGCCGAGGCGCGACTGCTTCCCGCCGAGCTGCAGGAGGAGCTTGCCCGCGTCATTCCAGGTGCGGAACGTCTCGAGGCCGAGGTCCTCGACGAGGGCGTACATCTCCTCGTGCCCCTCGCCGAGCCAGGTCCCGCCGAGTTCGACCGGATGACCGTCCAGAACGCCGCCCTCGGTGCGGCCGCCCACGCGGTCCCGCGCCTCCAGCACGGTCACCCTCCGACCGGCCTCGACAAGCTTGCGCGCAGCACTCAAGCCGGCGAGACCGGCCCCCACCACGACGACGTCGACATCATGCATCCTGGTTTCCTTCGCAAAGTCGGTCGTATGACTGATTTGACTCAGGCTACGACGCGACTCGGGACAGCGCAATGCCCCCGAAGTGGAAAACCAATACGGCCGACTTGATCGGCGTACGACTCGCGGCGTTCGGCCGCCGGTTCAGGCCCCCGCGCGGGTGCCGCGACGGATATCCGCCAGCGCGACGAGCATGTCGATGACGGCGTCGAGATCCTCACGCGACCGGGCGATGTTGGGATCGCACACATGCTGGAGCACGAGCCCGTCGATGCCGGCGACGACGAGCCGGCCAAGTCGGCCGAAGGGAACCGCACAGGTTTCGCCGGCATTGTGGGCGGCTCGCTGACACCATTCGGCGACGACACTGGCGTAGCGCTCGTACTGCCAGCGGGCCAAGCTCTCCTGCCCCGGCGTCCGGAGGGCGTATGTGGTCAACTCGTACTGCATGACCTGCAGGTCCCGCTGTTCGACGACCAGCCGGGACCAGAAGCTGGTGATGCCGCGCCGGATCGCGTGCTCGAGCCCGTACTCGAGCTCGGCCGCATCCTCGAGCACCGCCGCGATCTCGTCGACCACGTCCTCGATCACCGCGCGCAGCAACAGCTCCTTGGACGGGAACACATACTGCATCGTGCCCAGCGGGACCCCGGCCTCGGCGGCGACCGCGCGCACCGAGGTCCGCGCCACACCGTCGCGCGACAGCACCCTGCGCGCGGCGGTCACCATCTGCTGCCGCCGAACCGACGCCTCCACGTACACCATGACACCCCTCTCGGTCTGATGACTGAAATTCTGCCACCACAGGGCTTGCCACGATCTCATCGCCGACGCTACAGCGATCCTATTACAGTCAGTCGAATGACTGATTTTCTCGGTCAGTGGGTCGCCACCATGGACGCGTCCGCAGACCTCAACAGGGCCCTCCCCATCGCCGCAACACAGCTCCGGCTCGCCGCCCCTGTCGGCACCCTCGCCGGCGGCGCCCTAGGAATGATCGTCGGGCTGCCCGATTGACACGATCACCCGTGGCCTCACTGCCGATAGCGGCACTAGGCTGCGTCGTCGGCGCCGCCACCTTCGCCGCTCTCGGCGGCATTCTCGGTAGCCTCACCGCCGGCGCCCCGGTCAGAATCGCCAGCGCCGCACAGATGTACAACACGCCGCAGAGCGCAGGCGATATCCGAGCACTCAGCCCGGCCACACAACCCGGTCGGCACCACGGGTCGAAGCGGCGAAGAATACGACCCTCGCCGCCCCTATCCCACCAGATCCATCCGCGGACAACAGGCCGTGCGCACGAAATCCACAGGCCTGAAGCGACTTTCACGCCTGGAGCACTGTGTCTCCAACTGGACCGACCGCGCAGGGCAAACCCGGCCTCATGAGCAATCGATGCCTCCGGTCGGCTGAGTGCGTGCGACAAAGGTCGTGAATGATCTTGTTTCACACTGTCGGTGGGGCGTTGTAGCTTCGCGGACAGCGCTGATCAACAGGCGCTTTTCGATCGAGGGGGAAGCTACGTGAAGAACACTCGAATCCGTCGGGCGGGCATCGGAGTTACCGGATTCGCGGCGATGGCGGCGGTGATCGCCGGAGCACCGGCGGCATCGGCCGACCTGTCGAGCAATAGCATTTCGGTTGCCGGCAATTCGCACTATGTCAGCCAGCCGTACACGCTCACCGCCGATGTCAGCGCCGTTCCGGGTTGCTGGATGGTGTGGTTCTACGACACGGACAAGGCCATCACTCCGCCCGGGCAGGACTCACCCGGAGTACTGCCCAAGAATGGCGCGGCCACGGTCCAGTGGACCCCGACGACCACGGGCACACACCACATCACAGCAGTCGCCATGCTTGTTTCCGCCCAGGGACCGATACTGGGTCCGCTGGACATCCAGGTGACCACCGCCCCTACGACGGGTACCGGTAGCGCCGACTCGATTCCGGTCATCGGCGGCGTCCTGAAGTCCCTCGGCCTCTAACCGCCGGGGTCACGCGCCAAAAGCCAACGGCCCCACACCTTCTGGTGTGGGGCCGTTGAGCTGAAGCGCGCCCGGAGAGACTCGAACTCCCAACCTTCTGATCCGTAGTCAGATGCTCTATCCGTTGAGCTACGGGCGCATGTCTATTCAAATGTGCACCCGGCGTACCGGGCGGTGGCGGAGGCGAGAGGATTTGAACCTCCGGTCCCCGTGAAGGGACAACTCATTAGCAGTGAGTCCCATTCGGCCGCTCTGGCACGCCTCCTGGTGCCCCTCTTCGAGGGCGCCGGTTCCTTTCGAACCGCCGGGACAGAAGATTACACAGCAGGTGACCAATAGGCCAAATCGGCTGGTCAGCGTAGGTGCGAGTCGAACCATTCGTAGATTCTGGTTTGCGCGTCGAGGACCGAGACGTCGTCGAGGGCGGCGGGGTCGAAGCCGGGGTGGTCGGGGCGGTGGTGGAGTCCGGGGTAGGTGACCACGAGGGTGGCGACGTCGGCGTGGGCGGCGGCCTCACGCAGGCGGTCGACCTGGTCGGGCGGGGTCAGCGGGTCGTCCTCGCCGAAGAGGCCGAGCCAGGGGGCCTGGAAGGCGGGGGCGGCGGCGAGCAGTGCGACGGCCTGCGGGGTGAGCGGGGTTTCGATGCCGGGGGCCGCGACGCTCACGGCCGCGCCGATGCGGCGATTGGTGGCGACCAGGGCGGCGGCGGTGCCGGCCGAGTCGAAGCCGAGCACGCCGATGCAGTCGCGGAAGACGCCGTGCCCGGTGAGCCACTCGAAGCAGGCGTCGAAGGCGGCGAACAGGTCCTCGCCGAAGATCGGGTGGGTGCTGCCATTGGCGGGGCGGTGGAAGAGGTCGGGGGCGAGGACGGTCCACCCGTCGTCGGCGAGCGAACGCATGAGTTCCAGCAATGGCTCGGTGAATTCACGTGATTCGTGCAACACCACGATGCCGCCGCGCGCATGCCCCTCGGGTTCTAGCACAGTGAGCGGAACCGTGGTCGTGTCGTGCACAGGGGCGATATCTCGATAAATGCCCGACATAGGGCCACTGTAGTTGCGCTAGGTAAAAACGAGATAAATCTTTCCCAGGGTCCGATATCCCGGAGATATTCCGGCCGAGTTCCATTCGGTCCCACGCGAGTCCCGATCGGCAAACCAGTCGGCACCCCGGAGCGGGCGCGGGCGAGCGGGACATAGGGTGGAGGGGTGAGCGCGCACATTCGCCCGGACCTCGATGCCATCCCGGCGTACGTCGCCGGCAAGACGCACCCCGGCGCGGTGAAGCTGGCCAGCAACGAGACCACCTTCCCGCCGCTGCCGTCGGTGACCAAGGCCATTGCCGAGGCGGTCGAGCTGTCGAACCGGTACCCGGACAACCACGCCATCGAATTGCGCGGCGCCCTCGCGGATTTCCTGGGTGTGGAGCTCGAGAACGTGGCGGCCGGCTGCGGCAGCGTGGCGCTGTGCCAGGAGCTGGTGCAGATCACCTGCCGCCATCCCGAGGACGAGGTGCTGTTCGCGTGGCGCTCGTTCGAGGCCTACCCGATCGTCACCCAGGTGGCGGGCGCCAAGGCGGTGCAGGTGCCGCTGGACGGCGAATTCACCCATGATCTGGACGCTTTGGCGGCGGCCATCACCCCGAACACCCGGGTGGTCTTCGTCTGCAACCCGAACAACCCGACCGGCACCGCCCGCGGCAAGGCGGAGATCGTCGACTTCCTCGACCGGGTGCCCGCCGACGTACTGGTGGTGCTGGACGAGGCGTACTTCGAGTACCTGCGCATGCCCGCCGAGGACTTCCCCGACGGCGTCGAGCTGGGCCGCACCCGGCCGAATGTGCTGGTGCTGCGCACGTTTTCGAAGGCGTACGGCCTGGCGGGCCTGCGGGTCGGGTACGCGGTCGGCGCGCCCGAGGTGATCACCGCGCTCATGAAGGTGCACATCCCGTTCAGCGTGAGCCGGGTGGCGCAGGCGGCGGCTATCGCCTCGCTGGAGGCGCGGCACGAACTGCTGGAGCGCACCGATGCCGTTGTGGCCGAACGCGATCGCATGCGGGAGGCGCTGCTCGCGGCGGGCTACCGGGTGCCGGTGAGCCACTCCAACTTCCTCTGGCTGCCACTGGGCGACCGCAGTACCGAGTACGGCGTGGCGAGCACCGAGGCGGGGGTCATCATCCGGCCCTACGGCACCGACGGCGTCCGCATCACCGCGGGCGACCCGCACGAGAACGACGCCTTCCTGCGCTTCGCCACGGATCCGGAGATCGTCGCTCGTTTCGTCGGCTGAACGGCCCGCTACCCGATGCCCAGCCCCGCGGCCATGGTCGGCCAGGAGCGGGGCAGTTCGTCGGCCCAGTAGGGCCAGGAGTGCGTTCCCGCGGGCCGGCGGTCGACCGTGGCCGGGATCGCCAATTGCGCCAGCCGGTCGGCCAATTGGCGGGTGCACATGTCGGCGCCCGCCTCGATCGGCCCGCCGAACAGCACGGCGTTGCGCAGGTCCGGATTGCCCGGGGTGTCGTGCTCCCCGGGCAGCCCGCTGCCGGACGACAGGTAGATTGCCGTGCCGCGCAAGGCTTCCGCTCGGGCCAGCACGTCGTGGTCGGCCCACTGGGGATCGCCGGACGGGCCGAACATATTGTCCGGATCCCCGCCGAACGTCCCGACCACGGCGCGGGCCTGCGCCTGCCCGAAGTCGGAACTCATTGCGTAGCAACCGCTGTGCGCCGCCACCGCGCGATACAGGCCCGGATTGCGGGTGGCCAGCATCATGGCCGCCTCCGCGCCCATGGAGACGCCCTCCAGGCCGTTCATGCCGTCCCCGCCGAAACGGGAGTCGATGAGCGGCGGCAGCTCGCGGGTCAGGAAGGTCTCCCAGCGATTGGTGCCGAGCTTGGGATCGCTGCGCTGCCAGTCGGTGTAGTAGCTGGCGGGGCCGCCGAGGGTGAAGACCACATTCACGTTCTTGTCGGCGAAGAAGGGCAGCGCGCCGCCGCGGGCGGTCCAGTTGTTGACATCGGGTGCGGCGCTGCGCCCGTCGAGCATGTAGACGGTCGGACGGGGGCTGTCGCGGTGCGCGGGGAGCAGCACCTGCACCTCGACGGTGCGGCCCATGGCCGGGGAGGCGATGAAGACGGCGAACAGGTTCCCGGCCACGGTCTCGACCCGTTCGATGCGAGCCTGCGCGGGGTGGACCGGATCGAGGCCCGGCGCGGACTCCTCATTGGAGCCGGTCTCCACGGGTGGATCGGTCACGGCGAGTGGGGCTTCGACGGTCGCCGCGCCGGCCAGTAGGGCAGCGCTCGCGAAGGCACCGAACAAGCGACTCGCGATGCGACGGCTGGCCACCCCGCCACATTTACCAGAAACCGTCGGTCAGCGTTCAGCAGACGACGTCGATCCACATTGGCCGGGAATCGTCACTCCGCGGCGAGATCGCGTTCCCACCAGGGGAACCAGATTCGGCAGTCCGCCACCAGCTTTCGCGTGGTGTTGCCGATGGCGGCGATGTGATCGGCGTCGAAGGCGTGCCGCATGCCGAGGGTGCAGGCGGTGATACCCGGCCGACACCCTCATCCGTCGACGACGATGACCACGCAGGCGTTCTCGGGCTCGAAAAGCCTTACCCACCTGCGGGTTCTCAGCGGAAGCGGAGGGATTTGAACCCCCGGTCGCTTTCACGACGCTCGCTTTCAAGGCGAGTGCATTCGGCCGCTCTGCCACGCTTCCAGGCGATCGATCCTAACTGATGGCGTGTGCGGTCTGCCTCCCACTTCCGATTCGGGGGGACCGGTCAGTCGAGATCGGCTGTCGCGCGGGCGCCGGCGCGGTGGTCGGCGGCCAGGTTCACCAGGTCCAGGGCGGCGGCCACGGCGGCCAGCTGCTGCGGGGTGAGCAGATCCACGAAGAAGCGGCGCACCGCGGCGACATGGCCGGGAGCGGCGGCCCGCAGGCGCCGCAGGCCCTCCTCGGTGAGCTGGGCCAGTACGCCGCGGCCGTCGTCCTCGCAGGCGATGCGGCGGACCATCTGCTGCGCCTCCATGCGGCGGATCTGGTGGGTGAGCCGGCTGCGGGAGGAGAGCACGCCGTCGGCGAGATCACTCATGCGCAGCGCACGGCCGGGCGCCTCGGACAGCTTCACCAGGATGCGGTAGTCGGCGAAGGACAGGTCGCAGTCGCGTTGCAGCTGCCGGTTGAGGTCGGCCATGAGCCGCTGGCTGCCGTCCATGTAGGCCCGCCAGGCGCGCTGCTGCTCCGGGGTGAGCCACCGCGCTTCGGCCGCGGCCCGGCCTCCGGACTCGGCCACCGGCTCGTTGTTGTGACGGCGTTTGATCGCTCCTCCTCAGCTCGCGGCCCGGACGAACGCGTTCCCACAGCAGGATTCCTTCCGCCGGGAAGGCCTAAACGCGATAGGTGGAGATCATGGTCCGGCTCAGGTCGTGCAGGCTGGTGCAGCCCGAAAGTCCCATGGCCGCATCGAAATCCGCGAGCAGGCAGCGCAGCGCGTGGCGCACGCCGTCGGCGCCGGCCAGGCCCAGGCCGTACGCCCAGGGGCGGCCGTAGAGGACGGCCTTGGCGCCCAGCGAGAGCGCGATCATGACATCGGAGCCGGTGCGGATGCCGGAGTCGAACAGCACATCAGCGCGATCGCCGACGGTGGCCACGATGGTGGGCAGCGCGTCCAGCGCACCGACCGCCCCGTCCACCTGGCGGCCGCCGTGATTGCTCACCACCACCGCGTCCGCGCCCGCGTCGACCACCTGGCGGGCGTCGTCGGGGTGCAGCACGCCCTTCACCGCGATGGGCAATTCGGTCCAATCCCGCAGCCGGGCGATGTCGGCCGGGCGCAGACCATGGTTACCGAACAGTCCGATCCAGGTGAGCACGGCGGCCCGCATCGCCTCCTCGCTCTCCTCCGGCGGGGCGCTGAGCTTGGCGCGGAAGACCGGATCGGACAGATAGTTGGCAATACCTTTGCCCTGCAGGAACGGCAGGTGACCGAGCTGCAGGTCGCGCGGGCGCCAGCCCAGGCTGGGGGTGTCGGCGGTGACGACGATGGCCTTGGCGCCGGACTCCTCGGCGCGCTCGACGAAGGAGCGGGCCAGCTCCATGTCATCGGGCCAGTACAGCTGATACCACCAGTCGCCCGCCCGCGCCCCGACCTCCTCGATCGTGGAGGAGGCGGCGGTGGACAGGCACATGCCGATGCCCAGTTCCCGGGTGACCTCGGCGACCAGGGTCTCGCCGCGCTCGTGCAGCAAGCCCAGCACGCCGATCGGCGCGGTGATAATCGGTGCGGCCAAATGGGTTCCGAGCACGTTCACCGACAGGTCGCGCGCCCCGGGCCCGGTGGCGCCGCGCAGTATGCGCGGCAGCAGCCGGTACCGCTCGAAGGCGGAGAGATTGGCGTGCGCGGTGCGTTCGGTGGACGCACTGCCCGCCACATAAGCGAAGGCCGCCGGATCCAGCACCTCCCGAGCCTTCTGCTCCAGGCCCGCCGCCGTCATGGGTAGCGCCGGGACGATGCCCGCGAGGCCGGAGAGATAGATCTCGTTCTGGAAATCGACGAAACTGCTCATGCCCCGGAACGCTAGTACCTTCCACCCCTGCGCGGAGGGGGTCGAAGTTACTTTCCCCGGGCGTAACCTTCCGGCCCGGACGTGCCGCGTTATCAGGGTTTACGCCGCGCCCCGGTTCAGCGCTTGCGGACGCGGACCAGAGCACGCGGCGCATCGGTCGCGATGAATCCGGACATCGCCATAGCCGCCAGGATGACCATGCCGCCGAGGACGGCCAGGGTGGTGATCATGGAATCTCCTCTCGAATCCGTTCACTCCACGGTGACGGCCGATGCTGAGAAGATGCTGGGCCCACGCCGAGGACGGCCTGACAGTAATCGGTGAGCTCCGGCCGTACGCTCGTTTTCATGTATGCGGTGACGCTCGACGGTTTCGGTGGGCCCGAGGTCATGAAATGGGCGCAGGTGGACGACCTGCCCGCGCCCGGACCGGGCGAGGTTGCGATCGATGTGGTGGCCGCGGGGGTGAATCGCGCCGACCTGCTGCAGCGGCAGGGTTTCTATCCGCCGCCGCCGGGAGCCAGCGAGATTCTGGGCCTCGAAGTGTCCGGGATGGTCGCGGAAGTCGGTCCGGGCGTGCGGGATTGGCGGGCCGGCGATCCGGTGTGCGCGCTGCTCTCCGGCGGCGGCTACGCCGAGCGGGTGGTGGCGCCCGCGACCCAGCTGCTGCCCGTGCCGGAGGGACTGGATGTGGCCGCGGCGGCGGCACTGCCGGAGGTGGCGGCCACCGTGTGGTCCAACCTGGTGATGACCGCGGGCCTGCACAGCGGGCAGTTGCTGCTGATTCACGGGGGCGGCAGCGGAATCGGCACCCACGCCATCCAGGTGGCGCGGGCACTGGGCGCGCGGGTCGCGGTCACGGCGGGTTCGCAGTACAAGCTGGACCGGTGCGCGGAATTGGGCGCGACGCTGCTGATCAATTACCGCGAGCACGATTTCGTGACCACGCTGCACAGTGAATATCCGGGCGCGGACATCATTCTCGACAATATGGGCGCGGCGTATCTGGAGCGGAATGTCCAGGCGCTCGCCGAGGACGGGCACCTGGTGGTGATCGGCATGCAGGGCGGGGTCACCGCGGAATTGAATCTGGGCACGCTGCTGGGCAAGCGGGGATCGATTCACGCCACCAATCTGCGGCGCCGCCCCGAGACCGGGCGCGGATCGAAGTCGGAGATCATCACCGAGCTGCGCCGCCACCTCTGGCCGCTCATCTCCGACGGGACCGTCGTGCCGGTGGTGTCGGCGGAGGTGCCGGTCACCGACGCTGCCCAGGCTCACCGCCTGCTGGACTCCGCCGAGACGGTCGGCAAGGTGATCCTGCAGATTCGCGAGCTCTAGGTGTCCAGCGCCACCAGTGCGCGGCCCAGCTGGTCGATCTCGAATTTCGTTGTGTAGGGCGCGAGTCCGATGGTCACGGCGCCGCCTTCGTCATTGACGCCCAGCGCGTCGAGCAGGCGGCTGCCGCCGTGGGAGCCGCTCAGCGTGCCGATGCGGGCGTCGGCCAGCTTGGCCGAGACCTTCTCCGCCTGCGTGCCCGAGATGGTGAAGCTCACCGTCGGGATGCGGGTGGAGGCCCGGCCGATGACGGTCAGGTTGGGGATGGTGTCGAGCACGGACATCAGGTGCTCGAAGAGATGGTCGTGATAGTCCTGCAGGGACGTGATCGACATTTCCAGGCGCTCCCGCCGGGTGCCCTCGGCGCGCTCGTCGAGCGAGGCCAGGTAGTCGATGGAGGTGGTGAGGCCGGCCAGCAGGGCGTACTGGTGGCCGCCCACCTCGAGCCGTTCCGCGCCCTTGGCGTAGGGGTTCAGCGACATGGACGGGATCCGGTCCAGGAACGCCGGATCGCGGAAGACCAGCGCGCCGATCTGCGGACCGCCCCAGGCGGGCGCGCTCAGCGCGATCACGTCGGCATTGAGTTCGTCGATGTCGAGGAGCGCGTAGGGCGCGGCGCCGAAGCAGTCGGCGACCAGCAGCCCGCCGACCTCGTGCACGCGGTCCGCGGCCACCCGCACCGCGGGCGCGGAGCCGACGATGGGTGAGGCGGCGGTCAGCGCCACCAGCCGGGCGGTGGGTCCGATGAGCTCCTCGAACTGCCAGGCCGGCATCTCGCAGGTCTCGATCTCCACTTCCGCCCAGCGCACGTGCGCGCCATAGCGATTCGCTATCCGCAGCCACGGCGCCACATTCGCCTCGTCATCCAGACGCGACAGCACGATCCCGGTGCCCAGACCCAGCCGGGAGCTCAGCGATTCGGCCAGCCAGGCCAGCAGTACCGCGCGATCGGGTCCGAGCACCACGCCCGCCGGATCGCCGCCGACGAGATCGGCGACGGCCTCGCGCGCGGCCTCCAGGATCGCGGCGCTGCGCTTGGCGGCGCCGTGCCGATTGCTGTGCGAGAAGGCGGAGGTCCGGAAACCTGTTGAGACGGCCCGGGATACCGAATCCGGGACCAGCATGCCCGCTTGCGGGTCGAGGTGGATCCAGCCGTCGCCCAGGGACGGTATGAGGCCCCGCACCCTTGCGACGTCGTAAGTCATGGTGGCCACTCTAAAGGGAGAGGGCACAACAGGGTAACGGTAGGGAGGGAAGCAACCTACGAGGACCAGGACGACCAGCGCCTACCGTACAAACTGGACGGGCTGTGCTGGTTTTGCCTCTCCGCTTCGCTCCGGGGCGGGGTTCGCGGCCCCGAGGTCTCGATTCTTCCCTCCTCCGCTCCTCCGCTTCGCTCCCCCGCTCCAAGGCGGAGGTCTATTCCAGCCGCAGTCCAGAATCGAGACGGCCGCGAACCATCTCGACTTGTCCCTTCGTGTCGCATCTTCGGCGTGTTACGAACTTGGGGTGGCACTGGGCAGGTTCGGTGCGCATTGGGCAGGATGGGGGCATGACGCAATCGGATGGGGTTCCGGAATCCATCGTCGTGATCGGTCCCGAGGGAAAGCCGCTGTTCATCCCGGCGGCGGCGCAGATCGGCGGGGAGCCGGTGGAGATCACCGGACAGGTTGTCGGTGAGGATCTTTCGCGCGAGTCGGGCGACGCGCACGACAAAGAGGAGTCGCTCGCCGACATGGTGGAGCAGCCCGCGAAGGTCATGCGCATCGGCACGATGATCAAGCAGCTGCTCGAGGAGGTCCGGCACGCACCGCTGGACGACGCCTCCCGCACCCGGCTGCGCGAGATCCACCGCACCTCCATCCGCGAGCTGGAAACCGGCCTGGCCCCCGAACTCCGCGAGGAGCTGGAGCGGCTGGCGCTGCCCTTCACCGACGACACCGTCCCCTCCGACGCGGAACTGCGCATTGCCCAGGCCCAGCTGGTGGGCTGGCTGGAGGGCCTGTTCCACGGCATCCAGACCGCGCTGTTCGCTCAGCAGATGGCCGCGCGCGCCCAGCTCGAGCAGATGCGTCAGGCGCTGCCCCCGGGGATGAGCCACGGCGACGCCCGCGGGCAGCAGCATTCGGGCGGCGGCCAGTACCTCTGACGGCGTGGCCGTGGGCACCCCTGCCGCCGAGATGTCCGCGTCGGCGGCAGGTTCTGCGCGCAATGCGATGGCAATTAGATAAGGTCGGGTGCTGTGCCTGCTGCTGCTCCCCCCGACTCGGCGATGACCGACGTGCGCCCGGACCATGAACCGGTGCCGCTCGTGTCGGACTCCCAGTCCTTCGGTCGCGCATTCAAGGATTTCCGCGACGGATTCTCCCAGCGTGAACTGTGGCTGGCGCTGGGCTGGCAGGACATCAAGCAGCGGTACCGGCGCTCGGTGCTGGGTCCGTTCTGGATCACCATCGCCACCGGTTTGCAGGCGGCGGCGATGGGTGTCCTCTACGCCACCCTCTTCGGGCAGTCGCTGAGTTCCTATCTGCCCTATGTGACCGTCGGCCTGATCGTCTGGAATGTGATCAATGCCAGCATCCTCGAGGGCTCGGATGTCTTCATCGCCAATGAGGGCCTGATCAAGCAGCTGCCGTCGGCACTGAGCGTGCACGTGTACCGCCTGGTGTGGCGGCAGTTCCTCTTCTTCGCCCACAACCTGATCATCTACGTGGTGATGGTGGCCGCCTTCAGCATCTGGCGGCACCTGCACTGGTCGGCCCTGCTCGCGATTCCGGGTCTGCTGCTGCTGTTCCTCAATGCCATCTGGGTGACGATCGTGTTCGGCATCTTCAGCACCCGCTACCGCGATCTGGCGCCGATCCTGGGCAGCACCACGCTCATGCTGTTCGTCCTCACCCCGGTCATGTGGAAGACCTCGGCGCTGTCGGGCGCCGCGAGCGATCGCGCCAAGCTGGCCGAGCTCGTCCCCACCTTCCACTATCTGGAGATCGTGCGCGCGCCCCTGCTGGGCGACCCGATCCACCTGCGCAGCTGGGTGGTGGTGCTGTCGATCACCATCGTCGGCTGGATAGTCGCGATACTGGCTATGAAGAAGTTCCGTTCCCGAGTCCCCTACTGGGTGTGAAGGCTCAATGACCGACCATGTGAGTATCGAGACCCAGAACGCGTGGGTGGAATTCCCGATCTTCGACGCCAAATCCCGATCGCTGAAGAAGGCGGTGCTCGGGTCGGCCGGCGGCGCCATCGGGCGCAATCAATCCGATGTGGTGGTCGTCGAGGCGCTGCGGGATATCACGCTGTCGCTGAAGGAAGGCGATCGCGTGGGCCTGGTCGGCCACAATGGCGCGGGCAAATCCACATTGCTGCGGCTGCTTTCGGGCATCTACGAACCGACCCGCGGCAGCGCGCGCATCCGCGGGCGGGTGGCTCCGGTCTTCGATCTCGGCGTGGGCATGGACCCGGAGATCTCCGGCTACGACAACATCGTCATTCGCGGCCTGTTCCTCGGGCAGACCCGCAAGCAGATGCTCGCCAAGATCGACGAGATCGCCGAGTTCACCGAACTGGGTGACTATCTGGCGATGCCGCTGCGCACCTACTCGACGGGTATGCGCGTGCGCCTGGCCATGGGCGTGGTCACCTCCATCGATCCGGAGATCCTGCTGCTCGACGAGGGCATCGGCGCGGTCGACGCGGAGTTCATGAAGAAGGCCCGGGTCCGGCTGCAGGAATTGGTCTCGCGCTCGGGCATTCTCGTCTTCGCCAGCCACTCCAATGAATTCCTGGCCCAGCTGTGCGATTCCGCGATGTGGATCGATCACGGGCAGATTCGCATGCAGGGCGGCATCGAGGATGTCGTGCGAGCCTACGAGGGCCCGGAGGCGGGTGATCACGTGGCGCAGGTGCTGCGGGATCTGGAACGTGAACGTGAACCGGAACGGAATCCCGCATGAGTGAACAGTCCACCCCCGTGTACGGCGATGATGCGCGCATCGTCGCCATCGTGGTCACCCATAAACGCCGGGAGCAGCTGGCCGAGTCGCTGAAGGTGCTGGGCACCCAGACCCGGCAGCTCGACCACCTGATCGTGGTGGACAACGGCAATGAGGCCGAGGTCGGCGAGCTGGTGAAGCAGCAGCCCATGGAAACCACCTATGTCGGTTCGGAACACAATCTGGGTGGCGCGGGCGGGTTCGCGCTGGGCATGCTGCACGCGCTGACCCTGGGCGCGGACTGGGTGTGGCTGGCCGATGACGACGGCCGCCCCGAGGGACCGGACGTGCTCGCCAAGCTGTTCGATTGCGCCAAGCGGCACGGGCTGGTCGAGGTGTCGCCGGTGGTGGCCGATATCGACGACCCGGATCGGCTGGCCTTCCCACTGCGCCGGGGCGTGGTGTGGCGGCGGCTGCGGTCGGAGCTGGGTGACGAGGACTTCCTACCCGGGATCGCCTCGCTGTTCAACGGGGCGCTGATCTCGGCCGAGGCCGTGGACAAGATCGGCGTGCCGGATCTGCGGCTGTTCGTGCGCGGCGACGAGGTGGAGGTGCACCGGCGGCTGGTGCGCTCGGGGCTGCCGTTCGGCACCTGCCTGCAGACCGCATACCTGCACCCGAACGGGTCGGCGGAGTTCAAGCCGATCCTGGGCGGGCGCATGCACACCCAGTACCCGGACGACCCGATCAAGCGGCACTTCACCTACCGCAACCGCGGCTACCTGATGGCGCAGCCGGGCATGCGAAAACTGCTGCCGCAGGAGGTCGCCCGTTTCGGATGGTTCTTCCTGGTCCAGCAGAAGGATCCGGCCGGGCTGATGGAGTGGCTGCGTCTGCAGCGGATGGGCCGCCGCGAGCAGTTCGACAAGCCGAAATCCTGACCGGAAAAATACGTTGCGCCGACGGGGACAGCCTGACAGGGTTGTCCCCGTTCTTGTTCGGCGCGGTCACCACGGTGACGGCATGAGGAGAGATGGGAGGTGGAGTTACGTGACGACGGCAGTGCGGATTGCCGTGCTCGGGCGAACGTTCGCCCCACGCGCATCCACCTCGAATTCCTCTCGCTGAGTCCGTGATCCGGGCTCGGCCCGTCAAAGGACTCCACACATGGCTTCGGTCGATTTCGACCTGCTCGTTCCCTATGGCTGGAACACCACCCTCGCCGCCGACTACCGGCCGCTGCTGGGTGACGATCTGATTCCGGCCCGCCTGATCCGTATGGATCGCAGTGAATGCGATATCGCCGCACCCCTTCCCACCGCCGACTACCAGAGCCGCCTGACGGCCGCGGTGGTGCGGGCCCGGCTCCCCCGCTCGGATTCCGAGATCAGCGGGCTCTGCACCGGCGACTGGGTGGCGATCGACGCCGGGCGCACGGTGCGGGCCCTGCTGCCGCGCCGCACCGCCATCGTCCGGGCCGCCGTGTCCGGGCAGCCCGATGCCCGCGCCAAATCGGCCGATCAGGTGCTGGCCGCGAATATGGACACCGTGCTGGTGTGCACCGCCGGCGACGGGGATGTCGATCTCGGGCGCATCGAGCGGCTGCTCGCGCTGGCCTGGGAATCCGGCGCCCAGCCCGCCGTGGTGCTCACCAAAGCCGATCTGGCGCACGATATTCCGATCGAGGACGTCCGAGCCGCCGCGCCGGGCGTCACCGTGGTGGCGGTCAGCGCCACCGGTGGTGTCGGCATGGATATGCTGAGCTCGCTGCTCTCCGGCACGGTGGCATTGATCGGGCCCTCGGGCGCGGGCAAATCCACCCTCGCCAACGCGCTGCTCGGTGCGGAAGTCTTCGCCACCAGCGCGGTGCGCGAGGGCGACAAGCGCGGCCGCCACACCACCGTGCACCGCGAACTGCGGCCACTGCCCGGCGGCGGCACCCTCATCGATACCCCGGGGTTGCGGTCGGTCGGGCTCTGGGATGCCGCCGAAGGGCTCGGGCGGACCTTCAGCGATATCGAATCCCTGTCCGGGCAATGCCGTTTCACCGACTGCTCGCACGAGAGCGAGCCGGGGTGCGCGGTGCTGGCAGCCATCGAATCCGGCGCGCTCCCCCGGCGTCGTCTGGACAGCTACCGCAAGCTGAGCCGCGAGAACGAATGGCTGGCCGCCCGCAGCGACGCGCGCATGCGCGCCGAGCGGGCGAAGGTCTGGAAGCAGATCAACAAGGACCAGCGCCGCCTGTACAAGGAGCGTGGCGGCAAGCAGCGCTGACCGGATCAGTAGGTTGGTGGCATGAGTGCCGACCCCATGCCGGAGCGCGGCCCGGTGGCCGTGCGGCGGTGGGTCGCGGGTCGGCTGCGGGTGCTGCCGGGGAGCATCGGCTATCTGCTGGTCGGCGGCGCTACCGGCGTGGCGGCCACGTTCGCCACGGTCGGTTTGTTCGTGGTGGCAGCCACCAGCCTCGGCGGGGTGGGCATTCCGGCGATTCCCGAATATCTGCGGCTGATCCGCCCGCTGACCGAGTTCGAACGGCGGCGGGCGGGCAAGCGGCTGGGCGCGCCGATCGTGGTGGCCTATCGGCCGATGTCCGGCGGGCTGCGGCAACGGCTGGCCGGCGCCTTCCGGGATCCGGCGAACGGCCGGGATATCGCGTGGCTGTGTGTGCACGGGGTGCCCGGCATGGTGGTGGCGCTGTTCTCGATCGGACTGCCGGCGGGTGTGCTGAATCAGCTGGCGATTCCGGTGTACTGGCAGATCGTGCCGCCGGGCACCGTCGACAGCTTCGGCTTCGTGGTCGATTCCTGGCCGCTGGCCGGGCTCAGCGCCCTCATCGCGATTCCCTTGGCGGCCCTGACGCTCCGGCTGCCCACGGTGGCCCGGTGGCAGGCGCTAATGGCACGGACACTGCTCGGTCCGGCGCCGGGCACCGAGCTCGCGGTGCGGGTGGCGGAGTTGACCGCCACCCGGGCCGCCGCGCTCGACGCGCACGGGGCGGAACTGCGGCGCATCGAACGGGATCTGCACGATGGCGCGCAGGCGCGGATCGCGGCGGTCATCATGCAGCTCGGGCTGGCCGACCAGCTGCGCGAACGGGATCCGGCCGCATCGTCCGACCTGGTCCGCAAGGCGCAGGACACGGCCGAGGCCGCGTTGGCCGAACTCCGAGATGTGGTGCGGACCGTGTATCCGCCGGTGCTCGCGGATCGTGGTCTGGCGAGCGCGATTTCGGCGCTGGCCGCGCGCTCCCCGATTCCGGTCGAACTCGCTCTCGGCGGTACCGTCGCGCTGCGTCCGGGCACGACCGAAGTACCGGATTCGAGCAGATCAGGGCCCCGCTGGCCCGCGGCCGTCGAGGCGGCCGCGTATTTCGTCATCTCCGAGACGATCACCAATGCAACCAAACATTCTGGTGCCGAACATCTTCGGGTTTGCCTCGGAGGCGATGCCGGGCTGCTGACCGTCGAGGTCCTGGATGACGGGGTCGGCGGGGCGCGGGAGACCGAGGGCGGCGGGCTGGCCGGGATCCGGCGGCGGGCCGAGGCGCTGGACGGACGGATGGTGCTCAGCAGTCCGGCGGGTGGACCTACCGTGGTGCGGGTGGAGCTGCCGTGCGGGTTGTGATCGCCGAGGATGATGCCCTGCTGCGGGAGGGGCTGGCGCTGCTGTTGCAGACGGCGGGGATCGAGGTGGCCGCCGCGGTCGACAACGCGGACGATTTTCTCGCGGTGGTGACCGCCGATCGGCCCGATGCCGTGGTCGTGGATGTGCGGCTGCCGCCCACCTTCACCGATGACGGATTGCGAGCCGCGGTGCGGGCCCGCGAGATTCACCCCGGCCTGCCGGTGCTGGTGCTCTCGGCCTGGGTCGAGGACAGCTATGCCGCCGAACTGCTCGGCGATGGCGCCGGCGGGATCGGATACCTGCTCAAGGAGCGGGTCGGGAAGGTGGATCGGTTCCTGGATTCGCTGCGGCGGGTCGCCGAGGGCGGGACCGCCATGGATCCGGAGGTGATCTCGCAACTGCTGGTGCGGCGCAAGACCGACGATCCACTGGCCGCGCTGACCCCGCGCGAACGCGAGGTGCTGGCACTCATGGCCGAGGGGCTCGACAATGCCACCATTGCCGAGCGTCTCGTGGTCACCGAAGGTGCTGTGCTCAAACACATTCGGAGCATCTTCGCCAAGCTGGGGTTGTTCGCCGACGAGGTGGGCCACCGGCGGGTGCTGGCCGTCCTCGCCTATCTGAATGCCGGATGATCAGTAGTCACGACAGGTGAGATCGGCGGCGGGCAGGGTGCCGTCGGCCAAATAGGTGTTCACCGCGTCGTACACGCAGGAATTCGGGTAGCGGCCGAGGATCGAGTGGATGGCGACGTCCTGCAACGTGACCATGCGAGAACCGGTGAGCGCCCGGTGCATGGCGAGCGCACCGCCGTAGTTGGTGCGGGTGTCGCCGGTGGCCTGGATGATCAGGTTCGGCACCGAATTGCCCAGCGCGGTGGGGGATTCGGCGGGCGGGGCCCAGAACGCGCACGGCGTGATGTTGTTCGCCATCGCGCCGAAGACCGGCTGGGTGGCGCGGGAGGCTTCGATATTGCGCCGGTACCAGTCGGGGTCGCGGGGTGCGCCGACATCACCGCAGAGGATGGCCATCTGGGGTGACATGTCGCGCGGCTGCGCGCGCAGCATCATGGCCAGCTTGCCCGCCAGATCCTCGTCCGGCCGCGCCGGTTTCCCATCGGCGGCGTCGGCCAGCTCCCGGACCTGTTGCGCGGCAAGACCGTAGTCGTGCGGTGAATTGAAGGCGATGTACAGCACCAATGGCAGGGAATGCGCGTCGAGGTCGTAGTCGCCGATCCGGATCGGGTGGGCGGCAGCGTGTTCGATCAGCCGCTCGACCAGGCCACGCACGGCCGCACCGGTGGTGCCGAGGTGGTATTCGTCGTCGCGCTGTGCGGTCCAGGCCGCCCAGGCATCGAGCGCGGCCTCGTTCGGTGAGCCCATGTCCTGCACCATGCCGACCGCGCCGTAGCGGTCCGGGTCCACGCTGCCGTCCAGCACCATGCGATCGGAACGTTCCGGGAACATCTGCATGTACACCGCACCCAGGTAGGTGCCGTAGGAGGTGCCCACATAGCTGATCTTGGTTTCGCCGAGCACCGTCCGGATCACGTCCATGTCCCGAGCGGTATTGCGAGTCGTGAAGTGCGGCAGGCGATCTCCTTCCGCCGTGGCGCAGCGGGCCGCCAGATCGGCTTGGTCGGCGACGGATTCGGCGAACCCCTTGGCATCGATACCGGCGAACTGCAAGCCGAACCCGTGCGGCCAGTGGCAGTTCACCGCCGAGGAGCGGCCGACACCGCGCGGGTCCATTCCGATCAGGTCGTAGCGGGCGCGGACCCCGGGGGTCAGGGCCTTGCTCGTCTCCACGAAGTAATCCAGGCCCGCACCGCCGGGACCGCCCGGGTTGGACAATATGACACCACGCCGCTGGGCCGGGTCGGTGGCGGGGATGCGCGAGATGGCGACGGTGATCGTGCGGCCTTGCGGCTCGGCGTAATTCAGCGGCACGGTGACATCGGCACACTGCGCGCCCACGTCGTCCAGGCCCGGCGCATCACAGGACTTCCAGGTGAGCGTCTGGTGGTAGAAGCTGTCCAAGGGCTCGGCCGCGGTGGCGCGATCGGTGACGGCGGTCGTCGTGCAGGCGACCGCGCCGACGAGTCCGGTGACCGCGATGGCCACCGCAACATTTCGGGCCCAGGCCACTGTATGTCGAAGCACGAATGGTCTCCTCATCGTGAACAGATGGCGGCATCGAACAGCTTCGACACCGCGTCGTCGTCGGCCTCATCGGCCGCGAGCTGATTGACGGTCACCACGACGGCGGTGCCGTCGGCGGCCACGCCGTTGCGGGTCCCGAAGCCGGGGATGCTGCCGCCGTGGCCCCACACCTGTGTGCCGCAGGAGACCGGGTGGTGGATCAGGCCGAGTCCGTAGCCGGAACCGGGTTCGCCGCGGTCCCAGGGGAGGGTCTGTTTCATCTCGTCCAGGAGGGCCGCGGGCAGCAGTTTCCCGGCGAGCAGCGCGGTGAAGAATCGGTTCAGGTCGGCGGGGGTGGCGACCATCGCGCCCGCGGTGCCGGCCCAGGACGGGTCCAGATCGGTGAAATCGATACGCTTGCCGTCGGTTTCCTGATACCCCCGCGCATGCGGGCCCCGGATACCGGTCTCCCGCGCGTCCGGGAAGTAGGTGTCGCGCAGACCCAGCGGTTCCAGGATGCGGCTGCCGATCTCGGTGGCCGCCGGGCGGCCGGTGACCTTTTCGATCAGCAGGCCCAGCACGATGTAGTTGGTGTTGGTGTAGACCGAACGCGCGCCGGGCTCGAAGCGCGGCGGCATGGACATGGCGATGCGCACCAGGTCCGCGGGTTCGTAATGGCCCCAGCGGATTCTCTCGGTGTCGGCCGCCAGCTGCGCGGAGCCGGGCACGGGGGTCGGCTCGGGTCGGCCGCCCGCCAGGTAGTCGGGCAGGCCGCTGGTGTGCTGCAGCAGCTGGCGGACCGTGACGCGGTTGCCGTCATTGCCATTGCCGCGCACCACGCCCGGCAGGTAGCGCTCGATCGGAGCGTCCAGTTCGACCTGGCCCTCGCCGGCCAGTTGCAGCACCACGGTGGCGACGAAGGTCTTGGTATTGCTGCCGATCCGGACCCGGGCATTGTCGGGGATGGGTGCGCCGGTCCCCAGGTCGCCCGTGCCCGCGGTGAGGACGTGATGGCCGGCGGGGCCGTCGATGACGACCTGCGCGCCCGGGAAGCCGCTACGGATCACGGTGTCGAGGGCCTGCGTGACGGTGCGGTACAGCTCCTTGCGCGCCGGCTCACCGCGTCCGGATTCGGTGCCGCACGCCTGGGCCGCCAGTACCGCCAGCACTCCGAAACCGGCCAGTACGACTCGGCCGGGCGGCCGCCGCAATGCGCTCATGGACGACATTCCTCCTGTTCAGGCCGGGTTCTCCGGCCGGTTCGAGCCTAGGAACGCAGGGGTCGGCGGCCCATGCCCCGCGCACCCCGATCGAGGTCGCGCCCGGTACCGCGACGGAGGTGGTGCCAGCGCTACCTATATGCACCTTGTTGCATATAGCTCATTTCTCACCTACTGTTCGAGTTGGGAGAATTTCCGCCCCACTCGGCCTCCGAGACGCGGATGATCGAACCCGGGGGCGATACAAAGCAGACGGGAGCGGACCATGACCGACGCATCGAAGCAGCTGGCGGGCCGGACGATGATCATGTCGGGCGGCAGCCGCGGCATCGGGCTGGAGATCGCCAAGCGGGCGGCGGCCGACGGCGCGAACATCACCATCATCGCGAAAACCGATGCGCCACATCCGAAATTGCCCGGCACCATTCATACCGCGGCGGCCGAGCTGGAGCAGGCGGGCGGCACCGTGCTGAAGTACCTCGGCGATGTGCGCGACGACGAGGCGGTGGCGGACGCGGTCCAGCAGACCGTCGCGCGCTTCGGCGGCATCGACATGGTGGTGAACAATGCCTCGGCCATCGATCTGTCCCCCACCGAATCCCTGCCGATGAAGAAGTACGACCTCATGCAGGACATCAACTGCCGCGGCAGTTTCCTGCTGTCCAAGCTCAGCATCCCGGCGCTGCGGGAATCCGCCGAGGCCGGTCGCAATCCGCACATTCTCACCCTGTCGCCGCCACTGAACCTGGATCCGAAGTGGGCGGGCACGGCGCTGGGCTACACCATCGCCAAGTACGGAATGTCGCTCACCACACTGGGTTTGAGCGAGGAATTGCGCAAGTACGGGATCGGCGTGAACTCGCTGTGGCCGCGCACCACCATTGCCACCGCGGCGGTGCAGAACCTGCTCGGCGGCGCGGAGATGGTCGCCACCTCCCGCACACCGGACATCTACGCCGACGCCGCCTACCTGGTGCTCACCTCGCCCGCCAAGGACACCACCGGCAACTTCTTCATCGACGACGAAGTCCTTGCGGCACACGGCATCACCGATCTCGACAAGTACCGGGTGGTGCCCGGCGACGGCCCGCTCACCACAGACCTGTTCCTCTGACCCGGATCGGCGGCCTCGGCTGCGCGAGCTCAGCCGAGGTCGGCTGGCACACAAGGGAATACGCGCGGTCGTGCGTGGTTGACCGGACGCATGAGCATTGCCCTCGTAACAGGTGCGAACCAAGGGCTGGGACGGGCCGTCGCGGCCCTGCTGGCCGAGCGGCTCGGGGCCGGATCCACCATCTATGTCACCGGACGCAACGCCGAGCGGGTCGCGGAGGCGGCGGCCGGGATTCCCGGTGCGGCGCCGCTGGTGCTGGATGTCGGCGATGACGAGAGTGTGGCGGCCGCGGCCCGGCTGGTCCGGGAACGGCACGGCGGAATCGACATCGTGGTGTCCAACGCGGCGGCGCGGCGCACCGCGGAACGCAGTGACGCCGAGACGATTCGCGAGTTCGTGAACACCAATAATCTCGGCGCCACCCGCATGATCCGTGAGTTCGGACCGCTGCTGCGGCCCGGCGGCCGATTCCTGGTCGTGGCGAGCGCTTTCGGCAGCCTGCGCTATCTGGATCCGAGCCTGCACCACCTGTTCGACACCGACGTCATGACCCTCGACGACCTCGACCGAGTCATGCGCGAGTACGCCGAGCTGGTCGAGAACGGCAAGGCCCGCACGGCCGGCTGGCCGGAGTCCGTCAACTACCCGTCCAAGATCGGCCAGGTCGCCGCCGTCCGGATCTTCGCCCGCGCGGCCGGGCGCGATGTCTTCACCGGCGCGGCCTGTCCGGGTTTGGTGGATACCGAGGCCTCGCGGCCGTGGTTCACCGATATGTCGCAGGCGCAGCCGCCCGAGGCGGCGGCGGTGGATGTGGTGTCGCTGCTGGTGGATCCGGTGAATCCGGCCTTCGCAGCGCAGCTCGTCCAGCATCGGGTGGTGATCGGCTGGACGGCCTCCGAGGGTGGCGGTCCGGAGCAGCCCGACCGGCGCTGAGACGAAACATGGCCCGGGACATGGGGTCCCGGGCCATGGTCAGGCGAATATCCTGACCGCTAGTCGATTCCGTAGAGGCGTTCCCAGTTCTCGCGGCTGGTGAGTTCCGGCATGGCGGCTCGCCAGCGGCGTTGCAGGTCGGGGAGGTCCTTGCGGAGCTGCCGGAGCACGCGGACGGTGCGGAGCAGCAGGCGGCGGGCGGTTTCCTTGTCGCGCACGCGGACCCGGACGCCGGACTGGGAGGCGTCGGTGACGACCACGTGGTTGAACAGGCCGACGTGCCACCAGTGCGCGTCCTCGCGGGTGACCGCGACCGGGCCGGGGATGACCCGGCCGGTCCACTGGCTGAGGGCGCGCTTGTAGAGCACCAGCAGCGGGTGGCTCGGCTCGCCGCCGGCGCGGCGAACGTGCAGGTGCGCGTTCGGGACCGGGGAGGTGGCGGCCGGATGCTTGACCGTCTCCGGGTAGTCCGAGCGCGAGCCGCGGGCCTTGGCCAGCGCCTCGATACCGCCGTCGCGCAAGATCTCCGGACCCCGCAGGTAGTCCTCGATGCCCTGCAGGGTGGTGTGCGCCAGGCCGTACTGCATGCCGACCAGGTACTCACCGATCTCCCGGAGCAGCTGGCGGGTAATGGATTTCCCGTCCAGGTCGTGGTGCAGCGAGGACACGATGAGCGAGTTGCGCGAGGAGAAGTAGCGCGCCCAGTCGTCGAAGTCCTTCCAGTAGAAGTCGGCGTGCCAGACCGCGGCATTGGGCAGGGTGACGGTGACGAAACCGTTCTCCCGCGCACGCAGGCCGTATTCCACGTCGTCCCACTGGAAGAAGATCGGCACCGGCAGCCCGATCTTCTTGACCACCTCGGCCGGGATCAGGCAGGTCCACCAGGCCTGGTAGCCGGCGTCCACGCGGCGTTCCTGGTGCTTCTTGAGCATGCTGGTGTTGCGCAGCGCCTTGGCCACCTTCTGGCCGTGGCGCAGCTTGCCCAGATTCGTCTCCTCCGCACCGACATTCAGGTAGTCGGGGTTGAACAGGAACAGCATCTGCGCGCCCACCAGGGTGGGTTCCACGGTCAGGTTGGCGAAGGCGTTGAGCCGCAGCACCGTTTCCGGCTCGCACAGGATGTCGTCGTCCATGAGGATGACGTCGGCGTGCTCGTTGGCGCCCGACACCTCGTAGAGGCCGCGCGTGAAGCCGCCCGCGCCACCGAGATTCGGCTGCCGGATGTAGCGCAGCTTGTCGCCGAACTTCGGCCGGGTCTCGGTGAACAGCGTCTGGTCCTGCACCAGGTCGGTGCCCTGGTCGACCACGTAGACGGCGTCGATGAGCGACAGCACCGTGGGATCGGAAGCCAGGGCCGCAACGGTAGCGGCGCAGTCCGGGGCGCGGTTGAAGGTGCAGATGGCGATGGCCACCGGGCGCAGCTGCCCGGGCGCGGCCGCGGTCCACTCCAGATCGGTGATCACGGCCTCGCCGCCGAGGGCCTCGATCTCCAGCCACAGCGCGCCGCCGTCGATGTACATGTCCAGCGGTGCGCGCAGCACCACCCGGCCGGTCTCCTTGACCACCGCGGTGTCGACCACCCGGCGGTGCCCGGCGATATCGGAGGCGGCCAGCCGGATCCGTACCTTGCCGGTCGCCTCGAGGGTCATGCCCACCTCGACCTCGGTGACCTTGGTCCAGCGCTGCCAGTAGGCGGCGGCGAAGCGCCCGAAGTAGGTGTTGGTGTTGACCGACGCACCCTTTTCCAGGCGTAGCGTCTGCCGCTCGCGGGTGACCTTGCCCTTGGCCACCGCGTACAGGTCGTCGCTGATCTTCGGCGCGGGTCCGCAGAAGATGCCGCGGGCCAGCACCAGCCGCTCCGGCGCGGTCTGTGCCGCGCGCAGGGTGGTGGGGGCCTCCTCAGCGTTCTCCCGGTCCTCGGTTTCGGTCACGGCCTGCCCAGCCGACGCATCCATGAATCCCTCGACATCCTTTGAATACTTAAGACACCGGCTCATCCGACGTGGTCGCACCGCCACTGTCACTGTCTTGCTCGGCGGGGCGAGAATATCAGTGCCTATTGGCCTCCGCTGCGCTCCGGCTGTTCGCGGCCCTGCAGCTCGATTCTTCCCTCCTCCGCTCCTCGGCTTCGCTCCCCCGCTCCAAGGCGGAGGTCTATTCCAGCCGCAGTCCAGAATCGAGCCGGGCCGCGAACCCTTCGGCGATCAAGCGCCATTCGGTCCCGAAGCGGGCTTGGTGAAGACGAATGTGCCATAGGCCCAGAATCGGAAACCCATGGCGACGGCTTGTCCGATGAGCGTCCCGGAAACGTTGTCCGCCAACGGACTGTCCAGTCCGAGAACGTAGCGTGAAAATCCGAGACACCCCAGCTGCAGGCCGATGGCCAACACATTCAGCAGCGCGTAGACGAGGATGTGCCGCGCCCCGGTATCGCCCCGGTGGTCGGAGTAGGTCCACCACTTGTTGCCGAAATAGGTGACCACCGTGGCCACCCCGATGGAGATGATCTTGGCGACCAGCGGGGCGTGGAACAGCGGGCCCTCGCCGCCGGCGAAGACCAGCAGGTTGTAGGTGCCCGCATCGACCACGAAGCCGATCGCGCCGACCACCAGAAATGCCCCGCCCCGCTGCAGCAGGGCCCGGACCTTGCCGGTCAGAGAGGCATTCGGGGTGGGTTCATCCACCGCCGTGGACTCGTTCGCAGGCACCGGCCGACGGTACCGCAACCCGCCGCACCCCTATACCTGTGAAGGTCGGGTACCCTCCCGGTGTTCATATTCGCCTCCGATCAGAGGATTGACCGGGTGGACTCCACCGAGCTTCGTATTGCCGCCATTGTGCCGTGCCACAACGAAGAGGCCGCCGTCGCGAAGGTCGTCACCGACCTCAAGGCCGCCGTCCCGGGCATAGTCGTCTACGTCTACGACAACCTGAGCACGGACGCCACCGCCGACAAGGCGCGCGCGGCCGGGGCGATCGTGCGGACCGAGAACCGCAAGGGCAAGGGCAATGTGGTGCGGCGGGCCTTCGCCGACATCGAGGCCGATGTGTACCTGATGGTCGACGGCGACGACACCTACGACGCCGCCGCGGCCCCCGAGATGATCCGCACCCTGCTGGCGGGCCCGTACGACCACGTGCTGGGTGTGCGCCGCGAGGTCGAGGCCGGTTCGGCGTACCGGGCCGGGCACGAGACCGGCAACAAGATCCTCAATGGCGTGGTGGGCAAGGTCTTCGGCGAGAACGTCGAGGACATGCTCAGCGGCTACCGGGTCTTCTCGCGCCGATTCGTGAAGTCGTTCCCGGCAGTGTCGCGGGAGTTCGAGATCGAGACCGAGCTGACCGTGCACTCGCAGCACCTGGGGGTCCCGCAGACCGCGGTTCCGGTCGGATTCCGTGATCGGCCCGCGGGCAGCGAGTCCAAGCTGCGCACCTACAGCGACGGCTTCAAGATCCTGCGCCTGATCATCGGCCTGGCCCGGCACGAGCGGCCGGTCGCCTTCTACGGCCTGTTCGGCACGCTGGCCTGGATCATCTCGGTCATCCTCATCACGCCGATCGTGATCGAGTTCTATCAGATTCACCAGGTCCCGCGGTTCCCGACGCTGTTCCTGGGCTTCACGCTGCTGCTGCTCGGCAGCCTGGCCTGGACCGCCGGCCTGATCCTGGACGGCATCCGCCGCTCCCGGCACGAGGCCGCCCGCCTGATGTACCTGCGTTATTCGGCGGTCGGCGAGACCGGCCCCGATGCCCGGCCGGGCGGTTCGCTGCGATGACGGTGCGGCTTGCCGGGCAGAATCCCGACGGCAAAGCAGAATCGGACACCGTGGTAACCGAAGTGAACGACAGCACGACCATCCCAGCCCCGGCATCGGCCTCGGCCGCTCCCGCGCCGAAGACGGCCGGGCTGCGGCGCGCGGTGATCGGCATCGAGCGGCGGTTCGGTTCGGCCGCCGTGGTTTTCGTGCTGATCGCCGGCATTTTCGGTGCGGTGTGGTCGGTGCTGACGCCCCCGTTCTGGGGCCACGACGAGATCACCCAGTTCGGCCGGGCCTACCAGGTCGCGCACGGCGGCTTCCTGCCCGAGAAGATCCACGACGATCGCGGGCCGGCGTGGGGCGGCGACGTGCCGGTCAGCATCGACGCGCTGATGAGCTACGCCTTCAACGACTATCAGGACAACCCGGACGAGCCGGAGCCCATGGTCCAGGATCCGCACGTCTACGACCAGCTGGGCGGGGCCGCGGTCTCCGATCGGACCAAGCAGGTGTGGTTCACCAATACCGCTGCCTACTCCCCGGTTCCGTACCTGCCGCCCGCCGCTGGCATCCGCATCGCCGAGACCTTCGACCTCAGTGTCGGCGGCATGGTGCTGGCCACCCGCTGGGCGGGGCTGGTCGCCTACCTGGTGATCGTCGGTTTCGCGCTGCGCGCGCTGCGCGGCCACCGCGTGCAGTGGCTGGCCTTCACCGTCGCGGTGCTGCCCATCGCGCTGTTCCAGGCCGGGACCGTCACCGCGGACACCGTCACCAATGCGCTGGCCCTGCTGGTGTCGGCGCTGGTGGTGAAGGGCCTGTTCCTCGGCGAGCGGCTGACCCGGCCGGAGACGGTGGCCGCGCTGGCCACCACCGTGCTGCTGCCGGTGTGCAAGCCGACCTACGTCCTGATCGCCATGCTCACCGTGCTGATCCCGGTGCGCCGCTTCGGCTTCGGCGGCACCGAGCGGATCGCCGTGTGGCAGCGGGTGCTGCCGTGGGCGGCCGCGGGCGTCGGCGCGATCGCGTTCGCGGTGTGGATGAAGATCGCCGCCCCGACCGGTGACGGCATGAGCCTGATGCGGCCCGAGAAGCAGTGGGGCACTGTGCGTCCGGGCGACCAGCTGCACGGCATCCTCACCGACCCGTTGCACTTCCTGCGGATATTCGGCGACAGCATCGCCCGCCGCGACCAGCACTGGTTCACCCAGTTCTTCGGCGAGCTCGGCTTCTCCTACGTCGAGGTGCCCGCGCTCACCATCCTGGCGAGCCTGCTGGCCTTCACCATGAGCATCGGTGCGGCCGAACGCTTCCCGGCGCGCGGCGCGGACCGCACGCGCACCTGGCTGGTGCTGCTGACCATCGCGGCCAGCGTGGCCATGATCTACGTGACGCTGTACATGTCTTTCACACCGGTCGGTTACTTCATCATCGACGGAGTGCAGGGCCGCTACTTCGTGCCACTCGCGGTGCTGGGCCTGGCGGTGGTGCTGCGCTGGATGCCGCTGCGGCTCACCGACGCCGCGGGCCGGGTCCCGGTGCGCGGCGTGGCGATCACGGTGGTGGCGGCCACCTCGGTCGCGCTCATCGCCGCGGTGATCAAGTATTCGACTATCGTCTGGGGATGACCCGCTGGGGAGTCCGATGGCGTCGATGGTCACGGGCGCGGCGAATTGCCGTGGTGTTGCTGATCATTGTCGCCATCCTGCTGACTCCCGTTGCGGCGGCCGCAGTGTTCCTGCGCCTGCAGGACGCCGGCACCCTGCGCGGCGATGCCCGCACCCGCGGCCACGACGCCGTCTGGCTGGGGCACGCCTGGGTCGACGGCCGTAAATCCGACGCCGATATCGCCCAGCTGGGAATTCTGCTGGCCGGGACCGGAATCAAGGATCTCTACGTGTATACCGGGCCGCTCGACAATGACGGCACGCTGTCTCCCCAGCTCTATCCACAGGCCCGCTGGTTCCTCGAGGCCGTGCATCGGTCGCTGCCCGGAATTCGCGTACAGGCGTGGCTCGGAGATGTGCTCACTCCCGAATTCGACGGTCTGAATACCGATGATCCGGGGACTCGCGATCATGTCGTCACGACATCGTCGCAGGTACTCGATCTCGGATTCGACGGTATTCACTTCGATTTCGAACCGGTGCGCTCGGGATCGAACGGCTATATCACCATCCTGGATCGGGTCCGCGCCGTCACTTCGGCCCGGCACGCGCTGCTGTCGGTCTCCGCTCCGGTTATCGATCCGCTACCCGGATTGCATTCGCTCGGCGTGGCCTTGTTCGATCACGGGAAATGGTGGTCGCAAGCCTATTTCGCGGAGGTGGCCCGGCGCGTGGATCAAATCGCCGTGATGTCCTATGACACCGCCATGCCGACCCGCGCCCTGTACGGCGGATATGTCGCGCAGCAGACCGGTCTGGCCCTGCAGGTCACACCGCCGAGCACGGATCTGCTCATGGGACTGCCCGCTTTCCGGGCGGAGAACGCGGCCCATCACGGTGCGGCCGAAACCGTCGCCGCCGCGCTGCGCGGGGTGCGCCTGGGTCTGGGCCGCACCGCGCGCGACCGCCGGACATTCGGGGTCGCGCTCTACGTGGATTTCGCGGCCACTCAACAGGATTGGGCCGACTACCGGCAGGACTGGGCCCGGTCCGCCGCCCTCAGCGGCTAGATGACCTTTTCACCCGCAGCGACATAGGCGGATTCGGTCGCGGCTTTCTGTGGGCGCCACCAGGATTCGTTGTCGCGGTACCAGTCGATGGTGGCCGCCAGGCCCTGGCGGAAATCGTGGTATCGCGGCTCCCAGCAGAGTTCGGTGCGCAGCAGGGAGGCGTCGATGGCGTAGCGCAGATCGTGGCCGGGACGGTCGGTGACATGATCGAAATCGTCCGGGGCACGGCCGAATGCCTCCAGGATCAGCTCCACCACGGATTTGTTGTCCCGTTCGCCGTCCGCGCCGATCAGATAGGTCTGGCCGATGCGCCCGCGCTCCAGGATTTCCCAGACCGCGCTGTTGTGGTCGTCCACGTGGATCCAGTCGCGCACCTGGTGACCCGCGCCGTAGAGGCGGGGGCGGATACCGTCGATGAGATTGGTGATCTGGCGCGGGATGAACTTCTCCACGTGCTGGTAGGGCCCATAGTTGTTGGAGCAGTTGGAGATTGTGGCCCGCACCCCGAACGACCGCACCCAGGCGCGGACCAGCATGTCACTGGAGGCCTTGCTGGCCGAGTACGGACTCGACGGGTTGTAGGGGGTGTTCTCGCCGAATGCCGAGGGGTCGTCGAGTTCCAGATCGCCGTACACCTCGTCGGTGGAGATGTGGTGATAGCGCACCTGATGGCGGCGCACCGCCTGGAGCAGCGAATAGGTGCCGACGATATTGGTCTGGACAAACGGCCACGGGTCGGCCAGCGAATTGTCGTTGTGCGATTCGGCGGCGAAATGCACCACCGCGTCCACGCCGCCCACCAGGCGATCCACCAGCGCGGTGTCGGCGATGTCGCCGTGCACGAACTCGATTCGGTCCGCGACCGGGTCGAGTGAGGCGCGGTTGCCCGCATAGGTGAGTTTGTCCAGCACGGTGACTTGCACACCGGGACGCGCAGTCACGGTCTGATGAACGAAGTTCGCGCCGATGAACCCGGCGCCGCCGGTTACGAGCAGTCGCACAGGGAAACACTACGTCGGCCGGGGCGCAGGCCCGCGCTGGGTACGGGAAGTTGCCGTCTTTACACCAGCCGGGCGGTCGTTGTGCGCGGAATCGGACATCCGGTTGAAACAAACGCACGCAATTGAAAGGCGGCCGCTCGGTCCAAATGTCGCAATTCCACGGTGCTGCCGCGACATTCGTGCGACCAGCGTCACGACTTTCCATGCGACGCGTGTGACCTTCCTCACACGGACTGCCGCGGGTAACGATCAGGCGGATCGTATATCTGCGTTAAAACCTTTCCCTTGCAGCGCGTTTCCACTACCTTGCAGACCGCGCGATCGTCTTGGTGAACAAAATTTGAACGGACGGACACGATGGGTTCACCGCTCGTTAGCTGTTCTCCATTTCGATTCGACGTGTCCCCCCGAGCTCTTCGATGAGGTTTCTACAAATGCTGATGAGGAAATTCGCCGCCACCGCGGCGCTGGCCGTAGCCGCCGTGGCCGTCACCGCCGGCACCGTGAACGCCGCGCCGGCCGCCGACGACAACGCGGCGATCAACTACACCGCCACCAACTCCGGCACCAACACCGTCATCCACACGGATGCCGGTTCCATGGTCGTCGAGAACGGCAACTTCGAGATCAAGGCCGCCAACGGCAACGTCGTCGCCGGCATGCCGCTGAAGGTGCAGGTGGACGACTTCACCTTCCCGATCGCCGCGGAGATCTCGGACCACACCGCGACCCTGACCCCGCAGTACGACATGGACCACGCGGTCTACACGCCGGGCAACGTCAAGGACGTCGCGCTGCCGTACGAGGACCAGGCTCCGTGGAAGTCGGACTACGACCGTGAGCAGGCCGCCTGGAACCGCATGAAGGACACCATTGCCACCGGTGCCACCATCGGCACCCTGGTCGGCGGTCTCGGCGGCGCGACCGTCGGTTGCATCCTCGGCTTCGGCCTCGCGGGCGTCGCCACCGCTCCGCTTGCGGCCCTGTTCGGTGCCGGCCCGATCGTCGGCTGCCTCGGTGGCGCTGCCGCCATCGGCTTCCTGGGCACCCTGGCGGGTCAGCTGTTCGTGACCGCGCCGGTCGCCATCGCCGCCGCGATCCAGTACTTCTCCACCATCAACGAGCCGCACATCCAGTCCAAGTAAGACTGCGCACGCTGCACGTCGAAACCCCCGCCCGGTTCGTCCGGGTGGGGGTTTCGCTTTGTGCAGGAACAGATGTGGGGCCCGAGATCGGCGCCCCGAGCCCCACATCATCAATCAGGCTGCACCCCACCCGAATCGACCGGGCCGCACGTCACCAAGTCATGCCGTGCGGGCGACCTGCCCGGCCTCGATGCGCTCGCGGACGAAGCGGGCCACGTGGGCCAGGGCGGCCCGGCTCTCCGGCATGGCGGGGAAGATGGCCATGAAGGCGTGCACCTGTCCGCGCCAGATCTCGAGGGTGGCGGGCACGCCGGACTGGGCCAGGCGCTGGGCCATGATCTCGCTGTCGCGACGCAGCACCTCGTCCTCGGCGACGATGAGCAGCGCGGGCGGCAGGCCGGCCAGCACATTGTTGACCGGCGACAGCCGCGGATCCAGGCGGCCGTTCACCTCGGCGCCCAGCTTGATCACGGACTCCAGCGCGGACAGCGGGATCAGCGCGTCGCGGCGGTAGTTGGGGTGGGCGCGCTTCTCGGTGCAGTCCAGGTCCAGTGCGGGGCACAGCCCGACCAGTCCGGCGGGGACGGGCAGTCCGGCGTCACGGGCGCGCAGGGCGGTGGCGAAGGTCATGTAGCCGCCCGCGGAGTCACCGGCGAACACCACCTTGGAGGCCGGGACGCCGTGCGCCAGCAACCATTTGTAGGCGGTCAGGCAGTCGGTGACGGATCCGGCGATATCGGTCTCGGGCAGCTGCCGGTACTCCACACTCACCACCGGCAGCCCGGTACGCCGGGCGATAGCCGCGACCACGGGGCGGTGGGTATCGAGCCCGCACAGGAAGAAGCCACCGCCGTGCATGTACAGGACCGCGCCGTCGCGCAATGCCTTGCGGGCCCCGGCGGGCCGCACGATCTCCATGCGGAAGCCATTGAGCCGTACCTGTTCCCGCTCCACTCCCCGCGGAGCCGGGCGCAGCTTGGCCAGGCTGTTGATGACGGTGCTGGCCACCGGCATGGATGCGACGGTGACGGGTACCAGCTCGCCGGCCGGGCGGATCATGGTGCGAGCCACCACTGTCAGCGCACGGGCGGCGGCACTGGTCCGGTTCGGGTTCTGGACGGCGTGGGCCGTTTCGTGGACAGGCCGTTCGTGAGCCATCGCGCACCTACCTCGTTGTTGGCGCGCCGAGCCGTTCGTCCGGAGCGACCGATACGTTGGCTCGGCACCCGGCGCGCGAGAGTCGGCGCTGACATCTCACATAGCGTTATTTCAGAACACCATGAGAACGTGACCTACGCAACAGATATCGCCGTATCCGCGCGTACGTAAACGGCCGTGATCGATTCGAAGTCCAGTCGGAACCTGACCGCCGCGCTCCACCATCGAGCTGGCAGACTGTCGTGACATGCGCGGAATCATCCTGGCCGGGGGCACCGGATCGCGGTTGCACCCGATCACGCGCGGGGTGAGCAAACAGCTGGTCCCGGTGTACGACAAGCCGATGGTGTACTACCCCCTGTCCACCCTCATGCTGGCGGGGATCCGGGACATCCTGGTGATCACCACTCCCGAGGACGCCGACGCCTTCGCCCGGCTGCTCGGCGACGGCAGCCGGTTCGGCGTGTCCATCTCCTATGTGGTGCAGCCGAAACCGGATGGGCTGGCCCGCGCCTTCGTGCTGGGCGCCGACCACATCGGCACCGAGAAGGCCGCGCTGGTGCTAGGCGACAACATCTTCCACGGCCCGGGCCTGGGCACCCAGCTGCAGACCTTCCACGACCTGGACGGCGGCGCGGTCTTCGCCTACCGGGTCTCCGACCCCACCGCCTACGGCGTGGTCGAATTCGCCGAGGGCCGAGCCATTTCCATCGAGGAGAAGCCCAAGGCGCCGCGCTCCAACTACGCGATTCCGGGGCTGTACTTCTACGACAACGACGTGCTCGCCATCGCGCGCGATCTGAAGCCGTCGGAGCGCGGCGAATACGAGATCACCGATATCAACCGCACCTATCTGGAGCAGGGCCGGCTGCACGTGCAGGTGCTGGCTCGCGGTACCGCCTGGCTCGACACCGGTACCTTCGACTCCCTGCTGGACGCCGCCAATTACGTCCGCACCATCGAGGAGCGGCAGGGCCTCAAGATCGGCGTGCCGGAGGAGGTGGCCTGGCGGCTCGGCTTCATCGGCGACGATGAACTCACCCGGCTGGCCGAACCCCTGGTGCGCTCGGGCTATGGAAAGTACCTGCTGGGCCTGCTGGACCACGGGCGAAGCTGGGAGTAGGCATGCGGATTCGGGAACTGTCGGTGCCGGGCGCGTGGGAGTTCACGCCCCGGCTGCACGGAGACGAGCGCGGCGTCTTCTACGAGTCGTTCAAGGCCTCGGAATTCGAGAAGGCGGTCGGACGGCCCTTCGACCTGCTGCAGGTCAATATCTCCACCTCCGCGGCGGGTGTGCTGCGCGGCATCCACTACACCGAGAATCCGCCCGGGCAGGCCAAATACGTGACCTGTGTGCGCGGGGCGTTCCTGGACGTGGTGGTGGACCTGCGCCGCGACTCCCCCACCTTCGGCCGCTGGGACGCGGTCGTCATCGACGATGTGGAGCGCAAGTCGGTGTTCCTGGCCGAGGGCCTGGGGCACGCGCTGCTGTCGCTGGAGGACGACTCCACCGTCAACTACCTGTGCTCGCTGGAGTACTCCCCCGAATTCGACCGGGACCTGGACGCTTTCGACCCGGACCTGGCCATCGCGTGGCCGGCCGTCGGCCGTAACGGCGAACCGCTCACCTTCGTCCGCTCGGACAAGGACGCCGCGGCCCCGCGCCTGGCGGAGCTCCCCCGCCTCCCCGCCACCTCAGCGGACGGCTGAGAGCCGTTACCCGTGGCGCCGGTCGGGTGCCAACCCGACTCCGGACGTCCCCGGTGAGTTACCCGGAGCCTTGCGAAATCAGTTGTTACGCAGCCGGGGCGCACCGCGTAATGCGATGCGCCCCGGCAATTTTCGAGGGCCGCGCCCGTGTGAGCGGCGAGCGGACCCGGTGTCATGTCAGCCGACCAGTTCGACCTCCAGGTCACGGGCCTCCTGGCGGCGGGCCCGCAGCCTCGGGAGGAAGACCGTGAGGGCGACCAGGGCGCCGACGATGGAGACGCCGGCGGCGAATTCCAGGCCGGGACGGTAGGTGTCGAGCATGGCCGCGGGGGTCGGGCTGCTCGGCACGCTCGAGGTGACGATGGCGGTGGTCACCGCGAGCACGATGGCCGCGCCGACCTGCATGGCGGTCTGCAGCACACCGGCCGCCAGGCCCTGCTCGTCATCGTCGATGCCGCTGGTGGCCTGGATATTGATGGCCGGGAACCCGACCCAGCCGATGCCGACCAGCAGCACCGCGGGCAGCAGCACGGTCAGGTAGGACGGTGCGGTGTCGATGCGCAGGTACAGCAGGTAGCCGACGGCCATGATCACCATGGTGATCGCGATGATCGGGCCGGTGCCGAAGCGGTCGACCAGCTTGTCGGAGACGAAGGCCGAGGCGACCACCAGCAGACCGACCGGCAGCAGCGCCATCGAGAGCTTCAGCGGCGACCAGCCCAGGGTGTCCTGCAGGTACAGCGTGGTGATGAACTGCCAGCTGAAGTACGAACCGGCGACCGCGATGATGGCCAGGCTGGCCCGGACCAGGGTGGGCTTGCGCAGGATGCCGAGCCGCACCAGCGGGTAACGCACCTTGCTCTCGGCGTAGACGAACGCCGCACCCAGCACGGCCACCGCGACGAACGATCCGATGGTGCGGGCCGAGCCCCAGCCCGCCTGCGGCGCCGAGACCACGGTGTAGACGAGCAGCAGCATGGTGGCGGTGGACAGCAGCGCGCCGATCAGGTCGTGTCCGCCCTCCTCGGCGGGCTTGTCCTTGGGGACGAGGAAATACGCGGAGGCCAGTGCGGCGAGGGCCACCGGAACCGGGAGCAGGAAGGTCCAGCGCCAGCCGAGACCGGTCATCAGGCCGCCGAACAGCAGGCCCATGGAGTAGCCGCCGGCGCCGAAGACGGTGTAGATGGACAGCGCCTTGTTACGGGCCGGTCCCTCGTGGAAATTCGTGGTGATGATGGACAGACCGGTCGGCGCGGTGAACGCGGCGGCCAGGCCCTTCACGAAGCGGGTCAGGATGAGCAGCGCCGGCGAGCTCACCAGCGCGCCCGCGAGCGAGGCCAGCGCGAAGACGGCCAGGGCGATCAGGAAGACCTTGCGGCGGCCCAGCAGGTCGGCGGTGCGGCCGCCCAGCAGCAGCAGGCCGCCGTAGCCCAGCACGTAACCGCTGACCAGCCACTGCAGGGTGGAGGTCTGAATGTCGAGTTCGGTGCCGATCGACGGCAGCGCGACGCCGATCATCGATACGTCGAGGCCGTCCAGGAACAGCACGATGCACAGGGTGATGAGCATGCCCCAGAGCCGGGCGGTCCACTGCGTGGTATCGGCCGCGGTGCTCACTGCGGGGCGGGTCTCGGTGGAAGTCACGAGAAGCGACAGTACATGCGCGTGCATCAAATGCACAAGCATTTAATGCAGTTGCATATTTTTGCTGGACAGACTAGGATGACCGCATGCCGAAGCCGACAGCGCCCGTCGACCGGCCCGTCATCACGCCGGTGCAGGCGTCAGGGCTAGTGGGCGAGTGGCGCGATCTGCTGGCCCGGCACGCGACGACCTCGTGCGCTCTGGAAAAGGAACTGCAAGGCCGCCACCACATCGGGCTCAGCGAATTCGAAACCCTGGACCGCCTCGTCGAATCCGGCAGCGACAGCTGCAAGATGAGCGATCTGGCCAATGACATCTATCTCAGTCAGAGCGCGCTCTCCCGCACGGTGGCGAGACTCGAGCGCGACGGACTGGTCGACCGCACGCTGTGTACCGAGGATCGCCGCGCGATCTTCGTCTGCGTCACGGAAAAAGGGCGCGAACTGCATCGGCAGGCCGCGCCCACGCACCGTGAGGTGCTGGCCCAGAATCTGGGCTAGACCGCCGCGCGCAGCGTCTCGATGACCGGAAGCGCGTCCACCGCAATGGAACTCACCGCCGCGAAGGCCTCGCGGTAGCGCTCGACCTCGTGCTCCTTGTCCAGATACGAGGAGCCGGTGAGGGCTTCCACGTACACCACCGGCGGCTCGGTGGGTTCGCCTGCGGCGGTGGGGAATTCGAGCAGCACGAAGCGGCCCGCGTCCATGCCGTGGTGATAGCCGCACTCGGCGGGCAGCAGCCGCAGCCGGACATTGGGCAGTTCGGCGAGTTTACGCAGCCGGTCCAGCTGGCCGCGGGTCACGTCGTCGTCGCCGATGCGATGCCAGAGCACCGCCTCGGCGATCACCACATCCAGTTGCAGCGGCGATTCCGCGCGGGTGAGCAGCGACTGGCGCGCGGTCCGCACCCGGACCCGGCGGTCCAGCTGTTCGGCGGAGATGTCCGGGTAGGCTCCGGCCAGCACCGCCCGGTAGTACTGCTCGGTCTGCAAAAGCCCTGGCACCAGCTCGTTCTCATAGCTGGTGAGCCGGCTCGCCGCCTCCTCGAGCCCGATGTAGACCTCGTAGCCCTCGTCGATCACGTCACTGAACTCGGTCCACCAGCCGCGGGCCTTGGTCTCCCGGGCCAGCGTGGTGAGCGGTTCGATGGCGTCCTCCGGAGCGCCGTAGATGCGGCACATGGCCTCGACATCCAGACTGCGCAAAGACGTCTGTCCAGTTTCGATTCGCCAGATCTTGGCCTCGGACCATTCCAAGCGCTGCGCGGCCACCCGGGTCGTCATGCGCGCGCGATTGCGCAGGTCGCGCAGGTGCCGGCCGAGCTGGCGGCGCGGCACGGTCGATCCGGTAATCCCCTGCGGTAGAGCCATTCGTCCCCCTAAAACAGTGTTGCGATCGCATTGTTGCACAGGAAAACTCAGCGATCCATGGACGCGGGACGCGGCCTGGGGCGCAGATTTCGCACCGCCCCGTGGCCAGGATAGCGGCCGCCGACCGGCCTACTTCCGGGACGAGCGCCGGCGGAAGCGCCAGAACTGAACTGCCTGAACATCTTTGGACAGCTGATTGACCGGTTCGGCCACATCCGAGAGGGCTTGGAACAGATCGTCGGCCATATCGGAGATGTGCGCGACCCGGGCCGCCAGCCGGGAGGCATTGAGCACGAACTCCAGCAGCAGGCGCACCACCGCGGCGATCACCAGGCCCAGCGGGACCGCGAACACCACCGCGAACACGATGCCCAGCCAGGCCGAGATTCGCCACAGCCCTATGGTTCCCACGATCGGGATGGCGACGGCGCTCGCCAGCCCCAGCAGATACGCCAGGGGCAGCAGCGTGCGGGTGGCGGCGCGCTGGAACTGCAGGTCCAGCAGGGCGCGGGCGGCGTCCACGCTCCAGGAGCCGAAAGCGCCTGGGCTGGCGAAGGGTTCGACCGGCTCCTCGGCCTCCTCGTCCGCGGCCAGCCGCCGGGACATGCGGCGGGTGGCGGACTCCTTGAAGGCGGCCCAGCGCCCCTCGGTGATGATCTCGTCGAACTCGTCGTATTCCTCGAGTTCGGCCGTGTTCCCGCCCGATTGATCGGTCATGCCGACGATCTCCTCTCCCGCAGACCTTTTCGGCCGACTCAGTGTCTCCGGTAACGCCGGGGTGCCGCAGGACGAGCCAGTGTGGTGTAGAACACGTCACGCTCGCGGGCGGGCGCTGGGCTCCGGATCCGACGGCAGACCCCTTGACGGTGTTGTCGCAGGCAGGGCCGCCACCTCGAGGTCGTGTCGCAGCTGGGCCATGGTCACCATCGGGTCGGAACAAACCGGACGAATGCCCCTCCGGGACACAACCGGAAGCGAGTTGAAAAAGAAGGTGTAACACCATGAACCCCCCGCTCCGATACGAGGCACAGAGCAGGAATCAGAACTACCGGGGAATGGAGAAACCAGTGCGTACGACGTTTTCGTCAGCCGTTGCGGAATCCGCGCAGGACTACATCCAGCGCGGCTGGACGGTCGCCGAAACCGCCAATGGCGTGTGCCTGGTCACCGACGAGAACATCGCGGGCATCGAGGTCACCGGCGACACCGCCGCCTTCGTGCGCCGCTACCTACGGGCCAATGACCTGACCGGCCCGGTCATCGAGATCCCGGGCGCCGAGCGCCGCGAGATCCACCTCGTCACCGGCCTGCGCAAGGCCGAACGCGCCATCGAGGCCCTGCGCGAGTCCGGCGTGGTCGTCTACGCCGACGGCGCGGGCATCCCGTTGCCGCCGACCAAGCTGTCCGCCGGCGCGGCCTGCTGGGGCGTCGCCCCGCACGAGGCCCGCTGGATCCCGCCGGTGGTCGCCATCGCCGCCGGTGTCCGCGCCGCCGCCAAGGGAGCGCCGCAGGCGGCTCGTATCGCTTCCTGACGCCGCCGGCTCTCACAACTACACGAAACCCGCGAGTGCACCCCGGCGCTCGCGGGTTTTGCCGTGTCCATATCCGAACGTTGCGAATTAAGCGATAACGGACATAATCCGAGGCTCCGGCAGTGGCGGCCGCCGGGAGCCCGCGTCCGGCATTCCCGGCGGCCAGAGGTGTTCCGCCCGGTACGTTTCCGGGCGATCATGAGGTATGACCCACGTCACGGACAGCCCCCGGACATTGCTACGCACCTGCCCGCTCTGTGAGGCGGTGTGCGGCCTCGAGCTCACCCTGGACAGCACCGATCACATCGTCTCGGTGCGCGGTGACCACGCCGATCCCTTCAGCCGGGGTTTCATCTGCCCCAAGGGCGCCACCCTCGGACATCTCGACGCCGATCCGGATCGGCTGACCGCGCCCATGATTCGCGACCGCGCCACCGACACCTGGCGGGAGGCGAGCTGGGACGAGGCCTTCGGGGTGATCCGGGAGCGCCTGCCGCGGGTGACGGCCGCGCACGGCAATCAGGCGGTGGGGCTGTACCTGGGCAATCCCAATGCCCACACCGTGGCCGGGGCGCTGTACGTGCCGCTGCTGATCCGGGCGCTGGGCACCCGTAACCTGTTCTCCGCCAGCACCGCCGACCAGATGCCCAAGCAGGTGTCGAGCGGGCTCATGTTCGGTGATCCGCTCACCGTGGCGGTGCCGGACCTGGACCGCACCGGCTACCTGCTGATGCTGGGCGCGAATCCGCTGGAGTCCAATGGATCGCTGTGCACCGCACCGGATTTCCCGGGCCGGTTGAAGGCGCTGCGGCAGCGCGGCGGGCGGCTGGTGGTGGTGGATCCACGGCGCACGCGCACCGCCAAGCTGGCCGACGAGCACGTGTTCGTGCGGCCGGGCAGTGACGCCTACCTGCTGTTCGGGATCGTTCACACGTTGTTCGCGGAGGGTCTGACCGACGTCCGGGTCGAGGTGAACGGGCTGGACGAGGTGCGGGCCGCGGCAGCCGAATTCACGCCGGAGCTGGTGTCCGGGCGCACCGGCGTGCCCGCCGAGACCATCGTGCGGATCGCGCGCGAGCTGGCCGCCGCGCCGACGGCCGCCGTCTACGCCCGGATCGGCACCTGCACGGCCGAATTCGGCACGCTCACGCAGTGGCTGGTGGATGTCGTCAATGTGCTCACCGGCAATTTCGACTCGCCCGGCGGGGCCATGTTCGCGACGGGGGCGGCGCTGGGCATCGTGCGGTCGCGGCCGTTCCGCCTCGCGCGCTGGGCCAGCCGGGTGCGCGAATTGCCCGAGGCCATGGGCGAACTGCCGGTGGCCACGCTGGCGGACGAGATCCGCACGCCCGGCGACGGGCAGATCCGGGCCATGGTGACGGTGGCGGGCAATCCGGTGCTGTCCGCACCCAGCGGCGCGCGCCTCGACACCGCCTTCGCCGGACTGGAATTCATGGTGAGTGTGGACCGCTACCTCAACGAGACCACCCGCCACGCGGACGTCATCCTGCCGCCCCCGCGCATCCTGCAGTCGCCGCACTACGATTTCGCGCTGCTCAATTTCGCGGTCCACAACTACGCCCGCTACTCGCGGCCGCTGGTGCCGCTGGGCGCGAACGAGCTGTCCGAGGCCGAGGTGCTGGCGCGGCTGGCCCTGGCCGTCTCGGGCCAGGAAGCCCAGCCCGGGCTGGATCCGCTCGGCGCGGTCGACGAGATCGTCATCGCCGGGACCCTGCACAAGGCCGGCCTGGCCGACCGCCGCGGCGAACTGCTCGGCGCCGACACCACCGAGCAGCGGCTGGACCTGATGCTGCGCCTGGGCCCCTTCGGCGCATGGTCCACCATGCCGGACGACGAGAACGAATGGCGCGGCAAGCTGAATCTGCAAGTGCTGCTGGACAATCCGCACGGCATCGACCTGGGTCCGCTGGAGCCCCGGCTGCCGGGTGTGCTGCGGACGGCCTCTCGCCGGGTCGAGCTGGCGCCCGCCGAACTGCTGGCCGACCTGGACCGGCTGCGGGCCCGGCTGAGGGTCGAGCGGCCGGAGATGGTGCTGGTGGGGCGGCGGCAGCTGCGATCCAACAACAGCTGGCTGCACAATGTGCCGCCGCTGGTGGGCGGGTCGAATCGGTGCACGCTGCACATTCATCCCGAGGACGCGGCGCGGCTGGGGTTGAACGGGCAGGCCGTGGTGAAATCGGCGGCGGGCACGCTGACCGTGGACGTCGAACCGACCGAGGACATCATGCCCGGTGTGGTCAGCCTGCCACACGGCTGGGGACACGGGGACAGCACGCAGACCGTCGCGCGTGAGCACGCCGGGGTGAATGCCAATGTGCTGACCGATGATTCGCTGGTGGACGCCCCGTCCGGGAATGCCGTGTTCAATGGTGTGCCGGTGACGCTCACCCGGGTGTGAGGCGGAGCCGGACCACACCGCGCGTTGCGACCGGAGCCGGTGCGCCCTGAAAGACCTCCCGGTATTTATGTTTCGAGCACCGAAGATCGGCGCCACCTAGGGGGATGACGGCCGCACGACACCCCGGCAGCTCTGCGAAATGGACAAATCAGGAATGCGAAATCCCCTTGTCCCCTGGGGATCTCGCATTCCTGCGGTCCGAAACGACGAGCAGCATCCCCACAGCTAAGGGCCGAAGGTCCCTTGTGGACCCTTCCATCCGGGAGGATCCTCCCCCGGGAAGGTTTGTCCGGCAACAGCCGAGAAAGCCCCACCAGGGCAGATATGCCGGTTCACGCATTTGCCACACGAAAATAGTTAAACCGTATAGGATTTCGGATGGCCGAAGTTCGTGGCCGAGCCTCTTCCATCCGGTATTCAGCTACCAAAGGGGGCGCACGATGCCCGGTATCAGAAACGGCAGCGACGGCGAACGGGAACTGCAGGAGCGATACGGTACCGAGGAACGGGCACAACGCTTCTACTCCGATCAGGTGCGAGATCGGCTCAATACCCACATGATCGATTTCATCCGGCGCATGGACATGGCCTTCATCGCCACCTCCGACAAGCACGGTGAATGCGATGCCAGCTTCCGGGCCGGCAAAGCCGGCTTCCTGCACGTGATCGACGATCGCACCGTCGCCTATCCCGAATACCGCGGCAACGGCGTCATGGCCAGCCTCGGCAATATTCTCGAGAACCCCCACGTCGGCATTCTCATGATCGATTTCGTGCACGACCTGATCGGCCTGCACCTCAATGGCACCGCGCGCATCGTGGACGACGCGCTCATGCGCCGCTGTGTCCCCGACCTGCCGGCCGATACCCGGGGCCGCATTCCGGAGCGCTGGGTGGTGGTGGATGTGGAGGAGGCCTACATCCACTGCCGCAAGCACATTCCGCACCTGGTCCCGGCCCAGCGCGAGCAGCGCCAGTGGGGTACCGACAATGTGCGCGCCAAGGGCGGCGACTACTTCCGGGCGAAGGAAGAGACCAACGCCCTGGTCGAGTCGTGACTTCAGCGCCGCCTAGTCGATCTTGAAGATCACCGCGCGCTGGACAATGAAGTTGATCACGGTGGCGGTGCCCTGCGCGACGCAGAAGGCGAGCCAGATCCGCCACCACGCATCGGGCAGCGCGTAATAGCAGAGCTGGTTGATGCCGACCTGCAGCGCGAAGGTCACCGCGTACAGCAGCACCACCGCGATGAAGCGCTTGCGGCTCGGCTCGGCCTGGAAGGTCCAGCGCCGGTTGATCAGGTAGGCCGTGGTCGTGCCCGCGATGAAGCTGATGGACTTGGCCACCGGCAGCGGCAGTCCGACCAGCTTGAACAGCAGCGTGTACAGGCCGAAGTCGACGATGGCGGACAGGCCACCGGTGACCGCGAATCGGATGATCTGCGTCTTGAGATCAACCTCCGTACCACCCGGTTCATCGACGAGGGGCAGCTCGGGCGGCAGGGGCAGATGGGGTTCCGCGGTCACAACGCAGAAGAGTAATGCCCGGGACAAAGGACACAAGCCTCGAGACGGTTATGCCTGTAGCCTCTATGCCGATGTCCACGAAAGCTCAGACCACCACCGCGGCCGCCACCGAGCCCAGCTCGGCAGGCGAGGGCCCCGTCGTAGGCAAAGACACAGCGGGCACGGCGTCATCGGGTTCGTTCGACCTGCCGACGCAGACCCGGCGCCTGACCGGGTGGGGTCGCACCGCAGCCACCACCTCGGAAGTGCTCTCCACCGATGACCCGGAGCTGATCGCCAAGGCGGTCGCCATGGTCGCGGAGGACAACGACTCCAAGCCCGCGCACCTGCGTCGCGGCGTCATCGCCCGCGGCCTCGGCCGTTCGTACGGCGATCACGCCCAGAACGCGGGTGGCCTGGTCGTCGACATGACCGCACTCAACCGCATCCACCGCATCGACCGGGACTCCCGGCTGGTGGACGTGGACGCGGGCGTCAGCCTCGACCAGCTGATGAAGGCGGCGCTGCCGTTCGGCCTGTGGGTTCCGGTGCTGCCGGGCACCCGGCAGGTGACCGTGGGCGGGGCCATCGGCTCGGACATCCACGGCAAGAACCACCACAGCGCGGGCAGCTTCGGCAATCACGTGCGGTCCATCGATCTGCTCACCGCCGACGGCAAGGTGCAGACCATCGGGCCGAAGAAGAACGCCAAGCTGTTCTGGGCCACCGTCGGCGGCAATGGCCTGACCGGCATCATCCTGCGTGCCACCATCGAGATGACGCCCACCGAGACGGCGTACTTCATCTCCGACGGCATCAAGACCACCGGCCTGGACGAGACCATCGCGGTCCACAAGGACGGGTCCGAGGAGAACTACACCTACTCCTCCACCTGGTTCGATGCGATCTCCGGGCCGCCGAAACTGGGACGCGCCAATGTGTCTCGCGGACGGCTGGCGAAGCTCGACGAGCTGCCGAAGAAGCTGCGCAAGAATCCGCTGAAGTTCGATGCGCCGAATCTGCTGACGGTGCCGGATATCTTCCCGAGTTTCGCGGCCAACAAGTTCACGCTGGGGATGGTCGGCGAGGCGTATTACGCGCTCGGCGGCAACTACACCGGCAAGCTGATGAACTTGACGCAGTTCTACCACATGCTGGACGTGGTCTCGGAGTGGAATCGGGCCTACGGGTCCAAGGGATTCATCCAGTACCAGTTCGTGCTGCCGCCCGAGGCGCTCGATGAATTCACCAAGATCATCGTGGATATCCAGCGTTCGGGTCACCATTCGGCGCTCAATGTGCTGAAGTTCTTCGGCCCGGGCAACCCGGCGCCGCTGAGCTTCCCCATGGAGGGCTGGAACATCTGCGTCGACTTCCCGGTCCGCCCCGGTCTCAATGACTTCGTGCGCGAACTGGACCGGCGCGTCCTGGAATTCGGCGGACGTCTCTACACTGCCAAGGATTCGCGCACCGACGCGGAGACCTTCCACAAGATGTACCCGCGGATCGACGAGTGGATCAAGATCCGCCGAAGCGTGGATCCCACAGGCGTTTTCATGTCCGATATGGCGAGAAGGCTGGAGCTTCAGTGATCAACGCGGTAGGGAACCCGCAATCCATTCTGCTGCTGGGCGGCACCTCGGAGATCGGCTTGGCGATCTGCGCCGAGTACCTGAAGAAGGGTCCCGCGCGCATCATCCTGGCCGCCCTGCCCGGTGACCCGCTGCGCGAGGACGCCGTGTCGCAGATGAAGGCCGCCGGCGCCTCCGAGGTGCAGGTCATCGACTTCGACGCGCTCGACACCGACAGCCACCCGGCCGTGATCGACGCGGCGTGGGCGGACGGTGACGTCGACGTGGCCATCGTCGCGTTCGGCATCGACGGTGACGGCGAGATCTTCTGGCAGGACCAGCGCAAGGCCGTCATGATGGCCGAGATCAACTACACCGCGGCGGTTTCCGTCGGCGTGCTGCTCGGCGAGAAGATGAAGGCGCAGGGCTTCGGCCGCATCCTGGCCATGTCCTCGGTCGCCGGTGAGCGCGTGCGCCGGTTCAACTTCGTCTACGGCTCCACCAAGGCCGGCCTGGACGGCTTCTACCTGGGTCTCGGCGAGGCGGTCGCGAAGTTCGGTCCGCGCGTCACGGTCATCCGCCCCGGCATGGTGCGCACCCGGCTCTCCGCGCACGCCAAGGAGAACGGGCTCACCGTGAACAAGGAGGACGTCGCCCTCCTCGCGGTCGCCGCCTCCGAGAAGGGCAAGGAAATCGTCTGGGCCCCCGGCGTTTTCCGCTACGTCATGATGATCCTGCGCCACGTGCCGCGCCCGATCTTCCGCCGCCTCCCCATCTAGGCGACACGTTCTCGCACCGATACGCATGCCGCGTCCGGCACCCGGGCGCGGCATGCGCCGTTCCGGCCCGAAGACCCCGGACATCGGTGGTTGGGCCCGGCGGTCGGGTTCGCGTGCACCGCACTGGCTAGGCTGGCGCGCGGTCCATGGACACGAATGCGGAGGCAGGGTGCGGATGAGCGAGCGGGCGAGCGGACGGCTGGGGGTGCTGGCGCGCCAGGCCGGTGGGGCTGTCGGAGAGGCAGTGCTCGCCGCGGTGGTGGCGGGCGTGGTGGCGGCGGTCGGGCTCGAGGCGTTCGCGACCGTGCACTGGCCGGCCTTCAACTCCTCCAATGTGACTCGCGCGCTCACCACCGTGGGGCAGGTGGCCGCCCTGGCCGTGCTGGTGGTCGCAGTGGTGCTGCTGCGGTTGCACAGGTGGCTCCGGCTGGCGAAAGTGCTGTCCTGGGCCGGACTTTCGGCCTTCGTGACCGTGACGCTGGGCATGCCGCTGGCCGCGACGAAGCTGTACCTGTTCGGGATGTCCGTGGACCAGGAGTTCCGGACGCAGTATCTGACGCGGCTGACCGACAGCGCGGCGCTGCACGACATGAACTACATCGACCTGCCGCCGTTCTATCCCGCGGGCTGGTTCTGGATCGGGGGCCGGTTCGCCAGTCTGACCGGGATGGCCGGGTGGGAGGCGTTCAAGCCCTTCGCGATCATCGGCCTGGCAGTGGCGGCGGTTGTCGCTCTTGTGCTGTGGTCCAACCTGATCCGGGCGGACTGGGCGGTGGCTGTCGCCGCCGCGACCACGGCGGTGACCCTCGCCTACGGCTCTCCCGAGGCGTACAGCGCGGTGCTCACCCTGCTGCTCGGACCCGCACTCGTGCTGGCCTGGGGTGCGCTGCACCGGCCAGCCGAGGTCGGCGGCGATGCGACGCAACCGACCGCGGGCGGATGGGGAGCGGTGCTGGGTACCGGCCTGTTCCTCGGGCTCGCCGCCACCTTCTACAGCCTGTACTTCGGTGTCGCGGTATTCGCGGTGTGCCTCATGGCGGTGATCGCCGCGGGACTCTCGATCCGGGCACGGCACACCTGGCGGGCGATCCTGCCGATCCTGGTGCGGCTCATCGGAATCGGTGCGGTTGCGGGCCTGCTGGCGCTCACCGTGTGGACGCCGTTCCTACTGAAGTTCCTGTCCGGCAAAGCATCTCTCGGCTCGGGCTCCGCCTTCCACTACCTGCCCGAGACGGGCTCACGGCTGCCGCTGCCGATGACCGAATTCAATCTGCTCGGCGTCTTCTGCCTGGCCGGGACCATCTGGCTGGTGCTGCGCGCGGCGAGTTCGCGTCGTGCGCAGGCGCTCGGCATCGGCGTCGTCGCCATCTATCTGTGGTGTCTGCTGTCCATGGCCGCCACGGCGGCCGGGACCACGCTGCTGTCGTTCCGGCTCGAATCCCCGCTCCTGGCACTACTGTCGGCCGCCGGCGTGTTCGCCTTCGCCGAGGGCGCGCGGGCGATCTACCAGGCGCTGAACGAGCCCGGGCGGTTCCGGATCGCCGCGGCGGCGGTCGCGGTGGCCGGTGCGATCGGGTTCAGTCAGGGTATTCCGACGGTGCTGGCGGCGGAGATCACCACCGCCTACACCGATACCGACGGCAATGGTTTCCGTGCCGATACGCGGCCGCCGTCGGCGGTGTCGAACTACCGCGAGGTCGACGCCACACTGCTGGAGCAGACCGGCCGGCCGCGTGACGCCAGCGTGGTGCTCACCGCGGACACCAGCTTCCTGGCCATCTACCCGTACTACGGATTCCAGGCTCTCACTTCGCATTACGCGAACCCGCTGGCCGACTTCGCGGCGCGCACCGCCGAAATCCAGCGCTGGAGCACGCTGAAGACGCCGCAGGAGCTGACCGACGCGCTGAACCACTGCCGCTGGCGTGCGCCGGATGCCTTCCTGTTCCGGCGCTCGGGCGACGACTACACGCTGCGGCTCTCGCAGGACGTGTACCCGAACGACCCGAATGTGAAGCGTTTCACAGTGTCCTTCCCCAAGTCGCTGTTCGACGACGCGCACTATCGGATCACCAATATCGGACCGTTCACTCTGGTTGTGCGTGTCTGAACACCTGTGCGAGACCAGGATCACTTATCCCCAGAAATCCTCCGGTTTCTGTGGATAAACACCGGTTTCTGTGGATAACTGCATGGCTTGCCAGTGCAATCCCAGTCGAACGCGGTAGCGTGGGCCGCTGATTGCAAGGCACCCAAGAGTTTGCGTTGCAAGGCACCGAGGAGTTGGCGCGTGAAACAGGGGTGGGCATCCAGCCCGGGGGACGACGGCGGTTCAGCGGTAGCGGTTCTCGACCACGCCGCCCCGGAAACGGTTTCCCCCAAGCTTTCTCGGCCACAGCGCGTCGCCCGCCGCATCCGGCTGGCCCGCGCCGATCTGATCGTCGCCGCGGCCTATCTGTCGCTGGCGGTGCTGGTGCTGTCGGGTCAGTGGCTGCACACCGATCGCGGCTACCTGATCAAGAGCGGCCAGGATCAGACCATGTGGGAGTGGTTCTTCGCGGTCACCGCCCACAATGTCGCGCATCTGGAGAACCCGCTGGGCTCGCTGCTGCAGAACTATCCCGACGGCGTGAACATGATGGCCAATACCGCCATGTTCGGCGTCGGCGTGCCGCTCACCCCGGTCACCCTGATGTTCGGGCCGACCGTCACCTTCGTGCTGGTGCTCACCGTGGGCTTGTTCGGGACCGCGTTCGCCTGGTACTGGCTGTTCGCACGGGAACTGGTGGCGTCGAAATTCGCAGCGGCCGTGGGCGGTCTGTTCTGTGGCTTCGCCCCGGCCATGATCTCGCACGCCAACGCACACCCGAATTTCGTGGTGCTGGCGCTGCTTCCGCTGATCGTGCTGCAGCTGATCCGGATGGCCCGGCGCCTGGATGGTTCGCGGCGCAAGCGCGGGGAGGCGGAGCGCTCGTTCTGGACTGACGGAGCGGGGGAGCGAAGCGGAGGAGCGGAGGAGGGAAGAACGAGACCTTCAGCGCCGCGAACCCGCCCGGAGCGAAGCGGAGGGCAAATTAAACACAGCTTTCTGCTGGGCCTGCTGGTGGCCCTGCAGATCGCGCTGGGCGAGGAGCCGCTGCTCATCTTCGCGCTGTCCTTCGGCGTCTTCGCGCTCGTCTACCACCTGCACACCCCGCGCACCGGGTGGCGCGCGCTGCGCGCCATCACCCCGACCGTGCTGCTGGCCGCGCTGATCACGGTGGCGCTCACCGAGATTCCGCTGTGGTGGCAATTCTTCGGCCCGCAGTCCTACCGGTCCATCGAGCACGGGCCGATGAACAACGACCTGAAGGCGCTGTTCCAGTTCCCGTCCGAGTCGCTGGGCGGGATGTTCTCGCACGGGCAGAACGTGGCCATCAATCCGACCGAGGAGAATTCGTACTTCGGCTGGCCGCTGTGGATCGTGGTCACGGTGGCCGTGGCGTTCATGTGGCGGGAGCGGGCGGTGCGCGCGGCCGCCGCGGTGATCGTCGCGTTCACCGTGCTGTCACTGGGCGCGACCCTGATGATCGGCCATCACAACACCGGCATCACCCTGCCGTGGAAGCGGCTCGAGGATGTGCCGCTGCTGAATTCGGTGCTGGAGTCGCGCTTCACCATGGCCGCGATTCCGGCCATCGCCCTGATCCTGGCGCTGGCCACCCAGCGCGCCCTGGACTACTGGAAGGTCTCGGCGACCGACTGGCGGCCGCTGGCCCTGTTCGGCGCGCTGGCCTTCGCCCTGCTGCCGCTCACCCCGACCATCCTGCCCGCGGTGCAGCGCCCGCCCACCCCGGACTTCTTCGCGGATGGCACGGTGCGCCAATACGTTTCGCACGGTTCGGTGGTGGTCGCACCGCCGCCGACCCCGCCGGACGCCCGCGCGCTGCACTGGCAGGCCGACTCCGGCTTCGAATTCCCGCTCGCGGGAGGCTATTTCGTCGGCCCGACCGGCACCTCCAAGAAGGGCCGCTACGGCCCGGACGACCGGCCCACCGCGAGCCTGCTGATGAAGGCGCAGCGGTCCAACACCATTCCGGTGGTGGACGACGCCACCCGGGCGCAGGCGCTGGCCGATCTGCGCTACTGGCGCGCCGACGTGGTGGTGCTGCCGCCCACCGACAACAGCGACACCCTGCGCCTGACCGTCGACCAGCTGATCGGATTCCCCGCCCGATACGTCGACGGCGTCTGGCTCTGGGACGTGCGCGACCTGGTGGGCGCGAACGCTCCGGCGTAGTCAGCCGACGCGGGTGTAGGTGACGTAGCCGCTGGTCGAGAGCGCGCGCGTGATCCTGCCATTGCTCAGCAGCAATTCGTGGGTGCTCTGCGGGTTGCAGCCGGAGCCGCCGGAGACGAGGGTGCCGGCGCCGACCGTGATGTCGCCGGCGCCGGGAACGCCCAGCAGGCGATAGTCGAAGACACAGATCGGCCGGTTGTCGCGCAGCACCGTGGAGGTCACCACATCGTCGTTCAGGTTGCCCTGCCGGATGACCAGGCGGTAGTCGTCGGCATTGGCGTCGCTGGTGCCCGCCCACTGACCGATGAAGTCGCCCGGCACCCGGCCCGCGAGAGTCGAGGGCGGCACGGCGGCGACCGGGGTCTGCCCGCCGGTGGACATTGCGGTCGCCACGGTCGGCACCGACGCGGATACCGGTGCGCCACTTGTTCTTCCGTGGCTCTCCAGATCGACCGTCACCAGGATGGCGCCGCCCGCGATCACGGTCGCGGCCAGCACCGCCAGCAGGCCGGTGAGCACGCCGCGGCCCACCCCGGACCCGGTCCGCGCCGGTTCCGGGACCCGATGCCGGTGCGGCGCAGCGTCTTCGAACGATCCGGTGCTCGCACCGTAGGCCACGCCGTACGCGGGTGCGCCGGGCTCGGTGTAGTAGCGCCCCGGACCGAGCACGGTCGGATCGGTGCGGGGCGAACGCAGCAGGGCCGGATCGGTGTGCGGTGAACGCAGCACCGTCGGATCGGTGCGGGGCGAACGCAGCGCGGCCGGATCGGTGACGAAGCCGATCGGCGGCGTGGTCAGCACGGTAGGTGTGGTCGCCACTCGCCACGCCGCCCAGGCGGCCTCGGCGAAATCCGTACAGCTGGGGAACCTTTCGTCCGGATGCTTGGCCAGCGCACGGTCGAAGACGGCGTCGAAGCCCGCGGACAGATCGGGGCGCACCTGCGTGACGTGCAGGGGCGGCGTGCTGGTGTGCGCGTAGATCAGCCCCGCCAGATCGGTGGCCAGGAACGGCCGGGATCCGGTGAGCAGCACGAAAAGCGTGCAGGCCAGCGAGTATTGATCGGTGCGCGGATCCAGGAAGCGGCCCGACACCTGCTCCGGCGAGGCGAAGGCGAAGGTCGCGGAGATGTCCCCGGTCCTGGTGACGTGGGTGGTCTCGTCACGCAGCCGGGCAATGCCGAAGTCGGTCAGCAGGGCCCGTTCCGGGCGGCCGTCCTCGGCCGGGGAGAGCATGATGTTCGACGGCTTCACATCCCGGTGCAGCACGCCCTTGCCGTGCGCGTAGTCCAGCGCGGCGGCGATGCCGCCGCCGACGCGCAGCGCCCGCTCGGGGGCCAGGCCCGAAAGACTGTCCGCGTCAGGGCCTGCCACGAACTGCATGGCGATCCACAGGCGTCCGTCGTCGAGGCCGCGGTCGTACACCGACACGATGTTCGGATGGTCGAAGCGGGCGGTGATGTCGGCCTCCCGCTCGAAGCGCCGCCAGCCCTCGGCGTCGGCGGTCACCTCGTCCCGGTTGAAGACCTTGAGGGCGGCCAGGCGCGGTAGCCGGGGATGCCGCGCGGCATAGACGGTGCCCGAACCCCCGGCCCCGATCCAGCGTTCGATGAGGTATCCGGCGATCTCCTCGCCCGGCTTCAGATCGGCCATGGTCGCGCACCTACCTACTTCAGGGGAGCCCTTTCGAGCCAGTCGGTCAGGAGGCTGTTCACCGTGTGCCCGGGCCAGCGCAGCACCATGACGAAGCGCGATCTCGGATCACCGTCGGGAAAGGAGACGGCGGCGAGCGCGCGATGGGCGTCGGTGTCCTGGGTGGCGGCCGGATCCACGCCGGCAGCCGTGGTGACGGTCAAGGCACCGGCCACGTCCTCGTGGGTGCGGGTGGTGATGTGGGCGTTGTTGCCGAAGAAGATCGCGGCGACGGAACTGCCCGGCCGGGTGTCGAAGTCGAAGACGTCGAAGTGCACCTGGCCGGTGCCGTCGTCGCCATTGCACAGCACGCGATGCGCGCCCTGCGCCGCCTCGCCCGGACCCGGATCCCGCGGCCGGCAGGACCCGCCCTGCCAGCCCACCGCGGTGCCGGTGGAGGCGAGCTGCCCGACCAGGCTGGGGAAGGCGCGGGCGATGGCGGCGGCGTCGCGCCCCCAGGACGAGACCAGCGTATTCGCACTGCTGTACGTGATCAGCCCGCTCACATCGGTTTTGCGGCTGATCCGTCCGTCGGGCAGCAGGGTGAGGGTGGTGGGACCGTTGGCGCGGCAGGCATTGGCCGGCTCCCGGACCACGATCTCGGAGGTGCCGATGATGAGGCGGTCGCCCTCGTGGGGCACCCGGTCCAGCGGCGCGGAGAATTCGCAGTGGAACGGAGAACCGTCGGGCAGCACGCCGTCCACGCGATTGGACAGCACCGGATCGCCGATCTTGGCCTGCTGCACGGTCAGCCGGTAGTTGGTCTGCCCCTCGGTGGCCAGCCAGGTGCCCACGAACGTGTCCGGCACCAGGCCCGGACCGGATCGGGCCGGTGGCGAATCGCCCTGGTGCAGTGCGAAACCCACGCCCGCGGCCGTCACCGCGGCCACCGCCACCGGGACCAGGACGCGCCGGTGTAAGACGCGCTGCCACAACGGTTTCCGGCCCCAGCTCCGGAGGTGCCGGGGCGGCGGATGCGGCAGCAGACCGGCCGCGGCGGTCACCGCCAGGGCCGGATCGGAGTAGTACGCCTGGGTGGCGGCAAAGGCGAAATCCGCGCAGCTGTCGAAGCGGTCCTCCGGATCCTTGGCCAGGGCCCGGTCGAAGACCTCGTCCAGGGCTGCCGGCAGCTCGGGATTCACCTCGCTCGGGCGCAGCGGCCGCTCCCGGGTGTGGGCGTGCACCCAGCCCAGCGGATTGTCGGCGCGGAACGGCCGGCGGTCGGTGAGCAGCACGAAAAGTGTGCAGGCCAGCGAGTATTGGTCCGAGCGCGGACCCACCGGCAGCCCGCTCACCTGCTCCGGTGATGCGAAAGCGAAAGTGGCGGAGATATTTCCGGTATGGGTGTGTTTGGTGGTCTCGTCGCGCAGCCGGGCGATGCCGAAGTCGGTGAGCAGGGCGCGCTCGGGGCGGCCGCTGTCGGGATCGGCGATGAGGATGTTGGAGGGCTTCACATCCCGGTGCAGGACGCCCTTGCCGTGCGCGTAATCCAGTGCGGCAGCGATCTCGGCGCCGATGCGCAGGCCCCGATCCGGCGAAACATGGTGCAGTTCAGCGGCATCCACACCGTCGATGTACTGCATGGAGATCCAGAACTGGTTCTCGGCGACGCCGCGGTCGTAGACCTGCACGATATTGGGGTGGTCGAAGTGGGCCGCGATATCGGCCTCGCGCTCGAAGCGCCGCCAGACCTCGTCATCCTCGGCGACATCGTCGCGCTTCAAGATCTTGAGGGCCGTCAGCCGGGGTAACCGCGGATGCCGCGCCGCGTAGACGACGCCCGAACCACCGGCCCCGATTCGCCGCGCGATCACATACCCGGCGATGATTTCGCCAGGTCGCAGCTCGGTCATGCTTCCTCTTCGTCTTCCGGCCCGGCCCCACGCCCAGTTCGGATAACAACCATCCTGACGGACATCCGCCGATTCGGCTACAGGTCAGCCGGTTCGAGGCGGCTGGAACGCCGGGAGATGTACAGACGCCGCGGGCGCGATGGTTAGAGTCGGTGCTCGTGCGCGCAGACTCCCGAGCGTTCCACCGCCTCCGCATCCTCGCCCTGGTGTCCGGGTTACTCGGATTCCTGCTGGCGGTGATCACGCCGATCCTGCCGGTGAACCAGGACCGGCCGACACTGCGTTGGCCGCAAGGGGATACGGCCGACGTCGCGGCGCCACTGGTGTCGTACGTGCCGTTGAGCCTGGACGTGAGCCTGCCGTGCCAGGTGCTGCGGGAACTGCCGACCGGCACGTTGTTCTCGACCGTGCCCGCGGCTTCGGGGCAGGCCGAGTCGAAGGGCCTGGTCGTCAAGGTCACCGACGAGCCCGGCCAGGGACGCACGGTATCGGTGCTGGTGCGGCTGATTCCGCTGCTCAGTGCGCCGGCGGCGGAGATCCAGGACTGCACGGCGATCACCGTGCATTCGGACGCCGCCGAGACCCGGGTCGAATTCGCCGGGGTGCACCGCCAGGACGGCACGCCCTTCGCCGGCCGGGTCGGCGGGGACACCCGGCCGCAGGTGGTGGGCCTGTTCACCGATCTGAAGCGGGATCAGCTCGGGAACGCCTCCGCCACCGTGGATATCGACGCGCGCTTCACCTCCAGCCCGACCTGGGTCAAGCGCCTCGCGACGCTCGGGGCGGTGCTGTTCACCCTGCTCGCCCTCTACGCCCTGCACCTGCTGGACACCTCCGACGGCCGCAAGCCGCGCCGATTCCTGCCCGCGCACTGGTGGCGGGTGCGGCTCGCCGACGTCGCGGTGCTGGGCACGCTGGTGGTGTGGCACCTCATCGGCGCCAACACCTCCGATGACGGCTACATCCTGAATATGGCTCGGGCCTCGAAGGTTTCGGGCTACATGGCCAACTACTACCGCTGGTTCGGGGTGGCCGAGGCGCCCTTCGGCTGGCCGTACGAGGTGCTGGCCTGGATGACCCGGATCAGCGATTCGAGCCCGTGGATGCGCCTGCCCGCACTGCTGGCCGGCATCGTGTGCTGGCTGGTCATCAGCCGGGAAGTGCTGCCGCGCCTGGGTTCGCGGGTGCGACGCGACACCATCGCCATCTGGACCGCGGGACTGGTGTTCCTGGCCGCCTGGATGCCCTACGACAACGGCCTGCGCCCGGAGCCGCTCATCGCCGCGGGCGCGCTGCTGACCTGGTGCTCCATCGAAAGGGCCGTGGCCACCGGGCGTTTGCTGCCCGCCGCCGTGGGCGTGCTGATCGCGGCCTTCTCGCTGGCCGCCGGGCCGACCGGGCTCATCTGCATCGCGGCGCTCATCGCGGGCGCGCGGCCGGTGCTCATGGTCGTCAACAAGCGCGCCAAGGGCCCGGGATCGTGGCTGCTGCGTTACGGCGCGCTGCTGGCGCCCGGCGTGGCCGCCGGAACCCTGGTGCTGGTGGTGGTTTTCGGCGATCAGACCCTCGCCTCGGTCATGGAGGCGACCCGGGTGCGCAAGCTCATCGGCCCCAATGTGGCCTGGTTCGACGAGCGCACGCGCTGGGACGCGCTGCTCATGCTCTCCCCCGACGGCTCGCTGGCCCGCCGCTTCGGCATCCTGGCCATGCTGCTGTGCCTGGGCGTGTGCGTGATGGTGATGCTGCGCAAGAACGGCCGCATCCCCGGGACCTCGCGCGGGCCGTCGGCGCGGATCCTGGGCATCATCTTCATGTCGCTGTTCCTGATGATGTTCACGCCCACCAAGTGGACCCACCACTTCGGCGTGTATGCCGGACTGGCCGGATCGGTGGCGGCGCTGGCCGCGGTCGCGGTGGGGCTCAACGGGATTCGCTCGCCGCGCAACCGGACGCTGTTCACCGCCGCGGTGTTCTTCCTGCTGGCCATGACCTTCACCGGGCCCAACGGCTGGTGGTACGTGTCCAGTTACGGCGTGCCGTGGTTCGACAAGGCGCCGCTCATCGCCGGCAAGGGCTTCTCCACGCTGTTCCTGGGACTGGCGGTGCTGTGCCTGCTCATCGCCGCCTACCAGCACTTCCGCGAGCCGTACACGCAGCCGAAACCGGCGCGCGGCTTCGACAAGTTCGCCAGCATGCCGCTCACCATCGCGGCGGCCGTGCTGGTGCTGTTCGAGGTGCTGTCGCTGGCCAAGGCGGCCGTCGGCCAGTACCCGGCCTACTCCATCGCGGAGTCGAATCTGCGTGCGCTGCAGGGTGATTCGTGCGCGCTGGCCAACGAGGTGCTGGTGGAGACCGATACCGCCGATTCGCTGCTGCACCCGTGGACCGGATCCGACGCCGACGGTCTGTCCGCCGAGAGCACCGGATTCACGCCCAATGGCGTCGCCTCCGACCTCACCGCGGACGCGGAGGAGACCGTCACCGGCGGGGCCAACTCGGTGAACGAGAAGTCCGGCAACAAGACGTCCAAGACCACGGGCGCGGGCACCGGCGGCGGCAAGAGCGAAGAGGCCGGCATCAACGGCAGCTCCGTCGCCCTGCCCTTCGGCCTGGACCCGGCCAAGACTCCGGTCGAGGGCAGTTACTCCGATGGCGAGCAGCAGGTTTCGAAGCTCACCACCCAGTGGTACAACGCGGAGAAGCTGACCACTCTCCGCAATGATCCCGCCTACAAGGTGCTGGTCGTGACGGCCGCGGGGCGCATCCGGTCCTTCAACAAGGACGGTGTGGAGACCTACGGGCAGGACCTGTTCGTCGAGTACGGCACCCGCGACGCCCAGGGCACGGTCACGAACACCGGGCGGATCCGGCCGATCGATATCGGCCCGAGCCCGTCCTGGCGCAACCTGCGCGTGCCGCTGGATCAGATTCCCGCGGGCGCCAATGCGATTCGCCTGGTGCTCAATGACGCCGACATCACCCCGCGCCAGTGGCTGGCCGTCACCCCGCCCCGGCTGCCCCGGCTGCAGACCCTGAATTCCCTTGTCGGCGACAGCGCTCCGGTGCTGGAGGACTGGCACGTCGGCCTCGCCTTCCCGTGCCAGCGCCCCTTCGATCACCACGACGGCGTGGCCGAGGTGCCCGAATGGCGCATTCTGCCGGACCGCGTCGGCCAGGACGCCTCCAATGCCTGGCAGGACGACATCGGCGGCGGCCCACTGGGCTGGACCGGATTGCTACTCAAGTCCGAGACCCGGCCGTCGTACCTGAATCACGACTGGAGCCGGGACTGGGGCTCGCTCGAGAAGTTCACCCCCTATGTCCCGAATGCGAACTTCGCGCCGACCCTGGACGTCACCGTCCAGTCCCGCTCCGGCCTGGCCAAGGATTCGCCCATCAAGACGAAATGAGAGGTGACCACTGATTTCGTGAGGTGAGGGTAACTCGTCGGGTACGGCCGAAATCGGGTTGGCACCCAACCGCCGGCACACGTGCGAAACTGGCAACGGCTCCCACGCCGTGCGCCCAGTCTCGGGGAGGCCGGGGGACTACCATCAGCAACCGTGCCAGACGCCTCCGCTGTACTGACAAAGCCGAATCCCCCGGCGACCGCCCCCGCGACATCGCGCGACTATCGTTTCGCGAAGCTCATAGCGATCGTCGCGGGCGTGCTCGGGGCGCTGTTCGCGCTGGCGACACCGTTCCTGCCGGTACAGCAGACCCAGGCGGAGGTGAGCTGGCCGCAGGGCGGCTCGCTCGATCCGGTGCAGGCGGCACTGATGTCGCAGGTGCCCATCGACGCGAACGCCACCATCCCGTGTTCCGCGGTCCAGCAACTGGATCCGCGCGGCGGCATCCTGCTGGCAACGGCGCCGCCGCAGGGCAAGGGCGCGGACCTGGAGGCCCTGTTCGTCCGCGTCTCGGGCGAGAGCGTGGACGTGCTGGACCGGAATGCCGTGGTGGCCAGCGCCACCCGCACCGAGATGAGCCAGTGCTCGCAGCTGGTCATCACCTCCGACAGCGCCCAGACCTACGCCAGTTTCGAGGGCGTCACCCGCACCGTCGAGAAGCCCACCGCCGACGGCGGACGGGAAATGGTCACCGTGCCCGTGGACGGCCGGTTGCTCGGCGATCTGCGCCCCCAGGTGGTGGGCGTGTTCACCGACATGAAAGGCGGCGTGCCGGCGGGCCTTTCGTTCCACATGACCGTGGACTCCCGGTTCTCCTCCTCGCCGACGGTCATCAAGCTGGTGGCCATCATCGCCGCGGTCCTGCTCACTCTGCTGGCCATGGGCGCGCTCGCGGTCCTGGACACCAGTGACGGCCGCGGGCACCGGCGCATCCTGCCGGCGCACTGGCTGAAGCCGACCTGGGCGGACGGCGGCATCATCGGCACCCTGCTGCTGTGGCACTTCGTGGGCGCCAACACCTCCGACGACGGCTACATCCTGACCATGGTGCGGGCGGCCCCGCACGCGGGCTACCTGGCCAACTACTTCCGCTGGTTCGGCGTGCCCGAGGCGCCGTTCGGCTGGTACTACTATGTCATCCAGGCATTCGCCGAGGTCTCCACCGCCAGCCCCTGGGTGCGAATTCCCGCGCTGCTCTGCGGAATCCTGTGCTGGCTGGTGATCAGCCGCGAGGTGGTGCCGCGACTGGGCAACGCGGTGGCGAAGTCCCAGGTCGCGCTGTGGACCGGCGGTCTGGTGTTCCTGGCCTTCTGGCTGCCCTACGACAACGGCCTGCGCTCGGAGCCGATCGTGGCCCTCGGCGCGCTGCTGACCTGGGTGTCCATCGAGCGGGCCATCGCCACCTCGCGCCTGCTGCCCGCCGCGGTCGCGGTGCTGGTGGCGGCGTTCACGCTGGCGGCGGCGCCGACCGGACTGATGTGTGTGGCGGCGCTGCTCGCGGGCATCCGGCCGCTGGTGCGGATCGTGGTGCGGCGGCGCAAGCAGTTCGGCGATCTGGCCCTGCTCGCCCCCATCGCGGCGGCCGGATTCCTGGTGCTGGTGGCGGTTTTCGCCGATCAGACCTTCGCCGGAATCATGGAGGCGAACCGGGTGCGGCAGGTGACCGGGCCGAATCTGGCCTGGTACGAGGACTACCTGCGCTACTACTACCTGTTCGTCGAGACCGTGGACGGCTCGCTGGCGCGGCGCTTCGCGTTCCTGCTCATGATCCTGTGCCTGATCACCACCATGCTGGTGCTGCTGCGCCGGCGGCAGGTGCCGGGCATCGCGAGCGCGCCGACCTGGCGGCTCATGGGCGTGGTCTTCGGAACCATCTTCTTCATGATGTTCAACCCGACCAAGTGGACCCACCACTTCGGTTCGTACGCGGGCATCGCGGGTTCGCTGGCGGCGGTGACGGCGGTCGCCGTGTCCGCCACCGCACTTCGCTCCCGGAAGAACCGGTCGGTGTTCCTGGCCGGGCTGCTGTTCACCCTCGCCGTCGCCTTCTCCGGCATCAACGGCTACTGGTACGTCTCCAGCTACGGCGTGCCGTGGTTCGACAAGACCGTCTCCCTGCACGGCTTCCAGTCCAACACCCTGATGCTGGTGCTGTTCGGGCTGGCGCTGGCCGTGGTGGCCTGGCAGTCGCTGCGCGAGGGCTACGCCAAGCCGATGGCGAACGGGAAGACCAAGCGCGGCCGGCGGATCCGCAAGTTCGCCGCCATCCCGCTCACCGTGGTCGCCGCGCTCATGGTGCTGTTCGAGGTGGCGTCGCTGCTCAAGGGCGCGGTGCAGCAGTACCCGGCGTACTCGCTGGCGCGCTCGAACATCGACGCGGTCACCGGCAACACCTGCGGGCTCGCCAATGACGTGCTGGTCGAGGGAAATGTCAACAGCGGCAACCTGACCCCCCTCATCGATCCGGCCCACCCGCCGCAGAACGGCGATCCGCTGGCCGGTGAGAGCCCGGTCGGCTTCTCCCCCAACGGCGTCGCCGACAAGCTGGACGCCGACGGCGTCGAGGTGAAGCCGGGCACCGGCAACACCTCCACCCAGACCGTCGGCCCGGCCTTCGAGAAGGGCCAGAACGCGGGCACCGGCGGCGGCAAGGGCGCGCAGGGCGTGAACGGGTCCACCGTGGCCCTGCCTTTCGGCCTGGACCCGGCCACCACCCCGGTCATGGGCAGCTACCAGGACGGCGTGCAGCAGCCCGCCGAGCTCACCTCCAGCTGGTACCAGCTCCCGCCGCGCTCGGACGACTCACCGCTGATCGTGATTTCGGCGGCCGGGCGGGTGATGTCGTTCGACGACACCGGCAATATGACCTACGGCCAGGACATCTTCCTGGAGTACGGCCACCACAACCCGGACGGCACCGTCACCTTCCTCGACAAGTACCGCCCGCTCGACGTCGGCCCGGCCCCGTCCTGGCGCAACCTGCGCATCCCGCGCTCGGCGCTGCCCGACAATGCCGACGCGGTCCGCATCTACGCCCGCGACCCGATCCTGATCGGCGATCAGTGGCTGGCCTTCACCCCGCCGCGGGTGCCGAAGCTGGTGTCGCTCAACAGCTATCTGGGCTCCACCCAGCCCATCCTGCTGGACTGGGCCGTGGGCCTGCAGTTCCCGTGCCAGCACCAGTTCGATCACCGCAACGGCGTGGTGGACGCGGCGCCCAAGTACCGCATCCTGCCCGACCGGCCGCTGGCCATCAGCTCCACCAATACCTGGCAGGCCGAGGAATTCGGCGGTCCGCTGGGCTGGGCGGAGATGCTGTCGGCCTCCAAGACGGTGCCGACCTATCTGAAGGACAACTACGCCCGCGACTGGGGCTCCCTGGAGCAGTACGAGCCGTTCTATCCGGATCCGTCCGACCCGGCCAAGGCCAAGTTCCCCAAGCCCGCGCAGGTCGACACCCACGTGGTGACCCGCTCCGGGTTCTGGTCACCGGGGAAGATGCGCGTCTTCTGACCCGGGACACGTGATGATCGGTGGCCGCCCGCGACGTCGCGGGCGGCCACTGCGCTTTCGGGTCCTATCGAATTCCAGTTGCTATTTCTTGACGTCCACGTGTGCCACCCACTCGTAGACGGGCAGACTCCCCTCCGGAGTGTCCTGCCAGCGTGACGTCACTTTGTAGCGCTCGTACCCGTCCCCGAACGCCACCCGCAGCTCGACGCCCGGTGGCGTGATCGGGACGATCCGCGTTTCGAGGCCATCCGGCCCGCCTTCGAGTAGCGCCAAAGGTGAGGTACTCATAGCTGAAGGCTCTCACATCTGTACGGGTCACCCGATAGATTCAGCGCAATCGGCGAGCCGCCCGAACAAGCCGCCCGTGAGCGGGGCGAAGCCGGTTTCGGACGGAGCGAATCGGTGTCAGGCGAGGCCGAACTGGCTCAGCAGGCTGCTCAGCAGGCCGCCGATGATTGGAATCTTCGAGGCGCTGCCGGTGCCCATGCCGCCCACCGGAACCGCGGTGACGCTGATTCCCATGGTCTGGGCGTTGCTGCTGGTGCTGCTGCCGTCGTCACTCGCGATGAGCGTGTACGAACCCACGGTGGTCGGGGTCCACTGGTAAGTCGCGTGCCCGGTGGAATCCACCGGAGAGGCGCCCATGTACACGGCTGCGCCGCCGGACGGGTTTGTGATCCAGAAGCCCACCTGGGTGCCCGCGTTCGAGCCGCCGACGGAGGCGGTGAGGGTGTAGGTCGTATTGATGTGCGCCAGCCCGGTCCCGGCCCACAGCCCGGTGACCTGAGCGGAGGCGGCCGGTGCGGCGGAGAGGACCGCCAGGGCGGTCGCGGCGGTGGCCGCGCCGCCGATGATCGTGTGCCGAATTCGAAGGGTAGCCATTTCTGCTTCGCTCCCAAGCTCTCATTTTCGAAATTGAAATGAGATGTTTTCACACGCGAGGTCACGTCGCAATGGCCGGCGCCGAATCCCGCAATGGCGCGCGCCGGACCCGCCGGAACAGGCGCGGCTACAACGGCAGCAGATGGTGTTTACGGGGATTGCCCGGAGTCTTCTTGTCGCGCAACAGGTGCAGGGCGCGCCGAATTTCCAGGCGGGTGGTGGCGGGCTCGATGACCGCGTCGATATAGCCGCGTTCGGCCGCCACCCACGGCGTCGCGACGGTGGCGTTGTAGAACTCGATCATCTGCTTGCGCATGGCCGCGCGCTCCGGCTCCGGGGCCGCCGCCAGGGTCTTGGCGCCGATGAGCGACACCGCGCTCTCCGCGCCCATGACCGCGATCCGGGCGGTGGGCCAGGCCAGATTCACGTCCGCGCCCAGCTGCTTGGACCCCATGACGGCATAACCGCCGCCGTAGGACTTGCGGATGACCACGGTGACCTTCGGGACGGTGGCCTCCACGAAGGAGAAGATGAACCGGCCGCCGCGCTTGATGACGCCGATCTTCTCCTGCTCCACCCCGGGCAGGAAGCCCGGGGTGTCGACGACGAAGACCAGCGGGATTTCGAAGGCGTCGCAGAGCCGCACGAAATGGGCGGCCTTGTCCGAGGCGCGGGCATCGAGCGCACCGGCGGAGACCAGGGGCTGATTGGCCACGACGCCGACCGTGCGGCCGTCCACGCGACTGAAGCCGCAGATGACGTTCTTGCCCGCCGCCTCACCGAATTCGTGGAACCCGCCGTCGTCGAAGATCCGGAGCAGGATCTCGTGCATGTCGTAGCCGGCATTGTCGGCATCGGGCACGATGCCGTTGAGTTCCAGATCGGTGTCGGTGATCTCCGGCTCCAGCCCGGGATTCACCACCGGCGGCAGCTCCGTGCAGCTCGACGGCAGATAGCCGAGGTACTCGCGCACCCACTCGAAGGCGGCGGCCTCGTCCGGGGCCACGTGGTGGATATTGCCGTACTGGGCTTGGGATTTCGCGCCGCCGAGCTCCTCGAGGCTGACGTCCTCACCGGTGACCTCGCGAATCACCTTGGGCCCGGTGACGAACATGTAGGCCGCTTCGGTGGCCACCACCACGTCGGTATTGATGGGCGCGTAGACCGCGCCGCCCGCACAGCTGCCCAGGATCATGGAGATCTGAGGCACCAAGCCGGACAACGGTTCCTGACGCCGGCCCAGCTCGGCGTACCAGGCCAGGGAGGTCACCGCCTCCTGCACGCGGGCGCCGCCGGAGTCGTTGATGCCGACCACCGGGCAGCCCATCTTGGCCGCGAATTCCAGGATGCCCGCGACCTTGCGGCCGAACATCTCGCCGACCGAACCGCCGTAGACGGTCTGGTCGTGCGAGAAGACGGCCACCGGGCGGCCCTCCACCAGGCCGTGGCCGGTGACCACGCCATCCCCGAAGAGAGCGGCCTCGTCGCCCGGATTGCGCACCAGCGCACCGACTTCCACGAAAGTGCCGGCATCCAGCAGCATCTCGATGCGGTCGCGGGCCGAGGGAATTCCCTTCCTGGCCCGCTTGGCGATTCCCGCATCTCCCGCCGGTTCCCTCGCGATGTCGAGCTTGTGTCGAAGGTCGGCGAGTTTGTCGGCGGCGGTGCTCACTGGACACTCCTCTCAGCAAAAACCTACTTTCGCAGAATTCGTGTCGCCGTGGTGCTATTTCGTTGTGGAGTCGATCTCCGACAATCTCTTGGTGAGATCGGCGCCGATGGTGGCGATCCGCGGCTCGTCGATGATCTGGATGTGATCACCCGGAATGTGGATGATCTCCAGATTCGGAATGTGTTCCTGCCAGCCGCCGTTCGGCCGCCGGTCGGCGAAACGCGGTTCCAGCTCGATCATTCCGTCGTGGTAGCGATCGGCGAGGTACAGGGTGACGGCGCCGTCGTACTTCAACGGCTCGATCTTCTGCAGCTCCTTGCTGTCGATCCACGAGGTGCGCTGATGCTCGATCACGCCGCCCGGGATGTCGACCCCGGCGAACTTCAGCAGCTCCATGATGATGTCGATCTGCTCCGCGTCGGACGCCGCGGCCAGTTCCTCGAGCTGCTCCTGATCGAGTTCGCCATTGAAGCCGTAGGTCTTCTGCGCGAACGCCTGGTAGCGCCGGATCCGCTCCACCCGCTCCTCGGGAGCGTCGCTGAACGGCTCGACGGGCAGCGCCAGGTCGATCAGGCCGACCTGCCGGACATCGGCGCCCTCGGCACGCATGATCTCGGCGACCTTGAGCGCGAACACCGCGCCCAGCGACCAGCCGTAGAACACGTACGGGCCCTCCGGCTGCCGCTTGCGGATCTCCGAAATGTACTGGTGCGCACGCTCTTCGATGGTGCCCTCGACCCGCTCCAGGCCGTACATCGGAGTCCCGGCCGGGAGCCGGTTCAGCAGCGGCTCGTACACCAGGGTGTTGCCGCCCGAAGCGTGGAACACGAAGACCGGCACCGCATTCGAACCGGCCTCCTTCGGGCGCAGCGTGCGCACGAAGCCCTCCAGATCGGAGCTCTTGCCCTGATAGCGGACAACGACCTCGGACAGCTGCTCGATGGTCTTGCAGGCCCGCACGTCGGCCGGATCGACCTCGGCCTTGACCCGCTCCGACAGCCGGGCCACCAGCTTCTCCAGCGTGGTGTCGTCGATCTCGGGCAGCGGGTTGAAGATGCCGCCCGCCGTCTTGCCGGTCACCAGCGCCCAGGTGGCGAAGGCGAGTCGCTCCTCGCCGTTGCGCGGGGGCACATTGTCGGCGTCGGTCTCGGCGATCGGCGCGGCGGACTCGTGCTTCGCGACGATCTCCTCGGCCTCGGCCACCACATCGGTGGTCTCGGCCTTGGGCAGCAGCGCGGCCGGATCCTCGCCGGCGGCCATGGCGGCCCGCGCGGCGGAGATGAAATCGGCGTCGACGGCGATGTCCTCACCGGCGGCCTGCCGCGCGGCGATGTCGTCGAGCTGATCGCGGTGCTCGATGGCGTAGCGCAGCACCTTGCCGACTTCGAGCAGGCTGGCATCGCGCACGGCCTGGATCTGCAGCTGCGGAATGTCGAACTCGTATTCCACGCGGTTCTTGATGCGCATGGCCATCAGCGAGTCCAGACCCAGCTCCATCAGTGGAATCTCCATCGGGAGATCCTCGACCGCGTAGCCCATGGACTCGGCCACGATGATGGCCAGGCGCTGCTCGATGGTCTGCGTGCCCTTGGGATCCCAGCGCTCGCCGGGGGCCGCCTCGACCACCTCGGCAGCGGGAGCCGCCTGGACGGCCGCGACCGGCTGCGCCACAGCCGATTCCGGCAGCGGTGCGGCCAGGAGTCCGTGGGTGGGGAGAGACGCAGTGACGACGGCGTCGAAGAGCGGGCGGAAGGCATTGCCCTCCTTGGCGTGCACCGACACCGACGCGCCGCCCGGGTGGGGGGTGAGCGTGGTGGTCAGCGTGCCCGTGGCAGGGACCGCGCCGTGCGCGATGGAGGCGCCGACGGTGACATCCGAGAGCACCTGCGCGGCAGCGGCATTCACCAGTGCGGCCAGGTCGGTGACGGCCGGGGCCTGCACCTCCCAGACGTGGCGGCCGTCCGGCAGCGCGACGTGCGCGCCCGGGACACGAGCATTGCCCGCGCCGCCGCCGAAACCGCCGGTCACCTTGGGCCAGTGCTGCTTGCGCAGGAACGCGGTGCGCGGCGCGGCGGCGTAGTCACCGGCGGGCAGCAGTGAGGGCAGGTCCACCTTGTGGCCGTGCACGTACAGCTGCGCCAGCGCGGAGATGACGCCCGCGGCCTCGTCCTCCTTGCGCTTGAGGGTCGGGATGAGTGCCGCATTGTGCACGCCCGCCGCGAAGGTGGTGCCCAGGACCTGCATGAGCGCAACGGAATTCGGCGCGAGTTCCAGGAAGGTGGTGATACCGGTGTCGACGGCCTGCCGGATGGCGTTGGTGAAGTACACCGAGCCGCGCATGTTCATGACCCAGTAGTCCACGTCCTGCACGGGCGCGTGCCCGGCGCGGTAGACGGTGTCCTTGTGGACGGTCGAGTAGAGGTCGCGCTTGAGCTTGGTGGGCTCGATGCCGGCCAGCTCGGCGGCGAGTTCGCCCAGCAGCATGTCCATCTGCGAGGTGTGGCCCGCGCCGCGGGTCTGCAGCACGCGGGCGAACTTGCCCTCGGCCTCGGCGCGCGCCACGATCGCGTGCACCTGGTCCGGCATGCCGCCGATCACCGTGTTGTTGGGCGCGGCGTACACCGCGACCTCGATCTCGGGGAACTCGGTCTCGACGAGCTTGGCGATCTCCTCGGCGGAGTACTCCAGCAGCGCCATATTGCGGACCTGGTCGTCGGTGAGCATGGCCTCGCCCTCGGCCATCAGCCGCGAGCGCGCGCAGATCACCCGGACCGCGTCCTCGAGCGGCAGACCGCCCGAAATGTACGCTCCCGCAACCTCACCCTGGGAGTGGCCGACCACGCCCTCGGGCTCGGCGCCGTGCGCGCGCAGGATCGAGGCCAGACCCACCTGGATGGTGAAGGTGCCGACCTGGCCGGTGCCGATGTCCCAGTCCATGGAGTCGTCGAGGATCATCTCCTTGACCGAGTACCCGGCCTCGTCCATGGCCAGCTCGTCGACCTGATCGACGGCCTTACGGAAGATCGAGTTCTCGGTGTAGAGCTGCTTGCCCATCTTGCGGTGCTGCGCACCGAAACCGGCCATCACCCACAGCGCGCCCTTGGCGGCGGGGGAATCGGCGGTCCAGACGCCATTGCCCGGCTTGCCCTCGGCGATGGCCCGCAGGCCCGCGATGGCCTCGTCATGGGTCTTGGCCACGACCACGCCGCGCGAGCGGCCGTGGTTGCGCTTCGCCAGGGTGCGGGCCACGTCCACGAGCGGAGTCGCCTGTCCCGCTTCGGATTCCAGCCAGTCGGCCAGATCCTTGGCGGCGCGCTTGCGCCGCGACGGCAGGTAACCCGACACCGGGAGGATCAGCGGCATCGGCTCTTCGCGATTGCCCCACTCCGGTTCCGGCACAACGGTTTCGGTGATGGCCTCGGCCTCGGCGACCACGTCGGTGGTCTCGTTGTCGAGGCCGGTGGTCTCGGAAACCTCCGCTGCGGCGAGGGCCGGCACGTACTCCTGGATGACCACGTGCGCATTGGTGCCGCCGAAGCCGAAGCCGGAGACGCCGATGGTGGCCTTGCCGCTGTAGCGCGGGAATTCGGTGGGCTGGTCGGTGACCTTCAGGTGCGCCTGGTCGAACGGGATGAAGGGGCTGGGACCCGCGTAGTTGAGGTGCGGCGGAATGACGTTGTGCTGCAACGCCATGATGACCTTCGCGAGAGCCGCGGCGCCGGCCGCGGCCTCCAGGTGACCGAAATTGGTCTTGGCCGAACCCAGCAGGGCGGGCTTGTCGGCCTCACGGCCCCGGCCGATGACGCGGCCGAGCGCATCCGCCTCGATCGGGTCGCCGATGGGGGTGCCGGTGCCGTGTGCCTCGATGTAGTCGACCTGGGACGGCGGGATTCCGGCGTCCCGGTAGGCGCTGCGCAGCACATCGGCCTGCGCGTCCGGGTTCGGGGCCAGCAGGCCGTTGGACCGGCCGTCGCTGTTGACCGCGGAGCCCTTGACGACCGCGTAGATGGTGTCGCCGTCACGCTCGGCGTCGGCCAGCCGCTTGAGCACGACCAGACCGCCGCCCTCGGAGCGGACCATGCCGTCGGCGTCCGACGAGAACGCCTTGATGTGACCGTCCTTCGACACACCGCCATTGGCGTCGAAGGCCAGCGTCGCGGCCGGGGACAGCAGCACGTTCGTGCCACCGGCCAGCGCCAGATCGGCTTCGCCGTTGCGCAGCGCCCGAACGGCCTGGTGCACCGCTACCAGCGAGGACGAGCACGCGGTGTCGACGGCCACCGATGGGCCGCGGAAGTCGTAGAAGTACGAGACCCGGTTGGGGATGATGGCCGAAACGCTGCCCATGATGCCGTAGCCCTCGGCCGAGAGCGGCGTGCCCGGATCGGTGTTCCCGACCGCCATGCCCGCGATGATCATGAACTCGGTGCTGGTCGAACCGATGAAGACGCCGACCTGCTCACCCTTGAGGGTGTTGGCGGGAATCCTGGCGTGCTCCAGCGCTTCCCAGGTCAGCTCGAGCGCCATCCGCTGCTGCGGGTCCATGCGCTCCACCTCGACCGGGGAGATGGCGAAGAACTCGGCGTCGAAGCTCTTGAGGACGTCCTGGTCGAGGTAGCCGCCCTTGGTGTTGGACTTGGCGATCTGCTCTACCAAGCGCGGATCGTCGAGGAACTCCGACCAGCGGCACTCGGGTAGGTCGCGGATCGCGTCACCGCGGTTGATCAGGAAGTCCCAGGTGGATTCGGGCGTATCGCCCGCACCCGGCAGCCGGGTGGACAGACCGACGATGGCGACATCGTGCGCCTCGCCCGGCTGGAAGCCCCGGGTGTAGAACGAGTCGTCGGCCACGTCGGCCGGAAGGTCGGGCTCCCCATTGATGATTCGCTCGGCCAGCGAGGCGATGGTCGGGTGCTGGTAGACGATGGTCGCGTTCAGCAGGACCCCCGTCAGCTCCTCGATATCGCCACCGAGTGCGAGGGCATCGCGCGAGGCCAGGCCGAACTCCTCCATCGGCCGGTCCACGGTGATGTTCTCGATCGGCTGCCCGGTCGCGTCGGCGACCCAGCGGCGCAGCCATTCCCGCAGGTCGGCCACCGACATGTCGGCCGCGGCAGGTTTCTGCGTGGCCGCACCTTCGGCCGCCGGTGCGTTCTCGGTCGTCTGGGTGGGGTCCGTGCCCTCGTTCTCAGCCATCAGTTCCTCAAGCTACCTGTCTGCTCACGGTGCGCGGCGTTGTTATCGAGACTCTCGCCGCTCCCTGCCCGAACGGCTCTGTCTTCGCGTGCCGGAACGGCACTGCCTTTCATGCATGAATGGCGCGAACCGAACGGGCTCGCGCCATCCAACTTCGAGACGGTCGTCTCACTCCTCGTCCGGTGCATCGGGGAAGGCCTGCTGCGTGTAACCACCACGCAGCGTGCCGCCGATGTACTCCGCCTTGCAGGCACGACGAGCGATCTTGCCGCTGGAGGTACGCGGGATCGAACCGGCCGGAACGAGGAGGATGTCACGCGCGGTGACACCGTGCCGGGACGAGATGGCCGCGCGGACCGCATCCGCGATGGGCCCCGGGTCGGCCTTGCCCGCGCCCGGGCCGCGCTCGGCCACGATGACCAGCTGCTCGCTGGCATCGTCGGCGTCGTACTTCAGGCCGGAATGGCTGTCCTGCGCAAAGACTTCGGCGGGCAGCTGGTTGGCGGGCACCGCGAAGGCGGCGATGAAACCGGGACGCAGCATGGTCGAGGCCTCCTGGGCGGAGTACTCGAGATCCTGCGGGTAGTGGTTGCGGCCGTCCACGATGACCAGGTCCTTGACGCGGCCGGTGATGTAGAGCTCGCCGTCCACGTAGACGCCGTAGTCACCGGTGCGCAGCCAGATGCCGTCGGCCGGCACGCCCTCCGCGTGGCTGTGCTCGGGCAGTCGATGCGCGAGCTGGTTACGGAAGGTCTTCTGGGTCTCCTCGGCGCGGCCCCAGTAGCCGATGCCGATGTTGTTGCCGTGCAGCCAGATCTCGCCGACCTGCCCGTCGGGCAGCTCACGCGCGCCCTCGGGCGAGTCGATGGAGTCGCCGTCCACGATGGTCGCCCACTGCGACAGCGCGATGTAACCGCAGGACACCTGGGCGATGGAGTTCTCCGCGCCCTGCTCGACCTTCTTCACCCGACCGGCATTGAGCTCCACCCGGTCCACGTAGATGACCTTGGCCTCGTCCTCGTGCCGGGTGGCCGACACGAACAGGGTGGCCTCGGCCATGCCATAGCACGGCTTGATGGCGGTCTTGGGCAGGCCGTACGGGGCGAACGCCTCGTTGAACTTCTTCATCGAGGTGGTGGTCACCGGCTCGGAGCCGTTGATCAGGCCGAGCACGTTCGACAGGTCCAGCGACTCGCCCGGCTTGGGCAGGCCGCGCACGGCGGCGTGCTCGAAGGCGAAGTTCGGTGCGGCGGCGAAGGTTCCGGCGCCGTCGGACACCGCGGCCAGTTCGTTGATCCAGCGCGAGGGCCGGCGCACGAACGAGGCCGGGGACATGATGGTGATGTACTTGCCGCCCACGGCGGGCAGGATCACCGTCAGCAGACCCATGTCGTGGTACAGCGGCAGCCAGGTCACGCCGCGCGAATTCTCGTTCAGATCAAGCGCGTTCACCATCTGCAGCACATTGGTGCCGACACCGCGGTGGGTGATCTCGACACCGGCGGGCACCCGGGTGGAGCCGGAGGTGTACTGCAGGTAGGCGATGTCGTCGACCACGATGTCGGGGCGGATCCAGGACTCCCCGACGCTGTCGGGAATCGCGTCGACGGCGATGATGCGCGGGCGCTGGGCCGCGGGCAGCGACCGGAAGAACTGGCGGACACCGGCGGCGGAGGAGCTCGCCGTCAGGATCGCGGCGGGCGTGCAGTCACCGAGGACCGCGTGCAGGCGATCGGTGTGGCCCGGCTCGTCCGGATCGAACAGCGGCACGGAGATGGTGCCCGCGTAGATGGCGGCGAAGAAGGAGATGACGTAATCCAGGCCCTGCGGAGCCAGGATCGCGACCCGATCGCCCCGCTTGGTCACCTGCTGCAGTCGGGCGGCCACCGCGCGCAGCCGCGTACCGAACTGACTCCAAGTGAGGTCCTGGTACTCACCGTCGCGCTCGCGTGAGTAATCGATGTAGCGGTAGGCCAAGTCATTGGCGTCGTTACCGTGAGTGTGCTTCTCGACGTAGTCGACGAGGGTGCGTCCCTCGGGAATCGTGATGTTCCCCGTTTCGTCGAGGTAATCGTCGAAAGTCTCGTCCATTCCTTCTTCTCCTCCGAGGCACACGCGGCATGAGACGGCATGCATTGCCGCTGTTACCTGTGAGGCCCCGACTCTCTTCGCCCGCGGGAGCTCCATGCGAGAGCCAACCTGCAGAATTGTGTTGCGGTCTGCGCGGTGACCGTCTAATGGCTAGATGTTCTCAAACCAGGGACATGTTACAGAGGAGCCGCCCGGCCATGCTTCGGAGCGGCCGAACATCCCCCAGCTCACACCTCTGGACTAGTGCTTCACCGGCGCGAATGCCTCCAAATGGGTGGGGAGCGCCCCACATAGGACACAACTAGGACTGGATGTGAGTTGCCGCACGCACCGGGTCTCGGCAGTGTCGCAACCCGGAGCACTTTACCGGGTGACCCCGAAACTGGGGGGTCGGTCGGTGGGGGTCACACCGCCGGTGAAGTACCCATCGACCAGGGTGCGCCCGAACGCATAAGGTTCGCTGCGCAACGGCTTACATATGTGCAGGGTGCGGAGCGTTTTCGATGAGACCCGACGCCCAGTTCACCGTCCACTCGGTGGCGGTGGTGCCGTTGTCGTCCACCTGGTATCCGTTGTAGAGGCTGTGGACCGGATTGCCCGCGGCGCGGACCAGGATGTTCAGGCTGCCGAGGATATTGTTCGGGCTCAGCGCCTGCCGAGGGGAATCACAGATCAAATCGCCTGCGGCACAGATGGTGAAGGTGCGGCCGGTGAGCTTGCCGTAGCCGCCGCGCGGTCCGGTCATGGTGATACCGGGGACGTTCAGGCCCTTGAGCGCCACCTCCGCGCCCACGCCGGGCGGGGTCGGGCCGATCTCGATGGCCTCGCCCGGATCGCCGACATCGCGGCGGCCGTCGGCGATGGTCGTCACGCCCAGCACCAGATCCTCGGCCACCGGGCCCTTGCCCGCGCCGATCTGCGTGGCGATGTCACCGACGATCACCGCGCCCTGCGAGAAACCCGCCAGAACGTAAGTGGTGAGCGGGCATTGGGCGGCGGTCTGCGCGAGCTTGTCGGTGGCCCGCTTGGCGCCCTCGGAACGACTGTTGTTGTAGGAGGACTGCCCGTCCGGCGGAATGGCGACCGGATTGGAGAACTGCGCCACGTACGGGACGGTGTAGACCTCGACCCGCTCATCGGGGAACTTGGCCCGAATCGGGTTGGAGATGTTCAACATCAGCGACGCCGGGTTCGCGGCCGGGCTGTAGGGGTCGTCGTGGCTGTTCGACTCCCAGGTGCCCGGTACGGACAGCATGAGCACGTCCGGGCAGGTGGCCGGCTGCGAACTCGGACGGGGCGGGGCCGGCGGCTTGGGGCCGGGCAGCCGCAACCGCCCGGCCAGCAGGTACCACAGCAGCAGCGCCACCACGACCACGATCACGATCGCGGCGATGGCGAGCAGCAGGCAACCCACTGGTCGCGACCGGGTTTGTCCGATTCGGCGTCGCGTCGTCACTTGTTGCAGTAGCTCTTCGAGGCGACGTCGTAGTAGATCTTGCCGGCCTGCTCGACCGTCATCTTGGACGGATCGAAGGACGGATCGGAACCGGCGATCGCGGTCACGTAGGTGATGATCTGATCCTGCGGGGCGTTCTCCGACTTACCCTGGCACACCAGGTTGGCCGCGGTGACGGCGATGTCCGGGGAACCCGGGGTGATACCGGCCTTCTTCAGGTCGTCGAGGAAGCTCTTCTCCTTGTCCGACAGCGCCGGGGAGCCGTTCGGGGTGGTGATGAACTGGCTCGGCACCGGCGCCGGGCGCTCGGCCGTGGAGCTGGGAGTCCCGGCATCCGGCGCGGCCTGCGGAGCCTGCTGGTCCGTGGACGGCGCGGCGTCGCCCGGGGTGGCGGGCGCGGCGGCCGTGGTCTTGGTCGTGGTGAGCGTGGGCGTGCTCTTGGCGGTCGAGTCGTTGCTACCGCAGGCGGCGAGCAGTCCAGCGGCGGCGAGGGCGGCCACCACGCCGAATACCTTTCCACGGGTACCGTGCATCAATTTGCTTCCTATATCTGTCCAGGGGCAAGAGGTCGTCCCCAGGCTAGCCGCAACCCGGGACGGAGTCCCGGGCCACAACGGAACCACATCCACTTCTTAGGGCCGATTAGGGCGGTTCGGCCGGAAAGTCTCAGTTGGGACGGACCTCCGGACCCAGCGCCGGAATGGGCGCGGGCTGCGCGGGATCGGCAGGTGGGGGCTCGGGTGCCGGGGCCGGAGCCGCGGCAGGCGCCGGAGCCGCGGCAGGCGCAGGTGCCGGAGCCGCGGCGGGTGCGGGTGCCGGAGCAGGTGCGAGGGTCGCGGCCGGCGCGGCAGGAGTGGCGGGGGCGGCGGCCGGGGTCGCCGGCACCGGGACCGGGACCTCGGGGGCGAGGGCCGGCGGCAGCGGCAGGGCGGGCAGACCCGGCAGCGGGAGTGCGGGCTGCTGGGCGGCCGGCCGGGCCGGGTCCGGCTTGGGTTGCTCGGCGCCGGGGATGGCGATCGGGCGGCCGTCGAGGGTGGCCGCCGCGGCCCGGCCGTCGCGGATAGTGATGGTGCCGCCCTGGAAGGTCTGCTGGGCGCCGCCCGGGGTCGGGCTCTCGTCGGAGATCGGGTAGCCGAGCGGTCCGTTCTCGAATCCGGTTGCGCCCCAGGCGTCCATGATCGGACCGGCCCGCACGCCCCAGGCGCCCGAGAGCGGGCTCCAGTAGATATTGCCGCCCTCGAACCCGGACCAGCGGCCGAAGTCGCGCACCGGCTGCTCACCCGAGGTCGGGAAACCGTAAGGGCTGTTCTCGAATCCGAGCTGCGCGTACTTGCCCAGGATCAGGCCCTGCACCAGGTGCGCGCCGGTCCTGGCGCTGAAGTACATGGGCCCGTTCTCGAAACCCTGTACCGCGCCGTCCTTCTGGGGCGTCCGGGCCTCCTGGCCGGTGGGGTACCCGGCCGGGCCACGCTCATAGCCCTGCCTGGCCCATTCGTCGAGGATGGCCCCGCGCACCGCCTGCGCACCGGTCTGCGGGGTCCAGTAGATCGACCCGTGCTGGAACGGCTGCAGTCGGCCGCGGCCGTCGGGCAGGCCGCCCTCGCCCGCGATCGGGAAGCCCAGAGCGCTTGCCGCCGCGCCCAGTCCGCCATAGCTGCCGCCGATCGCACCCGCGACCGGCTGGGCGCCGGTGGCCGGCGAGTAGAACACCTTGCCGCCGCGGAAGTCCTGGGCCACGCCGCCGGACAGCGGGTACTCCGCGGTGAGGCAGTCACCGAGCCAGGAGTTGCCCTGCGCCACCGGCGCGATCGCGCCACCGGTCCTGCAGTCGACGGGGGTCGCGTCCACGCCCAGCGCGGTGGCCGTCTGCGGCCAGGCCTGGCGCATCTCGAAATCCCAGTACGGCCAGGTGTGGGTGCCGGACGGGCGGTAGTTCACCGAGACGGGGATGTTCAGCTTGTCGAGTTTGGCCACGAAGTTCTGGCTGCTCAGCCGGGACAGCACCTCGAGGCCCAGGCCCGCGTAATTGCTTGTGATGCCCGGAACGTCGGAGAGCGGGTCGGTCGTGCCCGCGACGCCGTTGCCGCTGGAGACGTAGAGGGCCACGCCCTTGAGCTTGTCGGCCAGCTCGTAGGGGTCGTGTTCCTTCCAGGCCGGGCTGCCCGGCGGGCCGAACATCTTCGCCGAGTCGAAGCCGCCCGCGTCGTGCATGGCGAAGTCGACCGCCTGGGGCATACCGAGCGAGGTCAGGGTGAGAAAGCCGGAGTAGGAGGCGGCCGAGCGGACCCAGCCGGGATTGCGGGCGGCCAGCATCATGGCCGCGGTGCCGCCCATCGAGAGTCCCTCCACCGCACGCGCATCGGTGGCGCGGAACTGGCTCTCCAGCAACGGCGGGAGCTCCTTCACCAGGAAGGTCTCCCACTGGTAGTTGTGGCCGTTGTCGGGGGCCAGCCAGTCGGCGTAGAAGCTGGACTGGCCGCCGATCGGCAGCACCACCAGGGCATTCTTGTCGGCGTAGAAGCCGGCCGCGCCCGCCTCCTTGGTCCAGCCGTTCTCGTCGTCGGTGGCCCGCAGACCGTCGAGCATGTAGACGACGGGGAACCTGGCATCCGGCTTGGCGTTCCAGTCACGCGGCAGCAGCAACTGGACTTCGACGGGTGCGCCGGTGGCCGGCGAATTCACCCACAGGGCGACCCGGTGGTCGTTGAGCCACGACATCTTCTGGATGGACGCCGCGGGTACGGCGGGCGCATCCGGCGCGGCGCTTGCTGGTCCGCACTGCGCGAAAGTGCCCGCGGCCAGCGGAAACAGCGCCGCTACAGCACATGCCATCCAGCGCACGCGCCTGCTTTTGATCCCACGGACAACTCTAGCCACACAAGTGTTGTACCTCCGCAAGCGCGCGAGCCCCGGCAGGACACACGGAAACGGACAGTTCCACAGCAAACGTCCAGTTGTCGACCCGCCTCCCCACATCTTCAGCGCACAGCCGCGAGCCGTCGGCGTCCCGCACGCGTTCCGGCGGTCAGATGGCAAACCGATTTCGCACCCCGGAGTTACCCCGACCGCCACGAAATCAGCTGCCACGTCGGCATCCGTCCGGAATCAAACCCCCAGGGCGGCGAGGATGTCGGGGCGGGCGGTGGCCAGCTGGTCCTGCCAGTAGGGCCAGGAGTGGGTGCCCTGGACCTGGAGGTTGTAGTGGGCGCCGATGCCGAGCTGGGTCATCCGGCCGACGAACGAGAGGGTGTTCACCATCGACAGGGCCTCCAGCGCAACGGCATTCGCGGTGTTGAAGATGCCGACGGGGGAGTCCGGGTGGTCGTGCGGGCCGAGCACGCCCCACGACGCGGAGATGAACATGGGCAGGTTGCGGAGCTGCGGTGCGAAGACGAACGGGTCCATGCGCAGCCACTGCGGGCTCCACGGCCAGGCCATCGAATCGACATTGAAACGGCCGGCATCGAGCATGGCGATGCGGATGGCCTCGCGCATGCCGGGCGCGGAGATGTTCAGGTAGCCCGAGAACGAGGAGGCGTGCTTGAACTGGTCGCGGTGATAAGCGGCCAGCGCCAGGGCCGCCGACCCGCCCATGGACAGTCCGGCCACCGCATTGTTGGTCCGGGAGACGCCGTAGCCCTCGAGGAAGGCGGGCAGCTCGTCGGTCAGGAAGGTCTCCCACCGGTAGGTGAACTTCTGCCCGTTGGTGTTCGAAGGCGATCGCCAGTCGGTATAGAAGCTGGACTGCCCGCCGACCGGCATCACCAGGGTGACATTGTCATTGGCGAATTGCTGCAGGGCATTGGTCTCGAAGCTCCAGGCATTGGAGTCGTCGCGGGCGCGCAGGCCGTCGAGCAGGTACAGCGCCGCGCCGCCGCCGTGCGCGGCCCACTGCACCTGCACCTTGATCGGGCCCATGCTGGAGGGCACCATCAGCTCCTCGAAGCCGCCCTCGCGGGCGCGGTGCTGAGGATGCGCGGGCATGGCGAGGGCGGGCGCCGCCAGCGCCGGGAGCGCCAGCACGGCCGCGACGACCGCGAGGGCGCGCCGCCAGCCGCGTCTGACGCGGGCGCGTCCGGACATCCGAATCGAACCGTGCTGCGGGCATGACGAAGCGCCCTGTACTGCCATAGAGATCGATCTCCTGAACCGCAGGGGGAACCACACCGACGTGACGGGAGTCACGGACAACGGTGCACTCTACCGTCGATCCGGAGGTAATCGGCGGGTATCCGGTTCAGCTGGCGTGTATCTCGGCCCTGCCGTCGTGGAAAACGATGGTGCCGTGCTGGAAAGCCTGCTGTGCTCCGCCCGGTATGGGCGTTTCATCGGAGGTGGGAAAGCCGAGTGCGCCAGCGGGTCCCGCCGCCCCCGCGTACGCGCCGCCGATCATGCCACCCACCGGATGCGCGCCGGTGGCCGCCGACCACACCACCCGCCCGCCCCGGAAGTCCTGCGCCGCACCACCGGCCACCGGATACTCCGTGGTCAGGCAGTCGCCCAGCCACGACTTCGCCAGCGCCACAGGCGCAATCGCGCCCGCGGCGGCGCAGTCCGGCTTGGTCGCCTCCACGCCCAGCGCGGCGGCCGCCTGCGGCCAGGACTGCCGCATCTCGAAATCCCAGTACGGCCAGGAATGCGTGCCGGAGGGCCGGTAGTTCACCTGCACCGGAATGCTGAGCTTGTCCAGCTTGGCCACGAACTGCTGAGAAGAGAAGCGCGACAGCACTTCCAGCGCCATGCCGACCCAGTTGGTGCTCACGCCCGGAACCCCGGCCGGAATATCGTGGACGCCCGCCAGGCCGCTGCCGCTGGACACATACAGGCTGAGGCCCTTCAATTTTTCCGCGAGCGCGTAGGGATCGTGCGATTCCCATTCCGCGTCGGTGGGCGGGCCGTACATGGCGTCGGCGTTGTAGCCGCCCGCGTCCCGCATGGCGTACGCGATCGCCTGCGGCATACCGAGACTCGTCAGTGTGAGGAAGCCGGAGAAGGACGCGGCGTAGCGCACGAATCCGGGATTGCGGGACGCCAGCGCCATGGCCGCGGTGCCGCCCATGGAGAGCCCGGTCAGGCCGCGCACATTCGTGGTGCGCCAGTCGCGGTCCAGCAGCGGCGGTAATTCCCTGGTGAGGAAGCTTTCCCACTTGTAGGTCTTGCCGTTGTCGGGCTGCTTCCAATCGGAATAGAAGCTGGCCGCGCCGCCGACGGGCAGCACCACCGTGATGTTCTTGTCGGCGTAGAAGCCTTCCGCCCCAGCGTCTTTGGTCCACCCGCTCTGATCGTCACCCGCGCGCAGACCGTCGAGCAGGTAGAGCACGGGAAATTTGCTGTCCGGCTTGGCTTTCCAGTCTCTGGCCAGCAGCAGTTGCACCTGGATCTGGGTGCCCATGGCGGGAGAATCCACCCACAGGGCGACACGTCTGTCGCTCAGCCACACCACATTTCGAATATCGGGCTTGGTGGGTTTCGCGGGTTCACCCGCTGGTGGAGCGCCCCCCGGTTCCGCGAATGCCGTTGCGCCCCCACCGGCAACCCCACCCGTCAGCAAGGCCGTCGTGGCTACCGCGAGCGCGACCACCCCTCTGCGGCCGCCGCTCCCCCATCTACCAATTGCCACAGCTGTCACAGTAGGTTTCTACCGCGTCGCGGCGAATGATGGGGAGGCATAAAAGAACCGGCCATCCTGTCGGATGGCCGGTTCATTCGTTCACGCTATCGCCCGGGGCGAGCAGCGGTTGTTCCTACTAGGCGAGACCCAGCGCGCTCAGCATCTGCGGGCGGGCCTTCACCAGCTCGTCGTGCCAGTAGCGCCACTTGTGGGTACCGGTCGCGGTGAAGTCGAACTGGGCCGGAACGTTGATCTGCCCCAGCCGCGCCTGGAAGGCACGGGTGTTCACGCTCGCCAGCGCCTCCAGCGCGATGGCGTTACCGGTGTTGAAAACGTCTGCGGCGGAACCGACGCCGTCGTACGGGCCGGGGATGCCGTTACCGGACGAGATGTACATCGGCAGACCCTTGAGCTGCGGCGCGAACACGAACGGGTCCATGCGCAGCCAGGCCGGGCTCCACGGCGCGGCCATCGAGTCGACATTGAAGCGGCCGGCGTCCAGCATGGCCAGGCGGATGGCCTCACGCATGCCCGGCGCGGACAGGTTCAGGTAGCCCGACATCGAGGTGGCCTGCTTGAACATGTCGCGGTGGTAGGCGGCCATCATGAGGGCGGCCGAACCACCCATGGACAGACCCGCGATGGCGGTGTTGTTGCGCGAAACACCGTAGCCGGAAAGGAAATCGGGGAGCTCCCTGGTCAGGAAGGTCTCCCATTTGTAGGTGTACTTCTGGCCGTTGGTGTTGGACGGCGACACCCAGTCGGCGTAGAAGCTGGACTGACCACCGACCGGCATGATGACGTTCACGTCGTCGTTGGCGAAGATGCCGGGGGCGTCGCCCTCATCGGCATTGGCCCACGCATTGCGATCATCGCGGGCGCGCATGCCGTCGAGCATGTAGACCGCGGAGCTGCCACCGTTCTTGGCCCACTGCACCTGGACCTTGATCGGACCCATGCTGGACGGCACCATCAGCTCTTCGAAGCTGCCCGGAATACCGCGGTGCATCGGGCCGAACGCCGGGGCGGCCGAGGCGATGGACGGGACGGCCAGGGAGGTGGTCGGGACTGCGAGCGCCGCCGCGGTTACGGTGGCCGCGACAAGCCGTGTGCGCCAAGCACTCTGCGCACGGCGTCGCGACGAAACTCCTCCCGGCACGGCAGACCTGCCGAAACGCATGGATATTGCTCCTTCTCTACCGCAGCACTGCGCTGCTGCGGTGTCTTAAGTTGTCAATCGCGTACCCCCGGCATGACAAAGCCATGCGCGGACATGCGCAATCACCGCTCACAGCGAATCCCGACACTTCCCTGTGAGTGAAGCGCTACCACGGGTTGGTCAACACTTGCTCGCTGGAGGGTATTCGACGCTCCGAGCGGTTGGCAAGGCCACGCTAATGAGTGGCTGGTTCAGTGAATCAACTCAGTCACTATCGCATACGACCGTAATGGTGCGGTGACCATATCGCGAATCCCTCGTGATGTCGCGGCAACGTGCAAATCCCTTACGCCGCAAGGAAGCTTGGCGGTTTCGCTCAGCCGAGGTTGGCGCTCAGGTCCGGCAGCATCTTGTAGACCTGATCCGACCAGTAGGGCCACGCGTGCACACCCTCGGCGGTGTAGTCGAACACCGCATTGCTGGGACCCAGGGAGTCCATGCGCGCCTGGAACGCGCGAGTATTCGTAAGCGCTATGGATTCCAGACCCATCCCGACCGTCACGTTGTACGCGTCCAGCGGGGTTTGCACGACATCCCGCGCGCCCGGAACACCGCTGCCGCTGGAGATCCACATCCTGGTGCCGTTGTCCCGCAACATCGGCGCGATTTCGAAAGGATCGTTGCGCAGCCACAATTCGCTCCAGGGCGGCCCCCACATGTCGTCGATGTTGAAGCCGCCCGCGTCCAGCAGCGCGGCCCGCAGGGCCTCCCGCATGCCCGGGCCCGATATGTTCAAATAGCCGGAATACGATCCGGCATAACGGAACTGATCCGGATGATAGGCCGCCAGCACCAGCGCCGCACTGCCGCCCATGGACAGCCCGAACACCCCGTTCCCGCGCGGATTGAAGCCCAGCCGGGCGGCCAGCGCCCGGCGCAGGTCCCGGGTCAGGAAGGTCTCCCAGGCATACGGCACGGTCTGGCCATTGGTATCGGACGGGGCCACCCAATCCGAATAGAAGCTGGACTGGCCGCCCACCGGCATCACCACATTGATGTTCCACGCGGTGAGCGCCCGCTCGATATCGGTGTTGATCTCCCAGCCGGAAAGGTCGTTGCGGGCGCGCAATCCGTCCAGCGCGTACACCACGCGGCGGGTATTGCCGTCATGGGCGCGGAAGATGCGCGACTTGATCGGGCCCATGTCGGAATCGACCCAGAAGTCGTAACCGCCCGGATCGAATGACGCATGCGCAGGCGTCATCCCCCAGATTGTCCCAGCCAGCGGAACCGTCACCGCCACAGCCAAAACCGCCAAGAACGCCCGGACCGAACCGGCCATTGACCGCTGCACCCACTCGCGTACCCGAACAGACCGCATCGACTCGCCTTTCACGAGCGTGGTCTCCGATGACCACATCCGAAATGCAGAAGCTGTTGTCGCAGGATCTTTCTTAGGCGCATATTCGGAGTCGCCGGGCAGCGAAACACCCCCCGCGACCAAACCGTGATGGAGCACCACCCCGGTGCGGAACACACGACGGCCGCCGTCCACGAGGACGGCGGCCGCTTCCGGGAGTCGGGTCTATCCGATGTGCGCGGACATATCCGGGATCATTCGATAGGCGTCGTCCTGCCAGTTCGTCCAGGCGTGCAGCCCGGTGGCCGGAAAGTCCCAGACAATGTTCTGCGCGCCCAGGCTGAGCATGCGGACCTGGAAAGCGCGAGTATTGGCCAGCGCCAACGTTTCCAGCGGCGCGCCGCGGATCAGCCGGTCGGCCGCCACGCCGAGCGGGATGTTCAGATCGTCGGGCCTGGGCGCGCCACTGCCGGCGGAGATCCACATCCGGGTGTTGTTGGCGATCAGGGTGGGCGCGAAGACGAACGGGTCCATGCGCAGCCACTGGGGCCCCCACGGCGGAGCCATGGAGTCCACGTTGTAGCCGCCCGCGTCGAGCATGGCGCCCCGGATGGCCTCGCGCATACCGGGCGCCGAGATGTTCAGGTAGCCGGAGTACGAACCGGCGTAGCTGAAGAAGTCGGGGTGGTACGCGGCCAGGCTGAGCGCGGCGCTGCCGCCCATCGACAACCCGAACACGCCGTTGCGATAGGGATTGAAGCCCAGGCGGTTCTGCAGCTCCCAGCGCAGATGGTTGGTGAGGAAGTCCTCCCAGGTGTAGCGGTAGCTCTTGCCCGGGCCGCCGCCCATGGACTCGGTGACGCCCGACCCGGTGCTGTAGGCCGCCGATCCGGTGCCCGGCGCGGCGCCGAAGAACGAGCTGGGCGCATCCCAGTCGGCGTAGAAGCTGGACTCGCCGCCGATCGGCATCACCACATTGATGTTCTGATCCGCCATCACCTCGGCGACATTGGTGTTGATCTCCCAGCCGCTCAGATCCTGCTGGGCGCGCATCCCGTCCAGGACGTAGGCGACGCGCTGAGTATTGCCGTCGCGAGCGCGCAGGACACGGGTCTTGATCGGGCCCATGCTCGGCGAATCGACCCAGAAATCGAAGATGGCCGGGTCGAACGCCGCGGTGGCCGGTGGCGATTCGATCACCGCCATCAGGGGAACCAGCAGGGCGGCAGCGGCGACGCCCAATACCTTCCGTGTGAAGCCTCGAACCCGCATCGACCCAGCCCTTCTCGGTTTGAGCAGAACATTGATCACGCAGAACAGATCTTCGCTACAAACTGAGTATCGGATGCCCAACTGGGCGTGTCCCGTGCGGTCGCTACGGCGAGTCGCGAATCGATCCTCAACGATTCGGTACCGCGCCCTCAACGATCCAGAGCCACGCGCAGGCCTCCCTGCCATTTCCGCCGCGTATCCCTGGCGATCCAGGACAGGGTGGCGAGACATGCGAAAAGCCCCCGCCTGAGCAGGCGGGGGCTTTCTGCAGCGTGGAGACCCGGCGCTGTCAGCCGATATTGGCCGAGAGATCCGGCAGCATCCGGTAGACCTCGGCGTTCCAGTTGTTCCAGTTGTGGACACCGGTCCCCGGGAAGTCGTAGGTGACGTTGCCGGCGCCCAGGGACGCCATCCGAGCCTGGAAGGCACGGGTGTTCGCCAGGGCGAGAGCCTCGAGCGGCATGCCCTGGATCACCGACATCACGCCCGAGACATCACCCGCGCCGGGAATCGCGCTCGCGGCCGAGATCCACAGGCGAGTGTTGTTGTCCTTCAGGCGCGGCGCAAAGACGAACGGGTCCATGTGCAGCCACTGCGGGCCCCACGGCGGAGCCATGGAGTCGACGTTGTAGCCGCCGGCGTCGATCATGGCCAGGCGGATGGCCTCACGCATGCCGGGCGCGGAGATGTTCAGGTAGCCGGAGTACGAGCCCGCGAAGCTGAACTGATCCGGGTGGTAGGCGGCCAGGGTCAGCGCGCCGGAACCACCCATGGAGAGACCGAAGACGCCATTGCGAGTGCGGCTGAAGCCGAGCCGGCTCTGCAGCGCGCTGGGCAGGTCCTGGGACAGGAAGGTCTCCCAGGTGTAGCGGTAGCTCTTGCCGGGGCCGCCGCCCAGGATCTGGAGGGCGCCCGAGCCCGACGACGAGCCCGAGGCCGAGCCGGAGCCCAGCTTGGCGGAGCCGGAGGACGAGCCGGCGCCGTCACCCACGCCGAGCACGCTGCTGGGCGCGTTCCAGTCGGCGTAGAAGCTGGACTGGCCGCCGATCGGCATCACCACATTGATGTTCGCCGCGGTCAGCGCGTGCGCGATGTCGGTGTTGATCTCCCAGCCGCTCAGGTCCTGCTGGGCGCGCATGCCGTCGAGGGCATAGACGACGCGGGAGGTATTGCCGTCGGCCGCGCGGAAGACGCGCGACTTGACCGGGCCCATGGACGCCGAGTCGACGTAGAAGTCGAACCCGTCGGGGTCCAGTGCCGCGTTCGCTGTGCCGACGCCGACCGCCGACACCCCGAACGGCAGTGCAATCGCCAGCGCCAATCCGACCACGGAATTCTTGAGCCAACCGCGGGATCTGTGACGTCTATCGCCTCGCATTTATTTGTCCGGCCTTTCCGGTCGTTCGGTCTCACCGTGTGCTCGTAACCACGTTTGAGGTCTCGGCGACCCTATCGTGCCCGGGCCAACGAGACGTTATCCGATCGTGACAAAAGTGACGAGCGCCACTGTCGATGAGGAATGTGGCGCACATCAGCGCCAGCTTGCGACTCGAGAGTCGAATTCCGCCCCCGCAGACTCATGCACATCAACTATCACTCCATACTGCGCGAATCACACTGCGCAACTTCAGCATCCCCGATAACGCAAGGCGAATATCCAAGGCGCGCTGCGTCTCTCGAAATTCTCAGAGAATTCACCGCCGACCGCCCCGGCTCACCCGATGTTCGCGGACAGGTCCGGGAGCATCCGATTCAGCTCGGCTTCCCAATTGCGCCAGTTGTGCACGCCGACGGCCGGGAAGTCGTAGACGACATTGCCGCCACCCAGCGCCGCCCAGCGGGCCTGGAAGGCCTTGGTGCCGACCAGCGCCACCGCTTCGATGCCCATGGCCTCGATGGTCGAGGCATTGATGGCGTCGGTGGACGCGGGCAGGCCGCTGCCCGCCGAGATGAACATCTTGGTGCCGTTGGCCTTCAGCTTGGGCGCGAACTGGAACGGATCCAGGTGCTGCCACTTCAGGTCCTTCGGCCCGGCCAGCGCGTCGATGTTGTAGCCGCCGGCGTCCACCATGGCCAGCCGGACGGCGGTGCGCATTTCGGGCAGCGACAGGTCCAGCGCACCGGACAGCGAACCGGCGTAGGCGAATTGGTTCGGGTGGAAGGCCGCCATCATCAGCGCGGAACCGCCACTCATGGACAGGCCGAAGATGCCGTTGCGAGTCGTGCTGAAGCCCAGCCGATCCTGTAGCGCGTTGGGCAGATCGGTGGTGAGGAAGGTTTCCCACCTGTAGGTGTAGGACTTGCCGGGACCGCCGGAAAGTACCTGGGTGGCACCGGATCCGGACTGCACGGAGGCGGTGCCCGCCGGCATGCCGAGGAAGGTGCTCGGCGAGTTCCAGTCGGCGTACCAGCTGGATTGGCCGCCGACCGGCATGACGACATTGATATTGGCGGCCGTCAGCGCGTGCGCGACATCGGTATTGATCTCCCAGCCGTTGTCGTCCTCGCGCGCGCGTTCACCGTCCAGCGCGTAGACAACCCGGTTGGTATTGCCGTCTGCCGCGCGGAAGACGCGTGACTTGATCGGGCCCATGCTGGAATCGACGTAGAAGTCCATCCCGTCCGGACCGAAGGCGGCCTGCGCGGCGGGCGCGCCCAGGACCGATACCCCCATCGGCACCATGGTCGCCAATGCCAAGGCCAGCACCGACTTTCGCAACCAGCTCCGCGCCCCACCCTGAACCGTCACGCCCCGCATATTCGGCCTTCCGTCCGTGCGCCCCGGGCCTCCCTGTCCGCCCGCCCAGGTTCGTATTGCGACAACCGTTGCCGCACAGCAGGTTTCTGGTCGGCGCCGGGAGTACTCGCGGAGCTTATCGCGAAACCCGCGCCGGGGTGTTACCAAATCGAGATAGCTAACCACAACTCACACCCCTGAACGTGACGTTTCGGTCAAACCCCCTCACGGACAAGCGAAGACCCCGCATCCGGACCGGATGCGGGGTCTTGTCATACGGGCAGCGCGCGGATCACCTCGGCGGCGCGGGCGGCGCCGGCTGCGTCGGATCCTCCAGATGGCAGCGCTGGATCTCGTACTTCGGCACCCGGTCGATGCGGTACTTCGCGAAGTCGAACGCCTGCATCAGGTTGTGCCGCCAGCGGTCGAAGGTCAGCGGCGCCCGCGAGGAGGCCAGCATCGCCTGAGTATCCGGGCAGGACAGCGCCGTTCGGGCCTGGTCGCTCCACTTCTCGTCCAGGAACCACGGCATCCACGGGTGCCGGTCCACCATGCCGGTGTCCACGACCACCCAGTCGGGGTAGAGGTTCTTGTCGTGCCCGATGCGGCCGTCGGTGAGCCGATCGGTATGCGAGGCAAGCGGATACGCCAGACCCATCTGGTCGATGACACGCACGTCCAGCGGAACGTTCATGCTGGTCATGCCCAGATTCAGGAAGAAGACCACGTGCTCGCCATTGCCCTCCGGCACCGGCGCGGGCACCAGATACCAGTTCATGAACGACGGCGAGTTGAGCAGCAGTGCCCCGTCCGGCGAGTTGGCGATGTCCCGGACCATGGCGCGCATGCGCGGATAGTCCAGGTAGTCCTCGGCGCGGATCGGGTGGTCGTGCCCGGTATTGAGCACGTAGTAGATGCGCTCGTCCACAATGCCGTTGGCGCGGATCTTGGTCCCGGTGGTGATGGCGGTGGTGTTCGCCGCGAACAGCGCCCAGCCCGCCGTGCCCACGAAGGCGGCCGCCACCAGTACGAAAGCCCAGTCCAGGCCACGCATTCCGGACTCACCCCGGCCGAAGCCCCGCGCGGGCCGCAGCGGCAGCACCGACACCGGCAGGAGCAGCAGGAACAGCTGCGGCAGCAGCATGCGGCCGTGCATGAAGTCGCCGCCGACGCGAACCTCGTAGACGGTGAGCAGCACACCGCTGCCGACCATGAGCGTCACGATCGCGGCGGGGGTGCGCAGCCACCCGCTGAAGCGGTGAATCCGCGTGCGCCAGTTCTCGTCTCCGGCGCCGGCGGTCGCGTCCGCGGCGGCCGGATGCTCGGCCCGGTGCTGCCGGACCAGCACGATCGCGGCGATCGCCAGCACCAGCAGCGGCAGCCACAACCAGTACGGACCCACCAGGTCCCACAGGTAGATGACGCCCTGGTGCCACTTCGCGCCACCGGCGTCCTTGGCCACGGCGGTATTCGGATAGGGCAGGCCGTAGTAGCCCATCCGCCAGATCTGGTATCCCAGCGGCACCAGGCCGGCCACCGCCACCACCAGGCAGCGGAAAACCCAGGGCCGCAGCCGGGTTTGCGGCACCGGCGCGCAGAACAGGATCAGCAGCGCCGGGCCGCCGACCACCGTCATCTCCGGCCGCACCAGCGGCGCCAGCCCGGCGAAGAACACCAGGCCGAAAAACCCTGCGGGACGGACCTGTTCGGCCTGACTCCAGCGAATCAGCCCCCACCAGAGCACCGCCAGCCAGAAGATGACCAGGCAGTTCTCCAGTCCGGAGGTGGCGTAGTCGCGGGCCGGGGGCAGCGCGATGTAGACCAGCGCGCCCGCGGGCACCAGCAGCGCGGACCGGGTGCCGCCCCACAGCCGGGCCGCGCCCAGCATGGCGAACACCATGGCCAGCACCGAGAGCGTGAGCGTGATGCCGAGCACCACGTACTCCAGCCGCATGTGCGTGAGCCAGCTGAAGAACCAGACGACGTAGGTCCAGGCCGCGCTGGTATTGGTCTCGACGCGTTCGCCCGGATTGAAGACCGGACCGTTGCCCGCCATCAGGTTTCGCACCGTGCGCAGGACGATCAGGCCGTCGTCGGCGATCCAGCGCCGCTGCCACGCGCCGGCCGCGAACAGTGTCGCGGTCAGCACGATCCCACCGATGAACGTGGCGCGGGATAGTCGCGAGAAGCGTGCGGAGGCATCCGCACGCCGACGGGCGCGACCGACCGGCAATTGTGCCGTCGGCGCGCCCGTCTCTCGCTCTTCTCCCTCTACCACGTCAGGTGAGATAGACAGCGACACCCAGGGCTCCGATCAAGGCGACTGCGAGGAACTGGAGGACACGGTCCCCCAGGGCGATCTCTTCCGGCTCACCCGCTTCGCCGCCGTCGACGTCCACCGCGTACCGCATGATGGCGATGACGAACGGAATCATGGAAATGGCGAACCAGATGGTGTCCTTGGCGCGATCCTGCTCGAACGCCCACAGACCGTAGAACACGACGACAGCGGTGGCCGACAGGGTCCAGACGAAACGCAGGTAGGTCGGCGTGTAGTACTCCAGCGACTTCCGGATCTTGGCGCCGGTGTCGAGCGCGATCTTCAGCTCGGCGTAACGCTTTCCGGCCGCCATGAACAGCGAGCCGAACGCCATGATCAGCAGGAACCACTGGGACAGACGGATATCCGAGGAGACGCCACCGGCGACCGCGCGCAGCAGGAAGCCCGAGGACACGATGCAGATGTCCAGCACCGCCTGGTGCTTGAGACCGAAGCAGTAGGCCAGCTGGATGCCGATGTACACCGCCATCACCACGGCCAGATGCCAGTTCGCGGTGAAGGACAACAGGATCGAGCCGAGCAGCAGCACCGCCGATAGCCCGTAGGCCAGGTTCACCGGCACCACGCCGGCCGCGATGGGCCGGAAACGCTTGGTCGGGTGCGCCCGGTCGGCCTCCACGTCGAGCGCGTCGTTGACCAGGTAGATGCCCGAGGCGGCCATGCAGAACACCACGAAGGCGATGGCGACGTGCCCGAGCACCGACAGGTCGGTGATCACGAGCGTGCCGCCGGCGGTCTTCCCGGCGGCCAGCGGCGCGGCGAGCACCAGCACGTTCTTGATCCACTGCCGGGGGCGCATGGCCTTGATCAAGCCGCCGCCCAACGTCTTCGGCGGTCCCTTGATGACCGCCTCTGCCAGGTCGGTGGTGGTCGGCTCTTCGCTCATGTCAACGGTGGCTCTTTCCTGGGCTGTCACTTGGCGAGTCTCTTTTCGGCGGCGAGCACGGCTGCGGCTGATGCTGCGCCCAGCGCGGAACCCGCGAGCACGTCGGAGGGGTAATGCACGCCGAGGACGACCCGGGAGAGCAGCATCGGCGGGACGAGCACCGCAGGCAAGGGTAGCCCGGTGAGCCTGCCCAGCAACACAGCCGCCGCCGTGGTGGAGGTGGCGTGCGAGGACGGGAAGCTGAGCTTCGACGGCGTCGACACGTTGACCTGCACGGACGGATCGTGCGGGCGGGGTCGGCGGACGATGCGCTTGATGACCACCGAGGCCGCGTGCGCGCCGAACGCGCCGACCGCCACGCCCGCCCACTGGCGGCGGCGCGGCTTGTCGAGCAGCGCTCCGGCCGCGGCGATGCCCAGCCAGCCCAGCGAGTGCTCACCGAAATGCGACATACCGCGCGCGGCCTTGACGACCGCCGGATGCTGCCCGATGGTGCCCTGCACCAGGTTGATGATCTTGACCTCGGCCGGGGACGCGACCGGGGCCGCCGGCGCGTCCGGGACCACGTGCAGGCCGCGGTCCGGGCCGGAAGCAGTGTGAGCAGCGGTCATTTGGGTTCGTTTCCTGATTCAGTATCGATACCGAAGACGTTCTCCCACGCGGCCTTGCTCGTGAGCTGCGCGTGCGCGCGACGGTACTGCTCGCGCACCTCCGGGAAGCGCTCGGCCAGCTCCTTGCGCAGGCGCATCGCTTCCTTGAACAGCTCCATGGCCTTTCGCGGATCCCGCTTACGGTAGACGACGCCGCGGCCGTCGGCAGTGGTAACGGTGACACCGTCCACCTGCGAGAGCAGGAACCAGCGCGCGTCCAGCGTGGGCACGTTCAGCTGCGGGGTCTCATGGTGCTTCGGGTTGGCCTTGCGGAAGTTGTGCAGCACGCCCTTGCCCAGCCGGGCCACTTTGGCGATCGGATTGCCCGGCTCGCCGACCGCGCCCACCTCGGCGTGCGAGGCCAGCGGCAGTTCGGTGGAGGACGGCACGACCACCGCGTCCGGGTACTCCTTGCGCATGGCGTGCACCTTGCCCAGCGCGGTCGGCAGCAGCTCGAACAGCTTGTCCGGTCCGGCCAGGTAGTCGCGGATCGCCTCGTTCTGGATGGCGACGGTCGAATACTCCAGGCACAACAGGTGTTTCAGCGTGGCCTTGATGGTGTTGACCACCATCGGCCGGCCGTCGTTGGGCAGGTGCAGCGACGCCACCACCAGGCGGTTGCGCAGGTGGAAGTAGGCCTGCCAATCGATGGCGTCGTCCTTGTCGGACCAGGCCATGTGCCACACCGCCGCACCCGGCAGGGTGACGGTCGGGTAGCCGTGTTCGCGTGCGCGCAAACCGTATTCGGCGTCGTCCCACTTGAGGAACAGCGGCAGCGGCTGCCCGATCTCCTCGGCCACCTGCCGCGGGATGACGCAGGTCCACCAGCCGTTGAAGTCGACGTCGATGCGCCGGTGCAGCAGCTTGGAGTTGTCGCGGTCGCGCAGCGGGTTCTTGGCGAAGTCGTGGTCGTACTCCACGTTCGGGGCCGCGGTCCACATGAAGATGGAGCGGTCCACCACCTCGCCCATGACGTGCAGGTGCGAACGCTCCTGCAGGTTGAGCATCTGGCCACCGGTCAGGATGGGCGACTTGGCGAATCGCGAGAAGGCCAGCGCGCGCAGGATGCAGTCCGGCTCGATCTCGATGTCGTCGTCCATGTAGACGATGTATTCGGCGTCGGTGGTCTCGAGCGCCTCGTACATGACCCGGCTGTATCCGCCGGAACCGCCCAGGTTGGGCTGGTCGTGGATGGCCAGCCGGCCGGCCAGGCGGGCCGCGGCCTCGGTGAAGCCGGGCTCGTCGACCACCTTGCGGGTGCCCTGGTCGGGAATGATGACGGCCTTGATCTTCGCCAGCACCAGCGGGTCGGAGCCGAGGGCGGTCAGGGTTTTCACCGCGTCGGTGGGGCGGTTGAAGGTCGGCATGCCGACGGCGATGCTGCCCTCACCCGGCGCCTCGATCGGCGCGTACCAACCGCCGCTGCGCATTTCGACATGGCTGTCGGTGGTGATGTCGAACCAGATCCAGCCGCCGTCCTCGAACGGGCCCAGATCCACCTCGAACTCCACGAAGGCGGCGGCCGCCGCGCCGTCACCGGGCGTGCTGAACTCGTTGCCCTGCACGTGGATTCGCGAACCGTCGGCCTTGGAGCGGTAGACGTCCACGCGACCGTGGCCGGACAGCTCCAGTTTCAGCACCACCGACTTCAGCACGCTCCAGCGCCGCCAGTAGCTGGCCGGGACCGCATTGAAGTAGGTGCAGAAGGAGACCTCCGACTCCGCGCCGATGGCCAGCGCGGTGCGCGTAATGGCATGCGCGCGACGGGAATTGGTCTCGGATTCCTCGAGGTACAGCTTGCGCACGTCCAGCGGTTCACCCGGGCGGGGCAGGATGATGCGCTGGAGCAGGGATACGGCGCGAGTCTCGGTGGTCATGTCTTCCCGCGTGAGTTGGGCGGTCATTCGGCGACGTCCACCAGCGGCGCACCGGATTCCAGGTGCGGGCGCAGCACATTGTCGAACATGCTGAGCGCGGCGCCGATGGCCATGTGCATGTCCAGGTACTGGTAGGTGCCCAGGCGGCCACCGAACAGCACATTGGCCTCGGTGGTCTCGGTCTTGGCGCGCTCCCGGTAGGCCAGCAGCTTGGCGCGGTCGTCGGGGGTGTTGATCGGGTAGTACGGTTCGTCGCCGGTCTGGGCGAAGCGCGAGAACTCGCGCATGATGACCGTCTTGTCGGTCGGGTAGTCGCGCTCGGGGTGGAAGTGGCGCGGCTCGATGATGCGGGTGAACGGCACGTCCGCGTCGTTGTAGTTCATCACCGGGATGCCCTGGAAGTCACCGGTTTCGAGCACCTCGGTCTCGAAATCGATGGTGCGCCAGCCGAGTTCGCCCTCGCTGTAGTCGAAGTAGTGGTCCAGCGGGCCGGTGTAGACGACCGGGGCGTCCGGGTTCTGGGCGCGGACCTCGTCGCGCACGTCGAACCAGTCGGTGTTCAGGCGCACCTCGATGTTCGGGTGCTCGGCCATCTTCGACAGCCACGCGGTGTAGCCGTCCTTGGGCAGACCCTCGTAGGTGTCGTTGAAGTAGCGGTTGTCGAAGGTGTAGCGGACCGGCAGCCGGGTGATGATGCTCGACGGCAGTTCCCTGGGATCGGTCTGCCACTGCTTGGCCGTGTAGTCGCGGATGAACGCCTCGTAGAGCGGGCGGCCGATCAGCGAGATGCCCTTCTCCTCGAGGTTGGTCACGTCCTTGCTGTCGATCTCCGCCGACTGCTCGGCGATGAGCGCCCGCGCCTCGTCCGGGGTGTAGTAGCGGCCGAAGAACTGCGAGATCATGCCCAGCCCCATGGGCAGCGGGTACGCCTGGCCCTTGTGCAGTCCGAAGACCCGGTGCTGGTAGTTGGTGAACTCGGTGAACTCGTTGACGTAGTCCCACACCCGCTTGTTGGAGGTGTGGAAGAGGTGCGCCCCGTACTTGTGGATCTCGATGCCGGTTTCCGGGTCGGCTTCCGAGTAGGCGTTGCCGCCCAGGTGATAGCGACGTTCCACCACCAATACGCGCTTGCCCAGCAGCTTGGCGGTGCGTTCTGCGATGGTCAGCCCGAAGAAGCCGGAGCCGACGACGATGAGATCGAACGGGGATGCGACGGTCACGGGTGCCCAGACTACTGGGTCCAATTGCCCTCCGCTTCGCTCCGGGCGGTTGGCGGCCCTGCGAGCTCGGTCTTCCCTCCTCCGCTTCGCTCCCCCGCTCCGTCGGTCCAGACCGAGCCGGGCCGCGAACCGTCAGTTTTGCCCTTCTTTGGGCTTTTGCCCCTCTGTGGGCTGTTGTGCGGTGGGCTCGGTGCAGTGGCGTGCGTCATTCCAGCGAGCGCGAAAGGTCGCAAGGTTTTCGCGCAGCGTTCACGAAAGCGCAGACAGCGGCGTCACGGGAGCTGTATTACATATCGACTCGAAATTGAACGACTGACCAGTTCCATGCCGTGTGCTTCGCGCGCGTGCCGTTCGCTCGACCCGGAAGACCACGTACATGCGCCTCGCACGCCTCGCCCCACTCGTGGGCGCGCTGACCATCACCGCCCTGCTGGGCACCGCCGCCCTGATCCCCGCCGCCGCTCCCGCCCGCGCCGACGACGGCGACAGCACCCTGGCCGCCGCCGAGATCGCCGACGCCGGCGATGTCTGCGGCAAGCCCGGCGCGGCCACCTTCGACGACGTCATCACCGCGGCGGCCACCGCCATCCGCACGGTGGTCCCGGCCGAGCAGCAGACCGCCTACGACCGGTCCGTCGACGACTTCCGGCAGAGCGTCGCCGCGATCCACGTGCACCGCCACGGATTCCTGCCGCTGAGCCCCGACGAGGTGAACGATCGCACCCAGTTCCTCGACGACCCGATCGTCACCTACATCGTCAACAACCTCGACGCCCTCAGGACCGGGCAGGTGCACCAGACCATCGCGCTCTCGCAGCTGAAGGTGCGCGACGTGGTCGAGGTCTTCATCCTGGCCACCCGGATCGTGAAGATCCCGGCCCAGTTCGCCGCCAGCCTGGTGCCGACCGTCGGCTTCGTGCTCAAGCCCGTCGTGGGTGCGCTGTTCAACGGCGTGAAGTCGCTGGCGCGGGCGGTGCAGTCGCAGCTGTCGGTGGGCTGCGGAGCCAACGGCGTCTACCAGAAGCTGCGACTCGATCTGCCCGATGAGCACGTGGACGTGCCGCAGCCGCTCATCGACCTGGCAAACCAGCTGGTCAAGGCCGACGGCAGCTGCACCCCGCTGGCCGAGCTGAAGACCTCCGAACTGGTCGAGCGCACCCGCAACTTCCTCACCACCGCCGCCGGGCTGCCCGTCGACCCGGCCGCCGTGAACGCCAATGCCGATGCGCTGCAAGGCTTCCTGCAGAGCAACCGGGTCGCCGACGTGATGATGCTGCGCCGTACCGAGCAGCTCGGACCGATCGTGGACGCGCTGGACTACGGCCCGCTCACCTTCCTGGCCAACCTGGGCTTCGACATCTACGAGGGCCGCGCCCTCAACACCGTGCCCCTGGCGGATGTGAAGGTGGAGAACGTCTTCGCGCTCATCACCTTCGCGCTCGACACCACCGGCCTGCTGCTCACCGTCGGCAACACGATCGCCGGATTCACCGGTGTGGCCTCGACCATCACGACTCCGCTGGGCATCGCCCAGACCATCGCCTTCGCGCCCGCCACCTACGGGGCGCCGATCCTGCGCGGTGTCATGCAGTCCGTGTGCGCGGCCTGATCCACCGACAGCACGAACAGCCGCCCGGCCGAACGACCGTGCGGCTGTTCGCTTTCCGAGTCGGTCGCTGCACACGTCGGCGCGTCGGCTGACCGCCCGCGTCCGGCGTGGGACGTAGACACGCGCATGACGTCGGAGAGGCACGCGAGTACGACCGGCGCGATGCTGCACCGCGATTCGCGGAGCTGCGGCGGCGGGTTTTCCGGCTACAGCCGAGTGTCGGCGTACACCCGCATCGCGTCGCGGACGTACTCGGCGGTTCCCTCGCCGTGCTTGTCGTAGTTCTTCGCGAATCGCGGGTCGGCTACGTACATGTCACCGAGACCGTTGAAGTACTGGGCGCTGACCGGTCCGCCCGTCGGAGTCGTACCGAGCCAGTCGTAGTGGCGCTGCACGATCGCCTGTACCTCGTCGCTGTCGACCGGGATTCCGTCCGAGTGGGCGCGGCCATAGTCGGCGGCGATATCCACGTGGGTCTGAAGGTGGGCCTTCTTTTCGGCCTCGCTCATGGAGTTCCACCAGCGGTTGCCACTCTCCCAGGCGTCCTTGCCCCAGCGTTCGATGACCTCGTCCCGGTACTGGGCGTGGTCGAATCCTTCGAATACCTCGTTCGCCATCAGTTGCTCACCTGCTTCCGTTTTGCGCAATGTGGTTTGCACCGAGGTGATTTGCCGCGCGATCCGGTCCTGCTCGTGTTTCAGCAATTCCAGATGGGTGCGCAGGGCGGCAGCGGTGTCCTTTTGCCCGGCGAGGACTTCGGCGATGGCCGGCAGGCCCAGGCCGAGTTCCCGGAGCAAAAGGATGCGCTGCAACCGTACGAGGGATTCCTGGTCGTAATAGCGATAGCCGTTGGATCCGATCCGGCTGGGCGGCAGCAGCCCGAGGTCACCGTAATGCCGCAGGGTGCGGCTGGTGGTTCGGGCCACTTTGGCCAATTCCTGGATGGACCATTCGGCTGCCACGTTCGGGCCTTTCGTTTCCCCTCGTTCTCCTCGACGAATTCAGGATGCAAGTTGACGTTGCGTCAAGGTCAAGCCTCGACCAGTATGCGCCCGTCCGGGGCGCGGACGACGGGCTACGCGCCGTCGGTGCACTGGCTGTAGCGGATGTGCACGGACTGCTTCGGCGGGGCCGAGCTGCCGAACATGGCCGGCGGCGAGGGCATCCAGTTGGTCAGCCGGGTCATGGCATCCCGCTCGGCGTCGGCGCGGTTGCTGCCCGAACCGCCGTAGTAGTAGGTGTGATCGTCGCTCTCGGCGATGGCGCCGCAGCCGTCCCGGAACTGCACCATGATCTTGCAGCCGCGGTGCCCGCACTGGCCCAGCGCGTCGGCGTCGGAGCCGCCCCAGCTCGGGTAGTTCCAGGCCGCGCCGTAGAAGGTGCCGCCGTCGGTGCTCATCGCGAGCGAGCCGTACAGCGAGCCGTCCGGTCCGCGCTCCGCGCTCGCGGTGCCGGCCCCCACCGTCGAAACCAGCACCGCGGCAGCGGAAACGAACATGGTCAGGGCGAGTTTGCCCGAAAAAGCCATTGGAAATTCTCCCCATTCGGCAGCGGCGAAAATGGCCGCTCCGGTTGCACTCCCGTGGTGCGATCACCACTGCCGGAGTTCTATCACGGGCCACCGACACGGCCAAGTCGGTTTCGCGCCGGAACCGGCTGCCGCGCAAAGCGTTCCGAATAGGCCATCGAATCGGTCGGTCCGGACGTGACTTGCGCCGGGTAGGCGGGCGTGACATGCTCCACGCGCGCGCTACCGGACTCCCGATTTCCGCGCGCGCACGAATTTCGATATTCGGGGGATGAGGAAAACCCAATGTTGTCTGCGGGCCGCGCCCGAGTTCTGTCCTGGGCGGCCGTGGCCGCCACCGCCGTGAGCTCCACGCTCCTGCTCGCCGGGCCCGCGGACGCGGCCGCACCGGTGGTGCTCGGCGGTGGTTCCGGCGTCTATGTCGAGGACCTCACCGACTCCAGCTCGGTCAACGACTGCACCATCACCGCCATCGGCTACGACAACAAGAACCAGCTCGTGGGCCTGACCGCCGGCCACTGCGGCGAGGTCGGCGCGCGCGTCGCGGCCGAGTACACCCGCTCCGGGGGCATCGGCGTCGTCGCCGAGAAGAGCGAGGAGATGGACTGGGGCATCATCGTGTTCAACCCGGACCGGGTGAACCCGACCCGTCAGGTCGCGCAGTCGGTCATCAATTCGGTCGGCGCGCCGCCGCAGATCGGTGAGAACGTCTGCAAGAACGGCCGCACCACCGGCTTCACCTGCGGCCCGGTCTGGGAGACCAAGTCCACCTACTTCCGCAGCCAGGTGTGCGCCAACCACGGTGACTCCGGCGCGCCGGTGCTGCGCGGCGACCAGCTGATCGGCATGGTGGTGGCGGGCACCGACTTCGACGCCGGGCCGGTCAGCATCGAGCTGCCGCTGTGCACCGGCGGCGGCAACCTGATCCACGAGCCGGAGCTGGCCACCAACATCAGCACCGTGCTGGCGGATATCGACCGGCACGGCGGAGCGGGCGCGGGCTTCCACGTCGCCTGATCTCCGAGACAGTTCTACGCCGCGGGGCGTGACCGGGTCCTCCGGTCACGCCCCGCGGCGCATTCGACAGGTATTCGGTTGTGCCGTGCGGTTTTTCGGTAGCGGACGGTGAATCTTCAGTAGCCGACGGTGAACCGGGTCCGGTGGTGCGCGGGCTGCTCGATCTCGTCGAGCACGGCGATGGCCATGTCCTCCATGGAGATCGAGGAATTGCCCTGGTCGTCGGTGAGCAGGTCGTCCCGGCCGAGGCGGTAGGCGCCGGTGCGCTCGCCGGGTTCGAACAGTGCGGCCGGGCTGACGTAGGCCCAGTTGACCGCGTGCGGGGTCGTCCGGAACACCTCGAGCTGGCGGCTGCCGCCCTCGGCGATGGGCACCAGCTCGGCCGGGAAGCCCGGCTGCTCGGTGACGGTCTTGCCGGTCCCCGCGACGGTGAGGCTGCCCGCGCCGCCGATCACCAGCAGCCGAATCCCGCTGTCCGCCAGGCCCTCCAGCAGCGCGGCGGCGGCCTCGGCCAGTTCGTGCTCGCGGCCCGGGGCCGGGCGGGTCGCACTGACCACGACATCGCTGCCGGCCGCCGCCTTCTCGACATCGGCGGGATCGGCGGCATTGCCGGTCCACACCTCGACCTCTGCGGGCAGCTCCCGCAGCCGCTCGGCGGTGCGCGCGACCGCCCGCACCCGGTGGCCCCGGCTCAGCGCCTCGGCCACGACCCGGCTCCCGGCATCTCCACTCGCTCCGAACACTGTGATCTGCATGGTCTTTCGCTCCTTATCGAGGGTTCGAATCACGCCGCGACGCGGTTCTTGGGAGTGTCGTCATCGGTCTGCGGCGCGGGTTCCGTTGTGCGGGGCGCGGATCCGGTCTGGCCGAGCAGGGTGCCGCCCAGCGCGATGGCCATGCCCAGGATCTGCAGCGGGGCCAGCGCCTGACCGAGCGCGGCCCAGCCGATGACAGCCGCCGACAGCGGGCTGAGCAGGCCGAGGAAGGCCACCGAGGTGGCATTGGCCTTGGCGATGCCGCGGAACCACAGCGCGTACGCGGCGGCGGTGCCGATCAGGCCGAGGTAGAGGTAGCCGCCGATGGCCCGGCCGTCCAGCGCGGGCGGCGCGCCCTCGGCGATGGCGGCGACCGGTAGCAGCAGGAGTCCGCCGGCGGTGAGCTGCCAGCCCGTCATGGCCAGCGGGCCGATGCCCTCGGGCCGTCCCCAGCGCTTGGTCAGCACCGTGCCCCCCGCCATGGCGATGGCGGCCACCAGCCCGGCGATGATGCCGAGCGTGTCGAGAGTGGCTGTGGCCCTGAGTACTACGAGTGCCACGCCGGCCAGCCCGATCAGCGCCGCCGCCACCTTGCGCACGGTGAGCCGCTCATTGAGGCCGAGGGCGGCGAAACCGACCGCGAACAGCGGCGCGGCCGCGGCGAGCACCGCCGCCACCCCGCCCGGCAGCCGATAGGCGGCCACGAACAACAGCGCGGTGAATACTCCGATGTTCAGCCCGCCCAGCACGAGCGCGCGTGGAATCCATTGCCCGTGCGGCAGTTTCCGCGTGATGGCGAGCAACAGCAGTCCCGCCGGCAGCACCCGCATGAGCGCGGTGAACATGGGCCGCTCGGGCGGCAGGAACGTCGTGGTGACGGCGTAGGTCGACCCCCAGACCAGTGGCGCGAGCCCGGTCAGGGCGAGCGTCCCGGCGAGTCCGGCGGCTCCGGCGCGTGCGGTGGTCATCGATAGCTCCTCATTGATAATCTCAACGTTGAGATAACATCATCTAGATACCTCACCGTCAAGTATCTCAATGTTGAGATTTATTCCGCCCCGAGAGGAGACCGCCGGTGCCCGACGCCGTCGACCAGATCACCGCCGCCTGGCGTCAGCAGCGCCCCGACGTCGACACCTCCCCCATGGAGATCTTCGGCCGCCTCGCCCGCCTGGGCCGCATCGTCGACCGCGAGCTCTCCGACTTCTTCCGCACCCACGGCCTGGAACGCTGGGAATTCGACGTCCTCGCCACCCTCCGCCGCTCCGGCAACGAATCCGGCCTCAGCGCAGGCGCCCTCAACAAGGCCGCGATGATCACCTCCGGCGCCATCACCAACCGCATCGACCGCCTCACCGCCAAAGGCTGGGTCGAACGCGTCCCCGACCCCAAGGACCGCCGAGCCATCCAAGTCCACCTGACCGACTCCGGCCGAGCCCTGATCGACCGAATCCTCCCTTTACACATGGAAAACGAACAACGCCTCCTGGCCGACCTCTCCCCGGCCGACCGCGAAACCCTCATCCCCCTACTCCGCAAGTTCGCCGAATCCCTCGGCGACCTCACCCTGGACTGAACTACTGGACGAAACCGCTAGTGCGCCAAGGCAGGAGGGATCGGTTGCGCCGGAGCGTTGGCCGGGACTGGGTCCGACGAGGATGGCGGGTTGGGGGTGGAGGCGGGCCGGGGGGCCGGAGTCGCGGTCCGGATCACCAGATTGGCCGGGCCCGAGCTCGCTGGGGCCGGGGCGGTGCGGGGGTTGGAGGGCGTGGAGTTGGGGTCGGCGCTGCCGGGGGACGGCAGGGGGATGGTGATCCGTGAGCGGTCGTCGGGGGTGGGGCGCTGCGGGATCGCCGGGGGGACATTGCCCGGGGTGACGGGGGTTCGGGCGCCGGGGACGGTGTTGGCCGGGTCGGGGTAGGTCGGGACCGTTGCGTCCGGGGTCGCAGCACCCGGGGTGACGGGGTTCGTGGTGGTGGCGTCCGGGGTTGCGGGGGCGGCGGGGTCGGATTCTGTTGGGGTGGGCTGGGTTTGGGGGGACTGGGGGTCGGGGAGGTTGGGGTCGGCGGGGGTTGCGGCGGCGGGGAAGTCGGTGAGGGCGGGGCCGACCTCCATGGCGGAGGCGGGGGTGGGGAGGCCGCCGTCGGGGGCGGCGGAGTATTCGGCGCGCAGGATGTGGTTGTCGCGCACCAGGACTCGGCCGGAGGTGACCTCGACGGCGCTGGTGGTGCGGGAGTCTTCCTTGTCGGTGCCGAGGTACATCTGGCAGTCGGTGGTGTCGCAGGTCTGGGCGTAGGAGTAGCGGTCTTCGGCGAGGGCGTAGGAGCGGGCGGCGATGGCCTGGGCGCGCAGGGCCTCGGCGCCGCCCTGGTCGGCCCAGCCGGGGACCATTTCGGCGGGGACGACGCCCTTGAGGTAGTCGTCGAGGTCGACCTCGTTGACGGTGCGGGGGGAGCCGTTGTCGAGGGCGACGCCGAGGACGCCGCGGTAGGCGTTGCCGCCGCAGATCTCGAGTTGCTCGTTGGCGGGGCGGTCGGTGCCGTCGGTGACGGGGTAGGCCCACGGGTCGTCGGTGCTGCCCGCCCAGAGGGCGTTTCCGTCGCAGCCCTGGGTGATGGTGACGTCGGCGCCGGTGGCGGTGGGCGTCAGATGCGCGGCCTGGCCGGGGATGACGCGGCGGCCGGCGACGTAGAAGACGGAGTCGGAGGCGAGGTCGAGGCTCTTGTCGTCCTGCTCCATGAGGCGGACCCGGACCGTGGCCCGGCCGACGTCGGCGAGATCGGCTCCGGCGTAATAGGTGGCCAGGATGCGGTCGGCGTTCCAGCCCGCGACGGCCTTGTCGAAGGCGCCGTTCTGGCTCAGGCCGCGCCCGTGACCGGCGCCGGCGGTGAAGAGGAAGGCATTGTCGGGCCAGGCCCAGACCAGTACTGCGGTGCCGCCGGTGGTGGCCGCGACGGCGAGGGAGAGGGTGAGCAGACCGCGCCGTCTACGGCGCTTGGCTAGGTACCCGTTCGGCATGTCATACCCGTTCTGTCGAGAGGCGAAGCTACATTCGAGTTACCCCGAAACTAAGCCTCAACCATACGTTCAGGGAATGTGACAGTAGGGACTAGTGTGATCGTTGATGCGCCAAGTAGCAAGCTTGTGCTCCGGGCGCGGTTAGACGGATTTACCTGAATGGGAGATGCTTGTGCCTTATCACAGACCGAAACCCGCGTATGCGCTCCCGGTCATCACCGTCCTCGCGCTGTCCGCTCCCGTCGGCATTCTGGCGCTGAGCGATTCCCGAGATGTCCGGAACGCCGATGAAAGCAATTGGGCAGCAATACCTGCACAAATGGCGGAAGTCGCCCTGGACTCGGCGCCCGACATCGTGCTGCCGCTGCGCGAGCTCACCGGGCTGGACCTGCCCGACCTGCGGCTGTCCGATCTGCGAATGCTGCCGCTGCCCAAATCGATTCCGATCCCGCCGAATCTCATTCCGGGCGTCCAACTACCCAGCGAGATTCCACTACCGCGGCTGAGCGAATCGCCGCAGCAGCCCGTCGGGCCCGCGTCCGACAACGGGCCGCACGTCACCCGCCCCACCCTCCCGGGCTCGCTCCCCAACGCCACCATCGTCACCCCCGGTTCCGCCCGGCCGACCGGCCCGGCCGCGGGCGCGCCCGGCTTCATCGCCGAACCCGGGCCCGAGGTCCCCGGGCCGCCGATCCCGACCGCCGACAACCCGGCCGCCCCCGGCCCGCATCCCGTGCCCGGCCTCACCGGTGACCTGCGCACCCCCGCCCTGAACGCGGGTGCGGTGCCCACCGATCTGATCGACAAGGTCGGCGCACAGGTCAAGGAGCTGACCCGGGACACCCCGTTCAGCATGGTCGCGCTCACCGCGGCGGACCTGGCCGGCACCACCACCAAGCTCCGCGCCCAGCGTCCCGACGGCACCTGGGGGCCCTGGTACGACGCCGAAACCGAGAACGGCAGGGACCATCCCGCGCCGGGCAAGCGCACCGGCACCGAGCCGATCTACGTCGGCAATACCAAGACCGTGCAGATGCTGGTGACCCGCAACCCGGCCGCCGCGCCCGCCGACCCCAAACCGCTGGACGACGGTTCGGCCGATCCGGCGCAGATCAATCTGGAGAAGCTGGCCGCGGTGCTGATCGATCCGGGCCGCGGCAGCATCGACGAGAACCTGCAGACGGTGGCGGCGCCGCTGCCCGGCGGCGGGCCCAAGGTGATCACCCGCGCGCAGTGGGGCGCGGACGAATCGCTGCGCTGCGAGGAACCCACCTACGACGACGGCGTCTCCGCGATCACGGTGCACCACACCGCGGGTCGCAACGACTACACCAAGGCCGAGTCCGCGGGCATCGTGCGCGCCATCTACTCGTATCACGCGAAGACGCTCGGCTGGTGCGACATCGGCTACAACGCCCTGGTCGACAAGTACGGGCAGATCTTCGAGGGCCGCTACGGCGGCCTGGACAAGCCGGTCGAGGGCGCGCACGCGGGCGGCTTCAATATCAATACCGCGGGCGTCGCGCTGATGGGCGACTACGAGGACGAGACTCCGACGGACGTGTCCCTCCAGGCGATCGGCAAGTACATCGGCTGGCGGGCCAAGGTGGCGGGCATCGATCCCGAGGGTCAGACCACCATGTACTCCGAGGGCAGTGACTACACGAAATACGCTCTGGGACAGGCGGTCAAGCTGCCGAACATCTTCGCGCACCGCGATGTCGGCAACACCACCTGCCCGGGTGACGCCGCCTACGCGCTGATGGACAAGATCCGGCAGATCGCCGAGGACGTGGCGGCCGGCACGAACGCGCCCGAGGATCCGAGTCCGACGCGGGTCCGTCCCGGCCAGAACGCGGGCAATCCGCAACCCGCCCCCGCTCCCGACGCCGACGGCCAGGCGGATCTGGCCGCCCTGGCCGATCTCACCCAGAAGATCCTGAACATGCTCGACCGCAGCCCGGTGGCCCGTTACTGGAACGATCAGGGCGGCGCGAACGGCCCACTGGGACAACCGAAAGCGGAACCGATCGCCTTGGCCGACGGCGGCCAGTACGGCCAATTCACCAATGGCTACGTGTATTCCTCGCCGACCGGTCAGATCTTCACGGTGGTCGGCAAGATTCTGGAGCGCTTCCTGCAATTGGGCGCGGGCACAGGCCTTCTCGGCCTGCCCACCAGCAATGAATATCCGGTCCAGGACGGCTTCCGCACCGACTTCCAGAACGGCGCCCTGATCTTCAACAAGATCACCGGAATCGTCACCACCATCCTGAAGAACTACGGCGCCGTCCAGGACCCCATCCCCGGCAAGTCCATCCCCGCCCAGGCCGCCCCCATCCCCGCGGCCGCGCCGAACTAGACGGTCAGGACCACCAGCGTTCGAGGGTGCGGGCGACGCCGTCCTCGATATTGGAGGGGGCCACCTCGTCGGCGGCGGCGATGGCCTCGGGGTGGGCATTGGCCATGGCGACGCCGTGACCGGCCATGAGGAGCATGGGGACGTCGTTGGGCATGTCGCCGAAGGCGATGAGGGAGCTGTGCTGGACGCCCAGGCGCTGTGCGATGGTCGCGAGGCCGGTGGCCTTCGTCACGCCGGGGGCGGACAGTTCGATCAGGCCGTTGTCCGTCGAGTAGGTGAGGTCGGCACGGCCGGCCAGGTGCGGGTCCAGTACGGCGCGCATGTCCGCACTGGACGCACCGGGTAGGCGGATCAGCATCTTGATCGCGGGCGCGGAGATGACTTCTTCGCGGGAGACCTGGGTGTCGTCCGGATTCAGCCAGGCGTGCTCGTATTCGGGCGAACTGACGAACTGCGGTGTGGCCGCGTCGTGCGCGCTGGAACCGACCCGTTCCGCGGCCAACCCGCAGCCCGGCAGCAGGCGCTCGGCCAGATCGGCGGCCCAGGTGAGGGTTTCGATATCCAGGGTGCGGGTGTCCAGCACCCGATCCGCGGCGCTGTCGTAGATGACCGCACCGTTGCCGCACACGCACAGCGGCGAGAAGCCGAGCCCATCGACGACCGGATCGATCCAGCGCGGCGGCCTTCCGGTGGCGAGCACGAACGGCACCCCGTCCGCGAGGAGGGCGTTGATCGCCGCCTTGGTGCGGGCGCTCACCTGCTCACGGTGGTCGATGAGCGTGCCGTCCACATCGGAGGCGACCATCTTGGGTTTGGGCAGGTGAAAGAGCGTCACCTACTCCATCCTGCCTCGAGCCACGACCGGTGCGCCCGTGGATTCCGGACCTCGCCGTACAAAAGAGACCTTTCGGACATCGCTCCGCACCACGCCACCCCGCCAACCCCCACAGCCACCAGGACGCGCGCAATAACACACGGATTGCCGTGCCGTCCGCGGTCCGTACCCCGCGTTTACGGTTCTCACTCCCTATGATCTGGGTCAGAACTCGACCCCGAAAGGGAATGATGGCCGGTTTTCTGCTGCGACGTGCGCTGAACTATGTCGTGCTGCTGGTACTGGCGTCGTTCCTGACCTTCAGTCTCGCGTCCCTCACCTTTCGCCCACTCGACAGTCTCGAGCATCGCAACCCCCGGCCGCCGCAGTCCGTGATCGACGCCAAACGCGATGAGCTGAAACTGGATGTGCCGATCCCGAAGCGCTACGCGGAGTGGGTCGGCGGCATCGTGGCACACGGCGATTTCGGCAAGACCATGGCCGGACAGCCTGTGAGCGAGGAGCTGCCCCGCCGCATCGGGGTGAGCCTGCGGCTGCTGATCATCGGATCCGTGCTGGGCACCCTGCTGGGTGTGCTGATCGGTGCGGCGGGCGCGATCCGGCAATACAAACTCAGCGATTACGTCACCACCGTGTTTTCCCTGCTGCTGCTGAGCACTCCGGTATTCCTGCTGGCGACGTTCTTGAAATACGGTGCGCTGGAGACCAACACGCTGACCGGGACACAGGTCTTCTATTACACCGGTGAGACCTCCGCGAACGCGGTGCACGGCGCATGGAACCAGTTCGTGGATCGCCTCCAGCATCTGGTGATTCCAACGCTGGGCCTGATCCTCGGCGCGGCTGCCAGCTATAGCCGTTATCAGCGCAACGCCATGCTGGACGTGCTCCAGAGCGATTTCATCCGGACCGCCCGCGCCAAGGGCCTCACCCGCACCCGTGCCCTGTTCAAGCACGGCTTGCGAACCGCGCTCATCCCCATGGCAACGCTGTTCGCCTACGGATTCGGCGGACTCGTCACCGGCGCCGTCTTCACCGAGAAGATCTTCGGCTGGCACGGCGTCGGTGAATGGCTGGTGGATTCGATCACCGCGCAGGACCTGTACCCGGTGGTGACCATCACCGCGTTCGCTGCCCTGGTGATCCTGTTGTCGGGCCTGCTCTCCGACATCGTCTACGCGATTCTCGACCCCAGGGTGCGTGCCTGATGACCGAAACCGAAATCATCGTCGCGGGCACGCCCGAACCCATGGCGGCGGGCCGCCGCAAACTTGTGGTTCGGCGCTTCCTCCGCAACAAGGTGTCGGTGATCGCTCTAGCGGTCCTGCTGCTGATGCTGATCCTCTGCTACGCGCTACCGCCACTGCTCAAATACGACTACCAGCAGCTCGATTACACGGCCCTGCTGAAGCCACCCAGTTCGCGACATCCGTTCGGCACCAATCAGATCGGTCAGGACATTCTCGCGCAGACGTTGCGCGGACTGCAGAAGTCGCTGATCATCGGCTTCTCGGTCGCATTGATCTCCAGCACCATCGCGGCCGTGCTGGGATCGGTGGCCGGACTACTCGGCGGATGGACCGACACCGCCATCATGTGGCTGGTCGACCTGATGCTGGTGATGCCGAGTTTCATCATGGTGGCCCTGTTCGCGCCGCGCATGAAGGGCAGTGGATCCATCCTGCTGCTGATTCTGCTGCTGTCCGTGTTCAGCTGGATGATCAGCGCGCGCCTGATACGCGGGCTCACACTGAGCCTGCGGGATCGCGAATTCGTCCGGGCCGCACGGTATATGGGCGCGTCCACCCGGACGATCATCACCACGCACATCCTGCCCAATATCGCCTCCATCCTGATCATCGACACCACCCTCGCCGTGGGTGCCGCGATCCTCGGCGAATCCGGACTCAGCTACCTGAACTTCGGCGTGCAGCCGCCCGACGTCTCGCTGGGCACCCTGATCGCTGCGGGCACCAAGTCGGCATTGACCTATCCGTGGCTGTTCATGTTCCCGGGCGCGTTCCTGATCACGATCGTGTTGTGCGCCAACCTGGTCGGTGACGGTCTGCGCGACGCTTTCGACCCGACCGCGAAGCGGGCGCGCTCGCGCCGCAAGGATCGCGCGAGCAAGGCCGAGAACGCCGGAAAGGCCCAGGCATGACGGACAAGACGGTTCGCACCACCACCGCCCCGCTGCTCGAGGTCTCCGATCTGCGCGTGAGCTTTCCCGGTGAGGAAGGCCGCATCGACGCCGTGCGCGGTGTCAGCTACACCGTGCAGGACGGCGAGGTACTGGCCATCGTCGGTGAATCCGGCTCCGGAAAATCGGTGTCGTCACTAGCGATCATGGGCCTGCTGCCCGATCAGGCGCGGGTGCAGGGGTCTATCCGGCTGCGCGGGCAGGAACTGCTCGGCATGGATGACCGGCAGTTGTCCACACTGCGCGGCAGCAAGATCTCCATGGTGTTCCAGGACCCGCTCTCGGCGTTGACGCCGGTGTACCGGGTCGGTGACCAGATCGCCGAAGCGCTGCTGGCACATGGGAAGATGAGCAAGCACGAGGCCGCCGAGAAGGCGGTGGAACTGCTCGACCTGGTCGGCATCCCCGATGCGGCCGTGCGCGCCAAGGCTTTTCCGCACGAGTTCTCCGGCGGTATGCGGCAGCGCGTGGTGATCGCCATGGCCATCGCCAATGATCCCGAGCTCATCATCTGCGACGAGCCCACCACCGCACTGGATGTCACGGTGCAGAAGCAGATCCTGAATCTGTTGCGGAAGGCGCGCGACATCACCGGCGCCGGCGTCGTCTTCATCACCCATGACATGGGTATCGCGGCCACGCTCGCCGACCGGGTCGCGGTTATGTACGCGGGACGGATCGTCGAAACCGCCCGCACCACAGAGCTTTTCAGCGCACCTCGGATGCCGTACACGGTCGGCCTGCTGGGTTCCATCCCACGGCTGGACGGACCGGCGCGGGTACCGCTGGTGCCCATCGTCGGCGCACCACCGGCCATGCACGCGCTGCCGCCGGGGTGCCCCTTCGCACCGCGGTGCCCGGTCGCGGTCGAGGACTGCCGGGCGGCCGAACCGCCCCTGCAGGACACCGAACCCGGCCATCGCGCCGCCTGCATCCGGGTGGCCGAGGTCGGATCCGCGGACCTGTTCACGGCGTATCGCCGCGAGGTGCCGCCCGCCGAAGTCCCGGTCCCCACCGATGAGCAAGTGGTCCTGCGGGTTTCGGAGTTGAAGAAGACCTTCCCGATCACCTCCGGTGTGGTGTTCAAACGCCGGACCGGTGAGGTGAGGGCGGTCGATGGTGTCAGCTTCGAGATCAAGTCGGGCCGCACGCTCGCACTGGTCGGCGAATCCGGTTCCGGGAAATCGACGACGCTGACCCAGATCATGGAGCTCGTCGCACCGGAGAGCGGTCGCATCGAGGTGCTCGGCAGCGATGTCGCCACCCTCACCAAGACCCGCCGCCGCGAAATCCGGCGCAAGCTCCAGATCGTGTTCCAGGATCCGTCGGCCTCGCTGGACCCGCGGCTGCCGATCTTCGACGCGCTCGCCCAGCCGCTGCGCATCGACGGCCGTTCGCGCGACGAAATCCAGCGCCGGGTACGGGAATTGCTGAATCTGGTCGGCCTGCGCCCCGAGCACGCCGACCGTTATCCCGCCGACTTCTCCGGCGGGCAGAAGCAGCGCATCAATATCGCGCGGGCGCTCGCCCTGGATCCGGAGATCCTGGTGCTCGACGAGCCGGTGTCCTCGCTCGATGTCTCGATCCAGGCCGGAGTGCTGAACCTGTTGCGCGACCTGCAGGCCGAGCGCGGACTGTCGTATCTGTTCGTGTCACACGATCTGTCGGTGGTGCGCAATCTGGCGCACGACATCGCGGTCATGTATGGCGGTCGGATCGTCGAATACGGCGCGGCCGAGCAGGTTTTCGGCGATCCTCGGCACGAGTACACCCGCGCCCTCATCGACGCTGTCCCGGTCCCGGTCGTTTCGGGATAGGGGCGCACAGTGTTCCAGCAATACTCCGACGGAAGGAGCAACCGGTGAGGATTCGCTCGATCGGCTCGAGGCTCGCGGTCCCACTGGTCGCCGTGGCAATGGTGGCGACCGGATGCGGTGGCGGTGACAACACCTCCCCGCAGGGCAAGGCCGAACTCGGCACCACCAGCGATATCAACCCGCACGATGTCGCGGACCTGAAGGACGGCGGCAATCTGCGGCTGGCCATTTCGGCGTATCCGGCGAACTGGAACACGCTGAACATCGACGGCAATGAAATCGAGATCACCGGCGTGGAGCGGTCGATGATGCCGCGCGCGTTCGTGTCCGACGCGGCGGGCAATCTGTCCGTCGACACCAATTACTTCACCGATGTCCAGCTGACGAATACGAATCCGCAGCAGGTCACGTACACGATCAATCCGAAGGCCGTCTGGTCCGACGGGTCGCCGATCATCTGGGAGGACATCGCCTCCCAGGCCAATGCGCTCAGCGGCAAGAACAAGGACTTCCTGATCGCCAACAACCAGGGCTTCGACCGCGTCGGGAAGGTCGAGCGCGGGGTTGACGACCGGCAGGCCGTCATCACCTTCGACAAGCACTTCGCGGAGTGGAAGGGCCAGTTCGCGGGCAACTCCTTCCTCTACCCCAAGTCCGTGACCAGCACGCCGGAGGCCTTCAACAAGAGCCTGGTCGACGCCATCACGACGACCGCCGGCCCGTTCGTCGTGCAGTCCACCGACCGCGGCCAGGGCCGAATCGTCCTGGGCCACAACCCGAAGTGGTGGGGCGCGACGCCGAAGTTGGACACCATCACGTTCAGCGTCCTCAACAGCCAGGCGCTGATTCCGGCCCTGCAGAACAATGAGATCGACGCCGTCGGCATCGGCAGCCGAGACGATCTCAAGACCGCGCAGAGCACCGATGGCATTGCCATCCGCCGCGCACCCGGCAACCAGTGGTCGCACTTCACCTTCAACGGCGCGCCCGGATCGATTCTCGCCGACCCCAAGCTGCGCGTGGCCATCAGCAAGGCCGTCGACCGGCAGGGCATCGCGACCGCGATCCAGAGCGGTCTGGTGAACGACCCGAAGCCGCTGAACAACCACATCTACATGGCCGGGCAGAAGGGTTACCAGGACAACGCGCCCGCCTTCGACCCCACCGAGGCCGCCAAGGAGCTCGACGATCTCGGCTGGAAGGTGCCCGCCGGCGGCGGCACCCGGGAGAAGGACGGGCGCAAGCTCGAGATCCGCGACGTCATGTACAACGACGACACCTGGGTGCAGATGGCGCAGATCATGCAGCAGAATCTGTCCGCGATCGGTGTGAAGCTCACCATCGACACCAAGCCCGGCCAGGACTTCTTCACCAAGGTCATTCAGCCCGGCGATTTCGATATCGCTTTTTGGAGCTGGGTCGGCGACCTGTTCCCGCTCGGCAGCATCGACCAGATCTGGGGCTACCACCCCGATAACATCCAGGGCAACTACGGCCGAGTCGGCTCGCCCGAGCTCAACGACCTGATCGAGAAGACCGTCTCCGAACTCGATCCCGACAAGGCGATCGACCTGGCGAACCAGGTCGACAAGCAGGTGTTCGCCGAAGGCCATTCGATGCCGCTCATGCAGTCGCCCGGCAATCTCGCCGTTCGCGCCAACCTCGCCAACTACGGCGCGGCCGGTCTGGCCAGCCTCGACTACACCAAAATCGGCTTCCTGAAGTGAATTCCCGGACGGGCCACCCCCTGGCCTATCCGGCACTCGTGACGATCGGGACCCTGGCGATCACCCTCGCCTGGGTCCCGTTCGCCGATTCGGAGCAGGTGGCCATGCTGGGCACGGTGGCCGCGATCATTCTGGGCTACACCGGGATCCGGTTCGCCGTCGCGGTCGGGTACCTGCCCGCCGGGTTGACCACCATCAAGGACGGTCGCGAGGTCGCGGTACGGCGGGTGCGGCAGCAGCATCGGCTGGTGAGCCGGTCGTGGCTGGAGTTCACGATCGGCGGGAAGAACTTGTGGCTGCCGGTGTATTTCGACCCGGGGCTGGTGACGCTCCCACCGGACACGGCCGAATTGGCCGGGCGAACAGTGCGTGTCGGCCAACTGCGGGTGTATCCCTCTGGGCGACTGCGGAATTCGGAGCCGGTGGGGCGGCTGATCGACAATCCGACGCGGCCGGATCCCGAGGCGATCGGCCGGACCGGGCCGGGGCGCAGGATATTGCTGGACGCGCAGTCCGCTGTCGTCGGACCGTTCGCGGGTCTGTTGTGGGTGTACGTGGCGGGCGGCGGATCGATGGCCTTCGTGGCCGCCACCCTGGTGGCGGCGGCCACGGCTACCTGGCTTTCGGCCGTTCGCGGCTCCGATCCGAGCTGACCACGCCGATTACGGCCGCTCGAACTCGCCGTTCCGGACGCCCGCGGTGAAGGCATCCCATTCGCCGGGCGTGTAAACGAGGACATGACCGTCTCTGGCTTTCGAGTGGCGTACGGCGACAGCGCCGTCGGCCAGGAAGGCAACCTCGACACAGTCGGGTCCGTTGCCACTTTTGCTGCTCTTGCGGAAGTGGGCATTACGAACCCGGGTGTCTGTGCCGGACAGGTTGTACATCGTGCGCTATCCCTTCGGTCTTGCGTTCTTGCCGATTCGCCGCAGTAGGGTGCGGGTACTGACTTCATCCAGCGCGGCCGCCCGGAGCGAACCGATTGCCGCAGTGTGTGTTGCGATGCTGTCAGGATCCTCGAGGCACGCGGCCCCGACAAGTGAATCGAAGTACACGACCGGCTGCTGTTCGACGCCGCCGGAAGGCTTCATCTCGATGAGTGTGAACGAACCGACAGCCGTTCCCAGCGGGTGTCCAGCGCTGAAGGGCACGACTCGCAGGTCGATGTTGGTTCGCTTGCTCATTTCCACGAGATGCTCGATCTGGGATTCCATCACGGCCGGTCCGCCGACCCGTGTATGTATCGCCGACTCGTGCAGGATGGCTTGCACCGCAACCGGTTTGGTTCTTCTGGTGACGAAGGTTTGGCGTTCCAGCTTGAGCTGGAGCCGACGGTTGAGGACGGTCTCCGGATCGTTCCTGAAGTAGATACGGTCCAATGCGCGAGCGTACTCGGGGATCTGGAGCAGACCGGGCACGATATTGCTGTTGTACATCGTGAGTCGTTGTGCACAGGCCTCCATGTCGGCGTAGATCCGGAAGCCGCTGTGAACGACGTCGCGGTACTTGTACCACCAGGATTTCGAGGCAGCCTGCTTGACCAGGGCGGTCAGATTCGTATGGGCGTCCTCATCCATGTCGAGGATCTTCGCGAGGTGGTCCACTTCGGGGAGACTGATTCGGCCGGACTCACCACGCTCGATGCGACCGAGCTTGCTGACGCTCCACCCGGGTCCGATCTCATCAACGACATCCTTGAGGTCCAGGTTGGCTCTCTCGCGCGCTTCGCGCAGCTGCATACCGACCTGCTTACGTGCGACCGAGGTTGGCGCTTGGTTCGCATTTACCACGACTACTACCCCCTCATGCGTATGAATAATGGCAACCGCGTACAGCCATTCTGGCAATGTTCCAGGGCTTTTGGGTGAAGCTCGTGGGTTTGCCGCAATGCCATTGCCACTTTCTTGCGCGAGGCGTCTCCTTGAGGTGCGTCTGGAGTAGCCGTCCTTCGACCGCCTGGACGCTCTGAATCTCATCCGAAAATCTCAACCAGCTGACTCGAGGTATGTCGAAATGCCTTTGGACACATGGACTTTTCTTCTCGTTGTGGCTTCCTGCGTCGTTCTCGTCGCAGGTGTGCGCTGGAGCGTCGGCGACGACCGCCTCCCCGCTCCGGCGAAGACGGGTGATCCGGTGCTCGTGGCCGGTGGCTTCGAGCTGCGTCGGGTGCCGCTAGAGAATCGGCATCGGGTGCACGGCAGGCATCGGGCCGGGTGATGAGATGACGAATCCTTATGTGGCCCCTGGAAACTTCCCGAGGCGGGATCCCGAGGAATCGATTCGCCGCCACCCGGCCTGGCATGCGAAACCGTCGGCACACGTGGCGCTCTCGGACCGCGACATCGAGGCCCTCCTACAAGCGCACGACAACGACGCCTGCCGACGGGCGGGCTGTGCGCTGCGGCTGTACCTGCTCGACGAGTGCGGGCGAGGCCGGAAGGAGGATTCCCGGCCGTGAACAAACTGCCATCGTGGGCCGAACCAACTGCGGTTGTTCGCTTTCGAGTGACCGGACGAGAGGCAGTCGAATGCCGAGTCGATCGGGCCACCGACCACGGAATCACCCTGTCGAACGGCGAGCGGTTCATGATCGCGCATCTGCGTCGGGGAAAGACCGACGACACAAGCTATTTCGAGAAATTCGATGCCCGCGCACGCAGTAGGAAGACCGTACGGCCGTTGTTCCGCGCGAGCGATCGCTGAACGGGACACGGCCCGTCACGGGGGTGCTCCACCCCGCGACGGGCCGTTTCCGGTTTCGAGAGAGCTATTCGGTCTGAGCGCGGCGGGCTGCTTTTTCGGCAGCCTCGGCGGCGTCCATGGCGTTGGCCTCCTCGAGGGTGGGGGCGCTGCCGCCCAGGCGCGCGGGCACCCAGTACGCGCCGGGCTCATGGACGTAGTCTTTCTGCAGGTCCAGGAGCATTTCCGACATGGTCTTGTGTAGCTGCTCGGTCAGGGCCGCGGCGGGCTCGAAGGGGGAGATGGGCTTGCCGACCGCGATGGAGATGGGGGTGTTGGTGCGGCCCAGGCGCTTCGGGAAGCCCTTGGTCCATACGCGCTGGGCGCCCCAGATGACGATGGGGATGATGGGGACGCCGGCCTCGATGGCCATGCGGGCCGCGCCGGACTTGAACTCCTTGAGTTCGAAGCTGCGGCTGATGGTGGCCTCGGGGTAGACGCCGACCAGTTCGCCGGCGCGCAGCCGCTTCACGGCCTCGTGGTAGGACTCCGCTCCCGCCGCACGATCCACCGGAATGTGCTTGAGGGCACGCATGATCGGCCCCGAGACGGAGCTGTCGAAGACTTCCTTCTTGGCCATGAAGCGGACGTACCGCCCGGTGGTGCGCGCGGGCAGACCGGCGTACGTGAAGTCCATGTACCCGGTGTGGTTGATCGCGATCACCGCGCCACCGGTCGCCGGAATGTTTTCGTCGCCCTTGACGGTGAACTTCAGGCCCTGCAGCGCGAAGATCGTGCGGGCCAGGCCGATGACGGGGTAATAGACGGGTTCCACAGTTCCGCTAGCCTAGTCGCTGCCCGCGCGGCATCCAGTGATCCCGGTAACAGCAATTCAATTGATGTGACTTCTCGACACTGAAAGAGGTTCGCACGAGTGGAAAACGGCCGGACAGCGTTGCGTGCACAAATCCACAAGGGGTTGCTCGGGACGCTGATAGTCGGCGCGGCCTGCCTTGCCGGCGGCTGCGATTCGAAAGCCGGAATCGAGGGCACGGATTTCGGGGCCGACCTGGATATGTCCAGTGAAACCAGCAGTAGCCCCAGCCCCGTCGCGGCGGTGAGCGGCGGCGTCGGGGCGGCGCCCGGGAAACCGAATGCGGCGCCGGCCGTCGCGCGCTGGGCGGCCGACCTGCAGGGAAGGGGGCTGGACGAACTGGCCGACCGCTGCTGGACCATGGCGCCACCCAATATTCGGAGCATGTACGCCGAGCCGCAGACCATCATCGATGCGCTCGCCGGACCGGGCGTGTCCAGCGGCCAGTCCGTGACCTGGCAGAACGCCGAGGTCACGGTGACCGCGCAGGACCGCGACATCGCCACCGGCTATGCCTGCCCGCACGTCTACCCGACCGGGGGCGAACTCGGCTTCAATGACGCCGACGCGCGACACACGGTGCGGCGCTTCTTGTCTCGCTCCATGGGCCGGCCGCTGCATCCCACTGACCGGGAGGACGCGTATCCACTGGTCTGCGCCGCGGGCCGGACCTGGGATCCGGACGGCACCGGGAAACCGGCCACCGCGCCGCTGGCGGTGAACCCGTCGAAGCCGGGGGCGGTAAGGACCTTCGTGGACCAGTCCATCAAGTCGGAGTGGCCGCGCGGCGGGTACATCACGGTGTCGGTCCCCGTCACCACCGCCGCCGGGGACCAGACAAAGCAGATATACACCTTGAAGTCGGGCTCCGAGGGTTACTGCATCGGCGACGTCTCCGGCTAGCCAGTACTCTGGGTGGCTGGTAACGGTCAGGGAGGAATGAAGCTCGTGCAGATCACCAGCGTCGGACACGCCGGATTCCACATTCGAACCGCTGCCGGAACGATCCTCTGCGATCCGTGGGTCAATCCGGCCTATTTCGGATCGTGGTTCCCGTTCCCCGACAACACCCAGCTGGACTGGGACGAGCTCGGCAACTGCGATTTCCTCTATGTCTCGCACCTGCACCGTGACCACTGGGACGCCAAGCACCTGGCCGACAAGGTCAACAAGGACGCCACCGTCCTGCTGCCCGACTACCCGGTGCCGGACCTGAAGCGGGAGCTCGAGAAGCTCGGCTTCACCAAGTTCGTGGAGACCGAGGACTCGGTCAAAACCACCGTCACCGGTCGAGGCGGCGACCTGGACATCATGATCATCGCGTTGCGCGCGCCCGCCGACGGCCCGATCGGCGACTCCGCCCTGGTCGTCGCCGACGGGGAAACCGTGTGCTTCAACATGAACGACGCCCGGCCCGTCGACATGGACATGCTGCACGACGCCTTCGGGCACGTGGACATCCACCTGCTGCAGTACTCCGGCGCCATCTGGTACCCGATGGTGTACGACATTCCGACCAAGACCAAGGCCAACTTCGGCAAGCAGAAGCGCCAGCGCGGCATGGACCGCTGCCGCTCCTACATCGAACAGGTCGGGGCCACCTGGGTCGTCCCGTCGGCCGGCCCGCCGGTCTTCCTCGACGACGAGCTGCGCTACCTCAACGACGACCGCGGCGACGAGGGCAATATCTTCCCCGACCAGATCGTCTTCCTGGACCAGATGAAGATCCACGGCAACGAGGGCGGGCTGCTCATGATCCCCGGCTCGACCGCGGATCTGTGTGGCAAGGAACTGAATTCGCTCACCCACCCGGTCGACCCGGACACCATCTACGGCGACAAGGCCGCCTACATCGAGGCCATGGCCCAGCGCATGGCGCCGGTGCTGGCCGCCGAGAAGGCCACCTGGGCCCCGGCCGAGGGCGAGCCGCTGCTGCCCGCGCTCAAGGCCAAGTTCGAGCCGATCATGGCGCAGAGCGACCTCATCTGCGACGGCATCGGCTACCCGGTCGGCCTGGTCATGGGCGGCGAGACCGTGGTGCTCGACTTCCCCAAACGGGTGGTGCGCGAGCCCATCGAGGGAGAAGGCAAGTACCGCTACGGATTCCGCATCGACCCGCAGCTGGTGCGCACCGTGCTGCGCGACGACGAGCCGGACTGGGTGAACACCATCTTCCTGTCGACGCGCTTCACCACCTGGCGCATCGGCGGCTACAACGAATTCCTCTACACCTTCTTCAAGTGCCTCACCGACGAGCGCATCGCCTACGCCGACGGCTGGTTCGCCGAGGCACACGACGATTCCGCCTCCACCGCGCTCAGCGGCTGGGAAGTGCAGCGCCGCTGCCCCCACCTCAAGGCCGACCTGTCGAAATTCGGTGTGGTCGAGGGCAATACGCTCACCTGCAACCTGCACGGCTGGCAGTGGGATCTGGAATCGGGCCGCTGCAAGACCTCCAAGGGCCACGAGCTGCGCTCGAAGAAACTGGTCTGATGCGGTGATCGCGGCCGATGCCCGGTGCATCGGCCGCCACCGGCCTGCTCAGTGCTGCGGACGCCTGAGGGAGTCCCGCGCACGCGATACCGCAGCGCGGTCTCCGGCCCGGGCGCCCGCGGTCTTCAGCACCTCGAATTCCGGCGCGCCCGCACCCGGCGGCAGCCCCTTCTCGTCCAGGCGGCGGCGCAGGGCTCGCAGCTCACCCCAGAGGGATACCAGCACGGCACCGAATCCGGCCGCCACCCCCATCGCGACCACATGGTCCACCGGCAGACCGCCCGGCACCTGCGGCTCCGCCAGCGTCGCCACGGCCGTCACGCCGGCCAGGACGATCAGCACGATATTGCGTGCCACCGTGCCTCGCCCGATCGGGGCGGCGCTGGCGGCCCCGAAACATGAACAGACAGGGCGTTTTCCCTGGCGCAGCAGGCGCACCACCGCACCGGTGAACATTCCCAGCAGCAGTATCGCCACCAGCGCCGCACCGGCCGCGGTCCACGGCGGCAGCAGCGCCACCGCCACCACGGCCTCCACCGCCGGGAGCGCCCAGGCCACCGCGGGTGTCCAGGCAAGCGGGATCCCGAACTCCCCCACCGCCTTCCGGGTGCCGGGCCCATCGGCGAGCTTTCCCCACGCCGACAGGCCGAACACCACGGCCAGCACCAGACGCGCGACCCACACCACGTAGTCGATAGCCATGATCGCACCATCGCACACTCATGTGGACAGCGAATTACGAATCCGGGGAACAGATTTCATCCGCGCGATCGGGCGGCCACGGCGACCGCCACGAAGGTCAGCACGCAGCCGATGATCGCCGACACCGAGAGCCCGATCCCGGTCGGCGCCACCACGTCCAGCACCAGCGACGCCAGCAGCTGGCCCGCCACCGAGGTCAGGCCCAGCAGCAGCACCCCGATCCAGCGGACCACCAGCACCGCCAGCGCCACGAACGAAATGCCGATCAGGCCACCGAGATACAGCCACGGTTCGCTCGGCAGCGGCCCGAGACCACCGCGCCGGACCAGTACGCCCGCCTCGATGACCACCAGCGCCGCCGTGCCGGTCGCGAAGTTGCCCAGCGTCGCCGAGAGCGGTCCGCCGACCGCACCGACCCGGCCGTTCACCGCCTGCTGCCAAGCCACCAGCAGGCCGGCGACCAGCGGTAACGCCACCAGCAGCATCGAGGCCGTCGAATGCCCGGCGACCGGGCCGGTGCCGCTCCGGCCGAGCACCGCGAGCAGCACGGCGACCAGCCCCAGCACCGCCGCACCGATCCGCCCGGCCGTCACCGGCGTCGGTCCGCCCGGGCCCAAACCCAGCCGATCCACCACCAGGCTGCTCACCAACTGCCCGGCCACCGCGGCCACCGTGAACGCCGTCACCCCGATGGTCGCCACCGTGAGCCCCTGACATGCAACGAAATACGCGCCCGACAGCCCACCCAGCAGCTGCCACCATCGCAACTCCCCGGTACCGAGCGCGGCCCGCACCCGCCCGACCCCCGCCCGCAAGCGCCCGCTGCCCGCGTACACGACGGCCAGGATCAGCAATCCACTCCCGAAACTGATGGTGGCCGCCGCAATCCCATCGCCCAGCCGCTGCCCCAGCTCCCCATTGATCCGCGCCTGAACGGCCACGGCCGCGCCGATGGACCCCCCGAACCCCAACCCCGCCCACTGCCGCATTGCCACCGCCCGATTGTCCCCGCCTTCCCCGGCACCGCACCGACCAACCGGATCATGTCGCGCGTCGCTCCGACACACCGCACCGCACTGGGCTCGGATCCCGTTCCGGCACAGGACGACCCGCAACCATGTCGGGCCAACCCCGAGCGTCCGATGACCTCCGCCGCCCTGCCGCTCCGGATCAGGGCTGCTCCGAATCCCGTGCAGCAGGCCCCGGCACCCGATCCGAGTCCGCTGCAGCCCGGGGCAGCCAGGTGGGGACCAGGGCCGCGGCCAGCAGCAGCGGCACCCCCAGCAGAGCGACCATCACCGGCAAGGACAGCCAGGTCGTGGCCACCGCGGCGAAAACGAAGACCAGCAGGGCGATCATCTCGGTGGCGAAGCCGGACACCGAGGTCACGGTCGCACGGGCGGGGCCCGAGATGGCGTCCTGCAGTCGGGCCGAGGCGATGACGTCGGCGTTGTAGTCGATGCCGTAAGCGACGCCCACCGCCGAAAAGCCCACGGCCGTCAGCACATACATTGCCTGCGGCTGATGGGCGGCCGCGCCCGCCAGCAGCACACCGGCGATGAACAGGACACCGGCCACGGCCAGCACCACAGCCATGACTCGCGCCGGGATGCCCTCCGTGCGGCCCGCCAGCGTCGCGCCGGCCAGGGCTCCGGCCACCGTGACACCCACCAGGACCGCGGCCAGAGACGGGCCGGCGCCGGCGTGATCGGCCAGCAGGGCGAAGTACTCGTCGAACGCGGTGATGCCGTTCAGCAGCGCCACCAGGATGACGCCGCGCCGAATCACCCTGACCCGCATGGCCTCTCGCATACCCACGCGCAGCATGGCCAGGTAGCCGATGGATTCCGATTCGGCTGTGCGGGTTTCGCACGGGGGGTCGCGGTCATCAGTTCGCACGTGCGGCTCCTGCCCGGACACACCGCCATCTGTGTCCTCGGCATCGTCAGCCGGGGCCTCGACACCACCGTCCGTGTCTTCGAGCTCCTCCACCTCTGCCGCGGACACCGATTTCGGTGCGGTCGGCAGCAGGGCCGCGGTGGCAGTGTGCACGGCGGCGATCACCACACTGGACCAGGCGACCAGCGCGTAGCCGCCCCACGCGTAGAGCGGGGCCGCGACCAGAATGCCCGCCAGCGCAGCCGATTCGGTAGCGGCGCGGACATAGCCCATCAGCCGCGGGTATTCGGCCGTCGCGGCACGCGCGTGCAGATCGTCGTAGATCAGCGCCTCGAAGGTGCCCGAGCGGAGCGCGCCCGAAGTACCCCACAGCACGAAGCCGACGGCGAATCCCGGGTAGGAGGGGTACAGCGTCCACACCGCGAAGCCCGCCGCCAGCAGCGCACCCGACAGCACGAGCAGGCCGCGCCGCGAGACCGTGTCGGCCCAGGCGCCGGAGGGAATCTCCAGCAGGAACGAGGTCGCGGACCAGATGGCGAACAGCGACGAGATCTGCGCCGTGTTCAGGCCGTGGTCGGCGAACAGCAGCGCGTAGATCGCATAGAGCGGGATCAGGTCCGCCGTGACGGCGAACAGCATCGCCCGCAGCGTCAGTGCGCGTATCGAGTGGGTTGGTACCCGGATCGGGTGGGTCGGTGCGTGCGTAGAGCCCACGCGCTCGGCGTGAGCCCGGGGCAGCGCACTACGGAGTACGAATCAACAGGCGTAGATGAGCAGCCGCATGGGATCAACCCTGCGCGCCGGGCGCCCCACCGTCAAGCGGATTGTCCAGCGGTACCCAGCCATTGGTCGACGGCTCGCCCTCCGACACCGCCGCGCCGACCAGTCCGTGCCGGTCATTGAGGTCGCTGATGAGCTCGGACACCGGGTGCGAATCGCTGTAGTGGTAGCCCTGGGCCAGCGCGAAACCGAGCTCGGTGAGCACGGCGGCCTGGTATTCGGTCTCCACCCCCTCGGCGATGACCTGCAGGTCCAGCGACTTGCTCAGCGCCGCGATCACGCCCAGCAGCGGCGGCGCGGGGGAATCCGACTGGATGGACGCCACGAAGGACTGGTCCACCTTGAGGATGTCCGACGGCAGCGTGGCCAGCCGGCTGAGCGAGGAGTAGCCGGTGCCGAAATCGTCGATGGCGATGCGGACGCCGAACTCGCGCAGCTTGTGCAGGTTCGCGATGGCCGTCTCGGATTCGGCGGCCAGCTCGCTCTCGGTCACCTCGAGCACGAGTTGCTCGGCGGGCCAGCCGGATTCCGCGAGGATGCCGGAAACCCGGTCGGCGTACTCGGTTTCGGCCAGCTCCAGCCCGCTCACATTGACGTTCAGGGTCAGATCCAGCTGGGCGAAGGTCTCCTGCAACCGGGCGGCATCGGCGCAGGCACGTCGCAGCACCAGCTCGTCCAGATCGGAGATGAGGTCGTATTCCTCGGCGACCCGGATCAGCCCCTCGGTGGTCACATCGGGCTGCGCGTGCGAAGACCAGCGCAGCAGGGCTTCCACGCCGACCGCGCGGGTCGCGCCATCGGTGAGACTCACGATCGGCTGGTACTGCACGTCCAGCGTGCCGCGGTCGATGGCCTCCCGCAGCTCCACCGCCAGCGGCAGCTGCCGCGAGGACTCCAGCACGGTGCGATTGCGGCCCGCCTGCTTGGCCCGGTACAGGCCCACATCCGCACGCGACACCAGCAGCGACCCGGATTCGCCCGGCTGCCAGGACGTCACGCCCGCGGAACAGCCGGTGGTGACGGCCGCGCGCAGCTCCTCGGTCAGCAGGATCGCGGCCTGCTCGGTGGTCCCGGGCAGCAGCAGCGCGAACGCGTCACCGCCGTAGCGGGCCAGCCGCTGCTCCGGCGCAAGCAGTTTCGACCAGGAGTCGGCCACCCGCTGCAGCACGGCGTCACCGGCCCGGTGCCCGAGGTGATCGTTGATCTTCTGGAAGCGGTCCAGGTCCACCAGCACCAGGGCCAGGCCCTGGCCGGTACGGGTGGCGTGCCCGATGGCATTGCTCAGCGCCCGATCGAAACCACGCCGGTTCAGCAGCCCGGTCAGCACATCGATATCGGCGTCCGACGCCATGCGCGTCAAAATGCCGACCACGATGCCGATTCCGAACGTGATACCCGCCGGAATGATGCCCGACCACCACGGCAACCCGCGCGACGGCACCACCCACAGACAGCAGACGATGGCGAACGCTATGTGCCCGCCCAGCCAGCGCCAGGAGAAGAAGATGGCGGCATCACAGGCGACGAACACATAGAACGCCGCCAGACCGATCGCGCCGACCGTATTCGGAAACCAGTGCACCGCAATGGTCACCAGCACGGTCGCGGTCGCCACATACGCGTGATGCACCCAATGCGGCAGCCGCGGACCCCAGATCAGCAGACTGATACCCAGCAGCAGCGCCACGAACGCCGCCGCACCCACCAGCGGCCGATTGCCCTCGTCACCCGGAGCGACCGCAGTCAGAACCAGGCCCAGGACCCCGCCCATGACGTAGAACGCCCCGGTGGTCCGAGCCATGACCATTGCCGTCGCCAGCGCCGACGCCGCCCGTACCCGGGTCCGGGTATCGCCGCGGGACCCGATTCCTCGCACGCTGCCTAGCCTAGACACAAGCCCTGACACCAGTAGACACAACCGACGGAATAAGCGACGCCGAGTAGCGAATATTCAGCGAGGTACCAGCACGTCGGTGCCCACGAAAGGCACCAGCGCAGCGGGCACCCGCACCGAACCATCGGGCTGCTGATGGTTCTCCAGCAGAGCGACAATCCACCGAGTCGTGGCCAGAGTGCCGTTCAGAGTGGCGGCGATCTGCGGCTTGCCGTTCTCGTCCCGGTACCTGACATTCAGGCGACGCGCCTGGAACGTCGTGCAATTCGAGGTCGAGGTGAGCTCGCGGTAGGTCTGCTGCGTGGGAACCCAAGCCTCGCAATCGAATTTGCGGGCGGCCGAGCTGCCCAGGTCGCCGGCGGCCACATCGATGACCCGGTAGGGCACCTCGATGGCGGCGAGCATCTCCTGCTCCCAGGCCAGCAGCCGCCGGTGCTCGGCGTCGGCCTGGTCCGGGGTGGTGTAGACGAACATCTCCACCTTGTCGAACTGGTGCACGCGGATGATGCCGCGCGTGTCCTTGCCGTAGCTGCCCGCCTCCCGGCGGAAACACGACGACCAGCCGGCATAGCGCTCGGCGCCCGCGCTCAGATCCAGGATCTCGCCCGAGTGATAGCCCGCCAGCGGCACCTCCGAGGTGCCGACCAGGTACAGGTCGTCGTCCTCCAGGTGGTAGACCTCGGCGGAGTGCTGGCCCAGGAAGCCGGTGCCCTGCATGATCTCCGGGCGCACCAGCACCGGCGGGATCATCATGGTGAACCCGTTGGCCACCGCCTTCTGCGCGGCCAGCTGCAGCAGGCCCAGCTGCAGCAGCGCGCCGTTGCCGGTGAGGAAGTAGAAGCGCGAGCCCGACACCTTCGCGCCGCGCTCCATGTCGATCAGGCCCAGCGACTCACCCAGGTCCAGGTGATCCTTGGGCTCGAAATCGAACTCGCGCGGCGTGCCGATGGTGTCGAGCACGATGTAGTCGTCCTCGCCGCCGGCGGGCGCGCCCTCCTGCACGACATTCGACAGCGCGCGCTGGGCGGCGTCGAGGTCGGCGTCCGCGGCGGTCTCGGCGGCCTCGGCCTCCTTCACCTTCGCCGACAGTTCCTGACCCAGCTGCAGCAGCGCCGGACGCTCGTCCGGGGAAGCCTTGCCGACCTTCTTGCCCAGGGCCTTGTGCTCGGCGCGCAGATTGTCGGCCGTCGCGACCGCGGCGCGACGGGCGGCATCCGCCTCGAGCAGGGCATCCACCAGGGAGGGGTCCTCGCCACGCGCGCGCTGCGACGCACGGACCACATCCGGGTTCTCCCGCAGGAATCGAAGGTCGATCATGGCCATTGAGCCTAGTAGGCGACCGCCAGTGGATTTCGTGTAGGTCCACGGCCTCGGTATTCGATCTTGATCGGCGTGGTTTCGCCCCCGATCCCGCCGATCCACCCCACGACCGGCCGATATCCACCCTAGGGTTAGCGGCATGGGACGGCAGGGAGTCCGGCAGGGCTCCGCCGTGGTCTTTCCGAGGAGTGAGCATGCCCCAATACACCCCGCACACCGCCGATTTCGTGGTCGTCGGAGCCGGATCCGCGGGGGCCGCAGTGGCCGCGAAACTGAGCGAGCGACCCGGCGTCAGCGTCGTGGTCCTGGAGGCCGGCGGCGAGGACAGCGACAAATTCGCCCACATTCCCGCGGCGTTCAACCAGCTGTTCCAGGGCCCCAACGACTGGAACTACCGCACCGAACCCCAGCCCGAGCTCAGCAACCGGCGCGTCTACTGGCCGCGCGGCAAGATGCTCGGCGGCTCCTCCTCCATGAACGCCATGATGTGGGTGCGCGGCTTCGCCGCCGACTACGACGAATGGGCCCGCTACGCCGGACCGAGCTGGTCCTTCGAGCAGGTGCTCCCCATCTTCCAGCGGATGGAAGCCGTCGAGGAGGCCAACGAGCCCGGTGAAGGCCGTAAGGGGCCGCTGCACATCTCCCGCCAGCGCAGCCCGCGCCCGCTCACCCACACCTACCTGCAGGCCGCCACCGAAGCCGGATACCCGGTGGAACGCGCGAATCAGGATCGGCCACAAGGCTTCTCGCAGACCATGGTGACCCAGAAACGCGGCGCGCGCTGGAGCACCGCCGACGCCTACCTGCGGCCGGCACGCCAGCAGGGACGCAACATCACCGTCGTCACCGACGCGCACGTCACCCGGGTGCTGTTCGAGGGCAAGCGCGCCACCGGGGTGGAATTCCGGATCGGCGGCGAGACCAAGCAGATCACCGCCAAGCGCGAGATCATCCTGTCCGGCGGCGCCATCAACAGCCCGCAGCTGCTCATGCTCTCCGGCATCGGCGACGGCGACCGGTTGCAGGAGCTGGAAATCCCCGTCGTCCAGCACCTGCCCGAGGTCGGGCGCGGCCTGCGCGACCACCTGGCCGCGCCCATCATCTACCGCACCAGCGGGGGCAGCCTCTACGGCGCGGACAAGAACCTGCTCGAGCTCGCCAACTACCTGCTGCTGCGGCGCGGGCAGCTGACCTCGAACATCGGCGAGGCCTACGGGTTCGTGCGCAGCCGCGAGGAGCTCGACCTGCCCGACCTGGAACTCATCTTCGCGCCCGCGCCGTATATCGCCGAGGGACTGGGCGATCCGGACGGGCACGCGCTCACCTTCGCCGCCGTGCTGCTCAAGCCGGAATCCATCGGCAGCGTCACCCTCACCTCCCCGGACCCGTTCACCGCGCCGCGCATCAACCCGCGCTACTGCGCCGAGCCCGCCGACCGCACCGCCCTGCTCGCCGGTCTGCGCATCTGTACCGAACTGGCGAACCAGCCGGCGCTGAAGGAGCACATCGGCGAGCTCATGCAGCCGGCCGTGTCCTCCGACACCCCGATGGAGGAGGTGCTGCAGCGCTGCCTCGAGGACCACTCGCACACGCTGTACCACCCGGTCGGCACCTGTGCCATGAGCCGCGACGAATCCAGCGTGGTGGATCCGGAACTGCGGGTGCGCGGCATCGAGGGCCTGCGTGTGGCCGACACCTCGGTCATGCCGGTGATCACCCGCGGCCACACCCACGCCCCGGCGGTCATGATCGGCGAGAAGGCGGCCGAGCTCATCCTGTCGTGAGGCGCCACCACGCACTCTGACCCCGCATGAAGGTTCGCGGCCCGGCTCGATTCTGGACTGCGCTCCGCCTCCCCGCGCTCGGAGCGGATACGGGAGCGAAGCGGAGGAGCGGAGGCGGGAAGAATCGAGCTTCCGGCTCCATAGACCTGCGCCTTGGCCGCGAACCCGCCCGAGCGAAGCGGAGGCAATTAAGCTCAGTGCCGATGCCTGAGCAAAAGATGCCTTCGCAGTGGCCCGCGCCTCCGTCCTCGCAGCGCCCCGGGCCGCCGAACCGTCGGAAGCCGACAGCGCTGGATCGTTTGCTGACGCCGTTCCGCGCCATGGAATCCAAGCTGGACCAGAACGGTCCGCTCTCGGCGTCGACGGTCCGGTGGGGGCTGCTGGCCATGGCGGCCGGCGTCACCCTGGCCGTGCTCATCACCATGTTCGTCTCCAACGGCTTCGACTCCAATCGCGTGAAGGCGCACGCGCCGGGGGCCGCCCAGCCCACCGGCGCGGTCGCGGGCGCGGCCTTCGGCACCGCCCGGGAGGGCGACTGCCTGACCTGGTCCAAGGCCAATGCCGGCGACCTCACCAAGGTCGACTGCGCCGGCAAGCACCTGTTCGAGGTCACCGCGGACATCGACCTGAGCAAGTACCCGGGCAAGGAGTTCGGGCCCGGCTCCCGCTTCCCGGACTCGCTGCGCTTCTCCGAGCTGCGCGACGAGCACTGTGTCAGCGCCGCCCAGGAATACCTCGGCGGCCGCCTGGACCCGCGCGGCAAATTCGTTGTCGGCCTGATCAATCCGGGTGAGGCGGGCTGGCAGGCAGGCGAGCGGACGCTGCGCTGCGGCCTGCAGGTCTCCGGCAGCCAGGGCCTCGCCACCAAGCCCATCACCGGCAGCGTGCGCGACATCAACCAGTCCAAGGTCTACGACCTCGGCACCTGCATCGGCATCAAGTCCAACCTGCCCACCGATCCGGTCGACTGCACCCAGCCGCACGCCTTCGAGATCGTCTCCACCGTGGACCTGGCCACCCACTTCAACGGCGGCCCGCCCTCGAAGGACGATCAGGACAAGTTCATGGAGGACGAGTGCACCAAGGACGCCGGCGACTACCTCGGCGCCCCCGACGCACTGCGCAACAAGACCCTCACCCTGTTCTGGGACGCGCTCGACGCCCGCAGCTGGCTGGCCGGTTCCCGCAGCCTCAACTGCATGGTCGGCAAGGGCGCCGACCAGGAGGGCTTCGCCACCATCACCGGATCGGCCAAGGGCGACATCCAGATCGACGGCCAGGCCCCCGTGCCGCCGCCCAACAACGGCCGCTACACCCCGCCGCCGCTGCCCGGCGCGGCCCCGCCGGTCATCCCCCAGCCACGGTGATGCGGCGGAAGCTGTAGGCATGCCCGTCTCCATGTCCGCCGACCACTTCGAAGAATTGGTCGGCGACGCCCTCGATCTGATTCCGCCGGAGTTGTCACAGGCGATCGACAATGTGGTGGTGCTCATCGAGCCGCGCAGCGACGAGGACCCCCACCTGCTCGGTCTCTACCACGGCATCGCCCTCACCGACCGGGACTACAGCCACTACGGGGGCGCGCTGCCGGACACCATCACCATCTATCGCGAGGCCATCCTCGGGATGTGTCACAGCGAAGAAGAGGTGGTCGAGGAGGTGGCGATCACCGTAATCCACGAGATAGCGCACTATTTCGGGATCGACGACGAGCGCCTGCATCAGCTGGGCTGGGGCTGAATCAGCTGGGCTGGGGCTGACCAGCGGCATCGGGAACCGATCGGCGAACCTCCACGTCCAATCCTCACAACCGGGGTGGAACGGAGAAGGGAGCCCGATCATGGTCGGCCACGTGCTGGTGCAGCCCGAGGTGATCCTCGCGGCCGCTCTGGAACTCGATCTGCTCGCCGAACGCCTCGCCGCGGCCGCGAGCGCGACGGCTCCGGCCACCCATGTGCTGCCCTCCGGCACCGAGGAGGTGTCCTTCCTCGCCGCAGCGCATTTCAACAATGCCGCGCTGACCCACGACCACTCGGTCGCCCAGGGCATTCTCGAACTGCATCACGCGGCCGCCACCCTGCGCAGCCAGCTGGCCCAGTACCTGGCCCAGGACGCCGAGCGCGCAGCCGGTCTCGCCGCGATCCAGGTGTAGAGGGGAGACGCACGCATGACGCTGGGAATCACGGGGGTGTGCTGGCTGCCCCGGATGGCCGAATTCAATTCCCTCTGCCTCGATACCGGGGCGCACGCCATTCCGATCGCGGCCGCGGGCAGCGCCTGGGGCGCGCTCACCGCCTCCTGGGTGGACGCCACCACCACGGTGACGCGGGTGATGGCCGAGATCGGGGTCGGTCTCGAAGGACTGAACGGGCTCACTGTGCTCGCCCGGCTGGGCGGTTTCACCGCGTGGGCCGAACAGCAGGCCGTCATGGCCGGCGTGATGGCGGGCAAGGCCGCCGCCAATGCCACCGCCTACACCGTGGCCTCCCTCGCCATGCCGAGCCTGCCGGAGATCGCGGCCGTCGAAACTGCACGTGCGGCAGCATATTCCAGCGGCGGCGCGCTCAACGGGACCGCGGAGGCAGCCGAGGCGGCCAAGCTGGCGCTGGACATCCGGGCCGCGCTGGTGATGGAAACCTATGAGGCCGCAACGAGTTCGATGGTGGCCACGCCCGGCCAGTTCCTGATGCCGCCGCCCATCGCCGTGGGCGCGGGCTCGGCCAATACGGGTGGCGACCCGCTTACCATTGACAGCGATCCGCTGCGGGCGGCGCTCGGCGCGGCCGCCGTCTCGGCGCAGAATCCGGCCGTCACCAGTGCCCTGTCGCAGGTTGCACAGGTGGCGGGAACGGTGGTCACCAGCGGTGTGACCAGCGCGGGAAACGTTGCTGGTACAGCGATTACGGCGGTCGCGAATGCGGTGACGCAAACGCCCGGCTTCGGTACCTCCGGCCTGCCGGTCACGGCGGGCGCGGGTGTCTCGACCGCCGGCGCGGGCGGCGCGGCCCCGGCCACGCAGGCGGTGACCGTCACCGGCGGCGGCACGTCGGTGAACATCGGACATGGCGCGGGCACACTGCAGTTGCCCGAGGGCTGGGGCGCGGGTCTCGGAAACACCGGTGGCGCACCGGCTCCCGCGGCGCCGATCGCCGAACCGGTGACCGTGGCCACCACACCGGCCGCGACCGCGCCGGTCCGTTCGGCCGGAACCAGCCCGCTGCCCGGCACCCGGGGCAGCGACGAGGAAGAGTCCCACCGCGGCCACGACTACGGCCGCTCGGTGCAGGTGTTCGCCGACGGCCGGGTCATCGCGCCCGCGGTCATCGGCGGCGACCCACTGGCCGACCGGTGACCGTCCTCGGGGCGGACCGCGGGCCGTCGACGCTGCGGTCGGTCACGCTGTCGCTCGACGAAATGCAGTATCTCCTGGAGACATTGGGGATCGACGAGCTGCCCGTGGTGCTGGATGCCATGGGCCGCTACGACAATGCCGCCGACCACGACACCGCCATGTCCAGGGCGGCCGCCGCCCTGACCGCGCGTGAACTGCTCGACGACGACGAGGCGCATCCGGAACTGGCCGAACGGCTGCGCGTGCTCTACCGGCCACACTGGGTGCTGGCCGTGCGCTGGTATGTGGCGGGGCAGGTCAACCGGTGCTGTGTGGCCAAGGGCGACGACATCGAGGTGGTGGCGCTGCGCGGCCCCGGCACCTGTGTCATCGACGTGGCCGGTCACGATCTGCCGGGCACCGTGATGGCCGCGCTCGGGCCGGCCGATGCGCTGGAACTGTCCGGAATGAACGCGCCCACCGCGGACTTGGCTCCCGTGTTCGACGACGCGGGCGATGCCGCCACCACGGCCACGCGACTGGCCGCGGTGGGCACCCCGGCCCGCGACGCACCGGTCCTCGCTTCGGCTCTGGTGCAGGTGAATTCGCACGCGGAGATCGTCGGCGCGCGCTACGGCGACGGCGCGCGCGACGTGGTGGGCACCCACCTCGCGGTGTACAACACCCGGCGCGGCCGTTTTCTCGCCAGCACCGGCACCGCCGCGGACGGGACGAAGTGGACGTCGCTGGCGGGCGGCACCCCGGCCCGGCTGCGCACGGCGCTGCGGGATCTCATCGAATCCCTGCCGCTGCGAACGGAATTCCCGGGCTAACCCATGGGGTCGTCGCCGCCGGCCGCGATGGCGTCGCCGAACGGTGCGGGATAGCGGCCCCAGCGGCTGCACTCCCAGGTGCCGTCCTCGAACGGCTGCAGCTCGATGGTCTCGGTATTGTCCAGGTGATTGTTGGCGGCGAAAGGCCTTGGCACCCCGGTCAGTTCGCGCGAGACCAGCCGCATGGCCGCGCCGTGGCTGACCACGATGACATCGTGAGCGTCCGGGCGGCTCAGATAGTCGTCGCGTAGGCGCTGCAGTGCCGGGACGTAGCGGGCGAGCACGTCCTCCCCGGATTCGCCACCGGGCACCCGGACGCTCAGATCACCGAAATGCCAAGCGTGATACACCTTCTGGAATTCCTCGTGCGCGGACGGGGTGTTCAACCCCTCGAGGTCGCCGAGCTGCACCTCCTGCAGATCCTCCAGCACATCCAGGGTGACCCCGGTGGCGGCCTCGATGTAGCCGCCGGTCTGCCGGGCGCGCAGCGCGGCCGAGGAGAACAGCCGCTGCGGCGGGACGGCCAGGTTCGCGCCGTAGCTCTTCGCCTGCGCCACACCGCGTTCGGTGAGCGGCAGGCCCGGCAGCCGGGTGTCGAGGATCTTGCCGACATTGCCCTCGGTCTCGCCGTGCCGGACCAGGATGAGTTTGCCGGTCACAGGTCGGCCACCCCCTTCTTCAGATCGGCCAGCCAGGCCGCGCCGGGTGCGTCCGGCGGCGGCGGGGTGCCGGTGGCCGCGGTGGCCGGCCAGGAGCCGAGGAATCGGATCCGGGCGGCCGTGCGGTGCAGTGCCTTCAGTGCCTCGGCGACCGCGGCGTCGTCGATGTGCCCGACGCAGTCCAGGTAGAAACGGTAGGTGCCCATGCCGGTGCGGGTGGGCCGGGATTCGATGCGGGTGAGATCGATACCGCGGGTGGCGAATTCGGCGAACGCGCGCATGAGCGAGCCGGGCTCGTTGGCCAGCTCCAGCACGATGGAGGTGCGGTCGGCCCCGGTGCGCGGCGGCGCCGGCCGCGGGGCGGTGACCAGCACGAAGCGGGTGATGGCCCGATCGACATCGGCGACGCCGTCGGCCAGGGTGGTGAGCCCGAGGCGGGCGCCGGCCAGCGCGGTGGAGACGGCGGCATCGGCGTGCCCGGCGACGACGTCCTCGGCGGCCGCGGCATTGGAGGCGGAGGTGTACAGCTGCGCCAGCGGCATGGTGACGGCCAGCCACATACGGACCTGCGCGGCCGCGACCGGATAGGCCGCGATCCGGCGCACCTCGTCGAGCTCGATGCCGGGGCGGCCCACGATGGTGAAGGCCACGTCCAGGTCGGTTTCCGCGATGATCTGCAGCCGCGGGCCGACGGCCAGCGCGTCCAGCGTCGGCGCGATGGAGCCCTCGACCGAGCTCTCGATCGGCACCACCGCGCCCGCGGCCTGACCGGCCCGCACCAGCTCGACGGCCGCGCCCTGACTCGGGGCCGGGACACGCTCGACCGGTCCATCGAAGACTCCGGTGGACTCCAGTTTGGCGAGGGCCATCTCCGTGAAGGTTCCCGACGGCCCGAAGTAGGCGATACGCGGCACGGTTACGACATTACTTGCGTGCGCCCGGTCGCCCCCGGCTTTGGTCAACTCCTGGGTAACTTCGCGCCCCCGGGCGCGGTGGGTTCAGGCGCCCAGTACGGCGAGGGCGGTGGTCACGGCCGCGACCTCGCCGGTTTCGATGGCGAGCAGCACCTCACGGAACGCCTCGACCGCGGGTGGTTTCAGCCCGCTGAGGAACGCGATGTCCGGTGTGGCGAGCGCGCCGCGAATGTTCTCACCGCAGAGCGCGGCCACGGTCGCCGCCACACCCGCCAGCGCCCGCTCGCCCGAATCGGTGCGGGCGACGAAACCGCTGTCGCCGTGCACGATTCGCACCAGGAACTCCGACACCGCCTCGTCGTCGAGCGCCAGGTCCAGCACCTCGACGCCCGGATCGGCGGAGACCGGGCGGACCAGCTCCGCGGTCAATCCGCGGGCCGGGCGGGGCGGGACGGACAGGGTGAGGGCGACCGGTTCGGGCGCGGGGGACGAATCGTGCGGCACGTCTTCACGGTAGCGATCGGCGCGACACGGGCGGCGCGGCCACCCGGGAAGCCCTTGCGCACGCGACCCACGTCACTTAGCTTAGGTTTACCTAATTCAACTCCCGGAGGTGTGTATGCCACCCGCGGCCCAGGTCGTCGCACCCACTACCGCCGAACGCGTGCACACCGCCTGCGCGCACGCCGAGAACGCGGTCCTGGCCCTGCCCGGCCTCGACCCGGTGCCCACCTCCGTGCACCTGCTGCGGCAGTGCGGGGACATGGTGCTGGCGGTCCCGATGAACTCCACCGCCGCCGGTCTCGTCCTCGGCTGCGGCGCGAACGGATCCCCCGCGGTCCTCGAACTCACCGACCAGGCCCCGCTGCCGCTGCGCGAACGCGTCCGTGCCCTGGTCTGGCTGCGCGGCTGGGCGCACGCCGTGCCCGCGCACGCGCAGCGCGCGCTGGCCGGCGCGGTCGCCGCCGACCATCCGCATCCGGACCTGCTCGACGTCGGCCACACCGCCGTCCTGCTGCGGCTGGTCATCGACTCCGCGGTGGTGGCCGACACCGCCGGCGCCGACTCGGTCGACCGCGAGCAGTTGCGCGACGCCCGACCCGATCCGTTCTGCGCGCTGGAAGCCGGCTGGCTGCAACACCTTCAGGCCGATCACCCCGATGTGGTGGATCGCCTGGCCCGCCGGCTGCCGCACGCCCTGCGCCGCGGCGCCCTCATCCATCCGCTGGCCATCGACCGCTACGGCGTCACCCTGCGCGTCGAGACCACCGAGGCCGACCACGACATCCGCATCCCGTTCGAGGCCCCGGCGCACGACATCGAATCCCTCAGCCGCGCGGTACACGCTTTGGCGGGCAACCCCTTCCACGGCGGCCTGCACCGCATCTGACGAGTTCGCCGGGCGCCCGCCTAGATTGGCGGGCATGGTTTCGGCTGATCCCGCACCCGCGTGGCCCGCACCCGAATCGTCCGAATCGGGCCGGCGGGCGATCAAACTCGAGATCGCGGTGGTGCTGGTCGTCACCTTCGGGCTGAGCGGAGCCAGTGCGGCACTGTCACTGCTCGAGAGCGCCCTCGCGCCCGGCGGGGTGGGCGGGCAGACCGTCGCGCTGAACGCGCCACGGGCCACCCGGTCGACCATCGACCTGCTCTTCCAGCTGCTGAGCGTGGCCCGTCTGCTCGGCTGGGCGGCGCTGGGCCTCTATCTGCTGTGGCGCAGCGGGATCGCGCCGCGGGCGATCGGACTGGCGCGGCGGCTGCGCTGGCGGGCGGACGTGCTCCCGGGACTCGCGCTCACGGCCGTGATCGGAATCCCCGGGCTGGGACTGTATCTCGCGGCCCACGCACTGGGTGTGAGCGTCACCATCGTGCCCAGTTCGCTCGCGCACTGGTGGCGGCTGCCGGTGCTGGTGCTGTCCGCGTGGGCGAACTCGGCGGCCGAGGAGGTGCTGGTCGTCGCCTACCTGATCTCGCGATTGCGGGCGCTGGGGTGGACGGAGAATCGGTCGCTGCTGGCGTCGGCGATCCTGCGCGGCAGCTACCACCTGTACCAGGGCCTGGGCGGCGGGCTCGGAAACCTGGTGATGGGATTGATCTTCGGACGCTACTGGCAGCGCACCAACCGGCTCTGGCCGCTGCTGCTGGCGCACGCGCTCATCGACTCGATCGCCTACATCGGGTACACCTTCCTGCACGGACACGTCTCCTGGCTGCCGTAATCCGATCGGAACGAGCCACGCGGGCGCCGCGGTCGGTACTGTTTTCAGTGATGAACGGCGACGACCCCCAGCACTGTGCACGGATACGCCGGGAGCCGCCGCCGGGACGCCCGGGCGAGCCCCCGGCGTACCCGCCTCGACCCGCGGCGAATCCCGGGCAACCGCAGAGACCTTCGTCTCACCGGCCGCCCGCGGACAGCCGGCCCGTTAACGACGGCAGGCCCCGGATAGAACCAACTCAGGTGATCCGACGCCATGAATCCGGTCCGGACCTGGCCTATTCGCAGGTCCCGCCCGGGAACCCGGCCCCGCGGCAGCGGCCGCCGGGGAATCGCGTTCCGCCGCACCACAATCGCGGGCCCGGGGACCATCGGATGCCGCCGCCGGGCAATCGGGTGCCGCCCCCGCGGGAGCGCGCCGCCGCCCCCATGGGTCACGCGCCGACCCGGCAGCCGGTCCCCTTCCGGGAGGAGCCGCCGCGCACTCCCCCGCCACCACCGCCCGGTCAGCGCCGCGGCGGCGACGGCCGCCCACCCCGCGGCTCCCGGCCCCGCAGGAAGCCGCACTGGGTCCGCTGGACCCTCTCGCTGCTGCTGGTGCTCCTGCTGCTGCCGATCGCGGCGGCCATCTATGTCGACACCCACCTGACCCGGATCGACGCCCTCGCGAACTATTCGGGCCGGATCGGCGACACGCCCGGGACGAATTGGCTTCTGGTGGGTTCCGACAGCCGCTCGGGACTGTCCAAGGATCAGGAGCAGCAGCTGTCCACCGGCGACTCCTCCGATGTCGAGGGCGAGCGCACCGACACCGTCATCCTGGTGCACATCCCGAAGTCGGGGCGGCCGACGCTGGTGAGCCTGCCGCGCGACTCGTACGTGAGCATCCCGGGCGTCGGCAAGGACAAGCTCAATGCCTCCTTCGCCGCCGGCGGTGCATCGCTGCTGGTCAAGACGGTGGAGGGCGCGACCGGCGTGCACATCGACCACTATGTGCAGATCGGCTTCGGCGGCTTCGCCAATATCGTGGACGCGGTCGGCGGCATTCAGATGTGCCTGGACGCGCCCATGAAGGATCCGCTGGCCGGTATCGACCTGCCCGCGGGCTGCCAGACACTCAACGGACCCGAGGCGCTGGGCTTCGTGCGCTCCCGCGCCACCCCGCGCGCGGACCTGGATCGCATGCTCAACCAGCGGAAATTCCTCAGTGCCCTGCTGAAGAAGGCGGCGAGCCCGGGCACGCTGGCCAATCCGTTCCGGTCCTGGCCGCTGGTGCGGGATCTGACCTCGGCGCTGAAGGTCGACAAGGGCGCGCACATCTGGGATCTGGCGAGCCTGGGCAATGCGCTGAACAGCGATCCCATCACCACGACGGTCCCGGTCGGTGGATTCGAGGACGTGGCCGGCAGTGGCAATGTCCTGCTCTGGGACAAGACGAAAGCGAGTGCTTTCTTCGACGCGCTGGCCAAGGATCAGCAGATCCCGCAGGACTTGATCACCACCGTCGGCAGCTAGGCCGAATTAGGCAATACTTGCCTCAATAAGGCTGCACTCAATAAGGCTGTACTTGGATGACACGCGGTTTGACCAGGCATTAATGTCATCCGCATGTCCACCCGAACCCAGACGAAGCGCAGCAAGTTCCAGGCCCTGCTCCAGGATCAGATCCGCAACGAATTCAATGCCGAACACCAGTACATCGCGGTGGCGATGTGGTTCGACAATGCCGATCTGCCGGTTCTGGCCAAGTATTTCTACAAGCAGGCCGTCGAAGAGCGTAACCACGCGATGATGATCGCGCAGTACCTGATCGATCACGACATCGCCGTCGAGATGCCCGGAACCGAGGCCGCTACGACGCAATTCGCGAATGCCAAGGAGCCCATCGCGCTGGCGCTCGCACAGGAGCAGGCCGTCACCGAGCAGATCATCCAGCTCGCCAGGACCGCCCGGGAAGAGGGCGACTACCAGGGCGAGCAGTTCATGCAGTGGTTCCTCAAGGAACAGGTCGAAGAAGTCGCGACCATGAATACCCTGCTCACCGTCGCCGAGCGGGCCAGCGCGAATCTTTTCGACCTGGAGAATTTCGTGCAGCGGGAAATGAGCGGCCCGAAGGACGCGTCCGGCGCACCGCACGCCGCAGGCGGCTCGCTGTAATTACTCCGTGGGCCGAAGGTAATTCGGTTCCCGGCCCGGTGGATTCACACAGCAGGCCCGGTCCCTTGCGCTGGACCGGGCCTGTTGCATGTGCTCGGTGCTCGTGCGATACGTACCCGCCTTTTCCTTACTTCTGCGGCACTGTGACGGTGCCGGTGGCGTTGGCGGACAACGTACCGAACAGCGACTTGACCACGGCCAGAATGGCATCCATGGTTTTTCTCCTCATCTGATATCCGGTGTGATGATCACCGGATCCCCTGAACTTCCGGGGTGAAGAGAACTTAACCGAGCACTCGGAGCGAAACAGGCATTTTTCAGAAAAATCCCCGCGAAAAATCCGGGCCGTTCACCGAGTGAATCCAGTTCACCGGAGAACGGCCCGGACCGTGCCGGTACCGCGGGTGCTCAGCCCGACAATGTCAGCGCAGCGTGACCTGGCGCGACCGCAGGCCGTCACGGGAGCGGCGCTCCTCGGAGGTCAGCGGGGCGTCCGACTGCAGCGCGGTCGCCAGCTTCGCACCGAACTCGCGGGCCGGGCCCTCCCACTCGCTCGCGTGCCGCTCCGGATCCAGGTCGAAGACCGGCACCAGCAGACCATGGGTGCGGAACGAGCCCGCGAAGCGCGAACCCTCACCCAGATGCAGATCACCGGCCGCGTGCAGCCGCGCGAGCGCCAGCATCAGCTGGTCCTCGTCCTCCGGCCGTACCCAGCGGATGTGCGCCTTCTCGCCGGCGTCCACCCACCAGGCCGCGCCGACGGCGTCCGCACCCAGCTCCAGACGGGCCGACGGCATGATGGCCTGATTGGCCTGCTCGATGGTGGCGGCCACCTGCGGATCCGGAGTGACACCCGCCGGCACCCACCAGTTGAAGTCCTGGTGCACGGTCAGATCCAGGGCCGCACCCGGATCCAGCACCTCGGTGAGCCGCGGCGTGCCATCCACGGTCGTGGCGCTCAGCGACTCGCCCGGGGTGGCGGACTGGGTCCACAGCACGGCGGCGGCCAGATCCGCGGCCGGATCGGCGGACTGGAACTGCACCTGCGTGCCGACGAAACCGATCGGCTCGTCACCGGCCCGCACCAGCGCGGCAACCGCGCCCGGCAGCACGGTGGCGAGGGTGACCTCCCGCTCCGCGGCGACATTCGGCGACAGCTTCAAGATCGCGGTCGCCGACGGCACGAACTCCCGTAGCGCCACCAGATCGCATTCGGCGGCCAAGCCCTCGAAGGGCCGCGTCACGGCCTGCGCCGCCGCCTCCTGTTCGGCGCGGCGGGCGGCCAGCTTCTGCGCCCGATTGGAGTCCGGCTTGGGACTGTTGCGCTTGCTCTTACCCATGACTGGCAAACCTACTGTGTTCGATGCCCTCCGCTTCGCTCCGGGCGGGTTCGCGGCGCTGAAAGTCTCGTTCTTCCCTCCTCCGCTCCTCCGCTTCGCTCCCCCGCTCCGTCAGTCCAGAACGAGACGCGCCGCGAACCACCAAAGATTTCCGATCCAAAGTGGTTGGCGCGGACTGTAATAGCTCGAAGTCGAGCGAACCGCGGTGCGGCGTTCAGGCGGTGGCGAGAACGGCCTTGGTGCGGGCGGGGTAGTTGGTGGCGATCCAATCCACGCCGAGGTCGGCGCAGAGTTGGACGTCCTCGGGATCGTCGCAGGTCCAGACGTAGGTGGCGCGGCCGGCGGCGGCGGCCTTGTCGACCAGGTCCGGGTGCTCGCGCAGGGTGCGCACGGACGGGCCGATGGCGGTCGCGCCGACGGTGTGGGCGGCGCCGCCGGAGAGGTACAGGGAGGATTCGCCCAGCAGGACGGTCGGGAGCAGCGGGGCCGCGCGGCGGATGCGCCAGACCGCGGTGGCGGCGAACGACATGACCACCGCGCGTGAGTGATCCGCCGAGGCGGGTGCGCCGATGCCGTAGCGGGTGAGCTCGGTCAGCAGCGTGGTCTCCACCAGCGCCCCGTAGCGGACCGGGTGCTTGGTCTCGATGAAAAGCTTGGTGGGACGGCTCTTCCAGTCCAGCACCAGCTCGATCAGCTCGGACAGCGTGAGCACGCCCTCGGGTTCCTCCGCGGTACCGAAGTCGAGCGCCTTCAGCTCTTCGAGAGTCATCTCGCTGACCGCGCCCGATCCGTTCGAGGTGCGATCCACGGTGCGGTCGTGCACGCAGACCAGGTGCCCGTCACGGGTCAGGCGGATATCGCATTCGACGCCGTCGGCGCCCTCCTGCAGGGCGAGATCGTAGGCGGCGAGGGTGTGTTCGGGTCGCGCCGCCGACGCCCCCCGGTGCGCGACCACGAACGGCGCACGACTGGCCCGGCTCACTTCGCCACTACCTCCTGTTGCTCCGCGGCCGGGGACGCCTCTGCGTCATCCCCGGAAGCTGCGTCATCCCCGACCACTGCATCATTCCCGACCACGGCGGCGGGCGCGCGTCGCACGGGCTCGATCACCGGCCGCGCGGGCCCGGTGGCGATCACCCAGCGGCGCAGCGTCTTCGGGCGGCCCCGCAGATCCAGGCCCGCGAAGGCGTGCACCAGCCCGAGCGAGGCCACCGCGACACCGGCCGCGACCAGATCGGTCCACATGCTCGCCAGCACGCCGTCGGCCTGCACCTGCAGCGAGGACGTGAACCGGTACAGGATCGCCACCAGCACCAGCGCCGCATTGAGAAGCCAAGCCGCCCACCAGATCCGGACCGCCCACAGCAGCCGCGGATCCGCACCGCCCGCCGACCGCAGCCGGGCCGCCTCGGTCAGGAAGATGCCCGGCCACACCAGATTCACGATCGGCACCACACAGCCCAGCACCAGGGCGCGCAGCGACCGCGGATCCGACTCGCCGACACTCGCGTACGCGGCGCGGCGGGTTTCGGTGAGCCAGCCGACCAGCGCCACCGCCGACACCAGCGCCAGCACCAGGGCCACCACCGCGGAAACCGTCACGGCCGCATCGGAAATCCACAGCAGCCAGGGCGGGATGAGGCGGGTGCGGTTGCGCAGCAACACGCCGTACCGGCCCAGTTCGGCCAGGGCGGAGAACACGAACACACCGGCGGTGGCCGGCAGCAGCACGGTGATGCGGTCACTCAGCGCGGCCAGCGGGCGATGCGGCGCGGCGGCCGCGGCCGGGGGCCGATCCTGCAGGCCCCACTGGGGAATCCGGTGGTAGCGCGGCGTCTGCAGCGGACCCGGACGCCGGACCGGCTGCGCGCCATTGGTTCTGCGGCCGGGCGGGCGGGCCACCCAGCGGTAGTTGCGCCGGTCGGCGGGCGCGTCCACCGGTGCGGGGGAGAGCAGGACACCGTGGCAGCGCGGGCACCAGTGCAGCGGCTTGCCCTGTACCGCCCAGCGCGCGCCACAGCGGGCGCACGGCTGTACGACGGCGGATCGCGATCGGCCCACCTGTCCCCCGTTCATCGCTCCACCTCTCCGCGCCTAGTAGATCTTCGCCTCGGGACCGTCACCGGTGAGCGGCCTGCCGATCTGCTGCCAGGCCACCATGCCACCCGAGACCATGACGGCCTCGTAGCCGATCTGGTTCAGGTACTCCACCACCGGGACGGACCGGCCGCCCTGCCGGCAGATCACGTAGATCTCGGCGTCGATGTCGAGTTCGTCGAGCCGGGCGGGCACGTCGGTGATGGGGATGTGGATGGCGCCCGGCGCGCGGCCGAGCTGCCATTCGTCGTCCTCGCGGACGTCGAGGAGCTGGGCGGGCGCGGGCGCGGGCGAACCCCAGCCGTCCGCAGCGTCGAACTCCGCGGGAACCGCGTCGATCGGCACCGTGGGCACGTGGGGGTTCGTCACGGTTCCGATCCTGCCACGCGCGCGCGAGGGCTGTGGAGTTCCGTAGCTGCGCAGGGTTGGTTTCGGGAGTTATCCACATAATCCACAACCTGATCCACAGGTTGATAGACGACCGATTCGTCCTGGTCGGCCGATCCGGAAGTCCCCTCCCCGTTCCGGAGCGACCGACCTCGGGCCTCTGTCCCAGAAGACCCCATCCAGTCTGACGCCGCAGGTGAGCGCGCGGTTCCTTGCGCACTCGAAAAAAACGACAACACTACCGAATAACTGAAATCCTGGGTCCGGCCGGGCAAGATCGGTAGCCTGGCGCTATGACTGTGAGCAGGGGGCTACTCGACGGCCTGGACATCAACGGACTCGACCGCGCGCTGTCGGAGGCGACATGCCTCGGCATCGACGTCGACACGGCGCGCGCCACACTACGGCTGGAACTCGACGTGCTGACCCTGCCCGAGGACGGTCCCCCGCCGGCGGACTGCGACATCTATCTGACCCTCACCGGGGTCAGCCGGGTCGCCGCCTCGCTACGCCGGCAGCGCTGGGACGACAACGAGCCCATTGTGCTCCCGCTCACCCTCGACGGCCTGCACGACGCCGTCCAGAGCTTCGGCGGCGGCGCGCTGCACGGCTGGGACTTCCTCGACCTCGCCGACACCTCCTGGAGCCAGTGGCGCAAACTGCTGAGCTTCGACACCAGGCTGAGCGACACGCCCGGCGCCCACATGATGGAGTTCTCCCAGGAGGAGGGCGTCGACCCGCGCGAACTCGACGTGCGCGTCTGGTTCGAAGGCGTGGAGGTCACCGACCGGCAGGGCAACCCGATCCCCTTGCCGGACTTCATCGCCGGCGGCGTCCGCTGGTGGCAGGCGCACGACGCAGGCGACCCGCGCACCATGCGGCCGGATGTCGTCCCGCCGCTGTAGCGAGCGGCGGACACGCTCGAGGGGTTCGGGGACCAAGTCCCGGAACCCCTTTCGATGTGGCCTGCCGGTGTGCCTGCGCGATGGTCCGCCGAAGTGCTTACGCGCCGAGCCCGATCGCGCAGCTCACGCCGGTGCCATGGTCCGGGCAGTAGCCGCCGGGGTTCTTGGCCAGGTACTGCTGGTGATAGCCCTCGGCGTAGAAGAAGGCGGAAAGGTCCGGCAGCGGGGCGATCTCGGTGGTGATCTCGCCGAATCCGGCCGCCGCCAACCGTTCCTGATAGCCGGCCCTGGTCGCCTCGGCCACCGCGCGCTGCTCGTCGCCGAGAGTGTAGATCGCCGAACGGTATTGGGTGCCACGGTCGTTGCCCTGCCGCATGCCCTGTGTCGGATCGTGGTTCTCCCAGAACTGCTTCAGGATCGCGGCGTAGTCGATCACCTGCGGGTCGAAGACCACCAGCACCGCTTCGGTGTGCCCGGTCCGGCCGGAACACGCCTCCTCGTAGGTGGGGTTCGGGGTGAATCCGCCCGCGTAGCCGACGGCGGTGCTGTACACGCCGTCCAACTCCCAAAAGCCCTGCTCCGCACCCCAGAAGCAACCCATGGCCAGCACCGCGAGCTGCGTGCCCGCCGGAAACGGAGGTTTGAGGGAATGTCCGCTGACAAAGTGTTTGTCCGGTACGACCAGCGGCTCGGAGCGGCCGGGCAACGCTTGCCCGGCTGTCACCATGATCGGTTCCGGTAGTCGCACCCGCCCGACGAACTCGTCGTACCAGGACATGACTCGATGTTACGGGCCCCGGCGCGACCGGCGACGATGTTGCGTTCAGGCGAATTCCAAAGGTTGGGAAAGATATACATCGGGTGGAATGTGGGGGCGCGCAGCCCGGTTGGAGACGAGCGGGTGTACGAATGATGGTTGGGTGCGCCTCGGCACCTGCCGAGGGCACACGGCCCCGACACGGAAAGGGACATCGTGGCTGTTTACACGCTGCCAGACCTCGATTACGACTACAGCGCCCTGGAGCCCTTCATCTCCGGGCAGATCAACGAGATCCACCACACGAAGCACCACGCGGCCTACGTCGCGGGTGTCAACGCGGCCCTCGAGAAGCTGGAGGAGGCGCGTGCCAAGGATGACCACGCCGCCATCTTCCTGAACGAGAAGAACCTCGCGTTCCACCTCGGCGGCCACGTCAACCACACCCTCTGGTGGAAGAGCCTGTCCAAGGAAGGCGGCGACAAGCCGGTCGGTGACCTGGCCTCGGCCATCGACGAGGAGTTCGGTTCCTTCGACAAGTTCGTCGCGCAGTTCTCGGCGGCCGCCAACGGCCTGCAGGGCTCCGGCTGGGCCTGGCTGGGCTACGACACCCTGGGCAACAAGCTGCTCACCTTCCAGCTGACCGACCAGCAGGGCAACGTGCCGCTCGGCATCATCCCGCTGCTCGGCCTGGACATGTGGGAGCACGCCTTCTACCTGCAGTACAAGAACGTCAAGGCCGACTACGTGAAGGCGTTCTGGAACGTCGTGAACTGGGCCGAGATTCAGGACCGCTACTCCAAGGCGGTCAACCAGGGCAAGGGTCTGATCTTCGGCTGATGCCCGTCGGGCTCCGGCCCGCTCGTACGCCTGAGGCCCGCGAACCGCATCGGTTCGCGGGCCTTTCGCATTTGCGGGGTCCGGGTGCTAGCACTCTCTGGTACTTGTGTGCCAGTTCTGTTCGGGTACAACCTGGTGTTCCCAACAGCAGCACCGGGCACCGTCGCCCCCGGGAGGTTCGGGAGGCACATCATGAATGGTCAGGTCGGCGTCATGCCGTTCCATGCGCATGGTTCGCTACAGGGTTTCGTGATCTCCGGACGCTGGCCGGACTCCACCAAGGAATGGGCGCAATTACTGGTGCTCGCGGTGCGGGTGGCCGGTCTGCCGGGGTTGTTGCCCACCTCGACGGTGTTCGGGGCGCGCGAGGAACTCCCCGAGGACCCGGATCCCGCGATGGTCGGGCTGGTGATCGCCGAGGGCACGGTGCTGGGGACGGAAGGATTACAGCCGGGCATGTTTGCCGGTCATGTGCCACCGGCGCTGATCATGTTGCACCCGCCGCGCGAGACGCGACCCTCGCTGCCCGAGTGCACGGGCGCGGCCTCGGGGTGCCTGCTGCTGCCGGGGCTGCCGCATCTGGGACTCGAACATCGGGCGGCCTGGGTGGAGACCGACAGCGACGGCACGGTGACCTCGATGGTTTCGCGGGTGGGGGTGGATCCGATCAGTGATCCCGACACCGCGGTTCTGGCCATGCTGCTGGCCGCGTGAGGGTAACCGAAACATTCCGGCAGTATCGCCAAACTTATTGTGCGCATTGCGATTTGGGCAACGGCCATTTGCCCGGGCCCGGTTTGCCGGAGTAGCATTGCGGCCGAGCGAAGGGGAGTAGCCCCCAATCACGCCGTCGACATACTGATCCTCCCGGATCCGGCGCGTGAACCGGATTTTCTCCGGTGGGCGAGACCTTCGGCCGACAAGAAACCAAACCGATTGACCGGTGCGGTGTCGGCTGAAGCGTCCCCGCATTTCAGCCGACAGGCCGGAGACCTGGGAGCTGACCTTCATGATCGCCACGATATTGCTGAGTTTCGGCGTGCTGTTCCTCGCCGAACTGGGCGATAAATCGCAACTCATGGCCCTGACCTTCGCGCTGCGCTACCACTGGTGGGTGGTGCTGTCGGGCATCACCGTCGCCAGCGTGCTGGTGAATCTGATCGCCGTCGGTGTCGGCCACTTCCTGGGCGCGGCGCTGCCGACCGGAGTCATTTCCCTGTGTGCCGCAGCAACTCTCATCGCGGTCGGCCTGTGGACCCTGCGCGAAACGCTGCCGTCGAACTCCGGCGAGGACGAGGGAGAGATCGCGCCGCAGCCGAAGTCGCGTTCGGCGTTCCTGGTGGTGCTGTCGGCCTTCCTGCTGGCCGAGCTCGGTGACCGCACCATGTTCGCCACCATGGCCCTGGCCACCAAGAACGGCTGGGTCGCGGTGTGGATCGGGTCGGTCGCGGGCATGGTGGCCGCGGGCGCGCTCGCCATCCTGATCGGCGTGACGGTCGGCAAGCACATTCCGGAGCGGTTCATCGCCGGCTGCTCGGGCCTGCTGTTCCTCTACTTCGGTGCGCTGACCCTGCTGGAGGCGTTCGCCCACGGCCTGGGCACGCCGGCCATCGCGGTGCTGTCGCTGGCCCTGCCGGCCCTCGCCGGCGGCGCGCTGTGGCTGCTGCACCGCCGGGCCGTGACCGTTGTCCCGGCGAGCTCAGTCACCGAGCACGGTATTGCCGAACAGGTCCCCGCTGCGCCGCACGAGGTCCAGTAGCGGTTCCCGCAACTCCCGCAGCCCGTCCAGGTCGCCCACCGCGACCCGGGCGGTGACCATGGCGCTCAGGGCCGCGACCAGGGTCTGACAGGCGAAGCGCTGCTCCTCGGTGTCCGCGCCGAGCACATCGGCGACCATCGCCACGAAGGTCTCCTGCAGCTGGGTGCGGCGCGCGATGGCCTCGGGGCCGACGGCGTAGACCTCGACGAGAAACACACGGGCGTAAGCGGGTTGGCCCGCGAGCGCATCCAGGTACGCGCCGAGCACGCGTTCGATGCGCTCGGTGCGGGTCTCGCCGTCGAATTCCGAGCCGGTGGCGGTCAGGATGCCGGTCAGCATGAGTTCGGCGGCGCGCTCGTAAGCGGCCTCGAAACAGTCCTCCTTGGAACGGAATTGCTCGTAGAAGGTCTCGCGGGAGACGCCGGCCCGCTTGATCACCGCGGCCACCGGCGTTCCGACATAACCGTTCTCGGCCATCGCCTCGGCCAGGGCGAGCAGGATACGGTCGCGCTGCGCGGCCACCACGGTTTCGCGGGACAGGCCGTGGCGGCCGCGGGGCAGTTGGCGGGTTGCCGATTCGGGCATGTGCAGGACTCCGTTGGCCTCGAGCGATTCAGGCGAGCTTTCTCATTCTGCTGGGGCGAGCCGGTTGATCGGTGGTGAAATCCGCCGGTTCGGTGCGGGCGATCTCGAGTCCGCCGGCCACGCCCCCGCGTAGTGAATAGTCCACCAGACGCTGGGCGAGCGGTCGACACCACAGCACCATGCTCACCCAGTACGGCGAGACGATGCGGCGGGAGCGGCGGGCCAGGGCGCGTTCACAGGCGTCGATGGCCGGGCCCAGGGGGGCGATGCCGGAGACGGTGGAGCGGCCCAAAATGCTGCGCGCGGCCTCGGTGCCGAAACCGCGGCTGGTCATCTCGGTGTCGAGTTCGGCGAAGTAGGCCATGCCGACCCGGGCGCCGGTGTGGCGCAGTTCGATCCGCAGGGTGTCGCCGAGCGCCTCGACCGCGGCCTTGGAGGCGCTGTAGGCGCCGGCCAGGGGCAGGTGGATGGCCGCGGCGAGCGAGGAGATGAGCAGGACGTAGCCGCCGGGGTGCGCGAGGTGGGGTCCGGCGGCGCGCAGCGTGTAGTAGGCGCCGAGCACATTGACCGTGAGGGTCTCCTCGAGCACGCCGGGGTCGCCGTCGAGCAGGGACAGTTGCCGGGCGATCCCGGCATTGCACACCACCGCGTCCAGGCCGCCCAGTTCGGCGGTGAGGGAGTTGACGACCCGCTCCACCTGCGCCGGGTCACCGACGTCGCAGTAGCGCCAGGGCGCGTCGCCGCATTCGGCCGCGACCTGGGCCAGCAGTGACTCCTCGATGCCGAGCAGGGCCACGTGCGCCCCGTGCACGTGCAGCTGGCGGGCCAGGGCGGCCCCGATGCCACGGGCCGCGCCGGTGATCAGGATGCGTTTGCCGGCCACTCGCAGGGCCGGACGGCGGAATCCACGGCGAAGACCGGCCGTGCTGACGTTCATGTCTGCGAAACTACCACTTATACGAACACCCGTGTTCGCAAATCTTGCGAGCCTCTTGCGTAAGCGTGCGCACAGCCCGGCTATGGTGCCTATTGACGGAGGGCCAGTGAGAGGGCCGTCCACAGTCGAGAGGACCAATCACCGTGGAGATTTCGGGCTCCGCCGCCATTGTCACCGGAGGTGCGTCCGGGCTGGGCGCCGCCACCGCCAAGCGCTTCGCCGACGCGGGCGCGACCGTGTTCGGCCTGGATCTGGCTCAGTCCATCGAGCGCGCGGGCGACAGTGTCCCCGCCGGTGTCACCCTCATCCCGACCGACGTCACCAGCGGTGACGAGGTGGCCGCCGCGGTCGCCACGGTCGTGGAATCCGGTGTGCCGCTGCGCATTGTCGTCAACTGCGCCGGTGTGGGCTGGGCGGGACGCATCCTGTCCAAGAACGGCCCGCACGACCTGGAGCTGTTCCGCACGGTGATCACCGTGAACCTGCTCGGCTCCTTCAACGTGATGCGCCTGGCCGCCGACGCCATCGCCAAGACCGACCCGGTCGACGAGTACGGCTCGCGCGGCGTGATCATCAACACCGCCTCGGTCGCGGCCTTCGAGGGCCAGATCGGCCAGATCGCCTACTCCGCCTCCAAGGGCGGCGTCGCCGGCATGACCGTCCCGGCCGCGCGTGACCTGGCGCAGTTCGGCATCCGCGTCAACACCATCGCCCCCGGCATCATCGACACCCCGATGCTGGCCGGTGTCACCGAGGAGTACCGCAAGGGCCTCGAGTCGGGCGTGCCGTTCCCGTCCCGCCTGGGCCGCCCGGACGAGTACGCGCAGCTCGCGCAGTACATCACCGAGCACGACTACCTGAACGGCGAGACCATCCGCATGGATGGCGCGCTGCGTATGGCGCCGCGCTGACGCTGGGTCTCGGGGGCCATGCCCCCGGACCCCCGGACAGCAACAAGGCCCGCACCGGAATCCGGTGCGGGCCTTGCCAATTCACGACTCAGTGAGTTGCGGGGTAGCGCCCGCAGCCTCCCTAGTGCGGGCGGACGGCCGCAGCCTGGGGGCCCTTCTTGCCCTCGGTGATCTCGAAGGAGACCGCCTGGCCCTCCTCGAGCTGCTTGTAGCCGTTGCCCTCGATCTCCGAGTAGTGGACGAAAACGTCGGGGCCGTCTTCGCGGGCGATGAAGCCGTAGCCCTTCTCCGCGTTGAACCACTTGACGGTGCCCTGAACCATTACCTTCTCCTGACGAGGTGTTTCTTTTAGTGCGTGGGTACCGCGGCCGCGGTACCCGGGGTCGATCAGAAGGCGGCTTGCAACTTGCCTGGCAAGGTGAAGCGACGCCCGCACACTGTTCCGCGCGAGCATGTTGAACACGAACACGAAAACTTACGACCAAGACGTACAACGTACGCGTTCGTGGCTAGTTCCCGAAATCACCGGGAGATGCGGATCGTCACACTTGCCACAAACCGGGCATGACCAATTCCCGCTTGCTATGGGTCGGGCTCCTGCGGAAACACCGCAGGAGCCCGATCCATGAACGTCCCTCAGAGGGTGCGGGTGAGGCGGTCGGCGAGGATCCGGGCGAAGTGCGCTGGATCCTTCAGTTCGCCGCCCTCGGCGAGAACCGCGGTGCCGTAGAGCAATTCGGCGGTCTCGGTGAGCTCCACCGGCTTCTCGTCCCCGCCGGATGTCGCCGCGTACGCCTCGCGCAGACCCGTGACCAGCGGATGCGCCGGATTCAGCTCGAGGATGCGCTTGCTGTGCGGCAGCTCCTGCCCGGAGGCGCGGTACATGCGCTCCAGCATCGGGGTGAAATCGAACACATCACCCACGATGCAGGCCGGGGAGGTGGTGAGCCGGTTGGTCAGGCGCACCTCCTTCACGTCCGCGTCCAGCGTCTGCTGCAGCCAGCCGAGAATGTCGGCGAAGTCCTTCTCCTGCTGCTCGCGCAGCTGCTCGGAGGCCTTCTTCTCGTCCTCGGTCTCCAGATCGACCTCGCCCTTGGCGATGGAGACGATGGGCTTGCCCTCGAACTCGGTGACCGAGCCGACCCACATCTCGTCGACCGGATCGGTCAGCACCAGCACCTCGAGGCCCTTGGCCCGGAAGGCCTCCATGTGCGGGGAGTTCTCGATCTGCTGGCGGGTCTCGCCGGTCATGTAGTAGATGGCCGACTGGGTCTCCGGCATGCGCTCGACGTACTGCGCCAGCGAGGTCAGCTCGCTGTCCGAATGCGTGGACGCGAAAGACGAGACGCCCAGGATGGTTTCGCGATTGTCGTGGTCGGAGAGCAGGCCCTCCTTGAGCACCCGGCCGAACTCGCGCCAGAAGTCCTGGTACTTGGCCTGATCCTCGGCGTTCTTCAGGTCCTTGACCGTGGACAGCACCTTCTTCACCAGGCGCTTGCGGATCATCTGGATCTGCCGGTCCTGCTGCAGGATCTCGCGGGACACATTGAGCGACAGGTCCTGCGCGTCCACCACGCCCTTGACGAAGCGCAGATACTCCGGCATCAGCTCTTCGCAGTTGTCCATGATGAACACCCGGCGCACATAGAGCTGGACGCCGCGCTTGTGCTCGCGGGTGAACAGATCGAACGGCGCGTGCGAGGGAATGAACAGCAGCGCTTGGTATTCGAAGGTGCCCTCGGCCTTCATGGGGATGATCTCGAGCGGATCGTCCCAGGCATGCGCGACGTGCTTGTAGAACTCTGTGTACTCCTCGTCGGAGACCTCGCTGCGCGGGCGGGTCCACAGCGCCTTCTGGGAGTTCAGGGTCTGGGTCTCGACCAGGGTCTTCTCGGTCTTGTCCTCGCCCTCACCGTCGAGCACGGTGCGCTCGACATCCATGCGGATGGGCCAGGCGATGAAATCCGAGTACTTCTTGACGATCTCGCGGAGCTTCCACTCCTGCGTGTAGTCGAAGAGGTGATCGTCCTCGTCGGCCGGCTTCAGGTGCAGCGACACCGTGGTGCCCTGCGGGGCGTCGTCCAGTTCCTCGATCGAGTAGGTGGAGCTGCCCGCCGCGGATTCCCAGCGGGTGCCGGTGTTCTCGCCCGCCTTGCGGGTGGTCAGGGTGACCTTGTCGGCCACCATGAAGGTCGAGTAGAAGCCGATGCCGAACTGGCCGATCAGCTCCTCGGCCTGCTGGTCACCGGCCTTGGCCTCCAGCAGCTGCTTGCGCAGCTGCGCGGTGCCGGACTTGGCGAGGGTGCCGATCAGGTCCACGACCTCGGCGCGGGACATGCCGATGCCATTGTCGCGGACCGTCAGCACGCGGTTGTCGCGATCGACCGCGAGCTCGATGTGCAGGTCGGAGGTGTCGGCGTGCAGGTCCTTGTCGCGGAAGGTCTCCAGGCGCAGCTTGTCCAGTGCGTCGGAGGCATTGGAGACCAGCTCCCGCAGAAAGGTGTCCTTGTTCGAATACACCGAGTGGATCATCAGCTCCAGCAGCTGATGGGTCTCGGCCTGAAACTCCAGGTGTTCGACGTGTTCGGTCACGACGCGATATTACGTCGGGCGAAGTCGGCGATGGCCGGAACCTCGGCGTCGGCCCGGTCGGTCATCCAATCCCGCAGCACCTTGGTGGCCTGCACGTCGTCCTCGTTGTATTCCAGGATGCGGGTGCGCTGGGACAGGTCCGGCTCGCCGCCCTCGTACCCGACGGCCAGGCGGTACCAGGCCATCGAGGCCTCTCCCCCGGCCTCGGCGTCGCGCCAGTGGAAGCCCGCGACCGGCGCGATCTTCTTGAGTCCCTTGCCGTTCGGGCAGATGAACTGCTCGGAGACGGCCTGGAACATGTCCACCCACTGCGGGCCGTCCACGAACCGCTGCACCTCGCGCTCGGTGGGGATGCCCGGGCGGCCGGCGAAGCGGCGGGCCGACTCGTAGAGCCACTTGTCCTCGGCGGTGCGCGAATAGCAGTAGGCGGCAAAGGACTTGCCGTCCGCGGCGGCCTGGGCGCGCACCTGCATGAGCCAGGTCCAGAACTCGGCGAAGGAGCGGCCCTCGTCCTCGGTGGGCAGCGGGTCCCAGGTGACGAACGGGCGGTACACGCCGTCCAGCAGGGTGCCCCACAGGTAGGCGCCGTGCTCCTGGAAGCTCTCCAGGTCCACATCCACCTCGACGTCGGCGCGGGTGACCCGCACCCGGTCGACCCGGCGGACCAGGGGCGCGCCGGTGGCCCAGGCGCGGGCGGTGACCACGGCCTCGGTGAACGGCTCGTACTGCCAGTCGTCGGGATCGTCGCCGCTCCAGGACGCCAGATCGTCGATGGTCTCGACGCCGTGGCGGCGCAGCACCTCCGCGCGCGAGCCCGGCGCCACCAGGCTCACATCGCGGTGCTCGGACAGCCACTGCTCACAGCTGCGCCCGCCCTCCTCGGGCGACCGACTCCACCAGGGGCACTGGCGGCACTCGGGGACTTTCGAAGGGACGGTGGGGAGTTCGCCGCGCACCACCGCGATGCGGTCGGCGTAGCGGATGTCGTAATCGGCCAGGACGGGGCCCAGGTCGTGGACCAGGACCCGGTCGAAGTGATAGCCGATGGCGCCGCCGACCAGGGCCGGGCTGGCCAGCCCGTGCCGCTGCAGCATGCGGTAGAGGTGCGCGAGGCGCTGCAGGTCCCGCGGCTGCGGCCGGGTGCGGACGTGCCGGTCCGGCTGCGGATTCCATTGGTACAGATCGCTGGTCGTCGGGTGGTAGTCGGCCGGGTCCGGCTGCCGCGGATCGGTCACCTTGTGGTTCACCACGATGACCGGGATGTATCCGCCGCGATCGCTGTCGCGCCACAGGATTTCGCAGCCGCCGCGGCGGCCGGTGTCGGGCTCCTGCGGCAGCAGCGCGCCCCAGATCCGGTCCGCCCCCGCCGCCATGGCGGCCATGGTGGCCGCGGCCCGCTGCGGCGCGGGCTGCTTCGGATCGATGACCGTCCAGCTGCCGGGCGCCGCGGCGACCAGCGTATCCCGCACGTGAGATCGGTGCGCCGCGGCGGCTTCTCGTCGCTGCTGCACGCCCGCGTCCTCGGCGACCCCGGTCAACACGCCCGGATTACTCGCGTCCAGATGCAGCCGGTGCCGACAGCCGATCAGCGCACGCGCATCCAGGAATGCCGCACGCTCACCATGGTCACCGATGCCCGAATACACGCCAGTCAGTATGGCCTCCACCCCCGACATCCCTACGAACTGGCACCGAAACCCCAAGGCGCTCGCTGCGCGGCGAACCCACCCGTTAGGGTGATTCGCAAACTGTGTTTCATGGGCGGACAGGCATTTCCCCCGGCCCTGTGCTGCCATGGCGAACCAGCATGACGGAGGCCATCAATGGGGTTGTTCGGCAAGCGCAAGAAGCGGGTCAGCCGCCGGGCCGAGGCGAAAGCCCTCAAACACAAGGCCGGCATGGAGGCCAAGCTCGGCGCGCGCAACGAGCGCAGGAAGAATCGGGCGGAAGCGCACACGCAGAAGCAGGTCGCCAAGGCGGAGATCGCCAAACTGCACGCCGAGGAGAAGGCCGCGCAGAAGATCGCCGCCCGGGCCGAACGGGATCCGTTCAGCGCGGCCTCGATCCGCAAGTACCTGGGCGTGGCCCGGGTGCTGGTGCCGGTGCTGGCCCCGCTCGCCTACCGCGGCGCGACCTTCGTGCGCGGGCAGCTCGACACCCGCCGCGCCCAGCAGCTGGGCATCGGGCTCGATCAGCTGAGCGAGTTCTCCGGCCCGGGCGCGAAGCTGCAGGCGCGCATCGCGGGCGTGGAGTCCACGCTGTCGGAGATCGAGTCCAAGAACTCCGACACCGAGACCAAGAAGTTCGTGACCGCCAGCCGCGATCGGCTCGACAGCCTGACCGCGGCCGTCCGCACCGCCGCCCAGATGCCGGTGCCGCGCCGCCGCGCCGTGCACGCCTCCATCTCCAACGAGCTCTCCGGCATCGAGGCCGACGTGCTCGCCCGCCTCGGCGTGAACTGAGACACCCATGAGCCCGATGCGCGGTGGACTGGCAGGCGTCGCCATGGCGGCCCTGGCGGTCGGCGCGCACGGGTTCGCGGGCGGCGGCTACCCCGGCTCCTCCGGGCTCATGCTGCTGATGCTGGCGGCGGCCGTCATCGGCGCGCTCGCCGCAGCGCTGCGGCCCCCCGCCGCGCTGCCGATCCTCATGGTGGCCGGCCAGCCCGTCTGCCACCTCGCCCTCAGCGGCCTCGTCCAGCACGGGCATGCCACGGGGGCAATGGAATTCACCGGGCACGGGCCGATGCTGCTCGCACACGCGGTGGCGGCGGCCGGCTGCGCGATCCTGATCCTGGCCGCCGAGCGACTCTACGGGCTGATCTCGAGCGCCGTCCGGGTGATCCTCACCCGGCCCGGCGGACGTCGCGCGCGGGCCGCGCAGGCGCGCCGCCCGCGATCGGTCCCGACCCCGAAAACCCTTCTCGCCCTGGGCGCGAGCGGACCGCGCGCGCCACCGGTTACGGCGTAACCCCCGTTCCTATCTACCCGTAACCATTGTCAGAGAAGGCAATACAGTCATGCACACCTCCCTTTCCCGCACCCTCGTCACGTCGGTGGCCGCCGCCGGCCTGCTGCTGTCCGGCGCGGGCATCGCCGCCGCGCACGTGGTCGTGGACGCCCCCGGCGCCAGCCAGGGCGGCTACGCCGTCGCCACCTTCCGGGTGCCGACCGAGTCCGACACCGCCTCCACCACCAAACTGACCGTGACGCTGCCGAATCTGAAGAGCGCACGCACCGAGCCCATCGCGGGCTGGACCGCCAAGGTCGACAAGAACGCCCAGGGCGAGGCCGTGGCGGTCACCTGGACCGCCGATCCGGGCAACCCGGGCGTCGCCCCGGGCCAGTTCCAGCGTTTCGCACTCTCCGTGGGCCCGCTGCCCAAGCAGGAGAAGGTCAGCTTCAACACCTCCCAGACCTACAGCGACGGCAAGGTCGTCGAGTGGAACCAGCCCATGAACGCCGACGGCAGCGAGCCCGATCACCCGGCTCCCAGCCTCACCCTGGCCCAGAGCACCGGCGGCGATGACGACGCCCCGGCCGCCACGGATGCCGCCGCGAGCGACAAGAGCAGCAGCGACGACACCGCCCGCTGGCTCGGCGGCGCCGGCCTGGCGCTGGGCGCGCTGGGCGCGGCCCTCGGCCTGGGCAGCGTCATCCGGGGACGGCGGTCGTGAACCGCAAGCTGCTGGCCGGGCTGATCACCGGCCTGCTGGTCACCGGATTCGCACTGCTGGGCGGCGGTGTCGCCGACGCGCACTCCACCCCCGTCTCCTCCAGCCCGGACAACGGCGCGCAGATCGACACCTCACCGGCGTCGGTGAGCATCACCTTCAACGAGAACCTGCAGACGGCCTACCCGTCCATGACGGTCACCGGGCCGGACCACAACCTGTGGTCGAAGGGGCAGCCGAAGGTGGAGGGACCGACCATCAGCATCGAGGTCGGTGAGCTGGGGCCGACCGGCGAATACACGATCGCGTACCGGGTCACCTCCGCGGACGGGCATCCGGTCAGCGGTAAGCGGACGTTCACACTGACCAAGCCCGGCAATGGAACTCCGGGCCCCAGGGCCGACAGTGCCGCCAAGTCCGGCGGCGCCGACGGCGGCGGGGTGCCGCTGTGGATCTTCATCGTGGGCGCGGTGGTGCTGTTCGGCGGCGGCCTGGCATTCGCCCTGTTCGGCGGACGGGGCAAGCAGCGCAGGTGAATCGGATCGACCGCACCGATCGTCGCCGGGAGCGCGGGACGACCGGCGGTGGCAGCTCACCGAGATGGCTGCTGGCGCTGGTCATCCCGATCGCCCTGGCCGGTGCGGCCCTGGCCTGGGCGCTGGCCGCCGCCGAACCCGTGCAGGCCGAGGCCCCGGTCCGGGTCCTCGCCGACTGCGCGGGGGCGACGGTGCTGGGGCTGGCCGCGCTGCCGCGGCTCTCGGACCGGCTGACTCCGCAGTGGCGGCCGCTCACCGTGCTCGCCGCGCTCTGGGCGGCAATGGAATTCGCCATGCTCGCGCTGGAAGCCGCGGAGGTGCAGGGCATTACGGCGCGGCAGCTGAGCGCCGCGCAGTTCGGCGACTACCTCGCGCACGTGAGCGGCGGGCAGATCGGTATCGCGCTGCTGATCGGCAGCGGCACGGTGGCGATCTACAGCGCCTTCGGATTCCGGCGGCCGGACCGCGCCACCGTCGATCTGGTGCTGGTGTTCACCGCCGTCACGCTGGCATTGCGGCCGATCACCGGGCACATGTCGCAGCAGCCGCTCGGTTCGGTACTGGCGGCGCTGCACGCGCTGGCGGCCGGCGCCTGGTTCGGCCTGCTGCTGGCGCTGGCGCTGACCGTGCGCACCCGGGGCGAGTGGGCGGTGCTGCTGCCGCGGTACTCGGCGTGGGCGATGCCGCTGGTGGTGACGGTGCTGGTGACCGGGGTGATCAACGGGCTGGTGCGGATCGGCGGGGTGAGCCCGCTGTTCACCAGCGGGTACGGGCGGATCCTGCTGGCGAAGACGGTGCTGCTGGCGGTGCTGCTCGGGCTGGGCTGGTGGTGGCGGCGCAGCTGGGTGCCGAAGGTCGCCGATCACCGCATGACCGCGGACGACTCGCTGCGGCGCGCGATTGCCGAAGTGCTGGTGATGGCGCTAGTGTTCGGGCTGGCCGGTACGCTGGCCGTCACCGCGTGAGGTGGTCCGCGGTTCTCGAATTCGGGTGTGCCGGTTCATAGATGGCATGCATCACAAGACCTGCGGGTAAAACTAGAACACGTTACAGTTGCGCCCATGACCGAAGTCAAGATCGTCGCGGACTGCGCCGCCTCGGCCGAATCGGCCTTCGCCTACGTCAACGATTACCGGCACCTGCCGAAATTCATCAATGAGATCAGTGCCTTCACCCCGCTGACCGACCAGGTCGAAGGCGTGGATGCCACCTTCGACGGCACCATTCAGCTGGGCCCGATCGCCCTGCACTCCACCATCAAGATCGTCCGGCACGAACCCGGCTCCGCCATCGCGGTGAAGTCCATCAAGGGCTTCGAGATCGAATCCACCTTCCTCTTCCACGACAAGGGCGAGGAATCCTGCACCATCGACGCCATCGTCGACTACCGGGTCCCCGGCGGCATCGCGGGCAAGATCCTCGGCAAGACCATCGAGCCGTTCGTGAAGCTCGCGGTGAAGAGCTCCACCCACAATCTGGTCACCCAGGTCGCCGCGTTCCACACCACCCGCACGTCCGCCTAGTCACCCGGGGTCGCCAGAGCCGCCGACCCCCGCGAAGGCCCGCAGATCGGCCTCGGTCCGGCGGAACAGCCAGTAGTCGCCGAGGAACCCGAGGACACCCACCGCGCACAGCGCGTAGATGGAGATCAGCTCCAGCGAAACCTCTTCAGCGGTCAGGAACGTCAGACTCGCGATCACTCCGATCAACGGAATCGCCACCGCCACCGCGAGATACCGGGTGCAGCGACGGCTCAGGGCGCGCAGGGCATCGTGATCGCGCGCCGTCTCACCGTGGGTGAGCAGCCGCGGATAGAAGCAGCGCACCACGAAGAACGTCACCACGAAGAACGGGTACGCGACCGCGATCGCACCCGAAACCAGCATCGTCGCAACCAGATTCACAATGCGCCCCGGCGGCAGGCCGGTGTACACGACCAGCGCGATGGCCGTGATCGCGGCCGACACCACCCACCAGCCGAAGGCCAGCAGCGCCACCCGGTCGCCGTCGATCAGGGTGTCGCGCCGCGCCCGGGCCAGGGTCTCCGGATCGTAGGTCCGGCCGCGCCGCAGTCCGCGCCACACGATGAACGCCCGGCGGCACAGGTAATTGGTGAGCGCGATGGCGGCCGGCGTGCTGACCAGGAACAGCAGATTGCCCACCAACCGCAGCCGCGCCTGCTCCCCCGCCGAGAACCAGAGCGCGAACAGCGGATGATTGTGCAGGTTGGCGTAGGCGATGCCGAGCCCGTCACCGAACATGCTGGCCGCCGTGATCAGCGCGACCAGCGACCACGGGCCGACCCGGGACCGCCAGCTGCTCGCCGGCGGATCCACCAGATCCCGGGCCCGCTGATCCAGGCACAGGTCCAGCTGCTGGGCCAGCGCCGCACCCGTGACCCAGCGGTCCTCGCGATCGGGGGCCAGGCATTTGAGCAGCACCCGCCGCAGCGTGGCCGGGCAGTCCGGCGGCAGGTCGTCGAGGCGGGCGGGCTCGATCTCGTGGCGGCGCAGCCGGAGCATGCGTTCGAGCGAGGATTCCGAATCCCCCGCGCGGGTTTCGTCCTCGAAGGGACGGCGGCCGGTGAGCAGCTCCCACAGCACCACCCCCAGCGCGTAGATGTCGCTGCGGCCGTCCAGATCAGCGGCGGTCTCGGGCAGCTGCGGGTGACAGGCCGCCAGCTGCTCGGGCGACATGTACGCCAGCGAGCCGCCGAAGTAGGCCAGCGGGCTGGTCCCCGCCACGTGCGCGCTGAAACTGATATTGAAATCGGCCAGTTTCGGGCTGCCATCGGCGGTGAGCAGCACATTGGCGGGCTTGATATCGCGGTGCAGCACCCCGTTCCGGGCCGCGTGGTCGAGTGCGCGTGCCAACCGGCTGCCCAGCCAGGCAACGGTTTCCGGCCAGCTGCGCTCCGGCATCGCTGCGCGCGTGGGTGATTCGCCGGGCACCAGGCCGCCCCGGTCCCGCATGGCCGCGTCCACCGCCTCCAGCAGCAGCCCGCCGTCGCGATCCGCCGGCTCGCGAGAACGCACCAGTGCCAGCATCTTCGACAGCGTGCCGCCCGGAAGATATTGCATGTAAAGCAGTTTCAGCTCCCGGTCGCCGAGCAGCCGCTGGTCGAAGACGCGCACGATGTGCTCGTGATCCAGCCGCGCCAGGGTCTCGGATTCGGTGCCGTGGTTCTGCGAGACCTTCACCGCCACCAGTCGCTGCATGGACCGCTGCCGGGCCAGGAAGACCCGGGCGAAGGCACCGCTGCCCAGTTCCACCAGCAGATCGAAATCGTCCAGCCGATCGCCGACCTCGATGCCCTCCAGGGCGTGCTGCGCCTGCGGCCGGGCGATGAGGGTGCTGCGGTAGTCGTGCTCGGCCCATTCGGTGGCGACGACCTCGGTCGGATGGCAGCCGCCGTCCACCGCCGCACCGTGACCATTCCCGTGCGGCCCGGAGCGCCGCAGCGCGTGGAACTCCTCGTAGGCCAGATCGGGCGGCAGTGGACCGGAACGCAATTCGTCGAACTCGGCCCGGTAGTCGGCCAGGCGCTTGGGGAAGTCGTAGCGGATCCAGCGGTATTCCAGGTCGACCTTGATCAGTTCGATCAGCACCAGGCGGCGCAGGTGCGGTGTGCGTGGCAGGAATTCGGCCAGGCTGGGCGGCGCCGCGGCCGCCTCCCAGGCGGCCTGGAATCCGGCGAGCACGGACGCCAGCAGGGAGCGGGTCTCGTCGACAGCACCCGAGTCGATCGCCTGTTCTACGTTCATGCCTCTCCCGACCTGAACCCATCGGGTGCCGCCAGTATGCGCCCGAGAATCCGACTGCACGGTTGATTAACTCTTGTGGATAGATCGTTCGGCAGCCGCAGAGCGCATCGCGACGGCACAACACCGCCGGTCACGGGCCACTAGAGTCGCGGTATGAGTGAGCAGTTTCCCGAGCGGATCTGGGGTTCCCGCACCAATCTGCTGTCCCGCCTGGCCAGTCCGTTCGCCGCCACCAAGGTCGGCTCAATGGTCATCCGCAAACTGACGCCGCTGGATCGCAAGGTGCTCGAACGCACCGGCGGCAAGTACACCGTGCTCGGCCCGATCGGCGCGCCCGTCATCCTGCTCACCACCGTCGGCCGCAAATCCGGGCAGCCGCGCACCACTCCCCTGCTCTACGTGCACGAAGGCGATACGCTCTACGTGATCGGATCCAACTTCGGCCAGTCCCACCATCCGGCGTGGACCGCCAACCTGCTCGCCAGTCCGGCCGCCGAGGTCGCCATCGCCGGGCAGCACATTCCGGTCACCGCCACCCTGGTCGTCGACGAGGACCGCCAGCAGGCGGTCTTCGAACGCTTCGAGGAGACCACGCAGGCGTACACCGCCTACCGCAATCGCACCGCTCGTGACTTGCGCATTTTCGCCCTGACAAGATAGTTACCGTGACCGAATCAGCGAACGCCATTGCCACCGCCGACCTCGCCGACGAGATCGGCCCCGAGATCCGCAGCTGCGACACCCAGTTCATCCAGTTCGGCGGCCACGAGGTCTTCGCCGGACGCATCGTGACCATCCGGACCTTCCAGGACAACCTGCTCGTCAAGCAGACCCTCGGCGAACCCGGCGAAGGCCGGGTGCTCGTCGTGGACGGCGGCGCGAGCGTGCACACCGCGCTGGTCGGCGACATCATCGCGGGCCGCGGCGTCGACAACGGCTGGGCCGGGGTCGTCGTCAACGGCGCGGTCCGGGACTCGGCCATCCTGCGCACCCTGCCCATCGGCATCAAGGCGCTGGGCACCAACCCGCGCAAGAGCACCCAGACCGGCGCGAATGCCGAGAAAGATGTCACCGTCGAATTCGGTGGCGTCACCTTCGTTCCCGGCGACATGCTCTACAGCGACCATGACGGCGTTGTCGTTCGCAGCGAGGATTGACCCAACTCTCGGGAAGCTCTCAGGGGTAACGGCCGCCGTACCCCCGAGAATGGGGAGCCGGGGGCCCAGCCTCCGAGCCCCCGCGGGAGTCACGCCGCCGGCAACCCGCAGGGAACGCGGTGAGCCCGGCCGCGCGGGGCGCAGACCGAACCCCTACGGATCCGGGAGTACCTTGCCCGCGAAGCGCGCTCAGCCGCTGGTGACCCGGGCCTGGTGCCCGGCCAGTGCCACCACATCGCCCGCATGTAGCTGGCGACCCCGTCGCAGCTCCACCTCGTCGTTGACACGAACCAGGCCCTGGGCGATAACCGTCTTGGCTTCCGAACCGGAATCGATGAGGTTCGCCAGCTTCAGGAACTGGCCGAGTCGAATGACATCGTCTTCGATCGGGACATCGACTGGATCCGACATGGGTTACATCCTCACCCGCGGCCGTCTCCACACCAAACGCCGCCCCCACCACCAGCCGCCACGCGGCGGCCACGAGACACGAACCGGGTTCTGAGTGCATATGGGCATCGGCAACATTCACACTGGTGCAGTGACTTCGACGCAGGACCGGCCGCCCCACGACTCCGACCAGAGACCGGAGCCGCGATCGCCCGAGGTGCCACACCGCGGGCACGGCCGGCTGCGCGAGGTGCCGCATATCGCGGGCACCGCGCTCGGCGTCTTCTCGGTCCTCTGCTTCGCCTGGAGCATCTCGCCCGGGCTGCGGTTCCTGACCTCGCACCTACGCCACTTCGTCGACACCTACTACTTCGACGCCCCCGACACCTCACTGGTGTGGGCGCTGGTGGTGGGCCTGCTGGCGGGCGCCACCGCCAGCCGCAAGCGGATCGCCTGGTGGCTGCTGGTCGGGTACATGGCGGCCTTCGCGCTCGCCAACGCCCTCGACTTCGCCGCCGAGGGCGACATCAATGCCCTGGTGGCGTTGGTCATTCACGTCGTGGTCATCGGCGTGCTCATCGCCGCGTGGTCCGAGTTCTACACGCACGTGCAGCGCGGCGCGGTCTGGCGCGCGCTCGGCGTGCTGGCCGGCGGGCTCGCGCTGGGCTGCCTGGTCGGCTGGGGACTGGTCGAACTGTTCCCCGGCAGCCTGCCCGACCACACCGAACGCGCGCTGTGGGCGGTGTCCCGGGTCACCGGCGCGATCCTGGTCTCCAACGAGGACTTCGACGGGCACCCGCCGCACCTGGTCAACCTGCTGCTCGGTCTGTTCGGCGCGATCGCGCTGCTGGCCGCCGTCTTCACCCTGTTCCGGTCGCAGCGCTCCTCCAACGCGCTCACCGGGCTGGACGAATCCGCCATTCGGGGGCTCATCGAACGCTCCGACGTCGAGGACTCGCTCGGCTACTTCGCCACCCGCCGCGACAAGGCCGTCGTCTTCGCGCCCAGCGGCAAGGCCGCCGTCACCTACCGCGTCGAACTCGGCGTGTGCCTGGCCTCGGGCGACCCCATCGGGCAGAAGGAGTCCTGGGGCCACGCCATCGACGCCTGGCTGCGGCTGGCCGACCAGTACGGGTGGGCCCCGGCGGTCATGGGCGCCAGCGAGATCGGCGCGACCGCCTACCGGCGGGCCGGACTGTCCGCGCTGCGGCTGGGCGACGAGGCCATCCTCGAGACCCGCAGCTTCTCCCTCGCCGGACCCGATATGAAACCGGTCCGCCAGGCCGCCAATCGTCTTGCCAAGCAGGGCATCACGGTGCGGGTGCGGCGGCACCGGGAGGTCCCGCCCGAGGAGATGGCCGACGTCATGCGGCGCGCCGACGCCTGGCGCGACACCGAGACCGAACGCGGCTTCTCCATGGCCCTCGACCGGCTCGGGGATCCGCTGGACGGCGACTGCCTGCTGGTCGAGTCCGTCGCCCCCAACGGCCAGGTGCTCGGCATGCTGTCGTTCGTGCCGTGGGGCCGCACCGGTGTCTCCCTCGACCTCATGCGCCGCGACCGCACCGGGCCCAACGGGCTGATGGAACTCATGATCTCGCGGCTCGCCCTCACCTCCGAGCAGTACGCCATCACCCGAATCTCGTTGAACTTCGCGGTCTTCCGCGCGGTCTTCGAGGAGGGCGGCCGCATCGGCGCCGGCCCGGTGCTGCGCCTGTGGCGCGGCGTGCTCATGTTCTTCTCCCGCTGGTACCAGCTGGAGGCGCTCTACCGCTCCAATGTGAAGTACCAGCCGGATTGGGTGCCACGGTTCTCGCTGTTCGAGGAACGCCGGCACCTGCTGCGCGTCGCTACGGCCAGCGCGCTCGCCGAAGGCTTCCTGCCCCGCATCGGCCGTGAGCACGACGCCTCCGCGCACACCGGTCTGCGGCCCTCGGTGCCGCCCACCATGACCGGGCTGCACGCCGACGGCAGCCCGCCCGACCTGCCGCCGGAGGAGCTCGAGGAGCAGGGCCCGCGCCGCCCCGAACAGGTGCGGGTGCGCATGGACAAGCTGGAGAAGCTCCAGGAATCCGGCGTCGAGGCCTACCCGGTCGCCTACCCGCCCACCCACACCGTGTCCGCCGCCCGCGGCTGCCCGCAGGGCACCACGGTGCGAGTCTGCGGGCGGCTGTTGCGGATTCGCGACTACGGCGGCGTCATCTTCGCCGTGCTGCGCGACTGGTCCGGCGACATCCAGCTGCTCATCGACCGCGGCCGGGTGGGCGCCGACCGCAGCGAGTCGTTCACCGAATTCTTCGACCTGGGCGACCTGGTCGAGGTGAGCGGCCAGATCGGCCGCAGCCGCCGCGGCGAACTCTCGCTGCTCGCCCAGGACTGGCGGATGATCGGCAAATGCCTGCACCCGCTGCCGGACAAATGGAAGGGTCTGTCCGACCCGGAAGCCCGAGTGCGGCAACGCTATGTCGACATGGCCATCAACACCGATATCCGCGAGGTGCTGGCCAAGCGCAGCGCGGTGGTGCGGTCGCTGCGAGACACCTTGCACGGCTGGGGATTCCTCGAAGTCGAGACCCCCGTCCTGCAGCAGGTGCACGGCGGCGCCAACGCCACCCCGTTCACCACCCACATCAACGCCTACGACCTCGGCCTGTACCTGCGCATCGCCCCCGAGCTGTACCTCAAGCGACTGTGCGTGGGCGGCATGGAGAAGGTGTTCGAACTCGGCCGCGTCTTCCGCAACGAGGGCGTGGACTACAGCCACAACCCCGAGTTCACCATCCTGGAAGCCTATGAGGCGCACAGCGATTACGAACGCATGATGCACGCCTGCCGCCAGCTCATCCAGGAGGCCGCGGTGGCCGCCAACGGCAAGATGGTGGCGCTGCGCCCCGGACCCGACGGTGCCCTCACCGAGGTGGACATCTCCGGCGACTGGCCGGTCAAGACCGTGCACGGGGCCGTCTCCGAGGCGATCGGTGAGACCATCACCCCCGACACCGACGAGGAGCGGCTGCGGCTGCTCTGCGAGAAGGCGGGCGTGCCCTTCCAATTGGGCTGGGACGCCGGGCAACTCGTGCTCGAGATGTACGAGCACCTGGTGGAATCGGCCACCGAGGAACCCACCTTCTACATCGACTTCCCCACCTCCGTCTCCCCGCTCACGCGCGCGCACCGGCACATTCCGGGCGTCACCGAGCGCTGGGACCTGGTGGCCTGGGGCGTCGAACTGGGCACCGCCTACAGCGAATTGACCGATCCGGTGGAACAGCGCCGCCGCCTCACCGAACAGTCCATGCTGGCCGCCGGCGGCGACCCGGAGGCCATGGAACTCGACGAGGACTTCCTGCAGGCCCTCGAACACGCCATGCCGCCCACCGGCGGTCTCGGCGTCGGCGTGGACCGGGTGGTCATGCTGCTGATCGGCCGCAGCATCCGCGAAACGCTGCCGTTCCCGCTCGTGAAACCCCGCACCACGCCAAGCGAATCCCGATAGGGACCAGGGAAAACCCTGATTCCCCGGGCCGGATCCCCGGTTAATCTGGGATTCGGCCCGGGGCGGGCCCACCGGCCACACGGATTGGGGTATCCATGCACTACCTAGATCTCATGACCCAGGCGACCCTGCTGGACCACCACGTGTGGACCCACCCGGACACCTGGAACGCCGCCCTCGAGAACACCGCCGCCCGCCGCACCAGCAGCCGGCGCGGCACCAGCTTCTGGGGCTTCCTCGCGGTCTGCTGCATCAGCATCGTGGTCCTGGTGCTCGGCATCGTCTACCTGATGAGCCGCCGCAAGAACCGCTAGCCCCCGCGGCGCACCGCGGGCGGGGTGCGGCAGAGTGGTGGGCGTGCAGTTGATCCTCGTCCGTCACGCCCAGCCGCAACGAGTCCTGGCCGAATCCGGCCATGCCGACCCGGATCTCACCGCGATCGGCCTCGAACAGGCGGGCCGGGTCCCGGCCGCACTCGCCCACCACCGCATCGCCCGCGTGGTCAGCAGCCCGCAACTGCGGGCCCGCGAAACCGCCCGGCCCACAGCGGAGAAGCTCGGACTCGGCATCGACATCCTCGACGGGCTCGCCGAGTACGACCGCGACCTGCCGATATACGTCCCGATCGAGGACGCCCAGCAGGAATTCCGGGAAACCTACGCGCGCATCAAGGCCGGGCACCTGCCCGAGCAGATCGACGGCGACGCCTTCATCGGCCGCGTGCGCGACAGCATCGCGAGCATCGTGGCGGCCGCCGAGCACACCGACACCGTGGTCGTCTTCGCGCACGGCGGCGTGATCAACGTGCTGCTGCAGGAGGTGCTGGGCCTGGCCCGCCCGCTCACCTTCCCCATCGACTACTGCTCGATCACCCGGATCCTGTACTCGCGCAGCGGCGGCCGCACCGCGGCCACCGTCAACGAGAACGGCCACGTCTGGGACCTGTTGCCGCGCATGCAACGTCCGCGCCCCTAGACGCTCAGCGGACTCCCAGCCCGATCCCACACCCTTCCAAGCGCCGGAGCCTTCGATGGGAACTCGAGAGCCGCTTCCCCGCGGCCCACGATCCCGACAGAAAGGCACCACGATGTCCACCATCAAGCCCCGCCGCCGTCTCGCCCTGCGCCTCGCCGCGGCCGGTGCCCTCGCCGCCATCCCGCTCGCCGTCGTCGCCCTCCCCGCGAATGCCGCGACCCCCGACGACGGCGGCACCCCGGTCGTCGCCCAGCAGATCGACGACAATGGTCCCTGGGATCACGACCGTGACCACCACCGCCACGACCACGATGGCGGCTGGAACAACAACGGCGACAACGGCTGGAACAACAACGGCGGCTGGAACAACAACGGCGACAACGGCTGGAACAACAACGGCGGCTGGAACAACAACGGCTGGAACAACAACCCGGCTCCGGCCCCTGCCTGGCTGCCGCCCACCGGCTCCTTCGGCATGTAACCCGGCCGGCGACGCCTCATCGGCTCGGACACCGAAAAGGCCGCTCCCAGTGTGGGAGCGGCCTTTTCAGGTTTCGCGGGCCCGGCCCACCGCCGGGCCGTCCGCTACGCGTTGGTCGCGATCCAGTTGTGCATCCAGGTCAGCGCGGTCTGGCCGCCGCCCACGCCGTAGCTGCCGTAGCTGGTGTGCTTGCCGCTGCGGTAGAACTGCTCGAGCTGGTGGGCGTACTCGCTGTCCGGACCGTCGGCCAGCTGGGCCTGCAGCGTCGGCAGACCACCCTGCGCCATCAGGTCGTTGAGGATGGACCCGAGTTCGAGCTGGGTCTGCCACAGGTTGAAGTTGTTCGGGTTGGACGACTGCGCCAGGAAACCCGCGAAGCGGGTGAGGAAGTCGGTCTCCTCGGTGGAGCAGTACAGGTCGCCGATGGCGCACACGGTGCGCACCTTGTCGCTGACCCAGCCGAAGCCGCCGACCCGTGGCCCGCCCGCACCCGCGCCGGGGGCGATCGGGCCGATCTGAGCGTCGGTGGGCGAGCGGCGGGGATCGGAGATCAGCGCGACCGCCGCGATGCGATCCGGCGGCACCACGCCGTGACCGCTGCCGATCTCGGCGGCGAGATCGCCGGCCGCGTCGGCGCCCTGGCTGTAGCCGGTGATGGCGATCCTGGTGCCCGGGCAGCGCGCGCCCATGTCCTGCACCAGACCGCGGGCATTGTCGACGGCTTCCTTCTTGGAGGCGGCGTAGACGTCGCCCTCCCAGGGGAAGGCGGTGGCCGCGTAGGTGACATAGTCGACCGCACCGGGCAATCCGTCGGTCACCGCGGCCAGCATGCCGGGCTTGGGGTCCTTGTCGTGGCCGGTCTCCCAGGTGCCGGGCACGGCGACCGTGTAGAAACTCGGGCAGCCCGCGCCGGGGGCGGCCGTAGCGGGACCGCTGCCCAGGACGATTCCCGACATGAGCACGCTCGCCGCTGCCCCCGCAGCCGCGACAACATTCTTCAACCGCATACTGCTCCAGTTCCCGCTTGTGCCGGGACAGGTTGCGCGTCCCGATTCCGGATCATGGTGCGGTCGCCGGATGACAGTCCGGTGCACTGAGGGTTAACCCAAGTAACCGCCCGGCTGAGCTGACTGGAACAGACCGAATGACGAGATCGGCGACACACCGCCGACAAGCATAAAGGGGCCTATTCGACCCTGCCAGGCGAGACGGGGAAGACGTCCGATTTCCGGCCGAAAGTTGTGCCGGAAGCCACATTTCGGACCTCAGTCCTGCAATGCCGCCTCGAGCATCGGCCACGACCGATGCAGCGCGTCCTGCCAGTACCGCCAGGAATGCGTTCCGGCAGGGCTGAATTCGACCTGCGCGGGGATCCCCAACTGGCCGAGGCGATCTGCGAGCTGGTGCGTGCACCCGTTGGTCGCGGCCTCGATCACGCCACCCAGGATGATCTGGTTGGCCAGCGTCGCCGGACGCCCGCCGATCGAGGGTGAATCGAGGGTGTCCATCGGCCCGGGCAGACCGGTCGAACTCGAGATGAACAGCGCCTTCCCGCGCAGGGCGGCGGCATTGAGCACGGCATCGTGCTGCTGCCAGTCCGGGTCGCCGGGCTCGCCCCACATATTGCGGGAATCCGCGTCACCGCGGTCGAGGACGAGCTGGATGTAGCGGCGGCTGTTCTCGTCGGCGGTGGAGGCGCAGCCACTGTAGGAGGCGACCGCCCGGTACCGATCGGGGGCCGCGATGGCCAGATTCAGCGCGGAGGTCGCCGACATCGACACGCCCGCTACCGCGTTCGCGCCGGAGGCGTGCAGCACCGAATCCAGGATCGGCGGCAGTTCCGCGGTCAGAAAGGTCTCCCATTTCTGGCGGCCCAGACTCGGGTCGTCTTTCTGCCAGTCGGTGTAATAGGAGAATTTTCCACCGATCGGGGAAACAACATTCACGTTCTTATCCGCGAAGAATTGCACGATATCGGTTTGGCGATACCAGGTCGCGGCATCCTCACCACCGCCCGCGCCATTCAGCAGATACAACGTGGGTCGCGGCACACTGTTGTCGAACGGGGTGATCACCTGAAGCGTGATCACCCGGTCCATCGCGGCCGAATAGACCGAGATCTCCTCTTGCCGCTGGCCGGGCCGATCGATCGAGACCAGATGGGATCCGGTGGAATCATCCGCCGTGGCCGTACCGATGGTCCCGGGCGCGGACGACAATGCCAGGGAGAGTGCAATTGCCGAGATCGCGGCGAGCGCCGAGAGCTTACCGGTGAGCATCGGTACGGTTTTCCTATCGATCGAATCGGCCCGGAACGGGAAATCAGCTGCCGATGTACTTGCGGATCGCGTCCGACAGGATGGTGCTGAGCGAACCGGTCGAGCTGAGCTGGCCGTCGGCCGAGCCGAGGCCGTTGTTGTTGAGGCTGCCCAGCGCGTCCTCGCCGACGGTGTTGGCGCGGGCGGTGAAGCACGCGGTCAGGTTGGGGAGCTCGTTGCTGACACCGACGGTGCCGGCGACGCCGATGCCACCGCTGGTGACCTGCTGACCGGCCGAGAGGTTGGTCGGAACCGGGTAGGTGATGTTGAGGGTCACCGGGTTGCCGGAGTTCACGAACCAGCCCGTGCTGGTCACCTTCCAGCCGCCGGCGTTCGGCTCCGGGGTGACGTCTTCGGTGCGCTGACCGCCCGCCAGGTGGTAGGCGGTGATGCTGGCCTTCACCGGCGCGCCGAAGCCCGACGGCGGGTAGTCGGTGATGGTGTTGACGTACGGGTTACCGATACCGGTGGTGCCGACGACGACCTTGTAGGTCACCGTGGTGCCGATGCCGACCGAGTCGAGGTTGGCGCTCTTGTCGTAGGTCATGGTGATGCCCACGGTGCTGATGTCATTCTTGGTGGCATGCGAGCTCAGGGCGCAGGTCGTATCCGCTGACGCGGCGCCCGTCTCCAGCGTGGTCATGCTCAGGCCCGCGAAAACCATTGCGGCAGAGGTCGCGATCGCGGCCGCACGGCGATTACGGAACATATTTTCCTCCAAGTGTCCCGAGATCCTCCGGGACCGATCCATACTTACCGAGCGCTGCGGACGACTCGGAGGGTGGACTCCACACGGGGAGTAAGTAAACAGGTGTAACTGGTCCCCTGTCCAGGGTTTGACAAAACTGCTCCCAGTTACTGACTAGTACACATTTCAGATCGTTTCCCTGCATAACAAAAAGCGCTCCCGGACCGAAGTCCGGGAGCGCTCTTCAGGGTTTCAGCTCAGCGCTGGATCACCGCTGGGCGACCATGGTCGGGGTGATCGGAGACGGCAGCGCCGTCTCACCCTCCAGGTACTTGTCCACCGCGGACGCGCACGCGCGACCCTCCGCGATGGCCCACACGATCAGCGACTGACCGCGGCCCATGTCACCGGCGACGAAGACGCCGGGCACGGTGGTGGCCCAATCCTTGTCGCGCATGACATTTCCGCGCTGGTCGTAGCCCACGCCCAGGCCCTCGAGCAGACCGTTCTTCTGCGGTCCGACGAAGCCCATGGCCAGCAGCACCAGGTCGGCCTCGAGGGTGAAGTCGGTGCCCTCGACCTTCTCGAAGCGGCCGTTGACCATCGACACCTCGTGCGCCTGCAGCCCGGTGACCTTGCCGTCGGCGCCGATGAAACGCTCGGTGTTGACGGAGAACACGCGCTCGCCGCCCTCCTCGTGCGCAGAGGAGACGCGGTACATCAGCGGGTAGGTCGGCCACGGGGTCGAGTCGGCCCGCTGCTCCGGCGGACGCGGCATGATCTCGAACTGGTGGATCGTCTCCGCACCCTGCCGGTGCGAGGTACCCAGGCAGTCCGCGCCGGTGTCACCGCCACCGATGATGACGACCTTCTTGCCGCGCGCGTTGATGCGCGGCAGGCCGTCCTCGTCGGTGATCGGGTCGCCCAGCTGCACCCGGTTGGCCAGCGGCAGGAACTCCATGGCCTGGTGGATGCCGTCCAGGTCGCGGCCCGGGATCGGCAGGTCACGCGCGATGGTGGCGCCACCGGCGAGCACGACCGCGTCGAACTGCTCACGCAGCTGCTGGGCCGTGATGTCCACGCCCACGTTCACGCCGGTCTTGAAGATGGTGCCCTCGGCCTCCATCTGCGCGATGCGGCGGTCGATGAAGCGCTTCTCCATCTTGAATTCCGGGATGCCGTAGCGCAGCAGGCCGCCGATGCGGTCGTCGCGCTCGAACACGGTCACGGTGTGGCCGGCCCGGGTCAGCTGCTGAGCGGCGGCCAGGCCCGCGGGGCCGGAGCCGACGACCGCGATGCGCTTGCCGGTCAGGCGGGTCGGATAGATCGGGGTCACCCAGCCCTCGTCGAAACCGTTCTCGATGATCTCGACCTCGACCTGCTTGATGGTCACCGGATCCTGGTTGATGCCCAGGACGCAGGACGCCTCGCACGGAGCCGGGCACAGGCGGCCGGTGAACTCCGGGAAGTTGTTGGTCGCGTGCAGCCGATCGAACGACTCCTTCCACGCGCCCTTGTACACCAGGTCGTTCCACTCGGGAATCAGGTTCCCGAGCGGACAGCCGTTGTGGCAGAACGGGATACCGCAGTCCATGCAGCGGCTGGCCTGCTTCTGCAGGGTCTCGTGGGAGAACTTCTCCTCGTAGACCTCTTGCCAGTCCAGCAGTCGCAGCGGAACCGGACGGCGCTTGGGCAGTTCCCGGGAAGTGTGCTTCAGGAAGCCTTGTGCGTCACCCATTTACGAACTCCTGACTAATGCGCAGCGCGCACGGAACAACGACAGTGGTGCTGCGTTGCACCGCCAAGGTGAGATCAGCCACGCGCCGCCTCCATGATCGCTTCGTCGACATTCCGGCCGGCCTTCTCGGCCTCGGAGATGGCGAGCAGGACCTTCTTGTAGTCGCGCGGCATGACCTTCGCGAACTTCGTCACCTGCTGCGACCAGTCGCCCAGGATCTTGTCGGCGACAGCGGATCCGGTCTCGTCGCGATGCTGGACCACGATGTCGTGCAGCATCTGCGCGTCCTCGGCCGACAGCTGCTCGAGGTCGACCAGCTCGGTGTTGAGGTTGGCCTCGAAGGTGCCGTTCGGGTTGTAGACGTAGGCGATACCGCCCGACATGCCGGCGCCGAAGTTGCGGCCGGTCTCGCCGAGGATGACCACGCGGCCACCGGTCATGTACTCGCAGGCATGGTCGCCCACACCCTCGACGACCGCGGTGGCGCCCGAGTTGCGGACGGCGAAGCGCTCGCCGGCCACACCGCGCAGGAACGCCTGGCCGCTGGTGGCGCCGAACAGGATCACGTTGCCCGCGATGATGTTCTGCTCCGCGACGAACGCCTCCGGCGCGTCATCGGACGGGCGCACCGTGATGCGGCCACCCGAAAGACCTTTGCCGACATAGTCGTTGGCGTCGCCGACCACCCGCAGGGTGATACCGGCCGGGACGAACGCACCGAACGAGTTACCGGCGGAGCCGGTGAACGTGATGTCGATGGTGTTGTCCGGCAGGCCGACTCCGCCGTAGAGCTTGGTGACCTCGTGGCCGAGCATGGTGCCGACGGTCCGGTTCACGTTCGTGATCTTGGATTCGAACTTGACCGGCTTGCCGCGCTCCAGCGCGTCCGCGGACTGCGCGATGAGCTCGTTGTCCAGCGCCTTGTCCAGACCGTGGTCCTGGTCCTTGGTGCGGCGGCGGTCCTGGAACATGAACGCCGTCTCGACGTCGTCCAGGATCGGCGACAGGTCCAGCTTGGCGGCCTTCCAGTGCGCCTTCGCGGCGGTGGTGTCGAGCAGGTCGACCCGGCCGATGGCCTCGTCCAGGGTCCGCAGACCCAGCGACGCCAGCAGCTCCCGCACCTCTTCGGCGATGTAGAGCATGAAGTTCTCGACGAACTCCGGCTTGCCGGTGAAACGCTCACGGAGAACCGGGTTCTGGGTGGCGACGCCGACCGGGCAGGTGTCGAGGTGGCAGACGCGCATCATGATGCAGCCCGAGACCACCAGCGGAGCGGTCGCGAAACCGTACTCCTCGGCGCCCAGCAGCGCGGCGATCATGACGTCGCGGCCGGTCTTCATCTGACCGTCCACCTGCACCACGATGCGGTCGCGCAGACCGTTGAGCAGCAGCGTCTGCTGGGTCTCGGCCAGGCCGAGCTCCCAGGGGCCACCCGCGTGCTTCAGCGAGGTCAGCGGCGAGGCACCGGTACCACCGTCGTGGCCGGAGATGAGCACCACGTCGGCGTGCGCCTTGGAGACACCCGCGGCGACGGTGCCGACGCCCGGCTCCGCGACGAGCTTCACGTGAATCCGCGCCTGCGGGTTCGCGTTCTTCAGGTCGTGGATCAGCTGCGCCAGATCCTCGATCGAGTAGATGTCGTGGTGCGGCGGCGGCGAGATCAGGCCGACGCCCGGCGTCGAGTGCCGGACCTCGGCGACCCACGGGTACACCTTGTGGGCCGGCAGCTGGCCGCCCTCACCGGGCTTCGCACCCTGCGCCATCTTGATCTGGATGTCGGTGCAGTTGGTCAGGTAGTGCGCGGTCACACCGAAGCGACCCGAGGCCACCTGCTTGATCGCGGACCGGCGCCAGTCGCCGCCCTCCTCCGGCTCGAAGCGCGCCGGGTGCTCGCCGCCCTCACCGGAGTTGGAGCGGCCGCCGAGGCGGTTCATGGCGATGGCCAGGGTCTCGTGGGCCTCGGCCGAGATGGAGCCGTAGCTCATCGCACCGGTCGAGAAGCGCTTCACGATCTCCGACGCCGGCTCGACCTCGTCGATCGAGATCGGGTGCCGGTGCTCGGACTTGAACTTGAACAGACCACGCAGCGAGGCGAGACGCTCCGACTGGTCGTCGACCAGCTTCGTGTACTCCTTGAAGACCTTGTACTGGCCCGAGCGGGTGGCGTGCTGCAGCTTGAACACCGTGTCCGGGTTGAACAGGTGGTACTCGCCCTCACGACGCCACTGGTACTCGCCGCCGACCTCGAGCTCGCGGTGCGCGCGCTCGTTGCGGTTCTCCAGGAACGCGACCCGGTGCCGCTGCGCGACCTCGTCCGCGATGTCGTCCAGGCCGATGCCGTCCAGCGGCGACTTCAGACCGGTGAAGTACTCGTTCACCAGCTCCTGCCCCAGGCCGACGACCTGGAACAGCTGCGCGCCACGGTAGGAGGCGATGGTGGAGATGCCCATCTTGGACATCACCTTCAGCACGCCCTTGCCGGCCGCCTTGTTGTAGTTGTAGACGGCCTTGTTGTAGTCGGCCGCGAGATCGCCGGTGCTGCCCGGCATCTGCAGCGCGCCGCGCTCGAGCATGTCCTCGATGGACTCGAAGGCCATGTACGGGTTGATGGCCGCCGCGCCGAAACCGACCAGCATGGCCATGTGGTGCACCTCGCGGGCGTCACCGGCCTCGATGACCAGGCCGACCTTGGTGCGGGTGCGCTCCCGGACCAGGTGGTGGTGCACCGCGGCGGTCAGCAGCAGCGACGGGATCGGGGCCAGCTTCTCGTTGGACTCGCGGTCGGACAGCACGATGATGCGCGCGCCGCCGTCGATGGCCGCCGAGACCTGACGCTGCACGGCCTCGAGGGCCTTGCGCAGCCCCTTGCCGCCCTTCTTGACCGGGTACAGGCCGTGGACCACCACGGACCGCAGGTCGGGACGGGAGCCGTCGTCGTTGATGTGGATGAGCTTGTTGAGCTCGTCGTTGTCCAGGATCGGCTGGGTCAGGGTGATCTGACGACAGGACTCCGGTCCCGGGTTCAGCAGGTCGGCCTCCGGGCCGATCATGCTGCGCAGCGAGGTCACGACCTCTTCGCGGATGGCGTCCAGCGGCGGGTTGGTGACCTGCGCGAACAGCTGCGAGAAGTAGTCGAACAGCAGGCGCGGCCGCGCCGACAGCACCGCGATCGGGGTGTCGGTGCCCATCGAGCCGAGCGCCTCGCCACCGGTCTGCGCCATCGGCGAGACCAGCAGGTTCAGTTCCTCGGTGGTGTAGCCGAAGATCTGCTGACGGATCAGCACGCGGTCGTGCGACATGTGCACGTGCGGGCGGTCGGGCAGGTCGCTCAGCTTGGTCGGGCCCTCGTCCAGCCACTGCTGGTACGGGAACTCGGCGGCCAGCGAGGACTTGACCTCGTCGTCGCTGATGATGCGGCCCTGCGAGGTGTCGACCAGGAACATGTGGCCGGGCTGCAGGCGCTTCTTGTAGACGACCTTGGCCGGGTCGATGTCGAGCACGCCGACCTCGGAAGCCAGCACGACCAGGCCGTCCTCGGTGACCCAGATGCGGCCGGGGCGCAGACCGTTGCGGTCCAGCACCGCGCCGACGACCGTGCCGTCGGTGAAGCACACCGAGGCCGGGCCGTCCCAGGGCTCCATGAGGAAGGAGTGGTAGCGGTAGAAGGCGCGCTGATCCGGGGTCATGGACTCGTGGCGCTCCCACGCCTCCGGAATCATCATGAGCACGGCGTGCGGCAGGCTGCGGCCGCCCAGGTGCAGCAGTTCGAGCACCTCGTCGAAGCGCGCGGTGTCCGAGGCGCCGGGGGTGCAGACCGGGAAGATCTTCTCCAGGCGGTTGTTGCCGGCGTGGTCGGTGCCGAACACGTTGGAGTTCAGCAGCGCCTCACGCGCCCGCATCCAGTTCTCGTTGCCGGAGACGGTGTTGATCTCACCGTTGTGGGCGACGCGCCGGAACGGGTGCGCCAGCGGCCACGACGGGAAGGTGTTGGTGGAGAAGCGCGAGTGCACGATGCCCAGCGCCGACTCGACCCGGTCGTCCTGCAGGTCCAGGTAGAACGCCCGCAGCTGCGGGGTGGTGAACATGCCCTTGTAGACGAAGGTCTCGCCGGACAGACTCGGGAAGTAGACCGACTCCTTGCCGGTCGCGCCCTCGCCGGCACCCGACCTGCCGAGCTCGTGCTCGATGCGCTTGCGGATGACGTAGGCGCGACGTTCCAGGTCCATGCCGGACAGCTGCTCGGCGCCACCCTTGGGCGAGGCGATGAAGATCTGCCGGAAGGTCGGCATGGCGTCACGCGACAGCGCGCCCAGCGACGACCCGTCGATCGGGACCTCGCGCCAGCCGAGGACCTCGAGGCCCTCCTCGCGCACGATCTTCTCGACGCCGTACCCGGCGCGGGCGGCCTCGCGGCGAGCCTGCGGCAGGAAAGCGATACCGGTGGCGTACGAACCTTCGGCGGGGAGCTCGAAGTCGACGACAGCACGGAAGTACTTGTCCGGGAGCTGGATCAGGATGCCCGCGCCGTCACCCGAGTTGGGTTCGGCACCGGCGGCACCACGGTGCTCCAGGTTCAGCAATGCCGTAATAGCCTTGTCGACGATGTCGCGGCTGCGGCGGCCGTGCATGTCGACGACGAATGCGACACCACACGCGTCGTGTTCATTCGCCGGGTCATAGAGCCCGATGGGTCCAGGGGACCTGTGGCCAGGAAGTTGCGTCATGCCTCTGCCTTCACAAAAAACAGGCCTTCGAAGAATGCGGCCTTCGTCGAACGCCTCCGGTCTGGACTGCGTCCGGACGTTCGGAGACCAGCGGCGCTGATGGTCATTCCGTGCAGTCAACTTTGCAGTTGTCCACCCGCTTCGATTACCTAGTCGGGTGCTCGGTGGTAACGGAACCCTTACGTCTTCGCTACACACCGCGCAGGTCTCGCCCGCTAGGCTGAGCACCGATCGGGCCTCTGACCGTATGGGGAGAATGCCGAAATGTGTAGTTCGGCGTAAGAGCAAACGATAAGTCAGGACTTGAGCCCAACCAACTTAGGTTGTACTAATTCCAGGTTCTAGCTGGGCTTCTTCATCGGTCCTCCAACACACGCGCGTTCTCCAGTGTAAGGCAGGGGTGCACGTGCGTTTCAGTTGAGTTCACCACTGCATCGCACGCGCGCGAGGGCTCCGGCCGGGCGGTCCAGCGCAGCTCCAGACTGCCTCTCACCTGCAATGAATCAGATTTCCCCACAATGGGATCCGGCAAACCGGGCGTTGGCGGGCTAACTTTCCGGACAAGTTCCGTCGTCGCGGCGGCCGCCCGGGAGACATGGGCAGGTAACCTGCGGACCGTACGGAATTTTTCCTGAATGTGGGATTCAGCACACGTTCAGCAAACCGTAAATCCGCCTCCTGGCCACGTTTTCCGCGCCATCCGAGCCGGTCCGCGCGTGATCAACACCACGTCACCCGCCCGAAACGTGGCATTGTGAGCCTGGCCACATCCCGGCCGCCGCGGTCGATGGAACAGGTGTACGCCTGTCACGCTGAGACAACGAATCAGCGACGGTTTCGAGAAGCCGAATCACCCGGGACTCAGAGGATGTGAACTCCCATGACCGTTCACCATGTCCCCAGGTCCGCCGGACTCGGCGCCTTGCTGGTCTGGCTGGGCGGCGCACAACCGCAGCTCACCGACGGGCCCGAGCGCGGCGGCTACACCGTCACCGGCGCCGTGGTGGCGCTGTTCGCGGGCACCGCGGGCGCCGTCACGGCCGCCGCGACGGGAGCGGCGCGCTGGCCGGTCATCGCCATCGTGGCGGTCGCGCTCATCGCGACGGTCCTGATGGGGGCCATCGCCCGGGCGCTGGCCACCGCCGCCACACCCGATCGCCGGGAGAATCGCCGGGCGGTAGCCGAATTCGGCGGTCGCATCGCGGTGGCGGTGATCGCCGGGGTGGTGATCGCCGAATTGGCCTGCACCATTCTGTTCTCCGGCACCGTGAACCGGTTGCTCGACGAATCCGCCCAGCACGCAGTGGAATCCGCGCCCGCCGTGGTCACCGCGCGCACCGAGCTGGAGCAGGCCAGGACCGATCGCACCGCGCTGGACCAGCAGATCACCAAGGCGCAAAACGACGTCACCAATGCGCTGATCATCGCGCGCTGCGAATTCAACCCGGGGGCGGACTGCCCGCAGAACATGATCACCCGCGTGCCGGGGCGCGGTCCCGAGGAGCGCACCGCCAACCAGATGCTCGACGACGCCCGCAACCAGCTCAGCGCGGCGCAGGGCAAGGTCGACGGGCTCGACGCCAAGGTCACCGAGCAGGACAGGGCCCTCGCGACGGCCCGCAAGGCCGCCTACACCGACGGCGACCGCGGGCTCGGGGCGCGCTGGGTGGCCATGAACGACTACACCACCGGACATTTCGGGCCGTTCGTCTTGCGGCTCGCCGTGTCCGTGCTCATGATCGTGCTGGCCCTGCTGCCGCTGCTGCTGCGGTGGTGGCGGGGTGAGACGGCGTTCGACCGCACCGTCGCGGTCCGTACCGCCACCGACCGCATCGACCAGGCCGCCGCCACCGCCATCGCCGTCAAACAGGCCGAGGTGCGCGTGGAGACCGAGAGCCTGCGCGCCGAACAACAACTCACCGCCGCGCGGCTGGCCGCACATGCCGACACCGCCATCGACCGGGAACGGCAGCGCACCCGCATCATCGCCGCCATCGGCAATTTCGAGATCGGCATCACCGAACCCACCCAGCGCGCGATCGCCGAATTCGACAATGCCACCAGACATGAACTCCCCGCCGGCCCGGCCGGGGATCGAAAGGACAGCACCGTGTCCCAGGAGGGGATCGTGACACAGTCGCCGAACCTGCCCGCCCAGCTCACCTCCGGGGCCCTGGCCCCCGCACCGCAGGGCGGGGCACTCGTGCCCGCCGTGCCGGTCGCGCAGCCCGCTAACAAGGGCGGAGGCCTGGAACTTCCGATCATCGGGACGGTGCCGTTCACCGACACCGCCGCCCGCTGGATCCGTCCGCTGGTGCCGTCCTTCGTGGCCAATGCCATCGATACCGCCACCCACCCGCTGCGCACCGTGCGTCAGGCGTTCGAGGAGGCGGAGGAGATCACCTTCACGCTGCGCCGCACGCGCAAGGTGACGGTGGATTCCCAGGATTCGGCGCAGCAGCAGCACCAGCAGGCCTATGCCCAGCCGCAGTACGGCTACCTCCCGCAGGGCGCCCCGCAGCAGGTGCATGCCCAGCGGGTGGCCGCGAGCGTGGTGGATCAGCCCTACGCCCAGTACCCCTCCTACTCGGCCCTCCCCCAGGGCCAGGTGGTGGACCCCGGCTATCCCCTGCCCTCGGGTGCGCAGCACGATGCGCTGGCGGCACGCCGCAACCCCGAACTCGACTACCGCAGCCCGCGCGAACTGCCGCCGGGCAGGGGCCGGGAGTAGCCTTCCGAAACCCACTGTGGCCCGGAATGTTTCACGTTGAACACGGAAACATCCGGGCCACAGCCTGTTCGATGCCACCGCCTGTTCGATGCCACCGCCTTTCGATCACGCCGCCGGCGATTTCCGCGTCGCCGAGCGGTAGGCGACGACAGCGGTCAGAACCAGGATGGCCGCCGTGGAGGTGGCCGCCAGGTGGATGCCGCTGACGAAGGCGGAGTGCGCCGAGTTCAGCAGTTCCCCGGCCGCGGGTTGCGGTAGGGCGCGGGCGGTTTCGATCGCGCCGCCGAGCGACTCGCGGGCCGCGTCCGCCTGGCCGGACGGGACGTGCGTCAGGTCCAGACCGTGGCGGAAGGCCGCCATGACGGCGCTGCCCAGCACGGCGACACCGAGGGCGATGCCCATCTCCATGGCCGTCTCCGAGATGGCGGCGGCATTACCGGCGCGCGCCTCGGGCGCGGTGCTGACGATCATGTCGGCCGAGACCGTCAGGGCCACACCCTCACCCAGGCCGATCAGCAGGAAGCCGACGATGAACGGGGTCACCGAGCCCGAGGGGTCGGTGGGCAGCAGCCAGTAGAGGCCCGCGCCGATCGCGACGGTCACCAGCGAGCCCGCGAGCACTGTCGCCGTACGCCAGTAGCGGACCAGCCAGGCCGCGGCCAGCGCACCGAGCATGGAGCCGATGGTGCCCGGAATGAGCAGCAGACCGGCCGCCAGCGGCGACTTGCCGAGCACCAGCTGCAGGTACTGCGAGCCGAAGAACAGCACGCCGGCCAGCGCGAACACCGACAGCAGGTTGGTGAACACCGCGGCCCGGAAAGCCGGCAGCCGGAACAGGTCCAGGTCGATGAGCGGGGTGGACAGGCCGCGCTGGCGGCGCACGAACACCACGCCCGCGACCACGCCGACACCGGCGCTGATCAGCAGGTTCAGGCTCGGGCCGTGGGCCGCGAATTCCTTGACCGCGTACACGATCGGGATCAGGGCCAGCATGGACAGGCCGGCGCTGATCAGATCGAAGCGGCCGGGGTCGGGGTCGCGCGACTCCGGTACCAGGACCGGGGCCAGGACCAGCAGCAGCGCCATGACCGGCAGGTTCACCAGGAAGACCGAGCCCCACCAGAAGTGCTCGAGCATCCAGCCGCCCAGCAGTGGGCCGAAGGCCGCGCCGGAGGCGGCCATGGCGCCCCAGACCGAGATGGCGAGGGTGCGCTGGCGGGCGTCGGTGAACATGGACCGGATCAGGCCCAGCGTGGCGGGCATCAGGGTCGCACCGGCGACACCCTGCAGAACGCGTGCGGCAATGAGCATCTCGGGGTTGACTGCCCAGGCCGCGACGGCCGAGGCCAGGGCGAAGCCGGCCGCGCCGATGAGCAGCAGGCGGCGGCGGCCGATGCGGTCGCCGACGGTGCCCATGGTGACCAGCAGGCCCGCGAGCACGAACGAGTAGACGTCGATGATCCACAGCAGCTGCGGCGTGGTGGGCGCGAGGTGCGCGCTGATGGCCGGGACCGCCAGGTCGAGCACGGTGGCGTCGACGGAGATCAGCAGCAGCGCGAGCGCGAGGACGCCGAGCCCGGCCCAATCTCTGGGCCGGGCCTTCGGCGGCACGGCGGTGGGCTGCCGGTCGATGGTCACGGGAGTGCCGGAACGTGCGGTCGCGTGGGTGCTCATGAGCTTTCTCTCTCGGTGGTGAACCGTCCAGACGGTACAGTAGCATTCTGAACCGTCCAGACGGTACAGTCAATCGTCGTGACCACACGCGATCCCGCCGGCACCCGCGACCGGATCCTCGACGCGCTCGAAACCCTGCTGCTCGACAAGGGCCTGTCCCAGGTGACCCTGGACAATGTGGCCGCCACCGCGGGCGTCTCCAAGGGCGGACTGCTCTATCACTTCAAGAGCAAGGACGCACTGCTCGCCGGACTGCTCCGCCGCGTCACCGACCGGGCCGATCAGCAGGTGCGAACCGCGGTGGCACAGGGTCGCTCGGTGGCCGAGTGGTATCTGCAGGCTCCGCATCCCGAGGACGACGCCGACGCCGTCGAGCTCGCCCTGTACCGATCCATGCTGGCCGCCATGCGGAGCGTCGACGCGCCGCAGGACGCCGCGCAGGCGGAGACCGACCGGGCCCTCACCGAGGTGATGGGGTCCTGGAAGACGGCCCTGGACAACGAGATCGAGGATCCGGTGCGGGCCGAGATCGTGCGCCTGGTCGGCGACGGCGTCTATCTGCGCGCCCTGCTGGGCCTGCCGCCCATCGAACCCGGGCTCTACCGCCGGGTCGTGGCCCGGCTGCTGGAGACCGGCACACCCACCGCCTGACATCCGGGTGCGAAGTTCGCCGCCCGGACGCGCATCGGGCGACCGAAGACGCTGGTCCGGATAGACTCGGCCGCGTGTTGCCGACCGCCGCCGACTCCGTCGGTTCGCCGACCGGCTCGGTGGGGGAACCGACTTCTACCGAACCGGTGGTTGTGCCGATTCGCCCGATGCAGTTCCGCGAACTCCTCGACCTCCCGTTCGCGCTGATCCAGGCGCGGATCAAGACCCTGGCGGGCCTGCTCGGCGTCGCCGTGCTGGTCGCCTCGGTGGTGGCCGTGGCGGGCACGGTGCTCGCGGCCGTCGCCAGCGGGAATTCCGACCGCGGCACCCTCTGGGGCGCGGTGCTGGTCACCCTGCTGTGCGCCTGGTCGATCCGCTGGTTCGTCCGCGGGGTGACCGTGCCGATCGGGCTGGCGGTCGTGTACCGCAGGCCGGCGACCTGGCGCGGGGCGCTGCGGCGACTGGCCGCGGAAGCCGGTCCGCTGCTCGGCTATCAGGTGATGTACACGCTCATCGGTCTCGGCGTGCTGGCCGTCGGCACTCCGCTGCTGTTCACCGTGCCGCCCGCGGTGATCTGGCTGGCCTGGCTACGCGGGCGGCGATTCACGCTGGTGCCCACCATCTTCGATCAGTCGGCCACCTACGGCGTGGCGGCGCGACGCGCGAAACTGCTTGCGGGCGGAACGGAATGGCAGCTGGTCGGGCTGTGGCTGTACCTGCGCGGGCTGCTGCTCGTGCTGGTGGTGCCGCTGCTGGCGCTGCCGCAGTTCACCGCACAGTTCTCCGGCACCCGGCGCTGGACGGTGACGGTGCTGATCATCACCGCCACCCTGCTCATCGTGGCGGTCGCGGAGCTGGTCGAGTCCTCGACGCAGGTCGTCACCTACGTCGACCGGCGCTGCCGCCGCGAGGCGTGGGACATCCGGGTGCCCGGCGGGAGCGGCCGATGACCGGGACCGACCGGGCACCCGGGCCGGAGATCGCCGGTGCCGCGCCGAATCTCGTCGGCGCGGCACCGCCCGAGCCCGCCCTGGGTCCGGCCGCCGCGCACCTGGCCGCGGCCGAGGAGGCCGCCCGGCGCGGCGATTTCGCTGCCGCGCTGCGCGAGCGGTACCGCGCCGTCACCCGCGGGCTGGAGCAGCGCGGCATCCTCGACGAGGAGCGGGCGCGCACGGCCCGGGAAACCGCGCGGGCCGCTATCGCGGCGGTCCCGGACGCGGGCGAGCTGCCCTCGGCGGCACACAGTTTCGACGAGGTCGTCTACGGCGGCCGCTACGCCACCGAGGCGGAGTACCGGCAGCTGGAACAGGCCGACCGGTACTCGATCGCGCCGCCGCCCAAGGCCGGCCCGGCCGAGATCACCGAGCGGCGCCGGACCCGTAAGACCAGGGTCGCCAAGGAGAAGAAGGACCGTGAGCGCGCGGAACTGCCGCGGCTGCTGAAGGATTGGCGCTTCTGGGCCGCGGTCGTGGCCGTGCTGGCTGTCGTGGTGCTGGTGTACGTGCTCACCCATGCCGGGTCAGGGCCGTCGACCCCGCCGCCGACCCACGCGCCGGCGCCACCGTCGAATCCGCCGCCGCCCAACCGGCCGGACGTGCCGCCGCCGAACTTCGGCGCGGGCAGCGACTCCATCTTCCAGCAGCTACCGGGCTGGCTGGCCTTCGGCGGTCTGCAGTTCCTCATCGCCTGGGTCGCCGTGCTGTGGTGGCGTGGCCGCCGCCGCGGCGCCATCGTCCGCGAACCGCTGCCGGTGGAGGCCCCGGCCCACGAACTGCTCGCCGGACAGGCCGGGCTGTACCGGAAATCCCGCGATCACGAGCACGTGGCCGCGAAACTGCGGGCGGCGGCGCTGCGCCGGCTGCGGCCCGCACTCGGCGTCACCGCCGACACCCCGGCGGAACTGGTGGTCGAGTCGATCACGGCCCGCACCGGCGCGGACCCGGCCGTCATCCGCGGCGCCCTGTACGACCCGGTCGCCGATCGGGTCACGCTGGAACTCGTGGCCGCACAACTCGAATGGATCGAAGCGGAGGTCTTGTGACCGAACTCTCCCAGGACGTCGTGGACACCAACCACGCGCCCACCGCCCAGGACGCCCAGCAGGCGCTGCTGGCGCTGCGCGCCGAGATCGGCAAGGCGGTGGTCGGCAACGACCACGCCGTCATGTTCCTGGTGCTGGCGCTGCTGTGCCGCGGCCACGTACTGCTGGAAGGCGTTCCGGGCGTGGCCAAGACGCTGCTGGTGCGCGCCCTGGCCACGGCGCTGGATCTGGAGCACGCCCGCATCCAGTTCACCCCCGACCTGATGCCGGGCGATGTCACCGGCTCGCAGATCTATGATCCGCACTCGGCCGAGTTCACCTTCCGCCGCGGCCCGGTGTTCACCAACCTGCTGCTGGCCGACGAGATCAACCGCACCCCGCCGAAGACGCAGTCGGCGCTGCTGGAATCCATGGAGGAGCGCCAGGTTTCGGTGGACGGCGTGCCGCAGCCGCTGCCGGATCCGTTCGTGGTGGTCGCCACCCAGAATCCGATCGAGCAGGAGGGCACCTATCCGCTGCCGGAGGCGCAGCTGGACCGGTTCCTGTTCAAGGTGGACGTCCAATTGCCCGGGCGCGATGACGAATTCCGCATCCTGCAGCGGCACGCGGCGGGCTTCGACCCGCGCGATCTGAACGCCGCCGGGCTGCGCCCGGTGGCCGGTCCCGCGCACATCGCGGCCGCCCGGGCCGCCGTCGCGCAGGTGGCCATCAGCCCCGAGGTGCTGGCGTACACCGTGGACCTGTGCCGGGCCACCCGCACCTCCCCGGCCGTGGCGCACGGCGCGTCCACCCGCGGCGCGACCGCGCTGATGGCGGCCGCGCGGGCCTTCGCCTGGCTGAACGGGCGTGCCTATGTGACGCCCGACGATGTGAAAGCCGTTGCGACGACGGTGCTCCGGCACCGGCTGCACCTGCGGCCCGAGCACGAGGTGGAGGGCGTCACCGCCGAGGGCGTGCTGGCCTCGCTGCTGATGTCCGTCCCCGTTCCGGTGTAGGCCGTGGTCGTCACCGGCCGGCTGGCCGCCGCGGCGGTGCTCGCGGCCCTGTTCGTCACGCTGGCGCTGCCCTCGTGGCTCGGTGTGCTGCTCGCCACCCTGGCGCTGATCGGGCTGATCGCGGCCGACCTGCTGCTACTGGGATCGCCGGGCGCGCTGGAGCTTTCGCGGTCCCCTGTCACCACGGTCCGCACCGGTCGCAGCATCGACGTGGAGCTGGCGGTGCTCAACGGCGGCGCCCGGCCGGTGCGCGGCACCCTGTGGGACGACTGGCCGCCCAGCGCGCACGCCCGCCATCGCACCCACGCCCTGAACCTGCCGCCCAACACCAGGATTCGCCTGCACACCGAGCTGACGCCGGACTATCACGGCGACCGGGTGGCCGGCCCGGTGACGCTGCGTCTGCTGGGCCCGCTGGGCATGGCCGGCCGCCAGGTGCGGCGCGAGGTCCCGGCCCGGCTGCGCGCGCTGCCGCCGTTCCGCAGTGAGCGGCTGCTGGCCTCCAAGGTCCGGCAGCTGCAGCATCTGGAGGGCCGCAACACCACCACGATTCGCGGGCAGGGCACCGAATTCGATTCGTTCCGTGAGTATGTCGCGGGCGACGACGTGCGGACCATCGACTGGCGCGCCACCGCCCGCGCCAATGACGTGCTGGTGCGCACCTGGCGTCCGGAACGCAACCGGCATGTGGTCATGCTGCTGGACACCGGGCGGGTGAGCGCTGGCCGGGTCGGCGCCGGCACCCGCCTGGACGCCACCATCGAGGCGGCCCTGCTGCTGGGCGGGCTGGCCGCCGCGGGCGGCGACTCGGTGGATCTGCTGGCCTACGACCGCCGGCTGCGCACCGAGGTGCGCGGCATCGGCGGAAAGCGCTTGCAGATCAAGCTGATGCACGCGCTCGCCGGGCTCACTCCCGAACTGGTCGACACCGACTATCAGGGCGTGCTGCGCGCGACACTGCAGCGCGCCCGCCGCCGCAGCCTGGTGGTGTGGTTCACCCATCTCGACGCCGCCACCGTGCAGGAGGGCCTGCTACCGGTGCTGCCGGTGCTGACCGAGCGGCATCGGGTGCTGGTGGTCGCGGTGACCGATCCGGAGGTGGCGGCCGCCGCCACCCGCCGCTCCGGCCTGGACGACCTCTACGCCGCGGCTGCCGCCGAGAATGTCATCGCCGAGCACGCGGTGGCCCGGGAGACGCTGCGCCGCATGGGTGTTCGTGTCATCGCCGATGCACCCGACCGGCTGCCGGAGGCGCTGACCGACGAATACCTGGAACTCAAACGGACCGGAGCGCTGTAGCCGGCACGGCGCTCGGGTACTGCCGCACGAAGGGCGGCGGCGGGATGGCCCGCCGCTGTCGCTCGGCCAGCACCGCGCCCAGGATCTGTAGCGGCGGATAGCCGTTCGGCGGCGTCGTGCGCAGGCTCGTGCACACCGCGATGACCAGGGTGCGGCCCAACCGATCCTGGACCTCCGGGGTCAGGGTGCGGAACCGCAGCAGGTACCGACGCGTCGACAGCGCCAATTCATCGGAGAGACCGGACAGATCGAGCTGCCGCGCCCAGCCCGCCAGCCAGGGCGGCGGCGCGGCCAGCACGGCGAAGGGCAGCCGGCTGCGGTCGTGCACCACGACGGTGCCCGCCAGCACGTCCCCGACCCGCCGGGCCTGGGGCGAGCACAGCGACACCACGACGGCGATCAGCCCGGTGCCCATGATCCAGAAGTCGACGATCCCCGCCAGTCCGCGGGTGACCGCGTGCCGGAAGTCGATGGGCCCGCCGTCGGCGCGCACCACGCGCAGTCCGACCGCCATCTTCCCCACCGAGCGCCCGCGCGAAAACGTCTCGAACAGCACCGGATACCCGATCAGCGCGCTCACCATGGCCACCAGCACGGCGGCGTCGCGCCACGCGGAATCGGCGCCGAGCCACACCAGCAGCGCCTCGAACAGCAGCGCCAGCACCGTTCCGATCACGGCCTGCAGCAGCAGGTCGAGCAGGAAGGCCGCGGCCCGCGTGGGGATCCGCGCGATCGGCAGCTCGACGGCCACGGCTTCGCCGGTGGTGAACAGTGCAGTGTCCAATTGCCCTTCGCTTCGCTCAGCCAGGCGGAAACACGATGGATAGCATTCTGTCAGCCGTAGCGCAGGAGGGGTACTCATGGATCTGGACGCCTACATGTTCGTTCACAGGCCTTCCTGGGAGCGGCTGGATCAGTTGGCCTCCCGCGGCAAGCGGCTCACGGGTTCGGAGTCCGACGAGCTGGTGCGGCTCTACCGGCTGACGTCGCAGCAGCTGGCCCGGCTGCAGTCGCGCGAGGCGGATCCGGACCTCATTGCCGGGCTGTCGGCGGTGCTGACCCGGGCACGGGGCCGGATACTGAGCGCCCGCTTCGACACGCCGCGGGAGATCGCCTACTTCTTCACGCACCGGTTCCCGGCCGCCGTGTACCGGGCTCGGCCCTGGTGGCTGTCGGTGGCGACGGTGTTCCTGCTCGGGTCGGCCGGGCTGGCCGCGTGGGTGGCCAGGTCGGAGGCCGCGCGCCGGCATCTCGGCCTGGACACGGATACAGATGCCTTGACGCGCCCCGGCGGCGAATTCGAGACCTACTACTACGAGCACTCGCACGACGCCTTCGCCGCCAAGGTGTGGACCAACAACGCGTGGGTGTCGGCCATGGCGCTCTTCCTCGGGGTGCTCATCCTGCCCGCCGTCTACCTGTTGTCCATGAACGCCTTGAACCTCGGCATCAGCGCTGGGCTGATGGCGGGGGCGGGGCGGCTGGGCCCGTTCTTCGGCTGGCTCCTGCCGCACGGAATGCTGGAGCTCACAGCCATTTTCGTGGCCGGCGGGGCGGGTCTGCAGCTGGGCTGGACGCTGATCGATCCGGGCCGGGAGAGCCGTCCGCAGGCGCTGGCGCGGCAGGGCCGGGCGACCGCGGTGATCGCGCTCGGGCTGGTGGGCGTGCTGCTGGTGTCGGGTTTCCTCGAGGGCTTCGTCACACCCAGCGGACTGCCCACGGCGGTCCGGGTCGGCATCGGCGCGCTGGCCGAACTCGGTTTCCTGGCTTATGTATTCGGGCGCGGCCGCGGTGCGGTGCGGGAGCAGGAGCGCCTGCGGTCGGAGCGGGCAGCGAGCAATCACCCGGAGCACATCACGGGCTATTCGATCCAGAAGGGTCCGGAACCGGTTGCGGGAGTGGCGACTTCGTAGTCGCGGCACCGTTCGGATTGATTTCCACTGGCCGCAGCGAGTCCGGCTCAGCTGCGGCCAGCGTTGCCGACGACTCTACACAATCGTTATGGCTACGCAACCTCCGACTTGCCCACCGGACGCATAAGGCGACCAGGCGAAACATCGTTTCCCAGTAGGGAACCCGACAAGATCGCTAATTCCCGGCATACGCTTTGCGGGCGGTCTGCGGAGGGGTCCGAAACTATCCCCGCGGTCGCGTTTCGAGACCCCTTTCGAACCCGGGCGCGCGATGCGTTTCGAACCCCGTCAGTTGGTTTGCCAAAAACTCGCAAATTTTCCGCTCACCATCGGTTCAACCCGCGTTAAGCTGGCGTTTCGACCCAGCTCAGGCTGATTGCCCACCGGTCGCCCAGGATCAAACAAACCTCAAGTTTGTTTCGAATGGCTTTCGCTAAATGATCATCAGGCATAACTGGACTGTAATCGGGCGCATACCCATGTCGGCATCTTCTGGCAAACGATTTTCGCCCCCACGAAGGCCCCGAAACGCCCCCTGGCAACGCCTCCGGCGGGTAACCCCGAACAGGGTGTGCGATCTTCGTCACATCCGTTGTGACCAGCGGCTTTTCGAGTCTCGCTGAGCGGAACCGGCACCGTGCGGATTCGCGCCGCGACCCCGCCCGCGCGGGCCGGCACCGGGCGCCACACTCATGCCGATCCGACATCGCACTCCCGGCCCGGACGCCGAACCCGGCCGGCAGGACGCCGAACCCGGACACAGCCGAACCCGGACATAGAAGAAGGCCCCCGATCCGATTCGGATCGAGGGCCTTCCTCGTGGTGGGCGAGGGGGGACTTGAACCCCCACGTCCTTACGGACACTGGCACCTGAAGCCAGCGCGTCTGCCATTCCGCCACTCGCCCTGAGCGACGGGAAGAAACGTATCACGGGGTCTGCACCAAAACGAAATCGCCTGGTTATCGGGGGTGCGGAGGGGTGATCACGATCCGCGTTCGCCCCGGGAACCTCGGCTCGCCGCCAAGAGTTACAGGTGTGGACGATCGTGGATATCATGCAATCACCGTGTCCTTGCGGCGACACGCCACGTCGGCGTGTTGCTATTCAAGGACACATCGCGCACGTCACGGCCGGTCGGACAGATGACACGACGCACGCTCCCGCACCGGAGCGGCAGGACCCGAGAAGGGAGGGGGCATGGGAATTGTTTCCCGATTCGAGCGCCGTCTCCAGGGTGCTGTCGGCGATGTCTTCGCCCGCGCCTTCGGCGGGAGCGTCGTGCCCCAGGAGGTCGAGGCCGCACTGCAGCGCGAGGCCGCCGACCACATCCAGGATCTCGGTGGTGGGCATCTGCTGGCTCCGAACAGCTATGCCATCACCGTCAACGAGTCGGATCTACGGCAGCTCGTCCAGGGCGAGGGACAGCCGGATCGCGATCTCGCCACGCAGGATTACGAGCTCACCAAGCGTGCTTTCGCCAAGCATCTGCAGGACTACATCCGCGAGCAAGGGTGGCAGACCTACGGTGAAGTACACGTGGAGTTCGAGGCATCCCCTACGCTGCACACCGGACAGTTCAGGACACGCGGCCGGGTCGATCCGGACGCGGGTGGGCGGGCAGGCCCGTCACCGGGACCTGGACGCCCACAACGACCCAACCCGCAACCAGGAGCTGGCCCCATGACGCAGAACTCAGGCTACGACCCAAGCCGTGAGCCCGCGGAGTCCGATCCGCGGAACCGCGGGTACGCGCCCCCGCCTGCGGGCCGTCAAGGTCAGCAGGGTTACGGCGAGTACGGCCACGGTGGTCAGCAGGGCTACGAGCAGGGCGGCTACGGCCAGTCCGAGCAGGCCTACGGCGACTACCAGAACGGCTACGACTACAACCAGCAGCAGGGCGGCGGTTACGGCCAGCAGCAGGGCGGCTACGCCGAGCAGGGCTACGGCCAGCAGCAGGGCTACGGCCAGTCCGAGCAGGCCTACGGCCAGCAGCAGGGCTACGCCGACCAGGGCTACGGCCAGCAGCAGCAGCACGGCTACGACCAGGCCTACAGCGAGCAGGGCGGCGGTTACGGCCAGCAGCAGGGCTACGCCGACCAGGGCTACGGCCAGCAGCAGGGCTACGGCCAGCAGGGCTACGACCAGGGCGGCTACGGTCAGCAGGGCTACGCCGAGCAGGGGTACGGGCAGCAGCAGGGCTACGGCCAGCAGGGCTACGACCAGTACCAGGAGCAGGCCGGCTACGGCGACGAGCAGGCGTACGGCCAGCAGCAGGGCTACGGCCAGCAGCAGGCCGGTTACGGCGCGGCGCCGGCGCGCGGCGGCTCGGGCTACTCGGCCACGCTGCAGCTGGACGACGGCTCCGGCCGTACCTACCAGTTGCGCGAGGGCAGCAACATCATCGGCCGCGGGCAGGACGCGCACTTCCGGTTGCCGGATACGGGAGTTTCCCGGCGCCACATCGAGGTTCGCTGGGACGGCCAGACCGCGATGCTCTCGGACCTCGGTTCGACCAATGGCACGCTGGTCAACGGGTCTCCCGTCCAGGATTGGCAGCTCGCCGACGGGGATGTCATCCGCGCCGGACATTCCGAGATCCTGATCCGGATCGTCTGATCCCGTAAGCTCGCGATGCAGGTCACGATATGGCTGGGAATTCCTCGGTCGTATCGTGATCGCAACCGGTCGACGGCCCTATGATGCTGCCAATGCTCGCGGCGGACTCTGGCCGCGCTGACCAGCAACACACCGGTTGGGGGTCACGGAGCCACACCTCCGTAACTGCCCCGTACTTACGACACGGTCGAACAGGAGGTGGAGCACCGTGCAGGGATTGATCCTGCAATTGACCCGTGCGGGGTTCCTGCTGTTGTTGTGGCTGTTCGTGTGGGCGGTGCTCCGGACCCTGCGCAGCGATATCTACGCGGCTTCCGGCCTTCGGGTCGCGCCTCGGGCCGCAGGCGGTTCCGCGGTGCTCCCATCATTCCGCCGGGGCCAGAAGGGCGCCAAATATCTCGTGGTGACTCAGGGTTCTCTCGCCGGCACCCGCATCTCGCTCGGCACACAGCCGGTGCTGATCGGGCGGGCCGACGACTCCACACTGGTTCTCACCGACGACTACGCCTCCACCCGCCACGCGCGACTGTCTCCGCGCGGTGAGGACTGGTACGTCGAGGATCTCGGTTCCACCAACGGGACCTACCTCGACCGGTCGAAGGTCACCACTCCGGTCCGAGTTCCACTCGGCACCCCTGTCCGTGTCGGCAAGACAGTGATCGAGCTGCGATCGTGACACTTGTTCTCCGCTACGCAGCGCGCAGCGACCGTGGTCTCGTCCGAGCCAACAACGAGGATTCCGTCTACGCAGGTGCACGACTGCTCGCGCTGGCGGACGGCATGGGCGGCCACGCCGCCGGTGAGGTCGCCTCGCAGCTGATGATCGCCGCCCTGGCGCATCTGGACGACGACGAGCCCGGCGACGATCTGCTCGGCAAGCTGAATCGTGCTGTGCACGAAGGCAATGCGGCCATCGCCGACCAGGTCGAGGAGGAGCCCGAACTCGACGGCATGGGCACCACGCTCACCGCCATCCTGTTCGCCGGGCGCAAACTCGGCCTCGCCCACATCGGCGACTCCCGCGCCTACATGCTCAGAGGCGGTGAGCTGGCCCAGATCACCCGCGACGACACCTTCGTGCAGTCGCTGGTGGACGAGGGGCGGATCACCCCGGAGCAGGCCCACACTCATCCCCAGCGCTCCCTGATCATGCGGGCGCTCACCGGCAACGAGATCGACCCCACCCTGGTGGTGCGGGAGGCGCGAGCCGGGGACCGCTATCTGCTCTGCTCCGACGGCCTCTCGGACGTGGTGAGCGACGAGACCATCGCCAACACGCTGCGCGAGGGCACCACCGACGAGTCGGCGGATCGGCTCATCGAATTGGCGTTGCGCAGTGGCGGTCCCGACAACGTGACCGTGGTGGTCGCCGACGTCATCGATCTGGACTACGGCCAGAGCCACCCGATCGTGGCGGGCGCGGCCTCCGGCGAGGACGAGGACACTCCCCCGCCGAACACCGCCGCCGGCCGGGCCGCCGCCATGCGCCCGCCGCGCGCCACGCCGCGCCGCGCGGTGCCGCAGCCCGAACCCGAACCGCCCAAGAAGAGCCACAAGCTGCGCTGGCTGGCGCTGTCACTGGCCCTGCTGGTGGCGGTCGGCGCGGGACTCACCGTGGGCTACAACATGATTCGCAGCAACTACTACATCGGCGTGGACGGCGAGAAGGTGGTCGTGCTGCGCGGCCTGCCCGGTTCGGTGCTGGGCTACTCCATCCGCGATGTGGACCAGGTCGGCTGCGTCACGCGCGGCGGCGAATTGACGCTGACCGCACCCGGCGACAAGTTTCCTTCCGGCTGTGCCCAGCTGACCCGCAACGATCTCCGCCCCAGCGGCCGCGATTCGGTCGACAAGGGCCTGCCGCCCGGTTCCCGCGACGACGCCGTCAAGCAGATCCGGAACCTGGTGCAGGGCGAACTGCTGCCCCCGTGCGAGAAGCAGCAGCAGGCGCCGGTCACTCCGTCGACCACGCCGGTCGCGCCGCCCGCCGACCCCAACCAACCGGGCACACCCGTCACCACCACCCCGGCCGCTCCGGCCGCGCCCGGCAACCTCACCGGCGGTGAGCGCACCGGCGAGAACCACCCCCTGGAACCCCGCAAGACCGACCAGCCGACCGCTCCTGTCACCACCACCACGGCACCGCAGACTCCGGGGCAGAACTGCAGGACGGCGGACTGATGTCCGCACCGGCACCGCCGTCCACTGGGGCTTTTCCCAGTCCACCGGGCGGATTCGCTCCTGCGCCGCCACCCGCCACCCGGCGCAATGTCGAGCTGCTGCTCCTGGGGCTGGCGGCCGTCATCACGACGGTGTCGCTGGTGCTGGTGGAGGCCAGTCAGGAGCAGGCGATCACCTGGGAGATCGCCAAACTCGGTGCCGCGTACATGGCATTGTTCGGCGTCGCGCATCTGGCGGTGCGGCGGTTCGCGGCCTTCGCGGATCCGGTCCTGCTACCGATCGTGGCACTGCTGAACGGGTTGGGCCTGGTGGTGATCCACCGCATCGACCTGGCGCAGGCACAGGACGCCGCGTTCGCCTCGCTGCCCATCCCCTCCCCCGACGCCAACCAGCAGGTGCTGTGGACGGGGCTGGGGATGGTGGTTTTCACGGGGTTGTTGATCGCGCTGCATGACTACCGCAGCCTGGCCCGCTACGCCTACACCCTCGGCCTGATCGGGGTCATCGCCCTCGCCCTGCCCGCGGTGCTGCCGGACCGGTACTCGCAGGTGAACGGCGCGAAGATCTGGATTCGCCTGCCGGGCTTCAGTGTTCAGCCCGGTGAGTTCGCCAAGATCGCGCTCATCGTGTTCTTCGCCGGTGTGCTGGTGTCCAAGCGCGACCTGTTCACCGGCGCGGGCAAGCACGTGTTCGGCATGGAGCTGCCGCGCATGCGCGACATGGGCCCGATCCTGCTGGTCTGGGTGCTGTCGGTGGGCGTGCTGGTGGTGGAGAAGGACCTGGGCACCTCGCTGCTCATCTTCGCCACCGTGCTGTGCATGCTCTACATCGCGACCGAGCGGGTGGGCTGGGTGGCGGTCGGGCTGGTGCTGCTGACCATCGGGGTGGTGTTCGCCTACTTCGCGTTCGGGCATGTGCGGGTGCGGTTCTCGACCTGGCTGCATCCCTTCGCCGACTACTCCAATACCGGCTACCAGATCTCGCAGTCGCTGTTCGGGCTGGCCACCGGCGGACTGGCCGGGACCGGGCTGGGCAGCGGGCGGCCCTCGCAGGTGCCGTTCGCCAAGACCGACTTCATCATCTCCGCCATCGGGGAGGAGCTCGGCCTGATCGGGCTGACCGCCATCCTGATGCTGTTCTGCGTGTTCACCATTCGCGGGATCCGCACCGCGCTGGCCATTCGCGACAGCTTCGGCAAGCTGCTGGCCGCGGGCCTGTCCTTCACGATCGCCATCCAGGTGTTCGTGGTGGTCGGCGGCGTCACCAAGCTGATTCCGCTGACCGGTCTCACCACGCCGTACATGTCCTACGGCGGTTCGTCCCTGCTGGCCAACTATGTGCTGCTGGGCCTGCTGATCAAGGTGTCCGACGCCGCTCGCCGGCCGGCCCCCGCCCGCAAGCGGGCGGAGCCGATCGCGGACGCGTCGACTCAACTGTTGCGCAAGGTCGAGGGGGGTGGCGCGTGAACACGCCGCTGCGCCGGGTGGCGCTGGCGGTCATGGTGATGATCGTCGCGCTGCTCGCCAATGCCACCTATGTGCAGGTGTTCAAGGCCGACAGCCTGCGCAACGATCCGCGCAATGTGCGAGTCCTGCTGGACGAGTACGCACGTCAGCGCGGCCAGATCTCGGCGGCGGGCACGGTGCTGGCCTCGTCGGTCGCCACCGACGACCGCTACAAGTACCTGCGCACCTACCCGACCGATCCGCTGGCCTACGCGCCCGCCACCGGCTACTACTCGATGCAGTACGGCAGCAACCAGCTCGAGCACGCCGAGGACTCGGTGCTCAACGGCTCCGACAACAGCCTGTTCGGGCGCCGGCTCATCGACATGATCTCCGGCCGGGATCCGCGCGGCGGCAATGTGGTGACCACGCTCAACCCGGTCATGCAGAAGGTCGCCTACGACCAGCTCACCGCCAAGAACCTGACCGGTTCGGTGGTGGCCGTCGAGCCCAGCACCGGCCGCATCCTGACCATGGTCTCCACGCCGTCCTACGACCCGAACCTGCTGGCCGGGCACGACGGCGCCGCCACCCAGAAGACCTGGGAGCAGCTGCAGCAGGATCCGCGCCAGCCGATGCTGAATCGCGCTGTCTCGCAGACCTATCCGCCGGGCTCCACCTTCAAGGTGATCGTGACCGCGGCCGCGCTGTCCAACGGCATCGCCAAGCCCGACGATCAGTTCACCGCGGCGCCGCGGATCACGCTGCCCGACACCACCACCACGCTGGAGAATTACAACGGCAGCCACTGCGGTCCGGGCGACGCCCAAACCGCTTCTCTCACCGACGCTTTCAAGTACTCCTGTAACACCGCCTTCGCCGAGCTCGGTATGAAGGTCGGAGCCGCGAAACTCAAGGACGAGGCCAGCGCGTTCGGCATCGGAACCCAGCACCCCAATATTCCGATCCCCTGGGCGGACAGCACGGTCGGAACGATTCCCGACAATGCGGCCATGGCCCAGTCCAGCATCGGTCAGCGCGACGTCGCGCTCACCCCGCTGGACAATGCAGTCATCGCGGCCACCATCGCCAATGGCGGCGTGCGGATGAAGCCGTTTCTGGTGGACCAGCTGCAGGCGCCCGATCTGAGCACGCTGGAGACCACCAAGCCGACCTCGGTGGGCCAGGCGGTGACACCGCAGGTGGCCACCCAGATCACCAATCTGATGCTGGAGTCGGAGAAGAACACGCAGGGAGGGACGCAGCCGCGCTCGTATCAGATCGCGTCGAAGACCGGCACGGCCGAGCACGGCAACGATCCGCGCAACACGCCGCCGCACGCCTGGTACATCGCCTTCGCGCCGGCGCAGAACCCGAAGATCGCGATCGCGGTGATCGTCGAGAACGGCGGCGACCGGGCACTGGCGGCCACCGGCGGCTCCGTGGCCGCCCCGATCGCGCGAGCGGTGCTGGACGCCGGACTGGGGGGCTGAACGACATGAGAGTGCAAGGTAGACAGGGTCACGAATGCTGAACAACGGTGCGATGATCGCGGACCGGTACCGGCTGCAGCGGCTGATCGCGACCGGCGGCATGGGTCAGGTCTGGGAAGCGCTGGACACCCGGCTGGACCGCCGGGTCGCCGTGAAGGTGCTCAAGGCGGAGTTCTCCGCCGATCCGACCTTCCGGCAGCGCTTCCGTACCGAGGCGCGGACCACCGCGCAGCTCAACCACCCGGGCATCGCGAGCATCTACGACTACGGCGAAACGCAGGACGGGTCGGGCGGCGAAATCGCCTACCTGGTCATGGAGTACGTACAGGGTGAACCGCTCAACGCGGTGCTGTCGCGGTTGAACCGGCTCTCGGTGGCGCAGGGGCTGGACATGCTCGAGCAGACCGGTCGCGCCCTCCAGGTCGCGCACCTGGCGGGCGTGGTGCACCGGGATGTGAAGCCGGGCAATATCCTCGTGACCCCGACCGGTCAGGTGAAGATCACCGACTTCGGCATCGCCAAGGCGGTGGACGCCTCCCCGGTCACCAAGACCGGCATGGTGATGGGCACCGCCCAGTACATCGCGCCGGAGCAGGCCACCGGCGAGGACGCCACCGCCGCCTCCGACGTGTACTCCCTGGGCGTGGTCGGTTACGAGGCGCTCTCGGGCGCCCGGCCGTTCACCGGTGACGGTGCGCTGACCGTGGCCATGAAGCACGTGCGGGAGGCCCCGCCGCCGCTGCCCGCCGATCTGCCGCCGAATGTGCGCGAGCTCATCGAGATCACCATGGCCAAGGATCCGGGCCAGCGCTACACCAATGGCGGCGAGTTCGCCGACGCGGTGGCCGCGGTGCGCTCGGGTCGCCGGCCCACGCCGCCCGGCGGCATTCCGTCCGTGCCGCCGATGACCGGCGCCACCCGGGTGCTGCCGCCCGGACCGACCATGATCATTCCGGGCGCCCGGGCCGACCAGGCCACCACCCGGTACGCGCCGCCGCCGCAGCCCATGCGCGGCATCGCTGAGCCGCCCGCCTCCGCGACCACCGTGATGCCCGGACCGCGCACTCCGGCGGGCCCGATGACCTTCGCCGGCGCCGAAGACCCCGGAACCGGGCGATTCACCGCCGGCCAGAAGGCCATCGCCGGGCTCGGCGTGGGCGCGCTCATTCTGGGCGCGGCCGCCGCCATCGTGCTGATGAGCAGCTCCTCGCACGACTCCACGCCGCCCGCCCGCACCAGCGCGGTGGTGGCGCCCCCGGTGATCACGCCGACCACCACCACGCCCCCGCCGACCACGACCACCCGGGAACGGCCGGTGCCGCCGCCCGCGGTGACCACCTACGAGCCGCCGCCGACCACCACACCCGAGCCGACGACCACGCCACCGCCCACCACGACCGCGCCGCCGACCACCACCGTGCCGAAGACCACCACCTCGGCACGGCCGACCACCACCGGCCGCTGGCCCTGGCCGAACAACGACATACCATCATTGCCAGCGAATCCGGGCGGAGTGAGTCCCGGCGGCGGGAATCCCGGCGGGGTGACTCCCGGCGTAGTAAGTCCCGGCAGTAACCGCGGTCCTGTCTACGAGTCCGACCCCTATTCATCCACAGTCCCGCAGCAAGGATTGCCATGACGACCCCGAAGAACCTCTCCTCCCGCTACGAGCTGGGCGAGATCATCGGGTTCGGTGGCATGTCCGAGGTCCACAAGGCCCGGGATCTGCGGCTCGGCCGGGATGTGGCCATCAAGGTGCTGCGCGCCGACCTCGCCCGCGACCCCACGTTCTACCTGCGTTTCAAGCGGGAGGCGCAGAACGCGGCGGCGCTCAACCATCCGGCGATCGTGGCGGTGTACGACACCGGCGAGGCCGAGGTGGACGGCGGCCCGCTGCCCTACATCGTCATGGAGTACGTCGACGGCGACACCCTGCGCGACCTGGTGCGCGGCAAGGGCCCGCTGCCGCCCCGGCGCGCCATGGAGGTCATCGCGGATGTGTGTGCGGCGCTGGACTTCTCGCACCGCAACGGCATCGTGCACCGGGACATGAAGCCCGCCAACATCATGATCAACCGCGCCGGCGCGGTGAAGGTGATGGACTTCGGCATCGCCCGGGCCCTCGCCGACAGCTCCAACCCCATGACCCAGACGGCCGCCGTCATCGGCACCGCCCAGTACCTCTCGCCCGAGCAGGCCCGCGGCGAACAGGTGGACGCCCGCTCGGACGTGTACTCGGTGGGCTGTGTGCTCTACGAGATCCTCACCGGCGAACCGCCTTTCACCGGCGACTCACCGGTCGCGGTGGCCTACCAGCACGTCCGGGAGGATCCGCGGCTGCCGTCGCAGGTGCATCCGGGCGTGCCACGCGAACTCGATTCGGTCGTGCTCAAGGCCATGAGCAAGAACCCGGCCAACCGGTACCAGACCGCCGCGGAAATGCGCGCCGACCTGATCCGGGTGCTGGGCGGGCAGAAACCCACCGCGCCCATGGTGATGACCGACGAGGACCGCAGCTTCGACGACGAACTGCCGCCGCCGCGCAGCTATCGCACCGTCGAGCGCCGCGACGACACCACCGAGCAGGAGATCGTCGAGGCGAGCCCGCGCCGGCGCACGGCGCTGATCGCGGTGCTCGCGGTGGCGGCGATCGCCGCGGTCGGCGGTCTGCTGTGGATGCTGATCGGACCCGGCTCGCATCCGGATCAGGTCGCGGTGCCGGATGTGGCCAATCAGAACTACCAACTGGCGCAACGGGATCTGGAACGAGCCGGTTTCACGGTCGCCATCCAGCAGAAGAACGATCCCAAGGTGGCGCAGGGCAATGTGATCGCCACCCAGCCGCTGGGCGGTTCGCGGGTCGACAAGGGCAGCACCGTCACCCTGCAGGTGTCGGCCGGCCCACAGCAGGTGCCGGTGCCGAAACTGGCCGGGCTCACCCAGCAGCAGGCCGAACAGCAGCTGAATTCCCAGGGGCTGCGGCTGAATCCGGATGTGAAGCGGGAAGCGTCCAGCACCGAGGACAAGGACAAGATCGTCGGGCAGACCCCCGACGCGGGGCAGAAGATCGACTCCGACGGGCAGGTCACCATCACCCTCGGCTCCGGCCCGGACAAGGTGCGGGTGCCCGACGTGGTCGGCCAGTCCATCGACGTCGCGCAGTCGACGCTGTCGGACACCGCCGGTTTCAAGGTGACCGTGCAGGAGGTGCCGAACAACCAGCCCAAGGGCACGGTCATCGCCACCAATCCGCCCGCGGGCACCCAGGCCGACAAGGGTTCCAGCATCACCGTGCAGGTCTCCAGCGGCGACCAGCTGACCATGCCCGACCTGCGCGGCATGACCCCGGCCCAGGCCGTGGACATGCTGCGGCAGAAGGGCTGGAACGGGCAGGTCAGCCAGAACAACATGAGCACCCTGAACGCGGGTGAGGTCGGGCGCATCCTGGCCCAGCAGCCGACCGCGGGCTCGCCGCTGGGCAAGAGCCAGACGGTGACCATCACGACCGGCGTGCTGTCGCTCGGCCCGCCGTGATGCCGATTCCACTGTGAGAACAGGGGGTTCGCGGACTGTCCGCGAACCCCCTTTGTTTCATGTGAAACCTTCGGCGCGCGAAACCTACAGTCGCAGATGACGGTTCATCGACATGGCCTCTTCGGCCAGATCCGGCAGCTCCATCACCTCGACGCCGTGCTCGCGCAGCTTCTCCACCCCGACGCAGTTGTCCACGAAGGTGCCGGGCTCCCGCCAGGCGATGACCACACGCCGGATGCCGGCCTGGAGAATGCGATCCGTGCAGGGCAGCCGATCCTGGCTCGCCCGCTGCGAGCACGGCTCCAGCGTGCTGTACAGCGTGGACGACGGCAGCCGCGGATCGTCCGGCTCCAGCTTGTTCAGCGCCGACTCCTCGGCGTGCACCTTGTCGTCGGTCTCCCGCGACCACCCGTGCGCGATCTCCACCCCGTCCGCGCCCACGATCACCGCGCCCACCGCGAAGGCGGTGTCGCTGTGCCGGCACAACCGCGCCAGGCCGATGGCGTGCCGCATCCACCCGCGATCCAGCCGTGCCTCGTCATCCGACATCGGAATCCTCCTTCGGCAGATAGCGCAGCAGCGCGATATCGCCGATCCGGCCCACATCGGCCAGCTGCATGCGGTGATTGGGGCCGCCCGGGAAGGCGGCGGGCCCGAGAAAGCGCGGGGCGGCCGGATCCCCGACCACGACCGGCGCCACGGCCATCCGGATCTCGTCGGCCAGACCGGCGGACAGGAAGCCGGTGTGAATGGCACCGCCGCCCTCGACCATGAGCCGCTCCAGGCCGCGTTTGCCCAGGTCATCGAGCAGGGCGTCGAATTCGATCAACGAGCCGAGCGAGACGATCTCGGCCAGCCCGGCCAAACGGTCACCGATGCGGGTGGCTCCGGAATCGGTGGTGTAGACCAGTCTTTCGCCGCCGCAGTGCCAGAACCGCAGTTCCGGGTCGAGATCGCCACCGGCGGTGACGATCACGCGCACCGGATACTCCGGCTTGCCCGCGGCGACCCGATGCAGGCGCCGATCCGCACTGTTGACCAGCAGCCGGGGATTGTCGCGGCGCAGGGTTTCCGCGCCGATCAGGATGGCGTCCGAGTCCGCGCGCAGCGCGTCCACCCGATCGAAATCGGCTGCGTTGGACAGCAGCAGCCGGTCGGGGCCGGTGTCGTCGATATAGCCGTCGATGCTGACGGCCACCGACAGCATGACGTGTGGCCTCATGACGCTGTATCCATGTGGCATGCGCGGGGGCCCTGCGTGGTTACGCAGGCAAGCGCTGGGAGGTGGAGCGGCTCCTCCGGGCCCTGACCGCTCATGCCAGTGCCGCGACCTCCGCCTCCAGGGTCTGCACCAGTCCCTCCGCCGGCCGCTCGCCGCACACGCCGAGCCAGTTGGCGAGCATGCGGTGTCCGCCCTGGGTGAGCACGGATTCGGGATGGAACTGCACACCGTGGATGGGCAGATCGCGATGCCGCATAGCCATGACGATGCCGGATTCGGTGCGGCCCAGCACCTCCAGCTCCGGCGGCATGGTCTCCTCGAGGACGGTCAGCGAGTGGTAGCGGGTGGCGATGAACGGATCCGGCAGACCGGCCAGCACGCCCGCGCCGATGTGGAAGACCTCGCTGGTCTTGCCGTGCAACAGTTCGGGGGCACGGGTCACGGTGGCGCCGAACGCTTCTCCGATGGCCTGATGACCCAGGCAGACGCCGAGCAGCGGAGTGGCGTGCCGGGCGGCGGCGTGCACCAGGGCGATGCTGGCGCCGGCGCGATCGGGGGTGCCGGGCCCGGGGCTGATCAGCACCCCGTCGTAGTCCTGCACAACCTTGTCCACATCCGCGAGCCGATCATCGTCGTTGCGCCAGACCTCGGCATCCACACCCAGCTGTCCGAGATACTGAACCAGGTTGAACACGAAGCTGTCGTAGTTGTCGACGACCAGTACACGCATGATTCGAGAGTAGTTGGCGCGGTGCGCGCCGTCGCACGCAATACCGCCGAACCGTGTCGCCACAATCGACCGGGCACTCCCCAACGACACTTTCCACAGGGTTGCCGGGATAATGTCTATGCAGACAGAACGCCGAATACGAGGACGTCATGCCTAAGTCAAAGGTCCGGAAGAAGACCGACTACACGATCAACCCGGCCAGCCGCACGCCCGTACGCGTGAAATCGGCAGGTCCGTCGCCGGTCTGGTACGTCGCCATCATGCTGGGCTTCATGCTGGCCGGGCTGGCCTGGCTGCTCGTCTACTACCTGGCGAACGAGCACATCGGCTGGATGAGCGACCTGGGCGCGTGGAACTTCCTGATCGGGTTCGGCCTGATGGTCGTCGGCCTGATCATGACCATGCGCTGGCGCTGAGTCCGGCACATGTGTGGCTTACACCATTGTTATTCATACACACCTGTGGATGAGCCTGTGGACAACTCGAGGAGGGAGTGGGGACCGTGACAGCCCCCGATCCCTCCTCCCCTCTCGCCTGGTCCACACCCCCGGCCGCGCTCGCGGCCTGCGGCGTCGGCGGCCTCGCGCTGGTCGTGGCCGCCTTCGTGACGAACGATGCGCCCGGCCGCCTGCTCATCGGTGTCGCCGCGCTGGGACTGCTCTTCCTCACCGGCATGGGGTTGCGGCAGCGGCCGCGCCTGGCGATCGAGCCCGGTGACCCTGTGCATATCGTGGTGCGTGGCCTGACCGGGCTGCAGCGCTACACGCCCCAGCAGATCCTGCGCGTCCGCGTGGTGTACTACCGGCGACTCGGCCGGCGGATGCCCATGCTCGAGATGGATGTGGATCACCACGGCGAAGAGAAGCTGCTGATCCTGGGCCGCTGGGATCTGGGCGCGCACCCCGAGGATGTCCTCGAGGTGCTGCGTATTCACCTGGCGCGCTAGAGGCTCGGCGCGGCCAGCACCGTCGCCAGCACCGCGAGCAGCGCCACCACCGCCACCGCCGCCCAGCCGATGTTCAGCGCCGTGCGAGTCTCCCGAATCCCCAGCCAACGCGGCACGTAGAGGATGCCGGTGGTCGCAATCGTGCCCGCCAGCAGTCCGCCCAGGTGCGCCCAGATCGAGATGCCGGGCACCGAGAAGGTGATGATCAGGTTGATCACCAGCAGCACCGCGATCTGGGTGAGGTTCTGCCGGGTCCGCAGCATGATCACGGCCACCGCGCCGAAGATGCCGAAGATCGCGCCCGACGCGCCCGCCGAGGCGGTGAGCGGATCCGACAGCGCGGTCACCGCCGCCGAACCGCCGAGCAGCGAGGCCAGGTAGACGGCCACGAATCGCCCACGGCCCAGCGCCACTTCGCAGTACGGGCCGAGCACGTAGAGCGCGAACATATTGGCCAGCAGGTGAATCGGCCCGTAGTGCAGGAAGCCCGACCCCAGCACCCGTACCCAGCCGCCGTCGCCGACGAAGGCGGGCACCAGCACCCAGTCGTAGAACAGCCGCGACCGCTGGTTGTCCATCAGGCTGTGGGCCTGGAGCACGGTGACCGCGTAGACGATCACATTGATCGCGATCAGCGAGTAGGTGACGTACGGGTTGGGTATCCGCGACACCGCGGTCCCGGCGGCGTTGCGGACCGGCCGGACATCGTTGCGGCCCTGCTGGACACAGTCCACGCAGTGCTGTCCGACCGCGGCCGGGGTGAGGCATTCGGGACAGGCCGAGCGCCCGCACCGGGTGCAGGCCAGACCGGTGGGCCGGTCGGGGTGGCGGTAGCAGGTCGGCGCGGGCGGCTGGGGTTGCATGTGAATTCTCTTCGGCTCTGGCCTGATTCGGCCGGGTCAGGAGATGGTGATGCTGTTGATCACGACGTCGCCGTCCCTGGGACGGTCGTCGTCATCGGTCGGCAGGCCGGCGATGGCGTCGACCACCTTGCGGGATTCGGGGTCGAGGACCTCACCGAAGATGGTGTGCTTGCGGTTCAGGCCCGGCTGCGGGCCCAGGGTGATGAAGAACTGGGAGCCGTTGGTGCCCGGCCCGGCATTGGCCATGGCCAGCAGATAGCCGCGGGTGAACCGCAGTTCCGGGTGGAATTCGTCCTTGAACTCGTAGCCGGGACCGCCGCGGCCGGTGCCGGTGGGGTCGCCGCCCTGAATCACGAATCCGTCGATCACGCGGTGGAAGATCGCGCCGTCGTAGAACGGTCCGGAGTCGGTGCCGGAGGCGTTCTTCGTGGTGTATCGCGCGGAACCGTCGGCCAGGCCGAGGAAGTTGCGGACCGTGGCGGGGGCGTGGTTACCGAAGAGCGAGATCTTGATGTCACCGTGGCTGGTGTGCAGCGTCGCCACGGCGGTCTGATTCGGTGAGGTCACGCCCGCCAGCCTAGGCGCAGGGCCGGAGCACGCCCGGAATCGGCACAATTTCTGCTCGGAGAATGACCCGGACATGTGATCCCCTGCCCGAATCCGGGCACAAAAGTGGCGGAAACAGCCGCGGCATGGCAAGTTCTGTCGGGTGAATGACGGGGTTCCGGTCGACCTGGTGCGCCATGTAGCGGCCTCCACCGGCCTGCCGCCCGCCGTCGCGGCCCGCGTGGTCGCCGACGTCGTCGGATACTTCGACGAGACCGCCGAGCAGTTCGTGCGCCGCAGACATGCCGAACTGCAGGGCCGTCAGGTCCGCAATGCCGAGATCTGGCAGCGCCTGGCGGCGGAGCTCGCGCAGCGCCCGGTGGCCGCCCCCGACTTCACCGAACGACAACTGCGTCGCATCGTCTACGGGTGAGGAGTCCGTCGCGCAATGTGTGGAATCGTCGGTTACATCGGGCACCGTGAGGCCGTCCCGGTCCTGCTGGAGGGCCTGCACCGGCTCGAGTACCGGGGCTACGACTCCGCGGGACTGGCCGTGCCGCACCGCGGCCGGCTGCGGGTCACCAAGACCCAGGGCCGGGTCCAGGACCTGCGTGATCGGGCCGACGCCGAAGGCGCCCGGCTGCGCGGCAATGTGGGCATCGCGCACACCCGCTGGGCCACCCACGGCGAGCCCTCCGACGCGAACGCGCACCCGCACACCGACGGCTCCGGCCGGATCGCGGTCGTGCACAACGGCATTGTGGAGAACGCCGAGGAACTGCGCGCCGCGCTGACCGCCGACGGGGTGGAATTCGTCTCCGACACCGATACCGAGGCCATCGCGCACCTGGTGGCCGCCGCCCTGGACGGGGCCGAAACGCTCGAGGACGCGGTCCGCACCGCGCTGCACCGGGTCGAGGGCACCTACGGCCTGCTGGTCCTCGACGCCCGCCGGCCCGACGAGCTGGTGGTGGCCCGCAACGGCTCCCCCATCGTGCTCGGCGTCGGCGACGGCGAGATGTTCGTAGCCTCCGATGTGGCCGCCCTGGTGCACCACACCCAGCGCGTGGTGTTCCTCGACGACGGCGAGCTGGCCACCGTGCGTGCGGGCGAATTCCGCACCAGCACACTCGGTCTCGAGGCGCGCCGCACCGACAAGATCCCCACCACCATCGACATGGCGGCCGAGGACTACGCGCTGGGCGGGTACCCGGACTTCATGCGCAAGGAAATGGCCGAACAGCCCGACGCCGTGCGCCGGGCGCTCCGCGGCCGCCTGGACGAACGATTCGCCACCGCCCACCTGGGTGGCCTCAATATGGACGCGCGCGAGCTGCGCGGCATCAGCAAGGTGGTGTTCCTGGGCTGCGGCTCGGCCTACTACGCGGGCCAGCTGGGCGCGCAACTGGTCGAGGAGCTGGCCCGGATTCCGGCCACCGCCGAGCCCGCCTCGGAGTTCCGCTACCGCAATCCGGTGGTGGACCCGGACGCCCTGTACGTGGCCATCAGCCAGTCCGGCGAGACCCTGGATACCCTTGCGGCCGTTCAGGAATTGCAGCGCAAGGGCGGCCGGGTGATCGGCGCGGTGAACGTGGTGGGCAGCGCCATCGCCCGGGAGTGCGGTGCGGGCGTGTTCCTGCACGCGGGCCCGGAGGTGTCGGTGGCCTCCACCAAGGCGCTCACCAATATGACGGTGTCGTTCGCCATGCTGGCGCTGCTGCTGGGCCGGGTGCGGGATCTGTCCGCGGCCGGCGGTGAGCGCATCGTCAGCGGACTGCGCGCGCTGCCCGACGCGATCGACGCGGTGCTGGCCGCCGACGAGGAGATCGCCGATATCGCGTCCCGATTCGCCAAGGCGCGCAGCATGTTCTTCATCGGCCGGGTGCGCGCCTGGCCGGTGGCGCGCGAGGGCGCGCAGAAGCTCAAGGAGATCTCCTACATTCACGCCGAGGCGTACCAGGGCTCCGAGCTCAAGCACGGCCCGCTGGCGCTGATCGACCCGGAGATGCCGAGCATCGTGCTGGTCCCCGGCGACGAGCTACTGGCCAAGAACATCACCACCATCGAGCAGATCAAGGCGCGCGGCGGGCCGGTCATCGCGGTCACCAATACCGATCTGCCGGATGGCCTGGCGGACGCGGTGATCCGGGTCCCGGCGGTGTGCCCGGAGCTGGACGCGATCATCCTGACCATCCCGCTGCAGCTGCTGGCCTATCACACGGCCATGGCGCTGGGCCGGGACGTGGACAAGCCCCGCAATCTGGCCAAGAGCGTTACCGTCGAGTAACCGCGTTCGCTCCCCCGTTCGTGCACGAATTCCATTGCTGTGCCAGCATGGTCGGATGGAGCTGGGGAGCGTTCGTAACAAGGTCATTGTGGCCGCCCTCGTCGCGATTGCGGGCGGCGTCATCGCGTTCTTCGTGAGCAAGCGCCCGCAGCCGCAGGCGCCGGCCGCGGAGCCGCCGCGCCTGGGCTACTCGCGCAACGGCTCGGCGCCGACTCCGGACCTGACGCCGACCCACTGACGGGCCGGCGGCATCGGCCGACGGGTCAGCGGCTCACCGACCGTTTGTACTGATTCAGCGCCAGCGGCACGAAGATCGCGAGAATCACCACGATCCACATCAGGGTGGTCGCGACCGGGTGCCGCATGGGCCAGACATCCGCGCTCAGCCCCATCGGGCTGGCGTTGCCGAACAGGTCGCGGGTCGCCTGCGTCACCGCCGACACCGGATTCCACTCCGCCACCACACGAAGCACCGTGGGCAGGTTGGCGGTGGGCACGAAGGTGTTGGCGATGAAGGTGAGCGGGAAGATCACCATGAAGTTGGCATTGTTGTACACCTCCGGCGCCCGCACGATCAGGCCGATCGTGGCCAGGATCCACGACATCGCGTAGGCGAACAACAGCAGCAGGACATACGCGAGCACGGCGTCGAGGAGGGAACCGCGGATCCGCCATCCCACCACCAGGCCGGTCAGCGACATGACGATCAGGCTGACCACATTCATCACCATGTCCGCCGCGGTGCGGCCGATCAGCACCGCGGACGGCGCCATGGGCAGCGAGCGGAAGCGGTCGATGATGCCCTTCTGCATGTCCTCGGCGAGGCTCAGACCGGTATAGGTGGCCCCGAACACCACGGTCTGGGCGAAGATGCCGGCGATCAGGAATTCCCGGTAGGACGTGCCCTGCACGGTGATCGCCGAGCCGAAGACGTAGGCGAACAACAGCACGAACATGATCGGCGCCAAGGTCGAGAAGACCAGCACGTCCGGCACGCGCCGAATCTTGATGACATTGCGCTTGGTGATGGTCAGGCTGTCGCTGACGACCATGGCGAGTCGCTGTGCGAGCGAGGGCTTCTCGGCGACGGCGAGGACGGCGCTCATCGGGCACCACCCCCCAGGTTCTCGTCGGCGGAACGATGTCCGTTGACCAGCTCCTCGGCCTCGTGCCCGGTCAGCGACAGGAACACGTCATCCAGCGAGGGTCGGCGCAGACCCACATCATGAATGCGCACTTCATGTTTCGTGAGTTGCCCGATGGCGTCCACCAGGGCCTGCGAGCCGTCCTCGACCGGCACGATGATGCGTCGCAAGCCCGGTTCGAGGCGAATCTCGCCGTGCGCCAAGCCTTCCAGCGCCTGCTGTGCGACGGCCAGATTGTCGGCATGGTCGACGACGAGCTCGATGCGGTCGCCGCCCACCATGGCCTTGAGTTCGTCGGAGGTGCCCTTGGCGATGACCCGGCCGTGGTCGATGACGGCGATGGAATCGGCCAGCCGGTCGGCCTCCTCCAGGTGCTGGGTGGTCAGCAACAGCGTGGTGCCGCCCGCCACCAGCTCCTCGATGACATCCCAGAGATCCAGGCGCGCACGGGGATCCAGGCCCGTGGTGGGTTCGTCCAGGAACAGCACCGGCGGATTCGCCACCAGCGCGCCGGCCAGGTCGAGCCGGCGCCGCATGCCGCCGGAGTAGCCCTTCACCGGCCGGTCGGCCGCGTCGGCGAGCCGGAAGCGGTCCAGCAGCTCGCGGGCGCGCTCCTTACTGCGCTGCACGCCCATGTGGTACAGCCGCCCGACCATCTCCAGATTCTCGAAGCCGGTGAGGTATTCGTCGACGGCCGCGTACTGCCCGGAGGTGCCGATACGGGAGCGCAGCAGCTGCGGATCCTTCAGCACGTCCACCCCGGCGACGGTGGCGTGGCCCGCGTCCGGGATCAGCAGGGTGGTGAGCACGCGCACGGTGGTGGTCTTGCCGGCGCCATTGGGGCCGAGCAAGGCGGTCACGGTGCCTTCGGGAACGGACAGGTCCAGGCCGTCGAGGGCGACCAGATGGCCGTACCTCTTGACCAGACCCTCGGCGACTATCGCGTCGGGCATGATTCTCCTGGTGTCTCGTGGTGGGACTGCCGCAGCGACTCTCAACTGCCATTACACCAAAGAGGCCGCATCCCGTTGGGGGTCCGGCGGTGCTCGGGGTTGCCGGTACAGGATGCGGCCGATTCGATGATCCGCCCACACACCGGCCACGAACGCGAGTAGTGCACTACTCGAATCGATTTCGGCGAAGGGCGCAATTCGGTCACGCCGCCATCGTCGCACCCGGGTACGACACTTTTTCCGCGAAAAAAACTTGGAACGCGGGCCCCCGATAGCCACACAATCCGAATTCGTCGCGTAGGATCGTTCCCGTCGGCCCCTCCCCCCCGGGCCGACCTTACGCGGGCCTCGGCTAACTCCCCCCCTTCGCCGAGGCCCGCCCCCATTCCCGGAGTAGGTTCGCCCGGCGGCGGAATCAGCGTCCGGCAGCGGAATCGCTCAGACCAACGGCCGAATCTCATTGCGGCGCAGCACATGCCCGTACAACCGGTTGATGCCCTTCACCCGCACCGTGGCCAGATGCCGCAGCATGAATTCCGGGTCGGTCTCGATCGCCGCCGCCGCGCCGTCGTCCACCAGCACCGTGCCCGGCCGGGCCACACCGGTGAGTCGCGCCGCGGTATTCACCACCGAGCCGTAGAGGTCGCCGAAGCGTTGCAGGACCTCGCCGTAGGCCAGCCCCACCCGCAGTTCCTGGGTGACGCCGTGCGAGGCGATGGCGGCCTCCTGCACGGCCAGCGCGATGCGCGCGCCCCCGGCGGCGGTGTTCGCCGCGAACATGACTTCGTCACCGACGTTCTTGATCACCCAGCCGCCATTGGCCACGATCGCATTGCTGGTGGCCGTCTCGAAGGCCTCCAGCAGCGCCGACAGCTCATCGGCCTCCAGGTGCCGGGTCAGGCGGGTGTAACCGACCATGTCGGCGAATCCGACGGCCAGTTCACGCAGCGCGTCCCCGGCCACCGCTCCCCCGTTCAGCGACCGCGCCAGCGCAGCGTCCAGGTGCCGGCGGAAGGCATAGCGCTGCAATGTCTCGAACTCGGTGACCACCTCGTCGGTGGCGATGCGCGCGGCCTCCGTCGGATCGATGTCCGGCCGCTCGCGGGTGATGGTGGCCAGGCGATCCAGGATCTCCTCGGTCACCAGATCGACCTGCCACTCGGCCAGCCGGGCCATGGACCGGCCCAGGGTGCGCGCCGCGGTGGTCTGCCGGTGCACGTCCGCGGAGGCCAGCACGTGCAGTTTGGCGAAGGTCCGGGCGGCCTCGATATCGGAGTCGCCGTACTCCACGGCCTCGTCGTCCGGGTCGGCCGGGAAACCGAGCGCCACCCACAGCCGCCGGGTGACGCTGCTGGGCAGCCCGGTCAGGTCCGACACCTGGTGCCGGTTGTACTTGCGCGGCCCGCTGAGCAGATAGGGCTCCACCACGGACTGCACCAGTTCGGACATCTCAGTGGGCGCCATACTTCGACCTTACGGCGTGAATCGACCGGAAAACCCTGGCTTGTTTCGTGTCACAGCCCCGAACTTCCCGATCGGTTCCACCGCCCCGCCACCGTGTGACACCGCGGCTGCTCGGACCGAACGGCGCGGGCAGGATCACCACTGTGCGGATCCTGTCCGACGGTGGCCGGCGTGCGATGCGCGAGCAGCCGCCGCCAGATCGCCTGCGCCGGCGAGTCTTTCGGTAGCCGGCGTGGGAATCCAGCGAACAGTGTGCTGATTTCGTCATCAGGTTGACGAAATCGGCACACCGTCAGCGGTTTTCAGCGGGTGGTGACCTCGTGCCAGAGGTCGGCGTCATTGCGCTGACGCAGCTTGCTGATTCCGAAGACGACCGCGGCGATCACAACGAGGGTGAGGACGAATTTCATGTCTCCCACCCTACGTGGCGGAGTCTTGACGAACAAACATAGGACTCCTATGGTTCTCGGCATGACGATCCCAGCTCCCGCCGGATACACCTACGACAGCCCGAATCTCACGTCCTCCCCGATCTCGCCGGACGAGCTCGCCGAACTCCAGCGGTCGCTGCTGTGGAGCGCCGAGGATGCCGCGGCCCTGCGGCGCGCCGGGGAAATCCTGCTGCCGCAGACCGACCGAATCCTCGACGTCTGGTACGGATTCGTCGGCGCGAACAGCCATCTGGTCGCCGCCTTCGCCGGCGCCGACGGGCAACCCGATCCGGCCTACCTGGCCGCCGTGCGGGCCCGGTTCGGGCAGTGGATCGCCGATGTGTGCACCCGCGAGTACGACGCGAACTGGCTGGCCTACCAGGAGGAGATCGCGCGCCGGCACCACACCTCCGGCAAGAACCGCACCGATGGGGTGAACTCGCCCGCCACCCACATCCCGCTGCGGCATCTGCTCGCGCTCATCGTGCCGATCACCGTGACGATCCGCGACTTCCTGGGCGCGACCGGCGCAGCCGCTGCCGAGGTCGATGTCATGTATCACGCCTGGTTCAAGGCGATCACCCTGTCGGCGGTGCTGTGGGCCAGGCCGTACAGTCCTGACCTGTGGTGAATGCGGGAGACGACAACGAGGTCGCGGACAAGGTGGTCGCGGCATTGGACCGGATCGCCCGCGGCGTCCGCGCCCACCGTCAGGCCATCGCCTCCCGCACCGGCCTGACGCCCCTGCAACTCGAACTACTGCGCACCCTCGCCGACGGCCCGCCGCCGGAACCCCTCACCGGGCTGCTGGCCGCCGAACTCGGGGTCAGCCAGCCCACGGTGTCGGATTCGCTGCTGGCGCTGGAACGCAAGGGTCACGTGGCCCGGCAGCCCGCCCCGGGCGACCGCCGGCGCAGCGCCATCGTCCTCACCCCCGACGGCGCCGAACTGGCCGCCGAGATCCGCGCCGCGGACGACGTGCTGCGCGCCTGCGTCGCGGATCTGCCCGGCGCACAACAGGATCAGGCCCTGCGCACCCTGCTCGACCTGATTGCCGGGCTGCTCCGGGCCGGGGTGGTGCAGGTGGCCCGCACCTGCACCACCTGCCGCTTCTACCGCCCGGGCGATGCGGGCACACCCCGCTGCGACCTGCTCCAGCAGCCGCTCCCCCCGCGTGACCTCCGCGTCAACTGCCCCGAGCACCAACCGGCAGGCGACTGAGCACGGGGTTTGACCTGGGCCAACTCCGACATGTACCTTCGTGCAGGTCTGGGGCCTTAGCTCAATTGGCAGAGCACTGCCTTTGCAAGGCAGGGGTTAGGGGTTCGATTCCCCTAGGCTCCACAAACGAAAGCCGCAGGTTGCCTCGCAGCCTGCGGCTTTTTCGTATTCCGTGCGCGTTCGTATTCGGTGCACGCCGTATCCCGATGCCGCAGTGACCGAATCGTGAAATGAAAAAAGCCTCCCGGAATTACCGGAAGGCGTTTTCGATCTTTCGAGTGGGCCTAGGAGGACTTGAACCTCCGACCTCTTCGTTATCAGCGAAGCGCTCTAACCGCCTGAGCTATAGGCCCTCAATGGGTGTTCGAAGTGTGTGACTCGAACGAGGCAGAAGATTACCGTACCGGAGCGCCGATAACCAAAACGGCCGGTCAGCGCCCTGCACAGGGCAGGACGGACCGGCCGTAGCGGCGGATCGAAACAGCGGTTTCTAGTCGGGATCGGCCAGGGTGACCTGGATGCCGCCGACCAGATCGGTGCACTGGTTGTAGACGAAGACGCCGACCGTGGACAGCGCCGTCAGCAGCACCACATTGATGAGACCGATCACACCGGCGTAGCCGAAGACCGTGCCCGCGTCGATGAGCGCCGAGCTGGAGTTGTCCGAGACCATGTCGGTGAAGGTGGAGTTCAGGCGCTCCCACACACCCATGCCCTCGAGCACCAGGTACAGCAGGCCGACCGCCAGCATCCACACGAAGAACATGGCCACGCTGATCACCAGCGAGACCTTGAGCGTGGACCACGGGTCGATGTGGCGCAGCTGCACGGTGGCACGCAGCGGCTCACCGGTGGCCGCGGCCTGCGCCACCGCCGCGGGGGCGGACGGCGAGACCGGACCGGCCGGCGCGATCGGCTCCGGCGGCGGCAGCGGGTGTCGCAGCTCGGACAGATCGGGCAGATCCTTGACCAGTTCCGGGCGGGCGATGCTGCGGGTCGGTCCGTCGATGCCGACGGACTTCACCATGGCCGCCTCCTTGCGCGCCGCCTTGGCCGCCAGGTCGGCGGTGGTGCGGGCATTGGAGACGCCGGCGTTGAGGCCGCCGCCTTGCAGACCGCCGCCCTTGAGGCTGGCGGTGCTGCCCGGCGTCGGGGCCTGGCCCGGGCGGTACAGGTTGGACTGCGGCTCCCGCTGCGGCAGCTGGGACCAGCCTTCCTGGAAGGGCGAACCGCCGTGGGTGTCCGCGGCCTCCGGTGCCGCGGCCTCTGCCGAATTGTTACCTTCCGGCCCGAAATCGCCGGACTGGTCCGACAATTCGGGTGATTGCGGCGCACCGCCGTCGTTCCCGCCGGTCCGCGGAACAGGCCGCGGCGGAATCGGGGACGGGGCGATTCTCTCGGTCACGCCATTGGCATGACCGCGCTGGTCATTCGGCTGATTCGTGGTCAATGGTGAATCCTTCGATCCGTTCGTGCCGCCGCTGCTGTGGTGAAACTACTGCTTCGCCGAACCGCTGGTGTCATCTTCGGCAACCTGGTCGGGCTCATCCGCGTTCCGGGCGATCGCGAGCAAAATATCGCCCTCGCCCAGGTTCATCAACCGCACACCCTTGGTTTGGCGACCGGCCTTGCGAACCTGGTTCGCCGCGGTGCGAATGACACCGCCACCGGAGGTGATCGCATACAGCTCATCATCGTCATTGACGATGAGCGCACCGACCAGATTGCCACGCTTCTCGTCGTACTGGATCGTCAGCACACCCTTGCCGCCGCGACCCTGCGCCGTGTACTCGTCGATGGCCGTGCGCTTGGAGTACCCACCCGCCGTCGCGACAAGCAGATAGATGCCCTCCGCGTCGCGAACGACGTTGAGCGACAACAGTTCATCGTCGGCATTGAAGCGCATGCCCTGCACGCCGGAGGTGGCCCGTCCCATCGGGCGCAGCACCTCGTCGTTGGCATTGAAGCGGATGGACTGGCCGTGCGCCGACACCAGCAGCAGATCGTCGTCCGCCGAACACAGTGCCGCACCGACCAATTCGTCCTCATCGCGCAGATTCACCGCCACGATGCCGCCGGTCCGGTTGGAATCGAAGTCGGTCAGCTTGGACTTCTTGACCAGACCCTTGCGGGTGGCCAGCACCAGATAGGGCGCGTCCTCGTAGGACTTGAGCTGGATGACCTGGGCGATCTTCTCGTCCGGCTGGAAGGCGAGCAGGTTCGCCACGTGCTGGCCGCGCGCGGTGCGGTTGGCCTCGGGCAGCTCGTACGCCTTGGCCCGGTACACCCGGCCCTTGTTGGTGAAGAACAGCAGCCAGTCGTGGGTGGAGGTGACGAAGAAGTGCTTGACGATGTCGTCCTGCTTGAGACCCGCGCCCTGCACGCCCTTGCCGCCGCGCTTCTGCGAACGGTAGAGGTCGGTCTTGGTGCGTTTGGCGTAGCCGGTCTCGGTGATCGTCACGACCACGTCCTCGCGGGCGATCAGATCCTCGTCCTGCACATCGCCGTCGGCCGCGATGATCTTGGTGCGGCGGTCGTCGCCGTACTTGTCGACGATCTCGGCCAATTCGTCACGGACGATGGCGCGCTGGCGCTCCGGCTTGGCCAGGATGTCGTTGAGGTCCGCGATCTCGGCCTCGATCTTGGCCAACTCGTCGAGGATCTTCTGACGCTCCAGGGCCGACAGGCGGCGCAGCTGCATGTCGAGGATGGCGGTCGCCTGGATCTCGTCGATCTCCAGCAACTGCATCAGGCCGGTGCGCGCGGTCTCGGTGTCGGCCGAGCGGCGGATCAACGCGATCACGGCGTCCAGCTGGTCGAGCGCCTTCACCAGACCGCGCAGGATGTGAGCCCGCTCCTCCGCCTTGCGCAGCAGGTAGCGGGTGCGCCGGATGATCACTTCCAACTGGTGATTCACATACAGCCGGATCATCTGATCCAGGCGCAGCGTGCGCGGCACCTTGTCGACGATCGAGAGCATGTTGCAGCCGAAGGAGGTCTGCAGCTGGGTGTGCTTGTAGAGGTTGTTCAGCACCACCTTGGCGATGGCGTCGCGCTTCACCGTGACGACGATGCGCAGACCGACACGGTCGGACGACTCGTCGTGGATGTCGGAGACACCCGCGATCTTGCCGTCCTTCACCTGCTCGGCGATGGCGTTGATGAAGTTGTCGGTATTGACCTGGTACGGCAGCTCGGTGATGACGATCGTGGTGCGACCCCGGTTGTCCTCCTCGATCTCCACCACACCGCGCATGCGGACCGAACCGCGCCCGGTGGTGTAGGCGTCGATGATGCCCTGGGTGCCCACGATCAGGCCGGCGGTCGGGAAGTCCGGGCCCTTCACGCGCTCGATGCACGCCGCGAGGGTGGTCTCCTCGTCGGCGTCGTGGTTGTCCAGCGCCCAGTAGATGGCCTCGGCCAGCTCGTTCAGGTTGTGCGGCGGGATGTTCGTCGCCATGCCGACGGCGATGCCGTTGGAGCCGTTCATGAGCAGGGCGGGCACCCGGCTCGGCAGCACGGTCGGCTCCTGCGTCTTACCGTCGTAGTTCGGGATGAAATCGACCGTCTCGTGGTCGATCTCGCGCAGCATCTCCATGGCCAGCGGCGTCAGGCGGCACTCCGTGTAACGCATGGCGGCCGCGCCGTCGTTGCCGCGGGAACCGAAGTTGCCCTGGCCGTCGACCAGCGGGTAGCGCAGCGCCCACGGCTGCGCCATGCGCACCAGGGTGTCGTAGATCGCGGTGTCACCGTGCGGGTGGTAATTACCCATGGTGTCGGCGACCGGGCGCGCGGACTTCACGTAGCCGCGGTCGGGCCGATACCCGTTGTCGTACATCGCGTACAGGATCCGGCGGTGCACCGGCTTCAGGCCGTCGCGCACCTCCGGCAGCGCGCGGCCCACGATCACGCTCATGGCGTAGTCGATGTAGGAGTTCTGCATCTCCTGCTGAATGTCGACCGGCTCGATGCGGTCGCCACCCGAGGGCGGAAGCGAAGTCTCAGTCATGAATTGGTCTCCGTAGGAAGTCTTTTGGTGTGTGCGGGCAGCACGCGGCGGGGGTTCGGGGGGCCGGCCCCCGAATGGGGGTCCGGCGGCTCAGCCCCCTTCTCCGAGTTCCGGGGTGGCCCGATCACACATCGAGGAAGCGAACGTCCTTGGCGTTGCGGGTGATGAAGCTGCGCCGAGCTTCGACGTCCTCACCCATGAGGATGGAGAACAGCTCGTCGGCGGCCGCGGCGTCGTCCAGGGTGACGAGACGCAGGACGCGGACGCTCGGGTCCATCGTCGTCTCCCACAGCTCCTTCGGGTTCATCTCACCGAGACCCTTGTAGCGCTGGATGCCGTCGTCCTTGTTGATCTTCTTGCCGGCCGCCAGGCCGCGCTCCAGCAGACCGTCGCGCTCCTTGTCGGAGTAGGCGAACTCCGGCTCGGACCGCTGCCACTTCAGCTTGTACAGCGGCGGCATGGCCAGGTACACGTGACCGTGCTCGACCAGCGGGCGCATGAAGCGGAACAGCAGGGTGAGCAGCAGCGTCGAGATGTGCTGGCCGTCCACATCGGCGTCGGCCATCAGCACGATCTTGTGATAGCGCAGCTTGTTGATGTCGAACTCGTCGTGGATACCGGTGCCGAACGCCGTGATGATCGACTGCACCTCGGTGTTCTTCAGCACGCGGTCGATGCGCGCCTTCTCCACATTGATGATCTTGCCGCGCAGCGGCAGGATCGCCTGGTACATCGAATCGCGGCCGGACTTGGCCGAACCACCGGCGGAGTCGCCCTCCACGATGTAGATCTCGGACTTGCTCGGATCCTTCGAGCGGCAGTCGGCCAGCTTGCCCGGCAGACCGCCGATGTCGGTGGCCGACTTGCGGCGCACCAGCTCACGCGCCTTACGGGCCGCGACCCGCGCCTGCGCCGACGAAACCGCCTTCTGCACAATCGTCTTCGCATCGGCCGGGTTCGCCTCGAACCAGTGCGAGATGTGCTCGTTGCAGGTGCGCTGGACGAAGGACTTCACCTCGGTATTGCCGAGCTTGGTCTTGGTCTGGCCCTCGAACTGCGGGTCGGCGATCTTCACGCTCACGATGGCGGCGAGACCCTCACGGATGTCGTCACCGGTGAGGTTGCCTTCCTTCTCCTTGAGGAGCTTCTTGTCCTTCGCGTACTTGTTCACCACCGTGGTGAGCGCCGCGCGGAAGCCCTCCTCGTGGGTGCCGCCCTCGTGGGTGTTGATGGTGTTGGCGAAGGTGTGGACAGACTCCGAGTAGCCCGAGTTCCACTGCATCGCCACCTCGACCTCGTGGCCGGTGCCCTTGCCGGTGAAGCCGACGATCGAATTGTGGATCGGCGTCTTGGTCCGGTTGATGTGGCGGACGTAGTCCTCGAGACCGCCCGGGTAGTGATAGGTGCGGGTCTTCGTCTTCGGCTCGGCGGCGGGCGCGTTCTCGTCGAGATGCTTGGGCGCCTCGGCGGTTTCGCTCACCACCTCGTCGGTGATGTCGCCCTCGTGGATCCGCTGATCGGTCAGCGTGATGGTGAGGCCCTTGTTCAGGAACGCCATCTCCTGCAGACGGCGGGCGACGGTCTCGAAGCTGAAGGTGGTGGTCTCGAAGATGTCCGGGTCCGGGAAGAACCGGATGGTGGTGCCGGTCTTCTTGGTCGACTCGCCCTGGATCAGCTTGCCGGGCTTGGCGTCCTTGTACTCCTGCGTCCAGTGGTACCCGCCGTAGTTCACCTCGGCCTCGAGGCGGGTGGACAGCGCGTTCACCACGGAGATGCCGACACCGTGCAGACCACCCGACACCGCATAGGACTCGCCGTCGAACTTGCCGCCGGCGTGCAGCTGGGTCATGACCACCTCGATGGTCGGCACACCCTGCGCATGCATATCGGTGGGGATACCACGACCGTCGTCGACGACCTCGACACCGCCGTCGGCCAGCAGGGTGACATCGACACGCGTGGCATACCCGGCCATCGCCTCATCGACCGAGTTGTCGACGACCTCCCAGATCAGATGGTGCAGGCCGCGCTCACCGGTGGAGCCGATGTACATACCGGGGCGCTTGCGTACCGCCTCCAGCCCCTCGAGCACCGTGATCGAGGTCGCGCTGTACGACTGATTGCCCTGCTTGGTCGAGCCTTCTGCGTTGGAGTCCATGGCAGCCACTGGTGGGTAGCTCTCCTTACTTGCTGATCCTCCCGGCACAGTGCATGGCACGCGTGGAGCCCTCAGACGCTGTCTGCTCGAGTACCCAGACGCTGTCTGCTCGAGAATTACGGGGGCTCACGCGCGGGCGCTGCGGAACGCGCCGGGAGGTATCGCCGCTAGTTACTCCCCCATCCTACTGGTACGACCGACAGAGAACCCACCTATGACACCCCTGAGTGGGCCGTAGGGTCATGAAATCGACCAGCGACATGACCCGTTATGGGTGTGGGGGGTTCCGGAAGCTTCAGCGGGCGATGTGAGCGTGGGCCCGGAGCGGTTTGCGCGAGGGTTCTCGGTGATCTCCGGACGCTGTGCGTGACGATCTCTGCTCGTTCCACGTGAAACAAACGCCCCGGAGCGGAAATTCGCGGCCTACCCGTAGGTGTCGCGCGGGCCCCGGCCCTTGATGTGCCGCTCACCCTTGCGCCAACTCGGTGCGGTCGGGCCGTTGATCCGAAGCTGTTTGACGACGTCGTTGCCGACCGCGGCCGCGATCTTGGCGAGGATCTGGGATTGGAACATGCGCAACTGGGTCGCCCAGGCCGTGGACTCGGCCTGGATGCTCAGCACGCCGTTCTCCAGCGAGATGGGCTGGGCGTGGGACGCGATGTCCTCTCCCACCACGCTGGCCCAGCGGCCGAAAACCGTGCCCTCGGCGACCTTGGCCGACCAGCCGCGGCCCTTGGCCAGCTGCATGGCCAGCGCGGAGAGGGTCTGCGGATCACGCTCGTCCGGATGCGCACCCGACCAGCCGCTGCGCCGCCGCAGCGCGCGAACGCCCCCCTTGCGCGGCGAGGCTCGGCCCTGACCCACCGACTTACCGGCCGCGCGCGCCGCCGCCCGTGCTTCTTCGAGGGCGCGCCGAGCCAGGTCGACGCCGCGCAACTCCGGTTCCGGGCCGGTCCCGTCGCTGGATCGACCGGGAGCACCAGGATTCGCCTCGGGCGGGGTGTGGTCGTTGCCTTCGGTCGGCTCGGCCATCCACAACTCCTTCCACACCTGGGAATCCCGATGATCATCGGCGGTTCGTCACGTGATTCTGCCGTATCGCACCGACGGACTCACCGGCACGACGCACGATTCCACCGCAGGATCACATGGGCGTCCACCGCAAGGTCACATGGACGCCGACTCGGCTATCCGGGACGCCCGGTGATCGGCCTCGCCCGTCGTCTCCACCCGCACCGGCGCGGCATCCAGCTCCGGCGGCACGTCCTCGGGCACCGCGGCGGTGATCAGCACCTGCTCGGCGCCGGCGGCGACCGCGGCCAGGGCGGTACGGCGCCGGCGATCCAGTTCGGCGAACACGTCGTCGAGGATCAGCACCGGATCGGTTCCGGCGGAACGCAGCAGCTGGAAGGCGCCGAGCCGCAAGGCCAGGGCGAAGGACCAGGACTCACCGTGACTCGCGAAACCCTTCGCGGGCGCGGAACCCAGCATCAGATCCAGATCGTCACGGTGCGGGCCGACCAGGCACACCCCGCGCTCCAGCTCCTTGGGACGCGCCGCGGCCAGCTCCCGCAGCAGGATCGCCTCCAGCGCCTCCTCGTCCCCGGCCTGTGGCGCACGCGCGGGATCCAGGAATTCCGGCGGCAGGCTCGCACTGCGGTAACCGATTGCGGCGGGCCGGGATTCGGGCGCGATATCTGAATAAGCCTGTGCAAGATGTGGATAAAGGTCGTGTACCAGCCGCAGCCGCTGCGCCAGCAGCACCGCCCCGTGCGCCGCCAGATGGCCGTCCCACACGTCGAGGGTGCTCATCTCCGCGCCACGCGCACCCGAACGGGCATTGCGCCCAGCCGTTTTCAACAGCGCCGACCGCTGCCGCAGCACCTTGTCGTAATCCGCGCGCACCCCGGCCAGCCGCGGCAGTCGCGCGGTGGCCAGTTCGTCCAGGAAGCGCCGCCGCTCCCCCGGATCCCCGCGCACCAGCGACAGATCCTCCGGCGCGAACAGCACGGTCTGCAGAATCCCCAGGATCTCCCGCGGCCGCCGCACCGGTGAGCGATTGATCTGGGCGCGATTGGCCGTGCCCTGATTCAGCTCGATATCCACCCGCAGCTCGCGGCCGGTATTGACCACCGTCGCACCGATCCGGGCCTTCTGCGCGCCGATCCGGATGAGCGGAGCGTCGGCCGCCACCCGGTGTGAGCCGAGTGTGGACAGATAGCCGATGGCCTCGATCAGGTTGGTCTTGCCGTTCCCATTGGCGCCCAGGAAAACCGTGCCACCGGCCGAAAGTTCGAGTTCGGCGGCCTCCCAGGACCGGAAATCGCGCAGTGACAGCGCACGCACGTGCATCCGGCTAGTCCACCACGCCCGCGATCGGGTCCAGTACCGGCCCCGGCTGGGGATACTCGAACGTGCGCGGCGAATCCGCCACGCACGCCGAGTTTTTCACAGGTTTGTCAACACTGTGCACAGGTATGTCGTCCGCGCCGGGTCGATGGGTTACCGAACGGGCTCAGCCCGGCAACCGCACCGGCATCAGCAGGTAGATGTAGTTGCCGCTGAGGGCCGAGAACGCGCCCGACTCCAGCTGGGCGGGCTCCTCCTCCGGCGCCGGCAGGAACACCGCCGGGCGGCTGGGAGTGGTGAAACCGAAGGTCACCCGGTCCGAATGCGCGGCGGAGAGGCCGTCGAGCAGGTAGCCGGGGTTGAAGGCGATGGTCAGCGGCTCACCGCGGAACTCGGCCTCCAGCCACTCCTCGGCGCGGCCGGCATCGTCCCCACCGGCGGAGAGCAGCAGGCCCTCCTCGGAGAACTCCAGCCGCACCTGGGCGCCGCGCTCGGCCACCAGGGCCACACGCTTGATGGCCTCGGTCAGCGCGTTCACCGCGAGGGTGGCGATGGAGGTGTGCTCCTTGGGGAGCAACTGCCGGAACTTGGGGAATTCCGCGTCGAGCAGGCGCGTGGTGGTGCGGCGGCCGCCGTTCACGATGCCCAGCAGGCCGTCGGTGCCGGTACCGAACGCCAGCTGCACCGGCTGATCGGACGCACCGAGGGTCTTCGCGGACTCGGACAGAGTGCGGGCCGGGACCAGCACCGCGGTCTCCACATCGGCGCGGCCCGGCTGCCATTCCAGCTCACGAACGGCGAGACGGAAGCGGTCGGTCGCGGCCAGGACCACCTTGGGGCCCTCGATCTCGACGCGGATACCGGTGAGCATGGGGAGGGTGTCGTCGCGGCCGGCGGCCACGGCCACCTGGGAGACCGCCTCGGAGAACAGGTCCACCGCGAGCTCACCGGTCTGCGGCGGCAGCTCGGGAAGCTGGGGATAGTCCTCGACCGGCATGGTCGGCAGGGAGAACTTGGCACTGCCACAGGCGATCAGCACGCGGGTGCCGTCCACCGACACGTCCACCGGCTTGTTGGAGAGCGCCTTGGTGATATCGGCCAGCAGGCGGCCCGACACCAGCACCTGACCCGGACCGGCGACCTCCGCGGCCACCCGCATCTGCGCGGAGACCTCGTAATCGAAACCGGAGACCGTCAGGCCGTCCTCGTCAGCCACGAGAAGCACGCCACCGAGCACAGGCACCGGAGGCCGCGACGGCAGGCTGCGGGCCACCCAGGCTACGGATTCGGCGAAGTCCTCGCGGGCGACCCGAAACTTCATGCTTGCAAGCTCCATCGCCCGGTCTGTCCTCTCCACTGTCGGTCGTTCGGATCTTCGGATCAGTAATCGGCAGTCTCGCACACGGGGCCGACACCAAACCGTACCTGCGCGAGACCGACGTGCCTACGCCGACCCTCCGGCTCACCACCGGAACTCTGGTGGGCTCTCACGGGCGTTGCCCCTGAACCCCTTCGGCACCGATCTCTTGCCCGTCCTTCTCCTTGCTGCCCGATGGGGTGGGGAGGGGTTGCCCATCGAACCGTGTCGTCCCAACCCGAGATTCCACACACCCTGTTTTAGAAGAACCTTTTCTAGAAGAAGAACTGAAGTAGTAGTAGGTCCTGTTAGTTCTGTGGACTTCGGCCATTCACCCAGGTCGGAGCGTCCAGCGGCGTGTGGATGTCGTCGGGGTGGCTCGAGGATGAACAACGCGTGGCTGTGGAGTTGACCTGCTATTCCACATCTCTCCTCGAGCCATCCTCGAGTTGGTCCCACGTTTCGGGCCATGCTGCGCACATCTGAGCGAAACCGGGGACAACTCGAGGATTCCTCGAGGACCTGACATGGACTCCTCGAGGAATCCACAAGCCGCTGAGCGCATCCGGGCAGGTCAGCCCTCGAGGATGAATCCTCCTGTGGGAACTGTGCACGAAAAGTTGTGCACCCCTGTGCATGACGGCTTGGGGGCAACCCGGTGGACAACAGTGGGATTCCTCGAGGAATCCACACACCTTCCTCGAGGACTCCTCGAGGAATCCACAACCCTGAAAAACAAAGAACCCCACGTCAGACGACGTGGGGTCCTGTGGACTGTGGATCAGCGCGAACGCTGTTTGATTCGGGCTGTGAGTTCTTGAACCTGGTCGTACACGCGCCGCCGCTCGGTCATCTCCTTGCGGACCTTCTTCTCCGCGTACATGACCGTGGTGTGGTCGCGGCCGAAGGCCTGGCCGATCTTGGGCAGGGACAGATCGGTGAGCTCACGGCACAGATACATGGCGATCTGCCGGGCCTGCGCCAGCGGCCGCGCCTTGCCGGGACCGGTCAGCTCCTCCAGCGTGGTGTTGAAGTACTCCGCGGTCACGGCCATGATCGTGGCCGCCGTGATCTCCAGCGTCGCGGTGTCGGGCATCAGATCCCGCAGCACCACCTCGGCCAGCGACAGGTCCAGCGGCTGCCCGTTCAGCGACGCGAACGCGGTGACGCGGATCAGCGCGCCCTCCAGCTCGCGAATATTGCGCTCCACCCGGCTGGCGATCAGTTCGAGCACATCGTGCGGCACGTCCAGGCGGTCCATGCGGGCCTTCTTGCGCAGGATAGCGATGCGGGTCTCCAGCTCCGGCGGCTGCACATCGGTGATGAGCCCCCACTCGAACCGGGTGCGCAGCCGCTCCTCCAGCGTCGCCAGCTGCTTGGGCGGCCGGTCGGAGGACACCACGATCTGCTTGTTGGCGTTGTGCAGGGTGTTGAAGGTGTGGAAGAACTCCTCCTGGATACCTTCCTTGCCCTCGATGAACTGGATGTCGTCGACCAGCAGGATGTCGGTCTCCCGGTAGCGGCGCTTGAACGCCACCTTCCGGTCGTCACGCAGCGAGTTGATGAAGTCGTTGGTGAATTCCTCGGTGGACACGTACTTCACCCGCATGCCCGGGAACAGCCGCTGGGCGTAGTGGCCGGCCGCGTGCAGGAGGTGCGTCTTGCCCAAACCCGAAGCGCCCCAGACGAACAGCGGATTGTAGGCGCGCGCCGGCGCCTCCGCGATGGCCACCGCCGCGGCATGCGCGAAGCGGTTAGAGGCGCCGATGACGAAGGTGTCGAAGGTGTACTTCGCGTTCAGGCTGGCCGAGGACGGCGCGGGCGCAGGCTCGCGTTCGGGCGTCCGGTTGAAATAGGTCGGCCACGAATTGCGGACATTGACCACCGGCTCGTCGTCGTGCGCCTCGTCCACCGGCCGGCGCGCGGCCGGTTCCTCCGAATAACGCGGCGCGGGTTCGTCCGGATAACGCTGGGGTGCGGGCTCGTCCGAGTACCGCTGCGGGGCGGGTTCATCGGCATAGCGCTGCGGTTCGTCGGAATACCGCTGCGCGGCGGTACGGACGGGTTCGTCCTCGGGATCCGGCGAGAACAGCGACTCCTGCCCGGGCGGCATGGGCGCGCTGCGATGGTTGTCGCGGCGCCGGGGCGGCGCGGGCGGCTCCCCGACCGGCATCGGACGGTCCGGCGCCGACATCGGCAACTCTTCGGCCATCGGCGGCTGCCCGAATTCCACAGGTGGATAAGCATCGCGCTCGTCGTACTCGGCCGGGTAGTCCTGGGGAGGGAGGTAGCGCGGAGCCGCGTACTCCTGCGGACTCGGATACATGGGCTGTGGACGCTCGCCCAGCGGCGGCTCGGCCGGATACGCGGGAGGCGCGGGTTCGGGTTCGCGCGGGCGCTCGGGCCGGGAGGTCATGCGCGCGTGGCGCGGGGCATTCCCCGAGCGACCGGCGGGCGGATGCTGCTGCGCGCGAATGCGCACGCCCAGGCCCTCGACCTGGAGACCGCGGCGGGCCAGGGATCGCAGAATGAGCTCCCGCAGGTCCCGCTCGACCGTCACCTGCGCCATCGTGCCCGGCACCGAGAGCAGGGCGAAGCCCTGCGCGAAGGTGATCGGTTCGATAGTGTTGAGCCACGCCTTGTGGGCCTTGCTGACCGGCTGGATCTCCCCGTCCGCGGAACCACTCGCCAGCTCGGCGATCACTTCGGGCCAGACAGCCGTCAGCACATTCTGCTCGTCGTCCACGAACGTAGTCCTCCCCGGGTGTAGGTCGATAGGAGCAGACGGTCTGCGCTGCTCGGCTCCCCCAGTCACCGGGCGTCGGCGAGTCACCGTCGGCCCTACGAATATGCCACTCCAGGGGTCTTTCCACACAATTATCCACAGATGTGGACAACCTGGGGATACACGCGACCGCGTGTCTGATTCCCCGAATCTGGCGCGTACCTGCGGGTTCACAGCAATCAGCTGGCAAAGTCAACCGCAGTCGCAGCGAAGGACTGGAAAGGACCGTACACGACGCCGGCGCCGCGACACGAACCCGCAGCAAACGCCACGCGGAACGATCGATCCAGTCCGGAAATCGGGCCTCTACCCCCGAGTTTGACCCTCGTCCAGGGGGTAAGTACCCTTCTACAGTCACCCTGTGGTGCGGTGGCGGCTGTCTGCTGCCCGTGCCGACAAGGGTATTGCGCCGAGAGACCCAGGTCCCTCGAGAGCACTGTTTCACCGACAAGCTTCGGGCGTCACCGGATGCCCACCACCTAGAGGAGTGTTGACCGTGGCCAAGGGCAAGCGGACGTTCCAGCCGAACAACCGTCGTCGGGCGCGCGTCCACGGCTTCCGTCTTCGGATGCGGACCCGTGCGGGTCGTGCCATCGTCTCGGCGCGCCGTGGCAAAGGCCGCGCCAAGCTCACGGCCTGATTCGGTAACCCCCGGATGCGGCGTCGTATGTACGACTCGCCGTCCGGTCTCCGGTCCCCCATCCGCCCGCACTCCGCTGGATGCTCAGGTGCTGCCTGAGCCCTACCGGCTGCACCGGCGCATCGACTTTTCCCGGACGGTGCGCCAGGGCCGGCGGATCGGGAGACGGGACCTCGTTGTGCACGTACTGCTACACGATGATCAGTCGAGCGGATCGACCCCGGCCATCCGGGTGGGCGGTCCGCGTTTCGGCTTGATCGTCAGCAAGGCGGTGGGTCCGGCGGTGGTACGCCACCGGGTGGCCCGCCGCCTGCGTCATATCTGCGCAAGCGTGGCGGCCGAATTGCCCGGCGGCGCAGACATCGTCATTCGCGCCCTGCCGGGTGCGGCCGGCGCGCCCTCCGACGAACTGCTGCGTCAATTGCACAGCGGTTTGCGCAAGCTCGGCGCTCTGTCATGAACGCCCTGCGCGCCGCTGCCCGGATACCGGCCAAAGCTCTGATATTCCTCATCGAGCTGTATCGGACCTATATCTCCCCCACCCGCATGCCGGTGTGCCGATTCACTCCCTCGTGCAGTGAGTACGCGGTAACGGCGCTGCGCACCCGCGGACTGTTCGTCGGGCTCGGACTGACGGCCGTCCGATTGGCGAAATGTGCGCCCTGGCACCCTGGTGGGTGGGACCCCGTACCGGAGCGCAAGCATCGGCACGCGGCATCAGCTTACGAAGGATCATCGCCCGCGGTGACCGGCGATACGAACGACGGGAGTGCATAGCGCCGTGCTCGACTTCATCTATTACCCGGTGTCGGCCATTCTGTGGTTCTGGCACCAGGCATTCGGGTATGTGCTGGGCAAGAACAGCGGATTCGCCTGGGCACTGGCCGTGGTGTTCCTGGTGTTCACGTTGCGGCTCGTGCTCTACAAGCCGTTCGTGAAGCAGGTGCGCACCACCCGGCAGATGCAGGAGTTGCAGCCCCAGATCAAGGAGCTGCAGAAGAAGTACAAGAACGACCGTCAGGAAATGACGGTCCAGATGCAGAAGCTGCAGAAGGAACACGGCTTCAACCCGCTCATGGGCTGTCTGCCGGTGCTGCTGCAGGTTCCGGTGTTCCTGGGTCTGTTCCACGTGCTGCGGTCGTTCAACCGCACCGGCCACGGGATCGGGCAGCTGGGCATGACGCCCTACGACAATGCCCACACCCCGAACTACATCTTCTCCGCGGCCGACGTTCAGTCCTTCCTGTCCGCCCGGCTCTTCGGCGCTCCCCTCTCGGCCTACATCACCGAGCCCGCCACCGTGCTGCAGTCCTTCGCCGACTACGGCGGCGTGCCGACCAAGCTGGCCATCGCGCTGGTCTCGATTCCGCTCATGGTGATCGCCGGTGTCGCGACCCACATGAACGCCCGCGCCTCGGTGGCCCGGCAGTCCGCGGAGGCCGCGGCCAACCCGCAGGCCGCCATGATGAACAAGATGGCGCTGTACGTCTTCCCGCTCGGTGTGCTCGTGGGTGGTCCGTTCCTCCCGGTGGCCATCTTGATCTACTGGGTCTCCAACAACATCTGGACCTACGGGCAGCAGCACCTCGTCTTCGGCCGCATCGAGAAGGAAGAAGAAGAGAAGAAGCAGGCGGCCCTGGAGCGTCGCGCGCAGAACGCCCCGAAGCCGGGCGCCAAGCCGGTCGACGTCCGCAAGAAGCAGGCGGCCGCCAAGGTCGAGGACGCCCCCGCCGATGCCGTCGAGGACGCTGTCTCCGATGCGCCGCAGGCGTCCCAGAATGGTGCCAAGCCCGCGCCCGGCGCCCGGCCGAGCACCGGCAAGAAGCGCTCGGGTAATCGTGGCCGCGCCAACCAGAAGCGGCGTCGCTGAGACTGACAACTCCAGATGAAGGAAACAACCATGACTGTTGAAACCGACGGAGGGGAACCCACTGTGACGGCAGCGACTGCGGCACCGGACGCCGCGACCGACGCCGAGGAAGCGCTCATCGAAGAGGGTGAGATCGCCGGCGATTACCTCGAGCAGCTGCTGGACGTGCTCGACTTCGACGGCGATATCGACCTCGATGTGGAGGGCGACCGCGCCGTCGTGAGCATCGACGGCGGCAAGGATCTGGCGAAGCTGGTCGGTCGCCGGGGTGAGGTGCTGGACGCGCTCCAGGAGCTGACCCGGCTGGCCGTGCAGCAGGCGACCGGCGTGCGCAGCCGCCTCATGCTGGATGTCGCGGGCTGGCGTGCCAATCGTCGTTCGGAGCTGAGCGCGCTCGGCACCGAGGCGGCCAAGCGCGTGCTGGAAACCGGTGAGCGTGAAGCCCTCGCTCCCATGACGCCGTTCGAGCGCAAGATCGTCCACGACGCCGTGGCCGCCCTCGACGGTGTGGTGAGCGAGAGCGAAGGCGTGGAGCCGAACCGTCGCGTGGTGGTACTCCCCGCCTGACACGCGGACACGTACGGCAGGGCCCCCGGGTTACAGAGACCCGGGGGCCCTACGCTTATCTGAAGTCGTCCCCCGTCGCAATTCGCCACCGTGCGAGGGGGTTCGGGGGCACGATCCCCGAGAGTCCCCCATGGGTTGGGCAAGTTCGTTCGGAAGGATGTTTCACGTGGAACCTGACACCGAGATGACCGCTCCGGGTCCGGTCGATCCCCCGGCCGCGGCCGCGGTCGTTTTCGGCGATCGGCTCGACAAGGCCCGGCTCTACTACACCGCCCTCGCCACCGCGGGCGTGGAGCGCGGATTGATCGGCCCGCGTGAGGTCCCCCGGCTGTGGGATCGCCACATTCTCAATTGCGCGGTGATCGGTGACCTGATCCCCCACGGCGTGCGCGTGGTCGACATCGGCAGCGGGGCGGGCCTGCCCGGCATCCCGCTCGCGATTGCCCGCCCCGATCTCCGAATCACCTTGGTGGAGCCGCTGCTTCGCCGGACCGTCTTCCTGGCCGAGTTCGTGGCCGAGGCCGGACTCGACAATGTCCTCATTGTGCGCGGCCGGGCCGAGCAGGCCGGCGTGAAGAAGGAGGCGGGCGGCGCGGACATCGTCACCTCCCGCGCGGTCGCTCCCCTGGCGAAGCTGGCGGGGTGGTCCATGCCGCTGGTTCACGAACACGGACGGATGCTGGCGCTCAAGGGAATCAGCGCCGCGGAGGAACTCGAGCGCGATCGCGACGACCTGACCAAGGCGGGCGCGGGGCACGCCGAGGTCCTGGAATGTGGTGTGGGAGTGCTCGAGACGCCGACCTATGTCATCAGCGCCGAGCGGTTGGCGCGCGCCGAGCGCCGGGCGGAGCGCAAGGGCGGGGGTCGTGGGACCAGTCGCCCGAAGCGTCACTGACGAAGCTCGGGCGACTCCCGGCGTCGCGATGTTTCATGTGAAACATGAAGCCGATTGCGATCTTTGAGTGGTTTCGCGGGTGAGTTTCCCTGACTCGAGGCGTGTCGCGGTGCGAAGCTGCCCGTTCAACTTCCGTATTGTGTCCTCTACTGGCAAGCTAATGAACGTCGAGCGTGAACGACTTCCAGCCGATTCGAGCCAGCCCTCGGTGACAACGCAGCGTCGCGGCCGTTGCTGCCTGGTGCGCGAAATTCTGCTCGGCCATGTGTCTTTGAGTTCTTCGGGTTAGGAGCCTGTATGTCCAACGGTCCGGCGAATGTTTCACGGGAAACAACGTCCCGGGTTCCCGGCATGCTCGATAGCGGTCCCTTCGATACCGACGAGTTCAGCCGTACCCCGTTCGGGAACATCTCCGCTGACACCCCGATTGCCGCCGAAGCGCAGCGCGCGAGTCAGGTGCTGTCGGGCACCAATGCTCAAATTCCGCGTCCCCGGGAACAGCGCGTCATCACCATCGCCAATCAGAAGGGCGGCGTGGGCAAGACCACGACGGCCGTGAATCTGGCTGCCGCGCTCGCCATTCAGGGCATGCGGGTGCTCGTCATCGACCTCGACCCGCAGGGCAATGCCAGCACCGCCCTGGGCATCGAGCACCACTCGGGCATCCCCTCCAGCTACGAACTCCTCATCGGCGAGTGCTCGGTCAGCGACGCCATCCAGCAGAGCCCGCACAATGAACGGCTGCTGTGCATCCCGGCCACCATCGACCTGGCCGGCGCGGAGATCGAACTCGTCTCCATGGTCGCCCGCGAGGGCCGGCTCAAGGCTGCCATCCAGGAGGCCAATCTCGCCGGGTACGACATCGACTACGTCATGATCGACTGCCCGCCGTCGCTGGGTCTGCTCACCGTCAATGCGATGGTCGCCGCCAAGGAGGTGCTGATCCCCATCCAGTGCGAGTACTACGCACTCGAGGGCGTGGGTCAGTTGCTCCGCAATATCGGTCTGGTGCAGGCACATCTGAATCCCGGATTGCACGTCTCCACCGTCGTTCTCACCATGTACGACGGCCGCACCAAGCTCGCGGATCAGGTGGCCGAGGAGGTGCGCTCGCACTTCGGCGACGCGGTGCTGCGCGCGGTCATCCCGCGCAGCGTGAAGGTGTCGGAGGCTCCCGGCTACGGCATGACCGTCCTCGATTACGATCCGGGCTCGCGGGGTGCGATGAGCTACCTCGATGCCGGACGTGAGATCGCGTCGCGTAACTCGGCGCGCCAGACTGCGTCGGCGCCCGTTTCGGACGCACAATCCGGTGTGTAGGTGAATCTCGGTGGCGGTGAACGGTGAACAACGGAAGGGGTCGGTAGGCCGATGAGTCAGGCGAAGAAGGGTGGACTGGGGCGCGGCCTCGCGGCACTGATCCCGACCGGCCCGGCGACCACGCCCGGCGGGCTCGGCAGTGCCGCCGCCAATGTTGTCATCGGCCTGGATCCGGTTGGTCCGCAGCCGGCGTCGGCGCACCTGCATCGGGTTCCCGATCCGGTCGAGCCGGCCGTCGACGGCACGGACGCGGGTGCGGTCTACCGGGAGATCCCGCCGGAGCAGATCGAGCCGAACCCCAAGCAGCCGCGCACCGTCTTCGAAGAAGAGGCGCTCGCCGAACTGGTGCACTCCATCAAGGAATTCGGTCTGATGCAGCCCATCGTGGTGCGTCAGGTCGAGTCCGTACCGGTCCCCCGCTATCAGCTCATCATGGGCGAGCGGCGGTGGCGGGCCAGCCAGGAGGCGGGCCTGTCCGCCATCCCGGCCATCGTGCGTGAGACCGCGGACGACTCCATGCTGCGAGACGCGTTGCTGGAGAACATCCATCGGGTGCAGCTGAACCCGCTCGAAGAGGCGGCCGCCTATCAGCAGCTGCTGGAGGAGTTCGGCGTCACCCACGAGGAACTGGCCTCGCGCATCGGCCGTTCGCGTCCGGTCGTCACCAATATGATTCGCCTGCTGAAGCTTCCGATTCCGGTGCAGCGCCGGGTGGCGGCCGGCGTGCTGTCGGCCGGCCATGCCCGTGCCGTGCTGGCCCTGGAGGCGGGGGCCGACGCGCAGGAGGCCCTGGCCGCGCGCATCGTGGCGGAGGGCATGTCGGTCCGGGCGACCGAGGAAGCCGTCACCCTGGCGAACCGGAATCCGGATGCGGTGACTCCCCCGGCGCCCAAGCGTAAGCCGATTCAGATGCCGGGTCTGCAGGACGTGGCGGAGCGGTTGTCGGAGTCCTTCGACACCCGCGTGACGGTCAGTCTGGGTAAGCGCAAGGGCAAGATCACGGTCGAGTTCGGCTCTATCGATGATCTCGAGCGAATTGTCAGTCTCATGGAGCAGTCGAAGCCCTAGAGTGGGTCCCCCCCGGGGGTCACAGTGGAAACGTCACTGTGACGTTCGGGTTCATGGCCCTGGAGAGGCGTAAAGCGTTGATCGCTTATTCTTTTTGGCGAGCACTGTGTGATGCGGCGTGAGTGTGGATGAATCAGACAGCTGGAGGCTGAGCAGAGCGGTGTCGACCAGCGTGACCGCACTTACCCTCGGCGGACTCGACAAACTTCCGGTACATGCGCGGCGGTGCGTGTTCTGGGAGATCGATCCGGCGGTGGCGGCGGATTCCCATAGCTTCAGCGACCCGACCTTCGAGAAGGAGGCCTGGCTCTCCACCGTCATGTTGCAGTGGGGGTCGTGCGGGCAGGTCGCCGTGGTGGATGACCGGTCGGCGGGCTGCGCGCTCTATGCGCCGCCCAGCGCGGTGCCGCGTGCCGGTCTCTTCCCCACGTCTCCGGTGAGCCCGGATGCGGTGCTGCTGACCACGCTGAGCGCCGAAATGCCCTACCGCGACACCGACATAGCCCTGCAGCTGATTCAGGCCGTGGTGGGCGATCTGGTGCGCCGCGGCGTGCGGGCCATCGAGGCGTTCGGCATTCGCAAGGATCCGCCGACCACCGCGATGCCGGCCGCCGGTTCCATGACCCTGCGCGAGCGGATCGGCACGCCGCGCCGCTCGCCCGCGCCTGCCCCGTCCGGGTGTTCGCCGGAGCAGTGCATGATCGAGGCCGACTTCCTGGAGGACGTCGGTTTCAAGGTGGTCGCCTCGCATCATCGATTCCCGCGCCTGCGTCTGGAATTGGATCACGAGCACCTGTGGAAGGAAGACGTCGAGCGGGCGCTCGACCAGCTCCTCGCGGCGGCCGCGCTGACCATGCCCACCCGCATCGCCACGCGGTAGCCCGCCCGGGGTTCCCACTCCCCGACGAAAAACCCCTCCAGCCCGAATGGGTTGGAGGGGTTTGTTTCATGTGAAACATCAGAGCCGGTCTGCGGCCGCCAGTTCCTCGGCGAGCAGTTCGGCGAATGTGTATGTCCCCGTGGGCTGGTCGTCCTGGCCCAGCAGGTACAGCCGCTTCACGGAGATCAGGATGGCCTCGGCGATCACGTCGCGCATGCGCGGGTTGGTCAGCACCGAGGAGTCGTAATCACTGGTCAGGTAGCCGATGTCGACCTGGACGGTCGGCATCTTGGTGAGCCGCAGCAGATCCCAGGTGCGGGCGTGGGTCCGGCAGTCCTGCAACGAGGTTCGTGCCACGATCTCGCGTTGGATGAACCCGGCCAGCACCTGTCCGATCATGGACGTGGAGCCGTGCGAGTTGCCGAAGTGGAAGCTGGCCACGCCGCTGGCGGCACCGCTGTCATTGCTGGCGCAGCGCAGCGAGATCATCAGGTCGGCGTCGAAGGTGTTGGAGGTCTCGGCCCGCTCGGCGTCGGAGGGGTTGGCCCCCCACGGCCGGGACAGGAAGGTCTCCATACCGGTTGCGGCCATGCGTCCTTCGAGCCGGCTGGCCAGATCCCAGAGGATCTCCGATTCGTAGACGTCACCGAATTCGGTCGGCACCGGGGACCCCTTGTCGGGTCCGCCCAGGCCCGGATCGATGACGATGCGCTTACCGGTGAGCTGCGGCCCGGCCCGGTGCACCACCTCTTCCTCGGCGATGCGGTGCGGGTTGCCGCCGGTGACGCGGGCGCCCAGCAGATCCAGCGAGCGCAGGGTGTCGGGACCGCAGATGCCGTCCGAGGACAGCCCGATCTCGCGCTGGAACGAGGTGAGCGCGTCGTGGGTGTGCGGGCCGAAGTAGCCGTCCACCCGGTGCACGTAGAAGCCCAGATCCTGCAGTCGCCGCTGCAGGGTGGCGACATCGTCGCCGTACAGCGGTGCGGACAGCTGGTAGATGAGGGTCCGCGCGCCGAGGCGGTAGGACGCCTCTTTCAGCGCGCGGTAGGTCGCCGGACCGACCACGCCGTCGACCAGGAGTCCGCGGTGCTGCTGGAAGGCACGCACCGCGGAGTCCAGATCATGGTCGAAGGTCGCGTCGGCGTCCTTCCAGTACTCCCCGATCGGACCCGAGGGGTCGCTGTTGGGGCGGGAATGCAGGAACCCAAGGCTTGCCAGGGTGCTCCGAACCTCTGCTACGGCTGGTCCTGTATCGCCGTGACGAAGTCGGTGCATGCGTGAGAGCCCTTTCCTTCCGCCAACCCGGGTACCCATTCATGCGGCGGTTCATACCTACGCACGACCGGAGCGTCGAACGATTGTTTCAGACCCGGACCGAATTTCGGCAACTGTCGAGTGCAGGCATCCTAACCCTGGCGCCCGCGTCCGGGGTCGAAGGAGGCAGCTTGCGTAACCACGTAGGCCCCCGCTGGCGCCGAAATTCTATCCAGCGTCGTTAAAGAACTTCTTCCAGTTCGCGCAAGAGGGCAGCTTTGCCCTTCGCACCGACGATCCGCTTGGTTTCCTTGCCCCCTTGGAACAGGACCATGGTAGGCAACGACATGATGCCGTAGTGGGCCGCGGTCTCCGGGTTGTTGTCGGCGTCCACCTTGGCGATGGTGATCTTGTCCGTGTTGGCGGCGGCGATCTCATCCAGCACCGGTGCGACCATCTTGCACGGGCCGCACCAGGCGGCCCAGAAGTCGACGAGAACGGGCTTCTCGCTGAGCAATACCTCGTCGGCGAACGTGGCGTCGGTCACCGTCTTGGTGGCACCGGTCTTGGCGTCGGACATGCCTGGCTCCTTTTAGTTGTTCACTTCCACCGGCTGACCGGCGTGATCGAGGGTGTTGGTGGTGATGTCACCCTGCTCGGCCAGCCAGCGCTCGGCGTCGATGGCCGCGCGGCAGCCGGTACCGGCGGCGGTGATGGCCTGCCGGTAGGTGTGGTCGACCAGGTCGCCGGCGGCGAAGACGCCCGGCAGCGAGGTGTAGGTGCTCTGACCCTGGACCAGCACGTAGCCCTCGTCGTCCAGATCGACCTGGCCGCGCACCAGTTCGCTGCGCGGGTCGTGGCCGATGGCGACGAACAGGCCGGTGGCGGCCAGTTCGGAGGTCTCGCCGGTGCGAGTGTCGCGCAGAGTCAGGCTGGTGACCGCGGTATCCCCGTGCACCGCAACGACTTCCGAGTTCAGGACGAAGCGGATCTTGTCGTTGTTCTTGGCCCGTTCCAGCATGATGCGGGAGGCGCGGAACTCCTCGCGGCGGTGGATGATGGTCACCGAGCTGGCGAACTTGGTGAGGAAGGTCGCCTCCTCCATGGCCGAGTCGCCGCCGCCGACCACCACGATGTCCTGGCCCTTGAAGAAGAAGCCGTCACAGGTGGCGCAGGCGCTGACGCCGCGGCCGAGCAGCTCCTGCTCGCCCGGGACGTTCAGGTAGCGGGCCGCGGAGCCCATGGCGAGGATCACAGCGTAGGCCTCGTGGACCTCGCCGCCGACGGTCACCTTCTTGATGGGACCGGTCAGGTCGAGGGCGTCGACGTCCTCGGTGCGGATGTCGGTGCCGAAGCGCTTGGCCTGCTCCCGCATCTCCTCCATGAGGTCGGGGCCCATGATGCCCTCGCGGAAGCCGGGGAAGTTCTCGACCTCGGTGGTGGTCATGAGCGCGCCGCCGAACTGGGTGCCCTCGAAGAGCAGCGGTTCCAGTTCCGCCCGGGCGGCGTACACCGCGGCGGTGTAGCCGGCCGGACCGGAACCGACGATGATCAGGTCGCGAACAGGCGTGCTCAAGGTGGCCCTCCGAAGCTGTTGTGCAGAATTTCGATCGCTCGAGCGTGAGCGTGTCGGTCAACAACAGCCTAAACGCTGTTGTTCCCGTGCCTATTTGCCCTCCGCTTCGCTCCGGGCGGTTCGCGGCCAAGGCGCAGGTCTATGGAGCCGGAAGCTCGATTCTTCCCTCCTCCGCTCCTACGCTTCGCTCCCCCGCTCCAAGGCGGAGGTCTATTCCAGCCGCAGTCCAGAATCGAGCCGGGCCGCGAACTACAGGCCGATCTCCAGGATCGTTGGGCGCTAGCCGATATCGGCGCGTCCGAGCACCTGCGGATTGCCTGGGCCGCAGCCTGTTCCGAGCACGGCCGCGGTGATCTGCGGGGGTTTGGGTCCGGCCAGCAGGACCAGGACGCCGGGTGTGCCGGAGAACACGACGCTGCGGGAGCCGAGCACCTGGCGGTCCAGCCCGGCCGCCTGCAGGCACGCGGCGAGCGCGTTGCCGGCCGCCAGCGGGCCGGTGATGTCGTGGCGGCCCATGGCGGTGAGGACGGCAGTCGGCGCCAGACTCGGGTCCAGGTTGGCGTCGGCGGCCGGTTGGGCGGCCGGGGCCACGGTGCGGGTGCTGACGGCGTCCACGGCCACCACGGCGCCCGCGACCACCGCCGCGGCGGCCGCGGCGACGGTGAGCCAGCGCAGGCGGCGGGAGGGGGTCTCGAACGGGACGGGCTCGCCGGGATCCGTGTCGTCCTCGAACGCAGCCGGGGGGTCGGGATCCTCGAGCTCACGGGGATCGAGCCGGCCGGTATCGAAGACGGAGCCGTCGAGCACCGGCATGGGGGTGGTGGAGGGCGGGGCCGGATGGGTGGAGCGGGTGACGGGCGGCGGCGCGACGGGCAGCCGGGTCACGGTGGCGGGCCGGTCGGCGGTGGCCGGGTCCTCGTCGCCGGTGGCGAGGTCTTCGATCATGCGTTCCAGACGGGCGGCCACCTCGGCGGGCATGGGGTGGGCGATGTGTTCGTCGCGGCCGAGGTCGTGCAGGCGATCGTCGACGCGGTCGAGTGAGTGCAGATAGCGCATGGCCTCCGGGTCGCGGCGGACCGCGGGCCAGAGCCGCTCGGATTCCTCCGGCGGCAGACTGCCGCCGTGCAGATCGGCGAGCAGTTCGGTGGAGAAGGGCGGCGTGGGTACCGCGGTACCCGCCATTGCTCCTCCGGTGTCCTCCATTGCCCCTCCAGGGCCTCGAGTAGGAAACGCAGACCTGTCTTTGTATCCGACGCAGCGGAACCGTTCAAGGTTCCCCCAATATCGCTTTGTTCGAGGGGAATTCAGGTGTTCATCGCAGGTCCGGAATTCGCTTCGCGAAAGTGCGCCGCGAGCCGCCGTCGCCCGCGGGCGCACCGGCTCTTGACGGTGCCCTCCGGAATGCCCAGCAGCGCAGCGGCATCCGCGATGGAGTAGCCCTCGAGCTCGATGGCGACCAGGACGGTGCGCTGGTCGGCGGGCAGGGTGAACAGCGCCGCGTCGACCATCAGGGTGGCCTCCAGGGCCGCGAAATCGTCTCGCGGGCAGCGTGGTTCGTCGGCCGTGTCCTCGGACAGGGGTTCGGTGCGGCGCAGCTTGTTGCGGCGGATGCGGTCCAGGCAGGCATTGACCACGATGCGGTGCAGCCAGCTGCGCACCTCGGCGTCGCCGCGGAAGGCGCCCGCGGCCTTGTGCGCGGACAGCAGGGCGTCCTGGAGCGAGTCGGCGGCGTCCTCGGGGCCGTAGGAGGCGCGTAGCGCGGTCTGCCAGAGATGGTCGCGGTGGCGGCGGAGCAGTTCGGCGAAGGCGTAGGGTGCCCCACCGGCGTGGGCGGTGAGCAGGTCGCGATCGCTGACCTGCCGTGCTTCCACGAGTTCGTGCGCTGACGACAATGCTTCCCCTCAGACCGGTGGCACGGCCTGTTCACGGGCCGGGCGTCACCGAGATGTGTGGCTGTCATCCGGGACCGTAGAAGTCGGCGCCCGGGAGCTCCCCTTGCCGAGAGTACGCAGGATCATATCGAAGATAACGATTCGGTAGCAACGAAAATTGAGAAAAAGCGCAGGTAGCAGGCCGCTTGGTCTGAATTGCGCGATCTGCTTGTAATCAGCGCTCAGTGTTGCTCAACTCTCAGGTTCGCGGCCCGTCTCGTTCTGGACTGCGGCTGGAATAGACCTCCGCCTTGGAGCGGGGCAGCGAAGCGGAGGAGCGGAGGAGGGAACAACGAGACCTTCAGGGCCGCGAACCAGCCCGGAGCGAAGCGGAGGGCAGATCAGACGCTGGCTTCGAACCGGATCTCGGCGATCGAAGACTGGAACTGGCCCCCGTTGTTGGCGAGCTGGGTGATCCACACCAGCACGTAGCGGGCCGGCTGATCGGCCCGCACCGGAATCTCGGTGGTGCCGTCGCCGAGCACCGCCGAGCCGATCAGCTGGGTCTGATCCAGGGTCGGCGAGGCGGTCGGCGAGGTGCGGATCTCGACCTGTGTTCCGGGCGAGGGCGATTCGATGATCACCTTGGTCAGCTTGCTGGGGCTGCCCAGGGTGGTCAGTACGCCCACGCCCTTCTTCAGGGCCGGGAACTGCTGGAAGTAGGCATCGGTGCGCCAGGTGGTGGCCGGGTTGTTGTCCAGCACCGCCGCGATGCTGCCGACATTGTCCGGGGTGCCCTCCGGGGAGAACACCGTGGCGCCGGTGACCGGCACCGGCACTCCGCCGGTGGCCGGCGCGCCGGCCGGAGCCTGGGACGCGCCGGGGCCGGCCGGCGCCGTCGCCGAGGTGGTGAGGCCGATATTGCGCTGTTCGTTGAGCGGCGCGTTGGCGGAGCCGGGCGCGAAGACGCTCAGCAGCCACCAGATGATGACGCCGACCACCAGCGCGGCCAGCACGCCCAGACCGACCAGGATCCACATCATCCGCTGCGAGCGTTCCTTCTCGGCGGCGAGCAGTTCCGGATCGGCGAGGGTCTCGTCGGGTGCGCTGGGCGGCTTCTGACCCAGGCGCAGCACCGGGATGAAGTCGGTCTTCTGGTCCACCACCGACGCCTGCTCCAGCACGTGCTGGACGGTGGCGGCGGTGCGCACGCCCTTGTTGGACTCCAGCGACCGCACCGCGACCGCGGAGATCTCGAAGGGCACCTCGGGCCGAATGGTCCGGGGCTCCACCGGCGTTCCGTCCGGGCCGAAGTCGGCCAGCGGCAGGCCGCCGACGGTGGCCGCGCTACCGGAGATGCCGCCGACCCGGATCGGCCAGTGCGCGGTCATGAGCGCGTAGAGCATGGCGCCCAGGCCCCGCACGTCGGACTGGGCGTCCGAGTCGGACAGCGTGCCGGGGAAGGCCAGCACGGCGTCGCCGGCCGCGCTGATGCGCACCCGGTCCGGATGGTCGATGGACAGCGAACCGCCGCCGCGGTGCGCCATTTCGGCCGCGGCCGCCAGCGCCCGGACGGCGCGCGCGGCGCCGATCGGCGACGGCACGGTCTCGGCCATCTCCTTGAGCGAGCGGCCGGGGGTCCACTCGGCCACCACGATGCCGCCGGAGGAGCCGCGCACCACGTCCAGCACGCGGGCCAGACCGGGCGAGTTGATCCGGCCCAGGCGCAGTGTGCGGGACAGGATGGCCTGCGGCCCATCGTGTCCGGAGTTGTCGGTGGCCTGCTGATCGGCGTCGACGAAGGTGAGCGCGACCTCGCGGTCCAGTTTCACATCGAGGGCCTGCCAGAACTTCAGCCCGCGCGCGCCGCCGTGGCTGGTCAGCAGCCGGTACCGGCCGCCCGCCACCGACGCGCCGGGCGTCAGCTTGGGGCCGCGCTGGATGCGCTTGCTCGGCGATTCCACCCGCATGGGCGGCATCTGCGGCGAGATGGCCTCGTACACACCGGTTTCGGGACCGGCGTGGTCCTCCGCCTCCGGTAGGTGCTCGGGTTCCTCGTGGTCGCCCTGACCGCCGGAGCGGGCCGCGGACTCGGCTCGGCCACCGGGCTTTCCGCCGGCTGCACCGGAGGGAGGGGTGTCCGTGGAGAGCCCGCCGCCCGCGGCCGTTGCGGATTCGGCGGCCGGGACACCGCCCGCCGCATCGTCGCTCACCCTCGTTCCTCCTTCGCCCTGGTGTGTCGAAGACCGATGTATCGGAGCCGGAACCGCTGCGGCATCCGAAGTCGTGCGGAAGCCGCCGTCCGGTGTCCGTGCACTGTCCGGCGTGCCGCGGGAGCTGTCCGCGGACATGCCGGTCTGGGCAGTTGCGCTTGCCTGCCGAACAGGGTACGGGAACTCGGTCTTTTCGGTGAGTTCAACCGCATCGGGCCGGATGACGGGCAGCACCATGGTCTGCGCGTCGAGGTACGGATCGAAGCGGTAGTAGTACGGCGCCGCCCGCAGGTCCGGTTTGGGCAGCAGCGTGGTCTCGTGGATGTCCTCGAGCGGGGTGCCGTCGAGGTCGAGATCGGGTGCGGGCGGGGTGATGCCGAGTCGGCGCGAGACCGCGACGGTGATGGCCACGATCTCGGGAATGCCGAGCAGGCGCATCAGGCCGAAGGCCACGCCGAACATGACGAGGGCGGTGAGGCCGACCCGCACCAGCGAGCCGATACCGCCGAAGGACTCCGAAAGCCGGTGCAGTCCCAGCACTTTGTCCACGATGAGCAGGACCGCGCCACCGGCCAGCGATGCCAGCACCACCCGCGTGATGGTGTGGCCGACGTTGGCCATGCGCAGATCGCCCAGGCTGCGGTGCAGCAGCCAGCCACCGATGATGGCGCCGGTGACGAAGCCGAGCCCGCGGGCCACACCGAGGGCGATGACCACATGGTCGGCGGAGAACAGGACCGGTGCCAATGCGGACAGCGTGATTTGCACGCTGGTGATGCCGAGAATGATCCAGGTGGGTGTCCACGCCTGTTCGCGAGCGTAGAAGACCCGCAGGTGAATCAGCACCAGCGCATAGGGAATGAGGTTGAACGCCGACCAGGACACCGCCTCGCCGAGTCGCGCAGCGTCAGCGCCGAAGCGGCCGTAGCCGTAGATCGCCTCGCCGATCTGAGGTCCGGCGAAGGTGAGGAAGGTGACGATGGGGATCAACGCGATCATGGTCAGCCGGGTGGCCGCGCCCAGGTCGTCCACCACCGCCGGGGTGTCGTCGGCGGCGGCGTTGCGGCTCAGCCTCGGCATGATCGCGGTGAGCAGGGTGACGCCGAGCACGCCCCACGGCAGTTGCAGTAGCAGCCAGGCGTTCTGGTAGATGGTCGGACCCGCGACGTCGGCGTGCGAGGAGACCCGCAGTGTGAAGCTGAAACCGGCCTGGCTGATCAGGACGTAGAGCACGATGGCCGCGGCCATACCGCCGAACTGCTTGAGACGCGCATCCAATCCCCATAGGGGGCGTAGGTCGATGCCTTCTCGCCGGATCGCCGGTAGCAACGTCGCTACCTGGACCGCCACGCCCAGGGTGGTGCCGATACCGAGTAACAGCAGTTTCGGTTCGCCCATCCGAATCGGATCCAGTGTGATCTCGCCCGGCGCCAGCGCGAACAGACCGAGCACCAGCAGGGCGACGCAGTTGTTCAGGACGGGTGCCCAGGCACCGGGCTTGAACACCTGGTGGGTGTTCAGAATCGCCATGAGCAGCGCCGACATTCCGTACAGCAGGACCGCGGGAATCAGCATGTAGGTCAACGCGGTGGTGAGTCCGGAATTGACCTTGCTGTCGGCGGAGAGGAAGACGTGCTTTGTAAGTACCGGGGTGAGAATCAACGCGATGACCGTGCCCGTGCCCAATACGGTAAGCGCCGTGGTGAACAGGCGGCGCACGAAGGCCGCGCCACCGTCGGCGTCCTCACGCTCGGCACGGACCAGTGTTGGCACGACGATGGCGGTCAGCACCGCGCCGAGTAGCAGCTCCGAGATCATGTTCGGGATCGAGCTGGCGATGGTGAAGGCACTGGCGATGGCCGGTCCGAGCACAGTCAGCAGCAGAGCCTGTTTGGCGAAACCGGTGATGCGGCTGATCAGGGTTGCGAGGGCGAGGGACCCGGTATCCCGGACCAGCTTGGCGTTGGAGTTGTCGGGCTTCTCCTCCACCTGTGCGGCGGGGACGGTCGCGGTGCGCGGCATGGCCTGCCGCTGCGGACCGGTCGCAGGAGCCTGGCGCTGTGGGCCGGTCGACGGAGCCGGGCGCGGGTTCGACATCGGCGGTGTCTGATAGCGCTGTGGGTCGGAGCCGGGTGGGCGGTTGCCCTCGCCGCCGGGGTGTCCCCAGTGGTAGCGCTCTTCGGCCGGGACGCGCCCGCCGGTCATGGGATCGGGTCGTCCCTGCTGGGGGCGGGGGCGGTGCATGATGGGCCCGGATTCGCCGGGCAGCGGCGCCTGCCGCTGCGGACCGGACGGTTTGGCCGGATACTGCTGTCCCGGGTATCCCTGCGGATTACCGGGAACCGCTCGCTGCTGTCCGGAGGCCGGGCCCTGCGGGCCCCGCGGGCCGGGGCGGGGCGCGCCGCGTTCCCACGGCGCCGATGGCGTGCGCCGCGGCGGCGGCCCGTCAGGTCCCTCTGGTCGGCCGGATGAGCGCGGCCCGCCGTACTCGCTCACCGTGCCTCCTGTCGTTTCTTGTCCCGCTTACCCGTGCGCCCCGCACTGTCGTCTCCGCCTCGGGGTTCGGGGTCGAACCCTTCGTCGGCCGGGTCGGCCTGTCCGCGGAAGCGGTGCCAGAGCCGGCGGCCGACCAGCAGGAGCAGCAGCGCGCAGGCGCACGCAGTAATTATTGCCAACACCTGACCGTAAGCGTTGGACCGCACCGATACCGATACGGCATTGCCGAGCGGCACCCCGTCGGATGTGGTAAGCGCGATGGGAATGACCAGGTTTCGGCTGTCGGATACCTCGGTGGGGATCTGGAAGGATCGATTCCCCTTGGCGGGCAGCTGCTGTTCGCCGATATCAGTGATGTTCGTCTCGGCCGGCGCGTCGATCTTGAAGCGCACCCGGATGGCCACCGGGAGGTCGTTGCGGGCCACCAGCAGCAGCGGACTCTGCTCGGAGGCGAGGGTGTAGACGCCGCCGGGCGGCAGTACCGTCGCCGAACCGTAGAGGTTGTCCATGGTTTTGGTGGTCTGGTCGAGCCGGCGCTGGGCGTTGGTGTCCGCGGCGGCGGTCCCGGCCCGCCGGTCGGACAGCGAGAGCACCCGGATCAGGTCGTCGCGCAGCGGGGTGAGGAAGGCGCGCGGGCTGAGTTCCTGCTGCGGCACGTCCACCAGCGCGCTCATCAGCTCGGTGATGCGCTGGGCCTGCTGGTGCACCGGTTCGGCGAAGTGGGCGGGTACCGCGTCGTCGGCGGCCTCGCTCGGGTAGTCGAGCTGGTAACCCTGCGGATCCGGCTGCTGCGCAACCAGATCGGTGAAGGGCCGCGGCGTGGCCAGGCCGTTCTTCACCAGCAGGTCCAGTTGTCCCAGCACGGTGGCGGCTTCGTCCCGGTTGGCGCCCCACTGCTGCGGGGGCATCAGCAGCGCCGAACGCGGGCGGCCGGGTTCCGGGTTGAGCGCGGTCCAGGCCATGGCCCCGAGCGCGTCCTGCAGCCGGGCGGCGCGGGAGTCGTTGGTGACCTCGTAGCGGACCTTGTCGGGGGTGAAAGGCGGTGTGGGTGGATTGGATCCGATGGCGGCCAGCGCGGTCGCGGCCCAGATGTCGAAGGTGGCGGCGTGCAGGGTGGCGGGCGCGGGCGGCGGGGTCGCGCCGGCGGTGGGCGGCAGGGTGATGTCGGCGAGGTTCACCACGTCGGGGGTGCCGGGTTCGGGGGCGGCGCCGCCCGGTGGGGTCTTGGCGGCGGTGAAGTTGGCGTGGTTGTCGCCGGTGGTCACGGCATTGTCGGCGAGCAGGGTGGTGGTGAAGCCGTGGTGCGCGAAGAGGGTGGCGCCGTCGGTGTCGACGGTGCCGGCGTCCGGAACGGCCACGCCGCGTACCGATTTCACCGCGAGCAGGGTGTCGATCAGGTCGGCGGGCGCGTTGAGCGCGCGGTCGGCCAGCGTGACGTCGCCGGCGGCGGCCAGCGCGCTCGGGTCGACCTGCGCGAACGGCAGTGCCACCACGCACATTCCGGGTGCGAGGGCGCGCAGCCGTTCCAGCCACGCCTTGGCGGCGTGGCTGCCGGTGCCGGAGCGGGTCGGCCCGTCCGGATCCGAGGGGCTGGCCAGCACCCGGTAGTCCCTGGTCATGTCGGACACGGTGATGAGCAGGTCCGGGTCGACGGCCAGGCAGAGCGCGTTGACGAGGTTGCGGTCGCGCCCACTGTCGGGTTTGACCACGCTCTCCAGGGCCGACAGCAGCTGGTCGAGTCGTCCGCCCTGCGCGAGCGAGGCGGCCAGGTCGTCGTCGGTGAGCAGCGCCTGCCCGTCGGGGGTGCCGGGCTGTCCGGCGACCAGCCGGGGCCGGTCGGCCAGCGGCCACAGCATGGTGGTGGCCACCGGCGGGGCGTCGACGGCGGGCGGAGCGGCCGGTGCGAGCGCGCGTTTGGGGTCGGTGCCGGGGACGCCGAGGACGGGCAGCAGGAAGCGGGCGTCGTCGAGGCGGGCCTGCCCGCCGTACGCGGGCTGGCCGTTCACATTGAGCAGCAGCGGATAGACGCCGGGCGCGGCGATGTCGAGCGACGAGATGTCGCTGGGCAGATCGGTTCCCGCGCGCAGGGCGACGGTGAGGCTGAACTGTTTGCGCTGTCCCGGGGTCAATTGGTCCGAGACGTCCTGAAATTCGCCGTTGATGTCGTAGTTGACCTGGTCCAGGCGCAGGGTGGAGCGCAGTCCGCTGGGGCTGGTGACGGCCGCGCCGCGCTGGATGCGGATGCTGACGTCGTCCACCGGCCGGTCACCGATATTGGTGACAGTGCCCGACACCACGAAGTAGGGGTCGCTGGCGGCGGTGATGGCGGTGGGCGTCACCGAATCCAGGGACAGCTTCAGGAATTTCGGTCCGCTCGGCTGTCCGCTGCCGCTGCCGGTGGGTTCGGCGGCGGCAATGGGTGTGCCGATTCCGGGTCCGATTCCCAGCGTCGTGAGCACCGCCAGCATTACCGCGACGAGTGAAAGCAGCGTGCGCTGCGATCCCGCACGCGTCATTGTCTGCCGTTCTCCATCCGGTCGATCAGCCGGTTGGCGACCTCGGCCAGCCTGCGTTCGTCAGCGTAGGCGAGCCGGGAGTCCAGTTCGCTCAAGGGAACCCAGGCCACCTTGGTGACCTCGACGTCGGCATCGGAGAGCTCACCGCCGAGTGAGCGCATCAGATAGTGGTGCACGGTCTTGTGTACCCGCCGGCCCTCGGTGACGAACCAGTAATCGATGCTGCCGAGTTCGGCGACCACGGTGCCGTGGATGCCGGTCTCCTCCTGCACCTCGCGAATGGCCGTCTGCTCGGCGGTCTCGCCCTCTTCGATGTGGCCCTTGGGCAGCGACCAGAGCAGTCGTCCGCGCCGGTCGGTGCGTCCGATGAGGGCGGCGCAGCGTTTATCGCTGGGGCCGTCGAGGCCGTCCACCACCAGTCCGCCCGCGGAGGTTTCGCGGACCGTGCGCATGCGAGGCTTGGCCGCACCGGTGGATTTCGCCGCGGTACCGGCCGAACCACGCCGCCGGGGCTGGCGGCGTCGACTGTTCGCGCGATCGGCCGGGGACACTGCGTCAGTCTATAGGGGACGGCGGCTCCGCCCGCCCCAGCGGAGTAGCTCCTATATATACAGAGCTCTCATAGCAGGTAGACGCCGGTCGTGGCGCGGCACGCCGGGTGACCGGCGGGAGCGGCAGGACACTTTTCGGGGATCGCGACCCCGACCGACTAAGCTGCGTTTTCGTGGTTTCGCCGAAGTCCGAGGAAGCAGCTGTGGAGGATCGTCGTACTCGCCTGCTGGCGGCGGCCGCGATAACGCTGGGACGGCTCTCGGATGTGCTCACTCCGCTGGGTGAACTGTTCGCCGCGCACGGTCATCAGCTGTATCTGGTCGGCGGTAGCGTGCGCGACGCGGTGCTCGGCCGGTTGGGCACCGATCTGGACTTCACCACCGATGCCCGCCCCGAGGTGGTGCAGGAGCTGATGCGCGGCTGGGCCGACCACCTGTGGGACACCGGTGGTCTGGCCTTCGGCACGGTGAGCGCGGCCAAGTCCGGGCAGCAGCTGGAGATCACCACCTTCCGCAGCGACGCCTACGACCGAGTCTCGCGCAATCCGGAGGTCACCTTCGGTGACACCCTCGAGGGTGATCTGGTGCGCCGCGATTTCACGGTGAACGCGATGGCGGTGCGCATCGGCGCGCTGGGCGAGCTGGAGTTCGTGGATCCGCTCAACGGCGTCGAGGCGCTGCTGGCCGGGGTGCTGGATACGCCTGCGCTGCCGCATGATTCGTTCCACGACGACCCGCTGCGCATGCTGCGCGCCGCGCGCTTCGTCGCGCAGCTGGGTTTCCGGCTGGCGCCGCGGGTGCGGGCGGCGATCGTCGAGATGGCTCCGGAGATCGATCGCATCACGGCCGAGCGGGTGCGGGCGGAGCTGGACAAGTTGATCGGCGGCGAATACCCGACCGAGGGCATCGACGTCATGGTCGAGACCGGGCTGGCCGAGCGGGTGCTGCCGGAGGTCCCGGCCATGCAGCTGGAGATCGACGAGCACCATCAGCACAAGGACGTCTACCAGCATTCGCTGACCGTGCTGCGTCAGGCCATCGACCAGGAGCAGGGCGATCCGGATCTGGTGCTGCGCTGGGCCGCCCTGCTGCACGACATCGGCAAGCCGCCGACCAAGCGCAATGAGCCCGGCGGCGGGGTCAGCTTCCACCATCACGAGGTGGTGGGCGCGAAGATGGTGCGAAAGCGTATGCGCGCCTTGAAGTATCCGAAGCAGTTCACCGAGGACGTGGCGCGGCTGGTGTACCTGCACCTGCGTTTCCACGGCTACGGCAAGGGCCAGTGGACCGATTCGGCGGTGCGCCGCTACGTGACCGACGGCGGTGAGCTGCTCCCCCGTCTGCACAAGCTGGTCCGCGCCGACTGCACCACCCGCAACAAGCGCCGCGCCGCGGCCCTGCGTTCGACCTACGACGATCTGGAGACCCGGATCGAACGCCTGCGGGAGCAGGAGGATCTGGAGCGGGTGCGCCCGGATCTGGACGGCAATTCGATCATGGAGCTGCTGGACCTGAAGCCGGGCCCGGATGTCGGCAAGGCGTGGCGTTTCCTGAAGGAACTGCGCCTGGACCGTGGTCCGATGACGCGCGAAGAGGCCGAGGCGGCCCTGCTCGAATGGTGGCCGACCCAGCAGGTTCGATAGCCCCGGGAGTCGGGCTTCCCTAGAAGATGATCAGCGTCGTCCCCGCGACGATGGCCGAGCGGATCTGCGCGAGATCGAACGAGCCGCTGATCGCGGGCAGGTCGACGCTGAAGAACACGTGCTCCCCGACATGTTCGGCCCGGCTGATGCGCGCCTCGCTGGGCAGCCCCGACAGCGGAATCGGGTTCAGCGTCGTGAATCGCCTGGGCGCGCGCACCTTTCGCCAGTGGGCCCGGTGCACGGTGATGGACAGGACGTTGTCGGTGATCTCGGCCGCGGCCAGCGCCCGGATACTGCGGCGGCGGTGGCGGGCCAGGATGAGCCCGTCATCGGCGGGCTGCAGTTCCCAGTCCGGCTGCCAGGTGTTGATCCACTCCAGCAGTGCCGCAAGGGTTATCACGCCGGTGAGGTCGAGCTGTGAGGTCCGCAGCTTGGTGGGGACGCCGGGTATCAGCCGCACGCCGTGGGCGATGACGGTGAGTTCCTCGATGGGGTGGGTGTTCCAGATCAGCCCGGTGAGCACGGTTTTGGCCTGAAAGTGCGCCCCGCGCCGGCGCACCTTGAGCGTGTGGAGGGTGGCGCGCAGGTCGTGGCCGAGCAGGGTGGCGCTGACCTCCTGCCCGCCGAACTGGCTCAGGATGCCCTCCGACAGCAGCGTCATGAGGACGTCGGGCATGAGCGCGGTGACTGTCCCGGCTCCGAAGTCGGCGGCTGGTTCCAGCCAGGCGGTGGTGAAACTGGTCCACTGGTCCAGCCAGCTCTGATCGAACAAGCGTCTTCCGAGGTCCATACCCAGGTCTACCGCGCGCAGGGGCGACCAGGCCTTCGGATCGAAATACGTGGCCATGATTGCTTCGAGCGTACTGGCCGCCGGTGCGGGCGCCAGCGGCGCGAAAGTGAACTGGAACACCTTGCCGACGGCTGTTGTCCGCATCTACGGTTCGATTCGATTGGTACTTCCGTATTTGCGGATCTATTCTGCTTGTCATGCCCGAAATTCGGATTCGTGACGCCGCCCAGCTGCTGGGCGTCAGCGACGACACCGTGCGCCGCTGGATCGACGGTGGCGTGCTGTCCGCGCGCAAGGACGAATCCGGTCGCCTGGTGGTGGATGGCAGCGAGCTCGCGGAATTGGCCGTCGAGCAGGCTCGCACTCCACAGACCCGGATGGCTAGTGCCAGTTCGGCACGCAATCGTTTTCCCGGATTGGTCACCAGGGTGGTGGCCGACACCGTGATGGCACAGGTGGAGATGCAATGCGGACCGTTCACAGTCGTGTCGTTGATGAGCAGCGAGTCGGTGCGCGAGCTGGGGCTGCAGCCCGGCAGCGTGGCGTGGGCGAGCGTGAAGGCCACCACGGTGGTGGTCGAGACCGCCACGGAAACCGGTGGCGCGGCCTAGGTTCCAGGTCCGGAGCCGCGCTGGCCGCGACCGCGGTGCTGGGCGCGGGTCTGCTGTCGGGCTGCGGTTCCTCCTCGGACAGCAGTGACACCACGACGATCACGGTCTTCGCGGCCGCCTCGCTCAAGCAGGTGTTCACCCAGCTGGGCACCCAGTACGAGAGCGCGCACCACGGCACGAAGGTGACCTTCTCCTTCGCCGGTTCCTCGGATCTGGTGGCGCAGTTGAATCAGGGCGCGCCCGCCGACGTCTTCGCCTCCGCCGATCAGGCGAACATGGACAAGGCGGTGAAGGGCGGCCGGATCACCGACAAGCCCCAGACTTTCGCCACCAATGTCCTCACCATCGTGACGCCGCCGGGCAATCCGGCGCACATCGGTTCGCTGGCGGATCTGTCCAAGTCCGGGCTGCGCCTGGTGGTGTGCGCGCCGCAGGTGCCGTGCGGTTCGGCCACCAAGAAGGTGACCTCCGGTGCGGGCGTGTCGATTTCGCCGGTCAGCGAGGAGTCCTCGGTGACCGACGTGCTGGCCAAGGTGACCTCGGGGCAGGCCGACGCGGGCCTGGTCTACGTGACCGACGCGGCCGGCGCGGGTAACAAGGTGACGACGGTGAACTTCCCGGAGTCCGCGACCGCCGTGAACACCTATCCGATTGCCACCGTGGCTGATTCGAAGAATGCCGCGGCCGCCAAGGACTTCGTCACGCTGGTCACCGGGCCCGATGGGCAGCAGGCGCTGCAGCAGGCCGGTTTCGGACGGCCGTGATCAAGCCCCCGGTCTGGCTGCTGCTGCCGGCGGCCATCGGCTTCGTGCTGGTGGCCGGTCCGCTGGTGGCGCTGACCGGGGCGGTGGACTGGTCGCATTTCCTGGATCTGATCACCTCGGAGTCCTCGCGGGTGGCGCTGCTGCTGAGCCTGCGCACCTCCGTGGCGGCCGCGCTGCTGTGCGTGCTGCTGGGTGTGCCGATGGCAGCGGTGCTGGCCCGCTCGCGCTGGCGAGCGCTGCCGGTGCTGCGCGCACTGGTGTTGCTGCCCTTGGTATTACCGCCGGTGGTGGGCGGTCTGGCGCTGCTGTACCTGTTCGGGCGGAACGGGCTGGTGGGCCACCAGCTGGAGTCGCTCGGCATCCGCATCGCCTTCAGCACGACCGCGGTGGTGCTGGCGCAGACCTTCGTGGCGCTGCCGTTCCTGGTGATCACGCTGGAGGGCGCGATGCGCACCGCGGGCGACCGCTACGAACGGATCGCCGCCACCCTGGGTGCGCGGCCGTCGCTGGTGTGGTGGCGGGTGACCTTGCCGCTGCTGCGCCCCGCGCTGGTGTCGGGCACGATCCTGGCCTTCGCCCGCGCCCTGGGCGAGTTCGGCGCGACGCTCACCTTCGCGGGCAGTCTGCAGGGGAAGACCCGCACGCTGCCGCTGGAGATCTATCTCCAGCGCGAGTCCGATCCGGATGCCGCCGTGGCGCTTTCGCTGCTGCTGGTGCTGGTCGCGGCGGTGATCGTGCTGGTGGCCTACCGGCGGCCGGAGGCGCGCTAGCGTGGCTGCCATGTCGCCGATATTCGTCTCCCGTGCCGAGCGCATCGTCGAAGCGCTGCTGACCGCCGGCCCGCAGCTGGCCGCCTCGGTGGGCGACCACCGCGCCGATCATCGGCTCCCCGACTGGTCGGCGGAGGCGGTGCGCGGGCATGCCGAGCTGCTGCGCGAGGCCTCGCACACCCTGGCCGAGGTCGATCCGGACGACCTGGCCCCCGCGGACGGCGTCGATCTCGCGCTCCTGCAGCAGCGGGTCGACGGCCTGCTGTTCGAGCTCACCGAAATCCGCGAGCACGAGTGGAATCCACTGACGCACAACCCCGGACCGCTGCTCCACCACCTGCTGGCGCGCCCGTTCGCGCCCGCCGAGGTGCGGCTGGCGGCGCTGCGCGACCGGCTGGCGGCGGTGCCCGACGCGCTGGCCACGGCCCGCGCGCTGCTCGGCGAGATGCCGCGCGTGCACGTCGAGACCGCCATCGGGCAGTTCGGCGGCGTGACCGCGCTGGTGCGCGATCAGGTGCCCGCGCTGGCCGCCGAGGTGCCCGGCTTCGAGATCGAACCCGCTGCCACCGCGGCGATGTCGGCGCTGACCGACTTCACCGCGTGGCTCACCGGCCGGGTCGAGGGCGCGGACCGCGATCCGCGTCTGGGCCGCAGGCTGTGGGAGGCCAAGCTCTGGCACACCCTGGACACCGAGCTGGGGGCGCGGGAGATCCTGGACCGCGCGCACCGGCACCTGGATCAGCTGACCGGCGAGATCCGCTCCGCGGCAGGCGAACTGCTCGGGGTCGCGAATCCGGATGCGGAGACCGTCCGCCGGGCGCTGGCGCAATTGTCGGCGGACCGACCGGCCGATGACACGGTGGTCGCGGTGGCGACCGCGGCGCTGGCGGAGGCCACCGCCTTCGTCCGCGACCACGACCTGGCCACCCTGGTCGAGGATCCGCTGGTCATCCAGAAGATGCCGGAGTTCGCGCGCGGGGTGGCGGTGGCGTACTGCGATCCGGTCGGCCCGCTCGAAACCGCCGAGCTGCCGACCTTTTTCGCCATCGCACCGACCCCGGCGGACTGGTCGCCCGAGCGGGTGACCTCGTTCTATCGCGAATACAACAACCACATGATGCGTAATCTGACCGTGCACGAGGCCATGCCCGGCCACTACCTGCAACTCGCCCGGTCGCGCCGCTTCCGCGGCTCCACCCCTGTGCGCGCGCTGTGCTGGAGCGGCACCTTCATCGAGGGCTGGGCGGTCTACACCGAGAAGCTCATGGCCGACACCGGTTTCGGCGGCCTGCCGGTCCGGTTGCAGCAGCTGAAGTCCCACCTGCGCATGACCATCAACGCCATCCTCGACCAGTCGGTGCACTGCGACGGCATGACCGAAGCCGAGGCCCTGCGGCTGATGCGGGACCGCGGCCTCCAGGAGGAGGGCGAGGCCGCCGGCAAGTGGCGCCGCACCCTGCTCAGCTCCACCCAGCTCTCGACCTATTTCGTCGGTTATACCGAGGTCGCCGCGATTGCCGCCGCCCGCCCCGCCACCACGCCCCCGCGCGACTGGCACGATGCCATGCTCGCCCACGGCTCCCCTGCCCCGCGCCATCTGCGCACCCTGCTCGGTCTCGACGGGAGCTGATTCGATGACCCGCTCGGCGATCGTTGTGGTCCGGGCTCGCGCGGTGGTGCCCCGAACCTGCTGCGGGGCGGACTGTTACACCCAATTCCCGGTTGCCCGCCAGGTGTGGCCGGTGGGGTACGCATGCTACTCGGGGCGGATCGGATGAGCGGGCTGGCGGTGTCGGCACGTCTGGCCGACCGGGATTTCCAGGTTCGGCTGGAGATTCCGGCCGGGGAGGTGCTGGCCGTGCTCGGCCCCAACGGTGCAGGCAAATCCACCCTGCTGGATGTGGTTGCCGGACTGGTGATTCCGGACGAGGGCGAGGTCCGGCTGGGCGAGCGAGTGCTGACGGATGTCGCGAAAGGCATTGCGGTGGCGCCGCATCGGCGGGCCGTCTCGTTGCTGGCGCAGGATGCCCTACTCTTCCCGCATCTGTCGGTGGCCGCGAATGTGGCCTTCGGGCCGCGCAGCCGGGGTGTGCGCGGCCGGGCCGCCGCCGCTCTCGCGCGGGAATGGCTGCGGGCCGTCGATGCCGAGGAATTCGCGGACCGGTCGCCCGGGTCATTGTCCGGCGGTCAGGCGCAGCGCGTGGCCCTGGCCCGCGCGCTGGCCGTGCACCCGCGGGTATTGCTGCTGGACGAGCCGATGGCCGCGCTGGATGTGACCGCGGCGCCCGCCATGCGCGCGCTGCTGCGGAGAGTCCTGCGGGAACCCGCGTCCGGCAGTGCGGACGATGAAAATGGCGAGTTGATCGCCACCGCACGGGATATCGCCGCGCATCCCGTGACGCTCCCGGATGCCCGGCCCAGCGCCACGATTCTGGTGACACACGACATCATCGACGCGGTGACCCTGGCCGATCGGGTCGCGGTCCTCGAGGCCGGGCGGGTGATCGAGTCCGGTTCGGTGGCTGCGGTATTGGCGCGGCCCCGCAGCCGGTTCGCTGCCCGGATCGCCGGAGTCAACCTGATCATGGGTGCGGCGGTGAGCGGCGGCAGCGCCGGGCTGGGTGCGGTCACGGACGGGACGGTCGAGGTCTTCGGCCGGTCCGAGGGCGAGTGGACGGCCACCGGGCGGGCGGCGGCGGTGTTCTCGCCGGTGGCCGTGGCGGTGCATCTGGAGCATCCGGAGGGCAGTCCCCGCAATGTGTTCCGGGTGCGGGTGGCGGAGCTGGAGGATCGCGGCGGTCTGGTGCGGGTACGCGGGGTGGACGGTCCGGGGGCGGCCGCGGGCCTGGCCGCGGATCTGACTCCGGCCGCGGTGGCCCAGCTCGGTGTGGTCCCCGGGATGGAGGTGTACTTCGCGGTGAAGGCGACCGAAGTGGAGGTCTACCCGTATTGACCTGTCGCCGGGGGCATTCAGGCGGCCGCCAGGGCGCGTAGCAGCTGGTCGCGGTCCATCAGGTCGGCGACCACGTCGTTGCCGGCGCCCCGGCCGAGGGACAGGACCGTGTAGCCGTGCTCCTGCGGGGCGCGGGTGATGTGCCCGCCGAGGACGCCGCGCACCGGCCAGGAGGATGTTCTTGGGGTCGTTCATGTCCATGGGACAGGGAATGCCCGCCGGAAGTGGCAGCACACAGCTGTGATCCATGACACAGTTTCTGGCGTGACATTCTTGTCGCCGGATGCGTGCGCGCCCACAATCGGATCACGACGAACAGCTGGAGGACGCATATGACGCTGGATCTGAACAGCGACCTCGGCGAGGGTTTCGGTGACTACACCATGGGTGACGACGCCGCCATGCTGGACGTGGTCACCAGCGCCAATATCGCGTGCGGATTCCACGCCGGGGATCCGGCCATCATGCGCCGCACCTGCGCGCTGGCCGTCGAGAAGGGTGTCCGCATCGGCGCGCACGTCGGCCATCGTGATCTGCCCGGGTTCGGTCGCCGCGCCATCGCGATCGCCCCGGCCGCGCTGCGTGACGAGACGCTGTATCAGATCGGCAGCCTCGATGCCTTCGCCCGCGCTGCCGGAGACCGGGTGCGCTACGTGAAACCCCATGGCGCGCTGTATCACCAGGCCGGCGCCGACCGTGCGCTGGCCGACGCCATCGTCGCGGCCCTGCGGGAGTTCGATGCGCGGCTGGCCCTGCTGGGCCCGGCCGGCACCGAGCTCGAGCGGGCGGCGCTGGCCGCCGGAACCCCGTTCGTCGGTGAGGGTTTCGCCGATCGCGGCTATACGCCGGAGGGTCTGCTCGCGCCGCGCGGACTGCCGGGTGCGGTGCTCGGGGCGGATGCGGCGGTGACGCAGGCGCTGTCGATCGCGCGGGACGGCAAGGCGGCCAGCGTGGACGGCGGCACGGTGGCGGTGGCGGCGGCCAGCATCTGCGTGCACGGCGATACGCCGGCGGCGGTCGAGATGGCCCGCCGGATTCGCGCCGCGCTCGACGAATCCGGTACGCCCGTCCGGGCTTTCGCGTGATCCGGGGTGGCTGACCATGACCGGTCCCGGGGAATTCGACGACGTCGGCGAGGTGCGGGCGGCGGGTGACCGTGCGCTGCTGGTGATTCCACCGCTGCGCGCCATGGTGGCCGATCTGGTGTCCGCGCTGCAGCCGCGTCCGACGGGGGTGGTCGATGTGCTGCCCGCCGCGGAAACCGTGCTGGTGACGCTGGATTCGCCGCGGTCGGCGCTCTCGGTGCGAAAGCAGCTGCGGGTCCTGCTGGTCCGGCTCGACGCGGCGGCCCGGGTCACCGCCGGTGACCGCGGCCGGCCCCGTCGGCGGCCGGACCGGATCGGTCATCCGTTCGATGAGGTGGCCGGCAACGGCGTCCCCGTCGAACCCGTCGTGATCCCGGTCCGCTACGACGGTGAGGACCTGCCGGAGGTCGCGCGCCTGCTCGGCCTGACCGTGGCCGAGGTCGTCGCCCAGCACACCGGCACCGTATGGCGTTGTGCCTTCGTAGGTTTCGCGCCCGGGTTCGGCTATCTCGAATCGCCGGACGGCCGCTTGACCGTGCCGCGGCGCGCGCGAGCCCGCACCGCCATCCCCGCGGGCGCGGTGGCGCTGGCGGGCGGCTATTCGGCCGTCTACCCCCGCCGCAGTCCGGGCGGCTGGCAGCTGATCGGGACCACCGACCTCTCGGTGTGGGATGTGGATCGGGAACCGCCCGCCCTGGTGCGCTCCGGCGCCCGGGTCCGATTCGTGGATGTGGGGACAGGCTCATGAGCGGATTACGCGTCGTCCGGGTCGGCCCCCTCGCCACCATTCAGGACCTGGGCCGCCCGGGCTGGTTCGACTCCGGGGTGGGCACCGCGGGCGCGGCGGACCGCGCTTCGCTGCGGCTGGCCAATCGCCTGGTCGGGAATCCGGAGGGCGCGGCGGGCATCGAGGTGCTGCTGGGCGGGCTGGAACTGCTCGCCGATCAGCACGTCACGGTGGCGGTGACCGGCGCCCCGGCCCCGGTCACCGTCGACGACCGCCCCATGGGCGCGGCCAGCGTGCTGGAAATCGAAGAGGGGCAACGGCTGCGGCTCGGCATCGCCGACACGGGTCTGCGCACCTATGTGGCGGTGCGCGGCGGCATCGAGGTCGCGCCGGTGCTGGGCTCCCGCAGCCGCGACACCCTCTCCGGCATCGGCCCCGACCCGCTGTGTCCGGGCGATCGGCTCCCGGTGGGAAAGCCGCCGCGGGCGCTGCCCATCGTGGATGTCGCGCCGGTGCCGGCGCTGGGCAACGACCTGCTCACGGTGCGTGCCGTACCCGGTCCGCGGGCCGACTGGTTCACCGACGCCACCGCTCTCTTCGCAGGCGAGTGGACGGTCTCCCCGGACACCGATCGGATCGGCGCGCGGCTGGACCGGCGCAGCGGTCCCGCCCTGCGGCGCAGCGTACCGAGTGAATTACCCACGGAGGGTATGGCCTTGGGCTCGGTGCAGGTGCCGCCCAGCGGTCAGCCCGTCGTCTTCCTGGCGGATCATCCGATCACCGGCGGTTATCCGGTGATCGCGGTGGTGGTGGACGCCGATGTGGACTGCGTGGCGCAGGCCCGCCCGGGCCAGGCCCTGCGCTTCCGGAAGATCGATTGACGCGGGATTTCGTTGCGCTGCCACAGGATCGCCGGAGTCGCTACTTCAGCGTCGCGTGCATGAGGTACACGTTGTAGCTGTTCCACGCCGACATGGTGAAGTACAGGTCCTTCCCGCGCGACCACGGATGGATGTACCCGCCGTAGGTCGTCGGATAGTCGTCGGTGTCGACCAGGGTCACCGGATCGGTCCAGGCGCCCTGCGGTTCGGCGGCGGTGCGCAGCACGATGGCGTGGCGGTCCAGATCCAGGTAGATCATCTGCCACTGCCCGGTCGACTCGTCGTAGCGCACCGACAGCTCACCGGCGGTCCCGGACAGGATCGGCGCGGCCAGCTGTTCGTCGGGCCCCAGGGCGGGCACCCAGGTATCGGCGATCCAGTACTGGTAGGCCGACTTGTCGAGCACCTGGTCGGTGGGCACCCGGGCCAGCCCGATGGTGCCGAACCGCCCATTGGGCGTGCCGAACATGTACACGTACCCGTCGTGCGGCGCCATGCCCATGACCTGGAACCGTCCCAGCCCGAAGACGTTGTCCCAGCGCGCCCAATCGGATTTGGTCCAGGTCGCGCCGTTGTCGTCGGACCAGGCCAGCCCGCCCAGATTGGTCCACCACATGCCCGGCTTGTGGCGACTCCACCGGGCCACCGACATGTACGTCAGGTACTGCCGCCCGTTCAGCGCGAAGCCGGACGTCGGGATGGTGGTGATCTCGAAGTTGTCGACCTTGCGGCTGCTCAGGATCTCGGCGGCGTGACACCGGCTGTCCTGGGCGAAGGTGTCCAGCCGCAGGCCCTGGGAGAGATCGCGATTGCTGCTGAACGCGATGGAGTTGCTGCGCCAGTCCTGGTCCCCGGTGCCCGCGCCGATCGGCCCCCAGCCCTTGCCGAAGGTGTCGCCGAAGGCGACGGCGATCTGCCCGGGCTCGGACTCCCACATGATGCCGAGGTCGGTGCCGTCCACCGACCAGCGCATATCGGTGCGGTTGGTGGAGCCGTGCCCGGTCACCTGGTTCACCAGCGCCAGCGAGTCGAGCTCGGCCGGGGCCACGGGTGCGGCGACCGGCGCGGGAACCAGGGGCTGCGCGGCGGGCGCGGGCCGGGGCTGCGGTGGCTCGGGATCGCCGCCGGGCACCGGGATCGGGACGGTCTCCGGAATCTGGTCTATCTGGATGTGCGGCAGCTGAATCCCGCCGGAGCCGGAGCCGGAGCCGGCCTGCGGTGCGGGGGTGGGCGCGGGCGCCGCTTCCGGGGCAGGCTGGTCATCGCCGGTGCCGGGATCTCCGGAGGTGTCGGCCGGGTCGCCCGGCGGGTCGGCCGGATCACTCTCGGGCGCAAGGTTTTCCGGCTTGGGACTCTGGTCGTTGCGCAGGTCGGGGCACGGATTGACGCACGGGTCCGGGGGCAGTGGCGCGGGCTCGATGCGGGTGTTGTCCTGCCGCGGACCCGGAATGGGGACCGGCGTGAACTGCGGGACCGGGACCTGAATGTGGATGGTGTTGTCGGGCGGCTGCGGTTGCGGCAGTGGCACATCCGGGTCGGGTTCGCGGGCCAGCGGATCGAATCCCGTTTCGCCGCAGGCGTTCAACGGCGGCGGGGCCCACGGGGCCAAGGGTCCGGCGGTGGCGGGTGTGGCGGGCAGCAGCATGACCGCGGCCATCGCCAGGCTCGAGAGCGCCAGGGCCGCAGGTGCTTCGGAGCGCCGCGCAGTCATCCGTGGTGCGTCTCCTCGTCCGTGATCGGATCCACCTCACCGTAGTCCTGCGGGCCGCATCCGCGGAGCCGTCCCGCCGTGTCGCCGGAGTGGTGTGACCGAGCCGATACCTACTTCGGCTACGTACCGACCCGTCGGCGTGAATTGGCCGCAATGGCCAGGACGCCGCCCGCGTAGACCGCCGCCGCGGCCACCACCACCGCCGGTGAGCGGCCGTCGGCCGGAATCAGCATCGCGGTACCCGCCAGCGCCAGCACGAAGGTGATGTTGAAGACCGTGTCCTGCAGGGCGAAGACCTGCCCGCGATGCGCGTCGTCGATATCGATCTGCATGGCCGCGTCCCCGGTCAGCTTGATGACCTGGCCCACCAGCCCGAGCAGGTAGGCCGCCGCCAGCAACAGCAGCTCCGCCCGCCGCTCGGCGTCCCCGGTGGCGACGGTGATGGGCGTGACCAGGCCCAGCTGTACCGCGATCGCCGTCACCAGGCCGGTCACCACCGTCCGCGGCCGGCCGAGCCGGGGAATCAGCACCGGCGCGACCACGGCCGCCGTGAGCATGCCCGCCCCGGTCGCGGTGATGGCCGCACTGAATTTCGCGAGGTGCGCCCCCACCGCGGCCTCGTCGCCACGGCGCAGCACCAGCACCATCAGCAGGGTGTCCGCGCCGAAGACGATGCGGTGCGCGCCGATCCCCAGGAAGGTCGTGGTCACCTCCCGGGACCGCCAGGCCGCGGTGGCGCCCTCGCGCAGTCCGGCGGCGATGGCCCGCACCGTGCTCCACCCGCCTCGCGCCGCGGCCTGCTCGCCCCGGTCGGGTCCCAGTGCGCGGGGCCGGAATCCGGCCACCACCAGCCCGCCGGCGATCGAACCGGAGGCGCTGCCGGCCGCCGCCACCGCCGAGGCGAAGTCGCCCGCCCCGATCAGCCCGATGATCGAGAAGGCCAGGCCCGCGCCCAGAACCGCGCACCCCGAGGCCACCGTCGCCAGCACCGAGTTCATCGGGACCAGCCAGCGCTGGGCCAGCACCTTGGGCAGTGACGCGGACACACCGGCGCCCACGAACCGGCTCACCCCGACCACGGACAGCGCGCCCAGCAGCAGCGGGGTGGCGTGCACCCCGGCCAGCAGGCCCGCCGCGGTCGCCACGATGAGCAGCGCGCGCAGCACGTTCGCGTAGAGCAGCACCCGGCGGCGATCCCACCGGTCGAGCAGCGCGCCCGCGTACGGGCCGATGATCGAGTACGGCAGCAGCAGGGCCGCGAAGCCGCCGGCGATGGCCAGCGGATCGGTCTGGCGTTCGGGGTTGAACAGAATCGCGCCCGAGAGCGCGGCCTGGAACATGCCGTCGCCGAACTGCCCGGACAGCCGGACCAGCGTCAGCCGCAGGGTGCCGGGATTCTCGCGGAGCCCGGTCGCGACCGCGGCCAGCCGGGCGCGCAGGGTGGCCGGCGGCGGCGCCGCGGTCACCGGGACGGGTGCGTGGTCACCAGCGCGAAGACGGCCGCGCGCATATCGTCGGCCATGGGCAGGTTGTCGACGGTGTCGGCGTCGATCCACTGGTAGCGGTCGTGTTCGAGGGGGTCCAGCCGGATCTCGGCGGCCTCGGTCTCGACCACGAAGCTGTATTTGCGGACCCGGGACTTGGTGCGGGTGGCGTAGTCGAATCCGCCCAGCACGTCGGTGATCCGCACGACGCTCAGCCCGGTCTCCTCGAACAGTTCGCGGGCCACGCAGTCGGCGAAGGACTCGCCGGATTCCACGCCGCCGCCGGGCAGTTCCCACATCCCCCCGTGCGAGCCTTCGGCGACACGCCGCACGACCAGCAGTTTTCCGTCCCGGAAGACGGCCACGCCCACCACGAAATGAGCGATCCCCTCGCTCTCGGCCTGTTGTCGGAGCTCGCGTTCGATGCCCGCGAGTGCCTCGGGTCGCATCCCCCTGCTCTCCCTCTCGTTTCGCTTGCGGCACATCATGATACGGTCGCCGACCGAAACCCGCTGGCGGGTACGACGGCATGCGGGCGGGCGTCACTGCCGCGCACTCACAATCGCCGGGCATTTGCCCGGGCCGGTTGCCGAGAGCGTAGTACCTGGTCGGCGGCGTGCGGAGCAGCGCTGCTCTCACGCTAGAATTTAACCCGGAATTCAGGTTGGGCCGCCGTATCGGCCCCTACCCTGGAATCCGATCGGTGCTCGCCGGTGAGAGGAGTACGGCGGTGTCCACCCTCACGACACCACACATCGATATCCATCGTGGCGGCGACCGCATGAAAACCCGTGTGTCGTGGCTGGATTCGAAGCATTCGTTCTCGTTCGGGGAACACTACGATCCCGACAACACCCATCATGGCCTGCTGCTGGTCAACAATGAGGACATCGTCCTGCCCGGCGAGGGCTTCGAGACCCATCCGCACCGGGACATGGAAATCGTCACCTGGGTGCTGAGCGGGAGCCTGGTCCATCAGGATTCGCTGGGGCACAGCGGGGTCATCTATCCCGGCCTGGCCCAGCGCATGAGCGCCGGTACCGGCATCCTGCATTCGGAGAAGAACGATTCCTGGCGGATCGGCAATGTGCCCGAACACCAGGAGCCGGTGCATTTCGTCCAGATGTGGGTGGTGCCCGACGATTCCGGGCTGACCCCGGGCTATCAGCAGCTGGAGATCGACGACGAGCTGGCCGGCGGCGGCCTGATCACGGTGGCCTCGGGCCTGCCCCGCTACCGCGACCGCACCGCCATCGCCATCGCCAGCAGCCACTCCGCCCTGCATGTGGCCCGGATGTCCGGCGACGCCGCCGAGATCCGCCTGCCGGAAGCCCCCTACCTGCATGTCTTCATCGCGCGCGGCGAGGTGGAGATGGAGGGGGCGGGCACCCTGTACGAGGGTGACGCGGTGCGGTTGACGCGCAGCGGAGGCCAGCGGGTCACCGCGAACATGCCGTCGGAGATTCTGGTGTGGGAAATGCATGCCCGACTCGGCGGGCAATAGCATCGACGCATGAACCAGTACCCGCCGCCGGGGCAGTACGGCCAGTACCCGCCGCCTCCGCACGGAAACTATCCGCCGCCCGGCGGACCGCAGTACTGGCAGGAATCGCCGCAGCGCAAGGGCATGGCGATCACCGCGATGGTCTTCGGCATCCTGGGTCTGCTCACCTTCTGGACGGTGCTGCTCACCATCGTCGGCGTCCTGTGCGGCGCGTTCGCGATCATTCTCGGCGTGATCGCCGCGACGAAGGCGCGCCGCGGCACGTCCGGCGGCTTCGGAATGGCGCTGGCGGGCGCGATCATGGGCGTCATCAGCCTGATCGGCGGCATTCTGGTCGGCGTGCTGGTGTGGGTCGTCTTCAAGGACACCGGCGGCACCGATCTGATCGACTGCCTGAACAAGGCCGGCGGTGACAGGTCCAAGGTTCAGCAGTGCCAGGAGGAATTCAACAAGCGCGTCGAGGACAGGTTCAGCGTCACGCTGACGCCCGCGCCTACCCGCTGACCGGATGGCACTCGCGGGTGGCGGCCAGCACCTCGGCCAGTTCGGGGCGAAAGTCCCCTTCCGGCGGGTGAATCCACGTGCGGTAGGCGCTGTGCTCGTCCGCGGGAGACGGCAGCACGATGGTGCTGCCCGGCTGCGCTACGGAAGCGCAATCACGGAAAAGGTCTGAGAACAAAGCGGTGTCGTAATACGAGTCGTCCGTGGGGCCGGTCAGGAAGGTCCAGCGGCCCGAGCGCGGGTGGGCGATGACGGGCCCGCAGCGGCGCCGGGCGACCAGATGGTCGCGGACCCGGTGGCCCAGGTCGGCGGGCATGGTCACGGCCCCGACGGCCCCGACCTCCAACATGATTCGGCACAGTGCCGAGTCCACCACGCCGTAGAGACCGTGCTCCTTGCGATAGCGCCGGCACCGGGCCAGCGCTTCCTGGGTGGCGGTATACGAGGACGGGTCCAGCGCGCTCATGGCGAACCTCCTGCTACCGACCTTAGGGCCGGGCTATCGGTATGACAATAGTCACACGCCAGTGAGTTCCCCAGCGTAGCATCACTGCTCATGGCACCCGTCTCGCCCACCGTCGCCCGGTGGGAGCTGGTCCTGCGACTGCGCGAACTGCGTGAGCAGTGCGGCTTCGATTCGGCGACCTTCGCCAAGCGTGTCGGCTTCACACCCGCCAACTGGTCGCACGTGGAGAAGGGCCGGCGCGTCCTCACGGCGACCACCATCGGCCCGGTGCTGGAGCTGCTCGAGGTGGAGGGTGAGGAGCGCGCGGAACTGCTGGAACTGCTGGCGCTGAGCAAGGAGCGCGGCTGGTGGGCCAGGTCCTCGGCGCTGATCGGGCCGGAGCTGCAACGGTATTACGGCATGGAGCTGGGCGCGGAGAGCATCCGCAGCTACGACAGCCTGGTGGTGCCCGGGCTGTTGCAGACCGAGGAATACGCGCGGGCGCTCATCAGCGCCGACGTCATGATCCGTCCCGTCCAGGTGGAACAACTGGTGGCGGTGCGGCTGAAGCGGCAGGAGCGGCTGCGCGGCGCCGACCGGGTGGAACTCACCGCGGTGATCGGCGAGGCCACGCTGCTACAGCAGATCGGCGGCCCGAAAGTATTGCGCGGGCAACTGGAACATCTGGCAACACTGCTGGACGAGCTGGATTCCATTTCGGTGCGGGTGATTCCGTTCACCGCGACCCGGGGCGCACTGCTGGGCGGGTCGAGTTTCCATCTGCTGGATTTCGCTTCCGAGAATCTTCCGACGTTCACCTGGGTGGAGAGCGCGGTTTTCGGTGGGGCGGTGGAGGATTCGTCGCAGATTCGCGATCTGCGGTTCGCATTTGTGCGTGCGCTCGACCAATCTCTCGGTCGCGCAGAATCTTTGGAGCTCATCAAACGATATTCGCAAGGGTAGGATACGCATGCGTAACGGTAAAATGCTGCCCATGCTAAACACCGCGAACTATCAGCCGGTATCCCGCGGCTGGTTCACGTCGTCCCGTACCAATAACGGAAATCAGTGCGTGGAGGTTCGATTCGACGGTGATGCGGTGCTCATTCGTGACAGCAAGTACCGGCGCAATCCGGAACATCGCCTTGAAGACGAGCCCATCATCACCGTCGCCGCGACCGAATGGATGACATTCCTGGCCGCTGTGCTGGGCCGCCACTCCCTCCGCACCGCGCTCAGCGCGGAGACCGGTGCGGACGGCCACACCACCCTCCGGCACCGCGACACCACCCTGGTCTACACCCCCGGCGAATGGCGCGCCTTCATCGACGGGGCCCGCGACGGGGAATTCGACCGTCAGCCGCAAAGCGTCTAGCCACCGAACAGTGCAGTGTCGAGGCTCGGCCGTCGGGGGTCGAGCCCGGTGGTTCGCGGCGCAAGCGCGGGGAGGCGGAGCGCTCGTTCTGGACCGAGCGGAACCGGGGAGCGAAGCGGAGGAGGCGGAGGGAGGAAAGAACGAGACTTTCAGCGCCGCGAACCCGCCCGGAGCGAAGCGGAGGGCAAAATAGGCACTGTGACTTCGCAGCTGACGCCTCCCTCTGGTATCGACCTGTCCTTCCGTGACGCGGACGTACGGGTACAGGACGACCTGTTCGCGCACGTCAACGGCAAATGGCTGGAGAGCTACGAGATACCGGCCGACCGGGCGGTGGACGGTGCCTTCCGCACGCTCTACGACCAGGCTGAACTGGATGTGCAGAAGATCATCCAGGACGCCTCGGCGGCCGATGCCGCGCCCGGCACCGAAGAGCGCAAGATCGGCGATCTCTACAACAGCTTCATGGCCGACGCGGCCGTCGAGGCGGCGGGCCTGACCCCGATCGCCGAGGAGCTGGCCGCCGTGTCCGGGGTCGCCGCCCGTTCGGACTTCGCCGCGCTCATCGGGCGCCTGCAGCGCACCGGCGTAGGCGGCGCGCTGGCCTTCTACGTCGACACCGACGACAAGAACTCCGCCCGGTACCTGGTGCACGCCACCCAGTCCGGCATCGGCCTGCCCGACGAGTCGTACTACCACAAGGACGAATACGCGGAGATCCGCGAGAAGTACGTCGCCCACATCCGCCGCATGTTCGAGCTGGCCGGGTTGGACCATGACGCCCAGCGGGTTTTCGAGCTGGAGACCAAGCTGGCCGCGGGTCACTGGGACGTGGTGCGCCGCCGCGATGCCGAATTGAGCTACAACCTCACCACTTTCGACGCGCTGGCCGCCGAGAACCCGGAATTCGACTGGACCGCCTGGACTTCCGCGCTGGCCGCGGGACTGGATCGCTCCGGTGCGGAGCTGTTCGCGGAACTCGTCGTTCGCCAGCCCGATTACGTGCGCACCTTCGCCCAGCTGTGGGCCTCGGAATCGCTGGTGGACTGGAAGGCCTGGGCGGCCTGGCGGGTGGTGAAGGCTCGCGCGCCGTACCTGACCGCGGATCTGGTGGAGGCCAATTTCGACTTCTACGGCCGCACCCTGACCGGCGCGCAGGAGAATCGGGAGCGTTGGAAGCGCGGCGTCTCCCTGGTGCAGGATCTGCTGGGCGAGGCCGTGGGCAAGCTCTATGTGGCTCGGCACTTCCCGCCGGAGGCCAAGGCCCGCATGGTCGAGCTGGTGGCGAATCTGCAGGAGGCCTACCGCCGCAATATCTCCGAGCTGGAGTGGATGGGCCCGGACACCCGGCAGGCCGCGCTGGCCAAGCTGGAGAAGTTCACCCCCAAGATCGGCTACCCGGAGGAGTGGCGTGACTACGCCGCGGTCACCGTGGATCCGGCCGACGTGGTGGGCAACTACCGCAGCGGCTACGCCGCCGAGCACGACCGCGACCTGAACAAGCTGGGCGGCCCGGTGGACCGCGGCGAATGGTTCATGACCCCGCAGACGGTGAACGCCTACTACAACCCGGGCATGAACGAGATCGTCTTCCCGGCCGCCATTCTGCAGCCCCCGTTCTTCGACATGAACGCCGACGACGCCGCCAACTACGGTGGTATCGGTGCGGTCATCGGGCACGAGATCGGCCACGGCTTCGACGATCAGGGCTCCAAGTACGACGGCGACGGCAATATGGTCGACTGGTGGACCGAGTCGGACCGCACCGAATTCGGCAAGCGCACCAAGGCTTTGATCGACCAGTACAACCAGTTCTCCCCCAAGGATCTGTCGGCGGACCACAAGGTCAATGGCGAATTCACCATCGGTGAGAACATCGGCGACCTGGGCGGTCTCTCGATCGCCCTGGAGGCGTACCGGATTGCCATCGAGGGCCAGGACTCCCCCGTCCTCGACGAACTCACCGGCCTGCAGCGGGTGTTCTTCGGCTGGGCGCAGGTGTGGCGCACCAAGGCGCGTATCGAGGAGGCCATCCGCCGCCTCGCCGTGGACCCGCACTCGCCGGCGGAGTTCCGTTGCAATGGCGTGGTCCGCAACCTCGACAGCTTCCACGAGGCCTTCGATGTGCGGCCGGGTGACGAGCTCTATCTGGATCCCGCTGAGCGTGTGAAGATCTGGTAGTCCGGACCGGGCCCTCGCCGAGATGGCGAGGGCCCCGGCCGGCTAACGCAGGCGCTCTTCGGTTTCCGCGTCGAAGAAGAAGAGTTCGTCCTGCTTGGGCGTCAGGAGCAGACGGTCGCCCAGCGCGACCTGGAAGCGCCGATCCACCCGCGCGACCACCCGGCCGGAGCGGCTGGACCATTCGTCGGCCACGCCGTGCGAGTAGACGAACGACTCCGAGCCGAGCTCCTCGAGCAGTTCCACCTCGACCGCGAGCGCATTGCCCGCATCGGTGGTGACCTCCCAGGATTCGGGCCGGATGCCGACGATCACGTTCTTGCCGTCGATATTGTGCGGCAGGGGAATTCGCAGGTCGTTGAGCACGGCCGCGCCCGCGCGGACCGGCGCGGTCAGCAGGTTCATGCCGGGCGAGCCGATGAACCCGGCGACGAAGGTGTTGACCGGATCGTCGTAAAGCTCACGGGGAGCGGCGATCTGCTGCAGCTTCCCGTCCTTCATCACCGCGACCCGGTGCCCCATGGTCATGGCCTCGACCTGATCATGGGTCACGTACACGGTGGTGGTGCCCAGCCGCTTCTGCAGGGCCGCGATCTGCGAGCGGGTCGAAACCCGCAGCTTGGCATCGAGATTCGACAGCGGCTCGTCCATGCAGAACACCTGCGGCCGCCGCACGATGGCCCGGCCCATGGCGACGCGCTGGCGCTGGCCGCCCGACAGCCGCGCGGGCTTGCGGTCGAGCAGGTCCTCCAGCTCCAGCATGGCCGCCGCCTCGGTGACGCGAACCCTGGTGTCGGCCTTGCTCATACCCGCATTGCGCAGCGCGAACCCCATGTTCTCGGCCACGGTCATATTCGGGTAGAGCGCGTAGCTCTGGAACACCATGGCCACGTCGCGCGAACGCGGCGGCAGGCCGGTCACGTCGAGTCCGCCGATGCGAATGTGCCCGGCGGTCACCGCTTCGAGACCCGCCAGCATGCGCAGACTGGTGGACTTGCCGCAGCCCGAAGGCCCGACCAGCACCAGGAATTCGCCGTCGGCGATGTCCAGGTCCAGGTCGTCGACCGCGGGGCCGGGCGCCCCCGGATAGGTGAGGGAAACTCCCTCGAACTGCACAGTCGCCATGCCGGCGCTCTCCTTGTCCAATGCTCACGCTGCCGGGGGCCTCCGTGGTTACGCAGGCTGCCGCCTCCGGCCCCTGACGTCAGCGTGCGGGTGCGTCTCTTACTTGGGCAGCTTGGGCGTGATCTGCCGGTCGATGATCGTCTGCAGCTGGTTGGCGATATCGCCGAAAGCCGCTGCGGTGTCCCGGTTCTGCAGGCCGATCTGCTCGAGCCCGGTGCCGATGATCTGGTCGCCGCCGGGCACGAACACGCGCGCGTAGTTCTGCGGCTTGGTCAGCGGCAGCTGGTCGATCGCGGTCTTGAAGTTCGGGTTCTTGGCCAGGAAGTCCTGCATGCCCGGATCCTGCTGCGCCGACTTGCGCACCGGCACATAGCCGGTGGCCTGCGAGAAGTACGAGGTGTTGGCCGCATTGGTGATGAACTCGATGAACTTGAGCGCGTTCTCCTTGCGGGCGTCGCTGATCCGCGACGGAATCGCCAGGCCGGCGCCGCCGGTGGTGCAGCCCGCCAGCCCGTTCGGGTGCGGCAGGAAGCCGGTGCCGAACTGGGTTTTGCCCGCGGCATTGGTGTTGATGCTCTTCAGGTCTCCGGTGGAGCCGATGGCCGAGGCGATGATGCCGTTGCCGAAGTCCACGGCGTAGGTGGGCCGGATGCTGGCGTACTTCTTGGTATTGATGGAGTCGCGCAGGTAGTTTCCGGCCTTGATGGTGGCCGGGTCGTTGAACTTCAGCTTCCACTCGTCCGAGTACGCGCCGCCGAAGGTCCAGCACGGACCCTGGAAGGTCCAGGCCAGGTAGTTCTTGGCGTCGCCCCAGCCGTGCGCCCACTTGCCGTCGCCCATCACGCTCTGGATCTTCGGGCCCCACTCGTCGAACTCGTCCCAGCTGTTCGGCGTGCGGTCGGGCAGTCCGGCCTTGGCCCAGACGTCCTTGTTGTAGTAGAAGATCTGCGTCGAGCGCGAGTACGGCAGCGCCCAGGTCTTGCCGTTGAACTTGTAGTCGCCGACGAAGGTGTCCACGTAGTCGGACACGTTCACCCCGGCCGCGGAGAAGTGGCTGTCCAGCGGCTCGATGGTGCCGTTGAGCGCGTAGTTGAACCACCAGACGTCGGACAGGATGACCACGTCGGGCAGTTCACCCCCGGAGAGCGCGGCGTTGAACTTGGTCGCGACCTCCTCGTAGTTCTTGCCCGCGTCGACCAGATTGACCTTCAGGTCCGGGTACTTGGCCTGGAACCGGTTGATGAGCTCGGTTTCCTGGTCCTTGGAGGTGCCGGGGTGGTTGGACCAGAAGGTGATGGTCTTCGAGTCGCCGCCCTGCGTGCCGCCGCCACCGGATCCGGCGCACGCGGTCAGCGCCGCCGCACCCGCGGCCGCGCCCGCCAAGCCGAGAAACCCGCGTCGCGAAAGAGCACCACGGCGTGCCGTGAAATCAGCGGGGTTACGTGAATCCGACACAGGAATCTCCTTCTGGGACTTAACCCTTGACCGCACCGGAGGTGAGGCCCTTGATCATCTGGCGCTGGAGCACCAGGAAGACGATGAGGATGGGGAGCATGGTCAGGATGACCCCGGCCATGACCGGACCCCAGTTGGTGACGCTCGGGTTCTCGGTGTTCTGCAGCAGGGTCAGGCCGACCGGCAGGGTGGCCACCCGCGCGTCGTCGGCCATCAGGAACGGCCACAGGTATTCGTTCCACTCGTTCACCAGCGTGACCACCGCGAACGCCACCATGGTGGGTCCGGACATGGGCAGCACCACCCGGGTCAGCAGCCGCCACCAGCCCGCGCCGTCCATCCGCGCGGCCTCGATGACCTCGCTCGGCAGCGACAGGAAGTGATTGCGCATCAGGAAGGTGCCGAAGGCGACGCCGCAGAGCGGAACGATGATGCCCTGGAAGGTGTTTCGCCAGCCCAGCTGGGCGATGAGCGCGTAGTTGGAGATGATGGTGATCTGGTTGGGCACCATGAGCGCCGCGATGATCACCAGGAACACGATGTTCTTGCCGGGGAAGCGCAGGAACACCAGGCCGTAGGCGCTGAGCACGCCCAGCACGAACTTCACCGCCGAGACGACGCCGGTTACGATGATCGAGTTCCGCAGGAACTGCCAGAACGGCAGCGTGGTGGTGGCGTCGTGGTAGTTCGACGCCAGCCAGTGCTCGGGCCAGTAGCTGACCGGCTGGGAGTAGACCTCCCCGTGCGCCATGAAGGAGCGGGTGAGGATGTAGTACAGCGGGACGCCGACGATGATCAGCACGCACACCATGGCGGCGTAGCCGAACACCTTGGCCCACAGTTCCCGGTCGCGGAAAGCGCTCAGCGCGTTGAGCCGGTTCACTTCTCGTCCCCTCGGTCCATGATGCGCACCTGCACCAGCGTCACGATGAGCAGCACCAGGAACATGATGGTGGCGACGGCCGCCCCGTATCCGGCCCGCTGGTTCACCCAGGATTCGCGATAGACCTGATAGATCATGGTGGTGGTGCCGGTGCCGATGGGCCCGCCGCGGGTCATCACATTGATGAGGTCGAAGACCTGAAGTGAGTTGAGCAGCACCGTGATCGACAGGAAGTAGGTGGTGGGCCGCAGCTGCGGCAGCAGCACCCGGGTGAAGGTGGTCCAGCGGCTCGCGCCGTCGATCTCGGCGGCCTCCATCAGGTCGGCCCGAACCCCTTGCAGCGCTGCCAGATAGATGACGAAGCTGTAGCCCAGGTTCTTCCAGATGTAGGTGACCGTGATCATGAACAGTGCCCAGTGCGGGTTCTGCGCGAAGTCGGGTGAGTGCATCCCCAGCCGCTCCAGCAGATCCGGGACCAGGCCGAAGCCGGGGTCGAAGATGAACTGGAAGCCCACGCCGATGGCCGCGCCGGAGATGACGTAGGGCGCGAAGATGGCGGAGCGGACCACATTGCGCCCGAACAGTTTGCGATCCAGCAGCAGGGCAAGCGCCAGGCCCAGCAGCATGCTGCCGAGGACCGCGGCGACGGTGAAGATCACCGTATTGCCGACGATCTGCCAGGAGTCGTCGCGGCCGAACCACTCGGTGTAGTTGTCGAAACCGACCCAGTTCAGGCTGGTCGCCGAGATGTTCCAGTCGGTGAACGACAGGCGGATATTGTCGACCAGCGGCCGATAGACGAACAGCCCCAGCAGAATCAGGTTCGGCGCGACCAGGACCACGAAGAGCGCATGGTCCTGCCAGGGTCTGCTTCGCCACCCGCGCCCCGGGGGCGTCGGGAGTACTCGTTCGGGCCAAGATCGCACCCGCGCAGCCTTGCGGCTCAGGGCTACTGACTGGTTAATTCCGGATGGAAGATCGCTGAACTGTCGATCGGCGCGCGCCACCGACTGTTCACCGGTCACACCCTCGAGCGGCGCGGACATGCGCCGAATAGTACGACCGCCCAACTTGTTTCGAGACCGGAATCATATGAACGGTTGGCCAACAGCAAGAACGAGTTGGCGCCCCGCCCAATCGGGCGGGGCTTCAAATGGTGGTCGAGAACGGCGAGTGCGCCGGGCGCGGAGCCTCCGGAGCGATGGAGCGCTTCGCCGTCGTCGACCGCATCACCGCCCGCGAG